>NZ_JAMYLZ010000001.1:0-700810 GCF_040318315.1 Mesorhizobium sp. M1227
GGGCGCGGGGGGGGGGGGGGCCGATTTCGACCGGGGGCGGGGGGGGCGGGGGCCTAGCGTATTGGCGATCGGCACCGGCCGCACGCTGAAGGCCGCGATCGAGCAACTGCCGCCGATGGAATGCCCGCAGCACAAGGTGGTATCGCTGACCGGCAACATCTCGCCGGACGGCTCGGCGGCCTTTTACAACGTCATCTTCACCATGGCTGACAGGGTCAAGGCGCGTTCGTTTCCGATGCCTTTGCCGGTCATCGCTTCCTCGCCCGAGGAGCGCGAGATGCTGCTCAGCCAGCCGATGATCCAGCCGACGCTGGCGCTTGCGGCCGAGGCCGACGTCACCTTTGTCGGCATCGGCGATCTCGGCCCGAAGGCGCCGCTTTACGAGGACGGCTTCATTTCGGAGGGTGAATTAAAGGCGCTGCAGAAGGCCGGCGGCGTCGCCGAGATCGTCGGCTGGGTATTCGATCGTGACGGCCGCATGATCGAGGGCATCACCAATGATCGGGTGTCGTCGGCACCGCTGCCGTCGCGCGAAAAGTCGCTGGTGATCGCGCTTGCCATGGGCGACCGCAAGCTGCCGGGCATCTTCGCCGCCGTCAACCGGCGGCTGGTCAATGGCCTCATCACCGATGAGCGGACCGCCGCCGCCTTGCTGGCGGGCGCATGATCTCCGAGCCGCTGGCGGTCGGAAACGATCATGGGAAATCGAAACGCCCCTGAAGCCCCGATAAAACGAGCGGCACTACTGGTGCCGGCCGCAAGGATCGTTGCCGTCGAGAAAGCCCATGTCGCGCTGCAGATGCGGCGGCAGCTCCCGGACGTCGAGATAGGCCCGTTTCCGCGCCGCGTGCCTTGCCAATCCCCGCGCCAACTGTGAAAACCAGCCATGGGCTGGAGCAAGAAGCAGCTTTTCCTGTATTGTGGTCATGATCGTCAGCCTTCGCTATCTCTAGGCGTAATTGATCTTCAATACGGAATATCGGTAGGACCGGCCGGTGCCGCCAATCAAACGTCGATCACTGCCCATAAGGAGGGCTTATGCCGGAGCTCAATTCACGACAGCTGGTTTCGCAGCTTCCTCCGCTTCAGGCGATCCGGGTGTTCGAGGCGGTGGCGCGGCATCTCTCGTTCACCAAGGCCGCCCAGGAGCTTGGCATGACGCAGGCGGCGGCAAGCTATCAAATCAAGCTTCTGGAGGAGCGCATCGGCGCGCCCCTATTCTTGCGCCAGCCAAAACAGATCGTGCTGACCGAACCCGGCCAGCGCCTGGCGCCCGCGGTCAGCGAGGCGTTCGCGCTGTTGAGCGGCGCCTATGCCGCCGCGCGCACCGGCGCCGACGGCTTGCTTTGCGTTTCGACGCTGCTGACATTTGCCTCCAACTGGCTGGCGCAGCATCTCGGTTCATTCCAGGTCGCGCATCCGTCGCTGGCGGTGCGCGTCGATACTTCGAACAGGGTTGTCGACTTTACCAGAGAGGATATCGACATCGCCATCCGCTCCGGCGGCGGCAACTGGCCGGGCGTCGAGACCCATATGCTTTTCAGGGCCGATTTCACGCCGGTCCTTAGTCCAAAGCTCGCGGCAAGCATCGGCGGCGTCAAGGAGCCGGCCGACCTGCTGCGGCTGCCGATCCTCGACCCGGGTGACATCTGGTGGCGGGACTGGTTTGCCGCCGCCGGCCTGCCGGTCGAGGAGCTGGCCAAGCGTCCCGGCACCAGCATGGGCGCGCAGGCCTACGAGGCCAATGCCGCGATTGCCGGCCACGGCGTGGCGATCGTTACCAAGGCGCTGTTCAAGACCGAACTTGCCGACGGCCGCCTGATCCAGCCCTTTGATCTGGTCGGCGACGACGGCCACGCCTATTGGCTGGTCTATCCGACGGCACGACGCAACGTGCCGAAAATCCGCGCCTTCCGCGATTGGATCCTGAGCGAGATCGCTTGCCAGTAGGCTGAGTCCCAGCAAGCCCGAGCAAAGCGCCGGGCCCAATCAGCCCGGCCGAATCCTTCGTCAGACATGCCGCAAACGTCCCAGGCTTGCCGCTGCACAAGACCCGGCGTGCTGCGCTGCAGCAACGAATCCGTCTTGACATAATTCATCGCAAGTGAGTAATTGCTCACAGCCAAGGCAAATGCTCATCTTGGTTTATGGGAGGAATTTTGATGAAACTTCGCACGTTCACCCTAGGCCTGTTCTCGGCCAGCGCGCTCGCTTTCGCCGCGCATGCCGAATCCATCACCATCGCCACGGTCAACAATGGCGACATGGTCCGCATGCAGAAGCTGACCGACGACTTCACCGCCAAGAATCCCGACGTCCAGCTGCAGTGGGTTACGCTCGAAGAAAACGTTCTGCGCGAGCGCGTCACCACCGACATCGCCACCAAGGGTGGCCAGTACGACGTGATGACCATCGGCACCTATGAAGTGCCGATCTGGGCCAAGCAGAACTGGCTCTTGCCGCTCGACAAGCTCGGCGACGATTACGACGTCAAGGACATCATCCCGGCCATAGCCGGCGGCCTGTCGGTCGACGGCAAGCTCTACGCAGCCCCGTTCTACGGCGAAAGCTCCTTCGTCATGTACCGCAAGGACCTGATGGACAAGGCCGGGCTCAAGATGCCCGATGCACCGACCTGGGACTTCATCAAGCAGGCCGCCGACAAGATGACCGACCGCGCCAACGGCGTGAACGGCGTCTGCCTGCGCGGCAAGGCCGGCTGGGGCGAGAACATAGCCTTCCTGACCGCCATGTCGAACTCATTCGGCGCGCGCTGGTTCGACGAGAACTGGAAGCCGCAATTCGACCAGCCCGAATGGAAGAACACGCTGCAGTTCTATGTCGACCTGATGAAGGCCGACGGCCCCGAGGGCGCGTCGTCCAACGGCTTCAACGAAAACCTTGCGTTGTTCCAGCAGGGCAAATGCGGCATGTGGATCGACGCTACCGTCGCTGCCTCCTTCGTTTCCGACCCGAAGAACTCCACCGTCGCCGACAAGGTCGGCTATGCGCTGGCGCCGGACAATGGCCTCGGCAAGCGCGGCAATTGGCTGTGGGCATGGTCGCTAGCCATCCCCGCCGGCACGCAGAAGGCCGACGCCGCTCAAAAGTTCGTATCCTGGGCAACCAGCAAGCACTATGCCGAGCTCGTCGCCTCGAAGGAAGGCTGGGCCAACGTTCCGCCGGGAACGCGCTCGTCGCTCTATGCCAATCCCGAATACCAGAAGGCAGCACCTTTCGCCAAGATGACGCTGGACTCGATCAA
Source organism: Mesorhizobium sp. M1227 (assembly GCF_040318315.1). Taxonomy (NCBI): domain Bacteria; kingdom Pseudomonadati; phylum Pseudomonadota; class Alphaproteobacteria; order Hyphomicrobiales; family Phyllobacteriaceae; genus Mesorhizobium; species Mesorhizobium sp. M1227. The sequence continues at coordinate 3,266 of NZ_JAMYLZ010000001.1, forward strand.
CTCCGCCGATCCGACGCACCCGACCGTCAAGCCGGTGCCTTATGTCGGCGTCCAGTTCGTCGCCATTCCTGAGTTCCAGGGTCTCGGCACCACCGTCGGCCAGCTCTTCTCGGCGGCACTTGCCGGCCAGTCGAGCGTCGACGATGCCTTGAAGCAGGCGCAGGACGCCGCCACCGCGACGATGACCGAAGGCGGTTACATCAAGTAAGCTCCTCCCGGTGCCGGTTGCCAATGGCGACCGGCAACGGCCGCCCGAATCCCAGTTCGGGCGGCCAGCTTTCACACCGCTGAAAAACTTGGCCGACCTCGAAGGGTGACCGTCATGGCTACTCAGCAGACCCGTTCGCTTGCCCGTTTCATGATGGCGCCATCCGTGGTGCTGCTGCTGGTCTGGATGATTGTGCCGCTGGCATTCACGCTGTGGTTTTCCTTCCAGCAATACAACCCGCTCAATCCGATGCGCGACGGCTTCGTCGGGTTTTCGAACTACGCGCTGTTCTATTCCAACCCGGCATTCCTGCAGTCGATCCTCAACACGCTCACCATCGTCGTCAGCGTGCTTTTGATCACGGTGATTGGCGGTATTCTGCTCGCCCTTCTGCTCGATCAGCCGATGTGGGGACAGGGCATCGTCCGCATCCTTGTCATCTCGCCGTTCTTTGTCATGCCACCGGTGGCAGCACTGGTCTGGAAGAACATGATCATGCATCCGCAGTACGGGGTTTTCGCCGATATTGCGCGCTTCTTCGGCGGGCAGCCGATCGATTGGTTCGGGCAGCACCCGCTCCTGGCGATCATCATCATCGTTGCCTGGCAATGGCTGCCGTTTGCTACGCTGATCCTGTTGACCGCGCTTCAGTCGCTCGACGGCGAGCAGAAGGAAGCCGCCGAAATGGACGGCGCCGGCTTCATCAGCCGCTTCATCTATTTGACGCTGCCTCACATGTCGCGCGCCATAACCGTCGTCATCCTGATCCAGACGATCTTCCTGCTGTCGGTCTATGCCGAGATCCTCGTCACCACCAACGGCGGCCCGGGTTACGCCTCCACCAACCTGCCCTTCCTCGTCTATCAGAAGGCATTGCTGGAGTTCAAAATCGGCCAGGCGTCCGCCGGCGGTATCATTGCCGTCATTCTCGCCAACATCGTTGCCTTCTTCGCCATGCGCGCTGTCGGCAAGAACCTGGATAAATAAGGGAGGATAAGATGGCACGTGCAGTCACCACCCAGCACAAGACGATTGCTACCGCGGCCGCCTGGATCGTCGCGCTGCTGATCTTCTTCCCGATCCTCTATACGATCATCACCTCGTTCAAGTCGGAGCAGGAGGCTATCCAGGGCTTCAACCTGTTCCCGTCGGGAACCACGGAGAGCTATTCCGAGGTCCAGGCGCAGAACGGCTATTTCAAATTCTTCCTGAACTCGGTGTTCCTGTCGGTCGGCTCGACCATCCTGGCTCTGCTCGTCGCCATACCGGCGGCATGGTCGATGGCGTTTTCGCCGGGCAAACGCACCAAGGACATCCTGATGTGGATGCTTTCCACCAAGATGATGCCGGCCGTCGCCGTTCTGTTTCCGATCTATCTGATCTTCCGCGATACCGGTCTGCTCGACAGCCGCATCGGCCTGATGGTCATGCTGATGCTGATCAACCTGCCGATCGTGGTCTGGATGCTCTACACCTATTTTCGCGAGATCCCGGGCGAGATCCTGGAAGCGGCGCGCATGGACGGCGCATCGCTGTGGAACGAGATAATTTACGTGCTGACGCCGATGGCGGTCCCCGGCATCGCCTCGACCATGCTGCTCAACATCATTCTCGCCTGGAACGAGGCGTTCTGGACGATCCGGCTGACCACCACCGAGGCCGCGCCGCTCACCGCTTTCATCAGTTCCTTCTCCAGCCCGCAGGGGCTGTTCTGGGCCAAGCTTTCGGCCGCCTCGACGCTGGCGATCGCGCCGATCCTGATCATGGGCTGGTTCAGCCAGAAGCAGTTGGTTAGAGGCCTGACATTCGGCGCGGTAAAGTAGCGGGCATTGCCTGACGCAAAACGAAAAGATAGCCCTTCGGGGGAGGAAACCATGGGAAACATCACGCTCAAGAACGTCTCCAAATCCTTCGGGGCGACGTCCATCATCCCCGGCCTCGATCTGGTCATCGAGGACGGAGAGTTCGTCGTCTTCGTCGGCCCGTCGGGCTGCGGCAAATCCACCCTGTTGCGTCTGATCGCCGGCCTCGAGGACACCAGCGGCGGCACCATCATCATCGATGGTCGCGACGTCACCGGCGAGGCGCCGGCTAAGCGCAAGCTGGCTATGGTGTTCCAGTCCTATGCGCTCTACCCGCACATGACGGTGGCCAAGAACATCGCCTTCCCGCTGAAGATGGCGGGCGAGGACCAGGCGACCATCGACAAGAAGGTGAAGGACGCCGCGCGGATCCTGAACCTCACCAACTACCTCGACCGCCGCCCCGGCCAGCTCTCCGGCGGCCAGCGGCAGCGCGTCGCCATCGGCCGCGCCATCGTGCGCCAGCCATCGGCCTTCCTGTTCGACGAGCCTTTGTCCAATCTCGACGCGGCGCTGCGCGGTACCATGCGGCTGGAGATCAGCGAGCTGCATCACCAGCTCAAGACCACCATGGTCTACGTCACCCACGACCAGATCGAGGCGATGACCATGGCCGACAAGATCGTCGTGCTCAATGCCGGCAATATCGAGCAGGTCGGCTCGCCGATGGAGCTCTATAAGACGCCGAAGAACCTGTTCGTCGCCGGCTTCATAGGTTCGCCGAAGATGAACCTGATCGAAGGCGCGCCGGCCGCCAAATATGGCGCCAAGACAGTCGGCATCCGCCCGGAGCATATGAACATTTCGAAGACGTCAGGCGACTGGAAGGCGACGGTCGGGGTTGCCGAGCATCTCGGCTCCGACACGTTTTTGCACGTCCAGGCGGATGGTGTCGGGCAGCTGACGGTGCGTGCCGACGGCGAGTTGGCCGCCCATCACGGCGACACAATCTACCTGACGCCGGAAAAGGCCAAGCTGCATCGTTTCGGCGCCGACGGGAAGGCGATGCTGCAATGAGGCTCCGGGGTAAATCGGCGCTGATTACCGGATCGGCGCGTGGCATCGGCAGGGCGTTTGCCGAAGCCTACATGCGCGAAGGGGCGACGGTCGCGATTGGCGACATCAATCTCGAAGCCGCCGAGAAGACGGCTTCGGAAATCGGCCGCAATGCCTACGCGGTAAAGCTCGACGTCACCGATCTCGCGTCTATCGATGAGGCCGTCAAGGCGGTCGAAGCCAGGGCCGGCGGCCTCGATATCTTGATCAACAACGCTGCTTTGTTCGACTTGGCGCCGATCGTCGAGATCACCAAGACAAGCTACGACAAATTGTTTTCGGTCAACGTCGCCGGCACGCTGTTTACGTTGCAGGCCGCCGCCCGTTCGATGATTGCCCGCGGCAAGGGCGGCAAGATCATCAATATGGCAAGCCAGGCCGGGCGCCGCGGCGAGGCGGTGGTTGCCGTCTACTGCGCCACCAAGGCCGCGGTCATCTCGCTCACCCAGTCGGCAGGGCTCGACCTGATCAAACACCGCATCAATGTCAACGCGATAGCACCGGGCGTCGTCGACGGCGAGCATTGGGACCATGTCGATGCCTTGTTCGCCAAGTTCGAGAACCGGCCGAGAGGCGAGAAGAAGAGGCTGGTCGGCGAAGCCGTGCCTTATGGCCGCATGGGCACGGCGCAAGACCTCACCGGCATGGCGGTGTTCCTGGCCAGCGATGAGGCCGAGTACATCGTCGCCCAGACCTATAATGTCGATGGCGGCCAGTGGATGAGTTGAGGGGGCGAAGGCGCTCTTCCCCCCGTCTCCTCCGCGGGGGGAAGAGCCGTCCCGCTAAAGGGTAAAAGCAGATGACCGTGAAACTCTCTTCTTCCATCCTCGCCAAGCTGCCGCCCAAGGTCGCCGGCCCGAAATATAATCGCGCCGCGCTCAAGGCCGGCATCGTGCATTTCGGCGTCGGCAATTTCCATCGCTCGCACCAGGCCGTCTATCTCGACGACCTGTTCAATTCGGGTGTCGGCCACGACTGGGCCATTGTTGGCGCCGGCGTCTTCGAGGGCGAGAAGGTCGGCCGCGGCAAGTTGCAGGAGCAGGACTGGCTGACCACCGTGGTCGAGCAGGACAGCGGCCATATGAGCGCGCGCGTCACCGGCGTCATGATCGACTTCCTGGTGCCGGGCGATGCGGCCGCAATCGTCGAGCGGCTTGCCGATCCGGCGATCAAGATCGTCTCCCTGACCATTACCGAGGGCGGCTATTTCATCGATCCGGCATCCGGCGTCTTCAATCCGACACATCCCGACATCGTTGCCGACGCTGAGCCGGGGGCGACGCCGAAGACCGTCTTCGGCCTCGTCCTCGCCGGGCTGCTGCGCCGCCGCGCCGACGGTATCGTGCCCTTCACAATCATGTCCTGCGACAACATCCCCCATAACGGCCACGTCACCTCAGATGGCGTCATCGGCCTTGCGCGGCTGATCGACGAAGGTTTGGCAAACTGGGTGAGCGAGAACGTTACCTTTCCCAATGGCATGGTCGACCGCATCACGCCGGCCACCACCGACCGCGAGCGCGGCATTCTCTCCAGCGAGTTCGGCCTCGACGACAATTGGCCGGTGTTTTGCGAACCGTTCAAGCAATGGGTGCTGGAGGACCGTTTCACCGACGGCCGCCCGCCGCTGGAAAAAGTCGGCGTGCAGTTCGTCAGCGACGTCGCGCCCTATGAGCTGATGAAGATCCGCATCCTCAATGGCGGCCATGCGACCATCGCCTATCCGGCCGGGCTGATGGACATCCATTTCGTCCATGAGGCGATGCAGGAGCCGCTGGTACGCGGCTTCCTCGACAAGCTCGAGCATGACGAAATCATCCCGACCGTGCCGCCGGTTCCGGACACCGACCTCGAAGATTACTACCAGCTCATCGAGCACCGCTTCTCCAATCCGAAGATCGGCGACACCATACGCCGGCTTTGCCTCGACGGCTCCAACCGCCAGCCGAAATTCATCATCCCGACCATCACCGACCGGCTGAAGGCTGGCAAAAGTGTCACCGGCCTTGCGCTGGAATCGGCGCTCTGGTGTCGCTACTGCTTCGGCACGACGGATTCCGGTGCCGTCACCGAGCCCAACGACCCGAACTGGGGCCGGTTGCAGGCGACGGCCAAGGCGGCCAGGGACATGCCTGCCGCCTGGCTTGCCATGGAGGACATCTATGGCGATGTCGGCCGCTCGCCGCCGTTCGCTGAAGCCTTCGGCCAAGCGCTGAGACTGCTGTGGGCGGACGGCGCGCGCGCGACACTGACGCGCTATCTCGCCGGCGACCTCTGAAGCCGATCCAGCGCGATGACGCCTGAACTGGTCATTTTCGACTGTGACGGCGTGCTGGTGGACAGTGAGATGCTGTCCGTCTCGGCATTGCTGGAGATGATCGCGCTTGCCGGTGGCAACGTCAGCGAGGACATTGCCTACGAGCACTTCCTCGGCAAGAGCATGAAGAGCGTCCGCGAAATCCTCGCAAGCGACTTCGGGCTCGATCTCACCGACCAGCATCTGACCGAGATGCGCTCCGAACTGATGCGCAGATTCCGCGAGGAGCTGAAACCGATGCCAGGTATCGCACAGGTCCTGCCGAGGCTCGGCGTACCGTGCTGCGTCGCCTCCTCCGGCACCCTGGAACGCATCCGCTATGCGCTCGCCGTCACCGGGTTGCTTGGGCTGCTGGAGCCGCATTTGTTCAGCGCCGCCATGGTGGCGCGGGGCAAACCGGCGCCCGATCTCTTTCTCCATGCAGCAGATAAAATGAGAGCGGCCCCGCGAAACTGCCTCGTCGTCGAGGACAGCCCGGCCGGCATCGAAGCGGCGCGGGCGGCCGGCATGCGCGTCCTTGCCTTCACCGGCGGCTCGCACACCGGCAACCCGGCATTGAAAGCGCGGCTTGCGTCGAGTGAGCCGGACTTTATATTCGCTGACATGCTGCAATTGCCCGATCTGATTGCAGGCCTGGGAGCGAGAGCAAGAACACCTTGACCAACAGTTTCGTTTGCGCGGTCGATGTCGGCACCGGAAGCGCTCGTGCCGGCATTCTCGACACCGGTGGCGCCTTGCTCGGCCGCGCCGAGCACCCGATCGCCATGCAACAGCCGAAGGCCGACCATGCCGAGCACGATTCGCAGGATATATGGTCGGCGGTGTGCATGGCCGTCCGCGCTGCCCGCGAAAAGGCGGGCGTGCGGGCCGAGGATATCGTCGGCATCTCCTTTGATGCCACCTGCTCGCTGGTGGTGCGAGACCGGCATGGCGGCCAGCTCAGCGTGTCCGTCACTGGTGAAAGGCGCTGGGACACCATTGTCTGGCTCGACCATCGCGCAATTGCCGAGGCCGATGAATGCACTGAAAGCGGCCACGCTGTGCTCGACTATATCGGCGGCGTCATGTCGCCGGAAATGGAGACGCCGAAGCTGATGTGGCTGAAGCGCAACCTGCCCGGAACATGGAACGAAGCCGGCTATCTATTCGACCTCACCGACTTCCTCACCTGGAAGGCAAGCGGCTCGCTCTCCCGTTCACAATGCACGCTGACCGCCAAATGGACCTATCTAGCCCATGAAGCGACCGGCTGGCGGCGCGACTTCTTCGAAGCCGTCGGGCTCGGCGATGTCTTTGAGCACGGCAACCTGCCGGAAAAGGCAAGCCCGGTCGGTGCCGATATCGGCCCGCTCGGCGCGCAAGCCGCGACGGAGCTTGGCCTCACCGAAAAATGCCGGGTCGGCGCCGGCGTCATCGATGCCTATGCCGGCGCGCTTGGCGTGCTCGGCGGTTTCGCCGGTGACGCAACGAACATCGGCCGCCATCTGGCCCTGATTGCCGGTACGTCGAGTTGCGTCATGGCGATGTCGCCCGATCCGCGGCCTTTCGCCGGTGTCTGGGGCCCATATTATGGCGCAGCCCTGCCCGGCCTGTGGCTGTCGGAAGGTGGCCAGTCGGCCACCGGCGCGCTGCTCGACCACATCATCCGCTGGCATGGCGCCGGCGGCGAGCCGGATGCCGCCATGCATGCCAGGATTGCCCACCGCGTCGCCGGGCTGCGCGCCGCCGAGGGCGACAACCTCGCCGCAAGGCTGCACGTACTGCCCGATTTTCACGGCAACCGCTCCCCGCTCGCCGACCCGCATGCCGTCGGCGTCATCAGCGGGCTGACGCTGGATGCCTCTTTCGACAGTCTGTGCAAGCTCTACTGGCGCACCGCCGTCAGCGTCGCGCTTGGCGTCCGTCATGTGCTGGAAGCGCTGAACGAGAACGGCTATCTGATCGACACGCTGCACGTCACCGGCGGCCACACCAAGAACCCGCTGTTGATGGAGCTCTATGCCGATGCCACCGGCTGCACGGTGGTCGAGCCGCTGGCGGACGAGGCGGTGCTGCTCGGCACCGGCATGATTGCCGCCACCGCGGCCAGGCTTTTTCCCGATTTGAACGCTGCCTGCGTCGCCATGCAACAGGGCGGCAGGACGCGAGAGCCCAATCCGGCTGCCGCCGGCCGGTTCGATCGCGACTACCGCGTGTTTCTCGAAATGCACAGGCAAAGGCAGGCGCTGGACGCGATCCGATAAATCGGATCGGTTGCTATCTCTGGTTCCAGCGCCGGATGACCGGCTCGTCAAGGTCGTGCTCATAACCGAGCACGCTTATGCTGGCGGTATCCAGCACGAAAAACGCGCCGGCTTGCGGCGGCAGGCCGAGCCAGCGTGCGGCCAGCACTCTAAGGAAATGCGAGCTTGAGAAGACCAGGACATTGCTGCCGACCTCGCGCAACCGGCTGACGATCCGGTCCGCCCTCGAGCCGACATCCGTGGCGGACTCGCCGCTCGGGCAGCCGTCGCGAAAAAGACGCCAGCCGGGGCGCTCGGCGAGGATTTGCTTGGTGGTCAATCCCTCATAGGCACCATAATCCCACTCCGCCAGATCGTCCTTCTTCACGCCTGACGAGCCGAAGCCGGCCAGCGCACAGGTGTTGAAGGCGCGCTGCGACGGGCTCGACCACACCGCCGAGAAGGACAGGCCCTTGAGCCGCTCAGCGATCCGCCTTGCCGCCTCCTCGCCGACCGGCGTCAGCGGTATGTCGGTTCGGCCGGTATGTTTTCCGGACGCACTCCATTCCGTCTCGCCATGCCGAACCAGATAGATTTCGGGAAACGTGCTCATCAGGCTGCCTTTCAAATGGATCTGCCGCGACCATAGCGGCTTCCATAGCCTCTCCAACAGCCTGCATGGAGCTGACTGGCTTAACCCTTCCGCAAGTCAGCCTCTTGCCACCGGTGCCTATTTCATAGACAAACTCGCCGTAATGCGGAATCCGGCCGATCATGGCCGTTTCCGCGCTGAGACGCGGCTTCCGGCTCTTGCCGACGTGCCGCAATCGGATAGGCGGAAAACTAGAATGTCTGCGATCGAAGCCGACGCTCGCGCGCCGGAAAACCTTTGGCGTCGGGAAATCAGGGCGATGCTGGCGCTCGCCTGGCCGATGGTGCTGACCAATCTCGGCCAGACCGCGATGACCGCTACCGACGTCATGATGATGGGACGGCTGGGGCCGGACACGCTGGCCAGTGGTGCGCTTGGTGCCAACCTCTACTTCATGCCGCTCATCTTCGGGCTCGGCCTGATGCTGGCGACCTCGCCGATGATGGCGACCGAGCTCGGCCGCCGTCGGCACTCGGTGCGCGACCTGCGCCGCACCGTGCGCCAGGGTCTGTGGCTGGCGATCCTCATTTGCATTCCGATATGGGCCCTTCTCTGGCACGGCGAGAGCGTGTTGCTGGCCATGGGTCAGGAACCGGCGTTGGCGCACCAGGCCGGCATCTATCTGCGCTGGCTCGAATGGGCGGTGCTGCCCTTTTTCGGCTACATCGTCCTGCGCTCGTTCATTTCGGCGCTGGAGCGGCCGGGCTGGGCACTGATCATCGTTTTCGTTGCCGTCGCCTGCAATGCCTTCTTCAACTGGCTGTTCATGTTCGGCAATCTCGGCATCCCTTCGATGGGCATCGCCGGCTCCGGCCTTGCCACCACTCTGTCCAGCACGCTGATGTTCGCCGGCATGGCGATGGTGGTGATGCTTGAGAAGAAGTTCCGGCGCTATCGTCTGTTCGGACGCTTCTGGCGCGCCGACTGGCCGCGCTTCAAGGGCCTGCTGCGGCTCGGCCTGCCGATCGCCGGCCTGCTGGCGTTCGAGGTGACGATCTTCAACGCGGCCGCCTTTCTCATGGGCCTGATCGATGCGGCTTCGCTTGCCGCCCATGCGATCGCCATCCAGATCGCCTCGGTCACCTTTATGGTGCCGCTCGGCCTCAACCAGGCGGTGACGGTGCGCGTCGGACTTGCCCACGGCGCCGGCAATCCGGAAGGTGTCAGCCGGGCTGGCTGGACCGCCTATGTCGTCGGTGTCTCCTTCATGGCGCTGATGGGGCTGGTGATGATCCTGTGGCCGCATCTCTTGATCGGCGCCTTCATCGATCTGGGCAATCCGGCTAATGCCGAGGTGGTGGCGCTTGCCGTCTCGTTCCTCGCCTTTGCTGCGCTGTTCCAGGTTTTTGACGGTGCGCAGGCGGTCGCCAGCGGCATGCTGCGCGGCCTGCACGACACCAAGGTGCCGATGATCTATGCCGCGATCGGCTATTGGGGCATCGGGCTGCCGCTCGGCGTGCTGCTGGCCTTTCGTTTCGGCTTCAACGGCGTCGGCATCTGGATCGGCCTGTCGTCGGGACTGGCGGTGGTTGCGGCACTCCTGCTGGTGCGCTGGCTGCGGCGTGACAGGATCGCGCCGCCGCTGGTATTCGGGCGTTGAATTGCTGGTCGCCCGCTCAGCGGGCCGCCGCCCGCTGCTCGAGCGAACGTGCGTATTGCGTCAGCGGAAAGCACATGCCGAAGAAGATCAGCGCTACCAGCCCATAGACTTTGAATGGTTCGAAGGTCGCATTGTTGATCGCGTTGGATGTCCTCACCAGCTCCTCGAAACCGATGATCGACGTCAGCGCGGTCGACTTGATCAGCTGCACCAGAAAGCCGACGGTCGGTGCGCGGGTGATCGAAAACGCCTGAGGTAAGATGATCAGCCGGAGTTCCTGCAGATAGTGCAGGCCGAGGCTGGCGCCGGCGTCCCACTGGCCGCGCGGCAGCGCATCGACGCCGCCGCGCCAGATCTCGGCGAGATAGGCGCTGGCGAAGAAGGTCAGGCCAAGCACCGCCGCGGTCCACGGCTCGATGCGCAGGCCCAGCATCGGCAAGCCGAAGAACATCAGGAAGAGCTGCATCAGCAGCGGCGTGCCCTGGAAAAGCGCGATGTAGCCGGAGGCAAACCGGCGCGCCCATTTATTCTTGGCGATCCGGAAGAACAGCACGATCATGCCGACCACGGCCCCGCCGACAAACGCGGCCAGCGACAAGAGCACCGTCCAGCGCGCCGCCAGCAGCAGGTTGCGCAGAATGTCCCAGAAGGTGAATTCGATCATGACACGCCGGCTCCGAGAAGCCGGCGGCCGCCGCCGACCAGCAGCCGGCGCAGCCCAATCGACAGGGCGAGGTAGACCATCGTCACTACGAAATAGGTCTCGAAAGCCCGGAACGTGCGCGCCTGCAGCATGTCGGCTTCATAGGTCAGCTCGCGAACGGCGATCTGCGATACCACGGCGGATTCCAGCATCATGATGACGATCTGGCTGGTCAGCGCCGGATAGATCACCTTGAGCGCCTGCGGCAGCACGATCTTGATGAAGACCTGGCGCGGCCTGAGCCCAAGCGCCAGTGCCGCTTCCGTCTGCCCGGGCGGCACCGCGTCGAGCCCGGCGCCAACGATCTCGATCGTGTAGGCGGCCATGTTGAGCGTCATCGCCAACATGGCTGCCAGCACCGGATCGAGCCTGACGCCGATGCTGGGCAGCCCGAAGAAGATGAAGAACAGCTGCACCAGGAACGGCGTGTTGCGGATCATCTCGACATAGACGCCGATCGCCCGCTTGAGCAGCAGCGGACCGTTCCGCCGCCCTGCCGCGCCGAGGATGCTGAGCAACGTTCCCGCCAGCGTGGTGACAGTGATCAGCAGGATCGTCGTGGCCGCGCCGCGCGCGATCGCCCCTGTTGCCCCGGCAAGCCAGCCGAAGTCGAGGCTATAGGTCACTGGCCGTCAATCCTTGAGATTGGCGGGATCGAGCGGTGTCTTCAGCCAGGCCTTCGAGCTTTCGTCCAGTTTGCCGTCGGCCAGCATCTTGGCGACCGCATCGTTGACCGCTTGCTTGAGGCGGTCTTCCTTCTTGTTGAGGCCGATATGCGAGGGCGAGGTGAGAAGCTGGAATTTCTGCTCCGGCTTCAGTTCCTCCTGCCGGGCGAGCACCTGGGCGCCGACATCGTTGCCGACCACCATCAGTTGGGTCTGGCCCGAGATGAACGCCTGGATGACGGAATTATAGTTGTCGAAACGGCGGATGTCGGCCGAGGCGGGTGCCGCCTCGGTCAGCGAGGTGTCCTCCAGCGTGCCGCGATTGACGGCGATCGACTTGTCGGCAAGGTCTTCCTTGCCTTTGACCGAGAGTGCTGCCGGGCCGATGACGGCGATGTAGTAGGGTGCGTAGGCGGCGGCGAAATCGATTACCTGCTCTCGCTCCTTGGAGTAGCCGACGCTCATCAGCAGGTCGACGCGCTTGTCGGTCAGGTACGGAATGCGGTTCTGGCCGGTCACGCTGACCAGATTGAGCTTGACCTTGAGCTGGTCGGCGATGGATTGCGCCACGTCGATGTCGTAGCCCTTGATGCTCATGTCGGCGCTGGCCGAGGAGAAGGGCGGGAAGTCGGAAAAGATGCCGACATTGATGGCGCCGGCCTTGGCGATGTCGTCGATCGCGTCGGCATTGACGGCCTGCGTGGTGAAAGCAAAACCGGTCGCGCCGAGCATCAGCACGGCGGCGATGGACGATTTGAGTTTCATGTGAAGTGTCATTGTCATTCCCCTGCTGGAAGCTTGTTTGTTTGAGTGCAACCGCCGGCTCCAGCGCGGCGGTCGCCTTTGGATTCTCTGGTGGACCATGATCTTCTCCGAAAACCGGTTCCCACTTTCGGGATCATGGTCGAGCGTGTCAGCCCGCCTTGCCGGTGATTGCCGGGCTGAAGACCATCAGGCTGAGGATCTCGAACAGCACCTGCGCGCCGGCGTGCGCCGTGTTGGTGGTCGCGTCGTACTGCGGTGCCACCTCGACCACGTCGCCGCCGACGATGTTGAGTCCCTTCAGGCCGCGCAGCAGCTCGAGCACTTCGCGCGTCGTCAGCCCGCCGACTTCCGGTGTGCCGGTGCCCGGCGCGAAGGCCGGATCGATGCTGTCGATGTCGAAGGAGACATAGGTCGGGCCGTCGCCGACTATCCTGCGCGCCTTCTCGATAATGGCGGGAATGCCGAGGCCGGTCACCTCTTCGGCATGCACGACGGTCATGCCGGACTCATAGGTGAACTCCCACAGATATTCGGCCGAGCCGCGAATGCCGATCTGGATGGTGCGGCTCGGGTCGAGCACGCCGTCCAGCACCGCGTTGCGGAACGGCCCGCCATGGTGGAACTTGGTCATGTCGAACAGGCCGCTGGTATCGCAATGGGCGTCGATATGGATCATGCCCACCGGCGCCCTCTTGCCGACAGCCTTCAGGATCGGGTGGCTGATCGAATGGTCGCCGCCGACAGACAAGGGCAGGACGCCGGCGTCGACGATCTGGTTGGTGCGGCGTTCGATGTCGTCATGGCTGGTCTCCAGCCGGTAGCGGCTCTGGAACGGGATGTCGCCGATGTCGGCGACCTTCAGCTCATGCGTCGGTGCGCATTCCAGCACATGATTGTAGGGGCCGATGCGCTCGATGGCGCGCAGTGCCCTTGGCCCGAAACGGGCGCCCGGCCGGTTGGTGACGCCCAGATCCATCGGCACACCGATCATCGCCACCTGCAGATCGCCGAAATCCGGATTGTCGGCGGCGATTTCACGATAGGGCGCCGCGAGGAAGGTCGGGATGCCGGAATAGGGCGCCAGTCGCGTGCCGGTCTTGGAGAAGATCTTGTCGGCGACACGCTGGAATTTCGGGTCGAACATTTCGCCGCCATGGCTCTCGCCGTATTTGCGGCGCAACGCTTCGAGCTTGCCGCGGTCGTAACCCATGTCGGTCCTCCATGGCTGGTGCGGCGCGCGGGCGGCGGCCTCGATAGCCGCAGCCGCCGGCTGCCTGCAGATTTCACGTCTTGATGCAATGCCTGGGCAAAGTGTCCCGTAGCTGCATTGAAAAATCAATTGATATTGTTAGGGTGTTATCTGTGAGAAAATCTCACAGAGCCTAGGGTCCAAATGGCCAAGCGTTTGCCACCGCTCAACCCGCTGCGCGCCTTCGAGGCAACGGCGCGCCACGCCTCGCTGAGCAAGGCGGCGGCTGAGCTCAACGTCACCCACGGCGCCATCAGCCATCAGATCAAGGCGCTCGAGCAATCGTTGGGTGTCAAGCTGTTCGAGCGTGCCGGTCAGCGGGTGAAGCTGACGCCGCACGGCGCCGAGTTGCTGCCGGCGGTGTCGACCGCCTTCGACGGCATTGCCGCTGCCACGCAGCGCATGACGAGGCCGGCCAGCACCGGCGTTCTCTCTGTATCCTGCGTGCCGGCGCTACTGTTGCTGTGGATGATCCCGCGGCTGGGCAGCTTCACCTCACAATATCCGGATATCAGGCTGACGCTGATCCCATCCAATGATGCCAAGGATGTCCGCGCACCGCATATCGATGTCTGCGTGCACTATGGTGGCGGCAGCTGGACCGACTGCTGGATGCGCAAATGGTCGGGCCTCGAACTGTTCCCGGTGGTCAGCCCGACGCTGATCAACAACCGCCCGATCCGCACCGTCCGCGACCTCGCCGATCACGTCTTCCTGCATGGCGACGACGGCCGCGAATGGCATACCTGGCTGGCCGCCGCCGACGCGCTGGACCTCGAGCGCGGCCGTCGCCATCATCTCGGCGATGCGCGGATGGCGACCGAGGCCGCGGTTCACGGCCATGGCGTGGCGCTCGGCGATACGGTGACGGCAAGCGGACTGCTCGCCAGGGGCCTGCTTGTCGCCCCGTTCAGCCTTTCCGTGCCGGCCGTCGACGATTTCTACGTCGTCTGCCGCAATGAGATGCGGTCGGCGCCGATCGTGCAATTGTTCATCGACTGGCTGTTTGCCGAGAAAGAACAGGCCGACCGCCGCGCTGACGCACCGGTGGCAGGCCGCATCGGCATTCGCCGCAAGCGTCCAGCGCTCAAGGTGGTCGGCGCCAAGACCGCATCCTGAGGCCGAAACTGCCGTAGGCGCCGCTTGCAGCAGGGGCTTCTTTTTGTCGGGCCAGCCCGCAAAGCGGGAGGCGCGTTCAAAAATTCGATGCTAAGAGGCATTTGGAGCAATTCCAGGAAAAGTGCGCAGCGGTTTTCCGTCCGGAATTGCGCTAGACAAAAGCTAGAGCGAGCAACGAAGGCGCATTAAGCGATGGCAAAGACCGATATAGCGCGGCGCGTCTACAATCACACCTGGAAGCTCGACCCGATCGTCCGCAGCTTGCTCGACACCGATTTCTACAAGCTTCTGATGCTGCAGATGATCTGGGGCATGTATCCCAAGGTCGACGCCACCTTCTCGCTGATCAACCGCACCACCTCGGTCCGCCTTGCCGAGGAGATCGATGAGACGGAGCTGCGCGAGCAGCTCGACCATGCCCGCACCTTGCGCTTCTCTAAGAAAGAGATGATCTGGCTCGGCGGCAACACCTTCTATGGCCGCAAGCAGATATTCGAACCGGAATTCCTCGCCTGGCTGGAAAATTTCCGGCTGCCCGAATACGAGCTTTCCAAGCGCGACGGCCAATACGAACTCGCCTTCAGCGGTCCGTGGATGTACACGACGCTGTGGGAGATCCCGGCGCTGGCAATTATCAATGAACTTCGATCTCGCGCGGCCATGCGGGCGTTCGGGCCGTTCGCGCTCGACGTGCTCTATGCCCGCGCCAAGGCCAAGATGTGGGCCAAGACCGAGCGGCTGAAGGCGCTGCCCGGCATCCGCATCTCGGATTTCGGCACCCGCCGCCGTCATTCTTTCCTGTGGCAGCGCTGGTGCGTCGAAGCGTTGAAGGAGGGCATCGGCGAGGCCTTCACTGGCACCTCCAACGTGCTGCTCGCCATGGACAACGATCTCGAGGCGCTCGGCACCAACGCGCATGAACTGCCGATGGTGTTCGCCGCGCTCACCAATTCGGAAAAGGAATTGAAACGGTCGCCCTACAACGTGCTGCAGGACTGGCAGCGCTACTACGGCGGCAACCTGCTGATCGTACTGCCGGACACCTTCGGCACCGCGGCGTTCCTGCGCGATGCACCGGACTGGGTCGCCGACTGGACCGGCTTCCGCCCCGACAGCGCGCCGCCGATCGAAGGCGGCGAGAAAATCATTTCCTGGTGGCGCGAAAAGGGCAAGGACCCCAAGCAGAAGCTGCTCATCTTCTCGGATGGGCTGGAGGTCGAGACCATCGAGGAAACCTACCGCCACTTCCGCGGCAAGGTGCGCATGTCCTTCGGCTGGGGCACCAACCTGACCAACGATTTCGAGGGCTGCGCGCCGACCGAGACCAACCGGCTAGACGCCATCTCGCTGGTCTGCAAGGTCACCGAAGCCAACGGCAGGCCGGCGGTCAAGCTTTCCGACAATCCGGCCAAGTCGACAGGCGACGAGAAAGAGATCGAGCGCTATTTGCGCATCTTCGGCCAGAAGGACCGCGTGGAGCAGTTGGTGAAGGTGTGAGGTAGGGGAACTCTTGCGCAGTATGAGTTCCTTCGCGCCCCCCTCTGTCCTGCCGGACATCTCCCCCGCGAGGGGGGAGATTGCGCCCTCATTGCTGCTTTCGCCAATTGCTGAAGTTGCAGAAGGAGAGCCGACGGCGGAACCGCCGATCTCCCCGCTTGAGATGTCCGGCAGGACAGAGGGGGGCGCTGTAGAGCGCTGCATTTCGGCAATCAGGCCCTTTCCCGGCCTCGTCGCTTCCTTGGCATTCCCATCCACGCCCGCCTTCGCCCACGCCTCCGACCGCGGCCATGTCCTGCTGCTTCCCACCGGCTACTACGTCGTCGGTGGCGCGCTCGCGGTTGCCGCCAGCTTCCTTGTCCTGGCTCTACTGCCGCCGGACTCCCTCGACCGCTTCTGGCGCAAACGCCTGCCGCTTTTTACCTTCGGCGACGGCGCGCGGACTGCCGTCAGCCTGGTATCCTTTGTCGGCTTTGCAATTCTGATTGCCGCCGGCCTGTTCGGCAGCCGCGATCCGCTTTCCAATCCGCTGCCGCTGACCGTGTGGACGCTGCTCTGGGTTGGCCTGGCTCTGTTGCAGGGGCTCGCCGGCGATCTCTGGTCGTGGCTCAACCCCTGGTACGGGCCATGCCGCGTCGCCTCGCGCCTGTCCGGCAGAACGCAGCCGAATCTGCTCCCCCAACGGCTCGGCTATTGGCCGGCTTTCCTGCTGTTCTTCGCCTTCGCCTGGTTCGAGCTGATCGACCCTGCGCCAGACGATCCGGCGCGGCTGGCCTGGGCCGCCGGCGCCTATTGGCTGCTGACCTTTGCCGCTATGCAGGTCGTCGGATACCGCGACTGGAGCCTGCGCGGTGAGTTCCTGACGGTGTTCTTTTCCATGGTAGCGCACTTCGCCATCATCGAGCGCAACGAAGACGGCCGGCTCAAACTCTGCTGGCCGGGTGCCAAGCTGCTCGGTGGCGCGCCGCTACCGCTCAGCGGCGTCGCTTTCCTGCTGCTTGCGCTGTCGTCTGTGTCCTTCGACGGCCTGTCGAAAACCTTCTTCTGGCTAGGCTGGTTCGGCATCAATCCGCTGGAGTTTCCTGGACGCACCGCTTTGATCGGCATCGGCAGTTTCGGTCTTGTGCTGAGCTTTGCCGTGCTTGCGGCCGTGTTCGCGCTAGCCGTCTTTCTTGGCCAGCACCTTGCCGGCAGCAACCATTCGCTCGGTCACGCCGCCGGGCTTTTGGCCTGGTCGATCGTACCGATCGCGCTCGCCTACCACTTCGCGCATTATCTGACGGCGCTGCTGGTCGACGGCCAATATGCAATTGCCGCTCTCTCCGACCCGTTTGCGTTTGGCTGGAACCTGTTCGGTACCGCAGACATGTCAATTGAAGCCGGCGTTGTCGCCGGCGCCGGCTCGGCGTGGTGGCTGTGGAACCTCCAGGCCGGCGTCATCATTGGCGGCCACATGCTTGCTGTGCTTGTCGCCCATGGCTTGGCCTGGCGGCTGCACGCCATTCCGGCTCGCGCCGCGCTCAGCCAGTTCCCGCTCACCGTGCTGATGATCGCCTACACCGTCCTCGGCCTATGGCTGCTTGCGACGCCGAGCGCCGGATGAACGAGGTGTGCGATGGCCGTCAATCGAACCTTGGGGAAAGCTCGCTTGCCACGTCAGAGCTTTGGTGATTTAGTTTGTACACATGCAATTTTCGCCCCTCTTAACAAGAGTGGCCTGCCTGCTACAGCCATTGGTCAAAGCTCAAAAACAAGGGGAACTGCCGTGACTGACAAGAATGGGTTTTTCGATCTCTCCAGATCCGCTCTCACCCGCCGCACGGCGCTGAAGGGCCTTGCCGCCGGCGCCGGTCTTGCCGTCGCGCCGGGTTTCGTGCGTTACAGCCAGGCGCAGAACTCGGCGCCGATCAAGATCGGCTTCCAGTCGCACCGCACCGGCATCGGCGCCGCCTATGGCCGCTGGTACGAGAAGACCACAGCGGCTGCCGTCAAGGCGATCAACGATGCCGGCGGCATCAACGGCCGACCCGTCGAGGTGATCATTGAGGATGACGGCACCGATCCCGGCCGGGGAGCCGAAGTCGTCGGCAAGTTCGCCTCTCAGCACAAGACCGATATCGTCTACGGCACGCTGTTTTCGCATGTCGTCATCGGCTCGGCGCCGGCCGCCGGCGAGGCCAAGATGCCCTATTTCGTTGTCAGCGAAGGCCACCACGTCGCCTCGACCAAGTTGAACCGCTACGTCTTCCAGCCCGGCATCACCGATGTGAAGAGCCAGATCCAGTCGATGGCGCCGTGGATTGCCGCCAATGCCGGCAAGAAGGTGACGCAGATCTTCCCCGATTTCGCTTTCGGCTACGACCATCGCGACTACCTGCCGCCGGCCCTGAAGGCGCAAGGCGCCGAGGTCATTGCGCAGATCGCGATTCCGCCGACGGAATCCTCCTTCACCAAATATTTCCCGCAGATCCCCGCAGAGACCGAGGTGATCTACCACGTCATGGTCGGCCCGGCGGTGCTCACCTTCGTCAAGGAGCTCGGCGAGTTCTACGGCTCCAATCGGCCGCAATTGTTCGGCTTCATCGATTCGCTCGAAGCCACCGACATCAACAGCCCCGGCCTCGAATTCCTCGACGGCAGCCATTTCTGGGAAGGCTCGCCGCGTTATGCGCAGCCCGATGACTCCCCTGCGCAGAAAGCCTACCGCGCCGCCGTCGGCATCGACGACAATGGTGCCGCCGTCGGCGACCCCAAGGACGTCTCCACCGCCGCGCACATGTTCGGCTGCTGGGAAACGCTCTACGTCGTCAAGAAGGCGATGGAGGATGCCGGCTACAAGGGCCCGGAAGACCGCGCCAAGCTGGTCGAGGCGACCGAGGCGTTGACCGAGTTCGCCGAGGGGCCGGAGCACCCGCAAGGGCCGAAAACCTTCAACGGCAAGATCCACCAGTGCTTTGGCATCCAGAACATCTCCAAGGTTGAAGGCGGCCGGCTGAATGTCGTCCACAAGACCAAGATCGAGGACGGCCTCTACGAGCCTGAGGGGGATTACACGACGCAGACGCTGTGAGCTTGGCTGCTGCAGCAAGCGTGAGAGCCAAGATACCCCCCTCTGGCCAGAGGGGGGTGCTTCGCGCATCCGCCGGTGCTTAGGCGATGCACTTCGGACCTCACCTGCTCCTCGCCGCCCTCGAAGGCCTCGTCACCTCCGCCGTGCTGGCGCTGACGGCGCTTGGGCTGTCGCTGGTGTTCGGCGTCATGCGCGTCGTCAATGTCGCGCATGGCGAGTTCTTCATGCTGGGCGCGGTGCTTGCCTGGGCGATCTCAACGGCGATATCCGGCCATCCGGCGCTCGGCTTCCTGGCCGCCCTGGTGCTGGCGCCGCTGATCGTCGGCCTGATCGCGCTGCTCGCCGAACGGCTGGTGCTGCGCCGGCTCAACTACAATCCGGAAGCCACCATCGTCGCCACCATCGGCATGCTCTACATCATCCAGCAACTGGCGCTGACCTTCTACGGCCCGGAGGCGCGGCCGGTGGAGCCGCCGTTCAGCTACCGCATCCTCCTGCCGTGGTTCGGCTATTCCGGCTACAAGCTGTCGATCATCGCCGCGTCGGCGCTGCTGCTGGTCGCGACCTGGCTGGTGCTGACGCGCACGAAAATCGGCCTCGTCATGCGCGCCACGCAATATGACAGCGAGACGGCGCAGGCCTTCGGCATCCCGGTGACCAGAGTCTATGCCGGTGTTTTCGCGCTCGGCGCCATGCTGGCTGCTGTCGCCGCGGTGCTGATCGTGCCGATCAGCCAGGCCCACTATCTGATGGGACAGGACCCGCTGTTGCTGTCGTTTATCGTCGTCATCATCGGCGGCCTCGGCTCGCTGCGCGGCACGGTCGTCGCCGCGGTGCTGATCGGCCTTTCCGACGGCATCATCTCGGTGTTCTTCTCACCGACGCTGGCCAAGATCATCGCCACCTTGCTCGTCGCCATGGTGCTGGTGTTCCGGCCGCAGGGCCTGTTCGGGACGACATCACGATGAAGGATGCTTCGCCGGCAAAGCCATATGCGCTGCACCTCGGCGTCATCGCCCTGCTTTTCGGGCTTAGCTTCGTCCTGCCGGAATACCATCACGGCCTGCTCGCCCGCATCATGGTGCTGGCGGTCTTCGCCATGGGCTACAATCTGCTGTTCGGCTATGTCGGGCTGCTCAGCCTCGGCCATGCCATGTTCTTTTCAGCCGGGCTCTATGGCGCCGGCCTTGCCGTCATCCATCTCGGCTGGAGCGTGCCGGCCGCCTTCGCAGCCGGGCTTGCCTGCGGCGCGCTTCTCGCGCTGGTGATCGGGCTGCTGGCGCTGCGCACCTCCGGCGTCGCCTTCATGATCGTCACCATGATGTTCGCTCAGGTATTTTATCTCGTCATTCTTTATTTCGCTGCCTGGACCGGTGGCGACCAGGGCATGGTCGTGCCGCAGCCGATGCGTGTCCTTGTCCTGGGCAGCACGTCACTCGACCTCACCAACCCGACCGTGCGCTATATGAGCGCGCTGGCACTGTTCTCGATCGTGCTGCTCATAAGCCTGGCGATAGTCCGCTCCGGCTACGGTCGCGTGCTGGTCGCCATCCGCGAGAACGAGGAGCGGACCAAGATGCTTGGCTACGACACGTTCTCCAGCAAGCTCGCCGCCGTCGTCATCTCCGGCAGCATCTGCGCGGCTTCCGGCGCGGCCTATGCGCTGCTGTTCGGCTATGTCGGCTCGAGCTTCGCCTCGGTGCAATACTCCATCCTGCCGCTGCTCTGGGTGCTGCTGGGCGGTGCCGCCACCACGCTCGGTCCGCTGATCGGCACGCTGTTCATGTATTATGTCATCGACGTCGCCAGCGGCTACACCTCGGCCTATCTGCTGGTCGTCGGCATAGCGCTCATCCTGCTGGTGCTGTTCTTCCCGAGAGGCATTCTCGGCAGCATCCGCCAGCGCTGGCTCGGGTGGTTGCCATGATGCCGCTGCTCACCACCAAAGGCCTGTCGCGCAGTTTCGGCGGCTTGCGTGCCGTCGACGGCGTCGACTTCGCGCTGATACCGGGCGAGATTCGCGCCATTATCGGCCCCAACGGTGCCGGCAAGACCACCTTCGTCAGCCTGGTCAGCGGCCGCATCCAGCCCTCGTCGGGCACGATCGTCTTCGACGGCGCGGACATCACCAGCCTGCCTGCCTACGCCCGGGTTCGCCTCGGCATCGCCTATACTTTCCAGATCACCAGCGTCTTTGCCAATCTCAGCGCCTACGACAATGTTGCCCTGCCGGTGCAGCGCACGCTGACCGATGGCCGTTCGAAGGGCGCGGTTCACACCGGCGTCATGGCGGCTCTCGAGCGCACCGGCCTTGCCGATCGCGCGCAAATGCCGGCCGGGCAATTGTCCTACGGTCACCAGCGGCTGCTGGAAGTGGCGATGGGACTGGCGCTGAAGCCACGCCTGCTGATCCTCGACGAACCGACGCAAGGGCTGGCCGACAGCGAGATCGACAATTTCATCGAGCTGGTGCGCGAGATCGCCGATAGCGCCACCGTGCTTTTGATCGAGCACAACATGCCGGTGGTCATGCAACTCGCCGACCGCATCACCGTCTTCAACGCCGGCAGGATTCTGGCCGAAGGTACGCCCGAGCAGATCCGCGCCAATGCCGCGGTGCAGGACGCCTATCTGGGAACGACCCATGACTGAGGTCCAGTCCAAGGCACTGACCGTTTCCGGGCTCGATTGCTTCTATGGCGAGGTCCAGGTGCTCTATGGGCTGGATCTGGTTCTGAACGAGGGCGAGGTGCTTTGCCTGTTCGGCCGCAACGGCGCCGGCAAGACGACGACGCTGAAGGCGATCATGGGCCTGGTGCCGGCAGCCGCCGGCTCGATCAGGCTCGAAGGCCGGGAATTGACCGGCTTGCCGGCGCACGAGGTGCCCAAGGCCGGCGTCGCTTACGTGCCGCAGGGCCGGCGGCTGTTCGCCGAGATGACGGTGGCGGAAAACATCGAGATCGGCCTGATAGCCCGCAACAAGGGCAAGGCGACGCGCGAAAACGTGCTCGATCTCTTCCCACTGTTGCGCCAGCGCCTCAGGCAGCGTTCGGGCACGCTATCCGGCGGCGAGCAGCAGATGCTGGCCATGGCCCGCGCCCTGTGTCTGGAACCGCAGGTGCTCCTGCTCGACGAGCCGACCGAAGGGCTGATGCCGTCGATGATCGCCAAGATCCGCGAAACCGTGTCGAAACTGCGTGCGCTTGGCGTATCGACAATTCTTGTCGAGCAGCGCGTCGATGCTGTGCTGTCGGTCGCAGACCGCGTTTGCTTCATCGAAAACGGCCGCAACCGCGAGACGGTCGATGTCGAGGAATTGCGTGCCGATCCCTCGGCGGTTCGTCGCTATGTCGGCGTCGGATGATCAGGCAAAGAACAGCAAGCCGGCAAGCAGGAATGTCGGGATCAGCACCGCGCCCGACCATGCCATATAGCCAAAGAAGCTCGGCATCTTGATGCCGCGATGCCTTGCAATGGCATAGACCATGAAATTCGGCGCATTGCCGACATAGGTGTTGGCGCCCATGAACACCGCGCCTGCCGAGATCGCCGCCAGCGTCGAGGCGAGCTCGGTCATCAGATGCTGCGCATCGCCGCCAGCCAGCTCGAAGAACACCAGATAGGTCGGCGCATTGTCGAGGAAGGACGACAGCGCTCCGGTCAGCCAGAAATAGGCAAGGTTGTCCGGCGCGCCGGTCGGCGAACTGACCAGCAGCACCAACGGCGCCAGCGCGCCATCGAGCCCGGCCCGCAAGATGGCGACGACCGGCACGATGCAGATGAAGATGCTGGCGAACAGCTTCGCCACCTCGGCAATCGGCCCCCAGTTGAAGGCGTTTGCGCCGCGAAACTCCTTCGGCGAGACGACAAGCGAAGTGAAGGCCAGTATCAGGATGGCGGCGTCGCGCACCAGATTCTGCAGCTCGAGGCTGACGCCTTGAAATGAGAAACTCACTCCCGGCTTCCAGGCAGCGGAAATCAGGATCGCGGCGATTACGCCGGCCAGCAGCGGGATGTTGGCCAGGCCGCGAATGCGCACCTTGCTGTCGGGCGTCGGATCCTTGATCTTCGGCGCGCCTTCCTCCCGGCGATGCATGATGATGTCGATCGCCAGGAAAACAGCCAGCACCACGCCGGCGACGAACAGCGTCTCGGGCAGCAGGTGAACTGTCGTCCAGAAGAAATCGACGCCGCGCAGAAAGCCGACGAACAGCGGCGGATCGCCCAGCGGCGTTAGCGACCCGCCGATGTTGGACACCAGGAAGATGAAAAAGATGACGACATGGGCGTTGAAGCGCCGGTTGTCGTTGGCGCGGATGAGCGGCCGGATCAGGATCATCGAGGCGCCGGTTGTGCCAATGATCGAGGCAAGCAGCGCCCCTCCCAGCAACAGCCCGGCATTGACCAGCGGCGTGCCGTGTATGTTGCCGGCAACGAAGATACCGCCCGAAATGGTGAACAGCGCAAACAGCAGGATGATGAACGACATGTATTCGGTGAGCAGCGCATGCAGCACCGCCTGCGTGGTGGACGGGATGCCGAAGGCGATGGCCAGCGGCCCGATCACCAACGCTGCCCAGAAGGCAGCGATCTTGCCGTAATGGTGCTCCCAGGCATGATGGAACAGCAGCGGGCCGGTCGCGATGCAAAGCAATAGCCCGGCAAACGGCAGCACCCACCAAAGCGACATGGCGGCGCCAGGCAATTCGTGCGCTTCGGCCGCGAGAACCGCTCTTGGAGAAGAGATTGCTGCAATAAGTGCAGCACTTGCCGTCAACGCCGCAAACCGCATGAAGCCCCTCAAAAGTCTGTCAGGTTCGGCTGGATGACGTTCAAATCAGTGTCACGCCGGCATCGCGCATCCGGCCCAGCATCCTCTCCACGGAGCCGTTGAGATCGATGCCGCGGCAGGCGTCGAGCCGCACGGACGTCTCAAAACCGAGCTTGACCGCGTCGAGCGCCGAAAAGGCGACGCAGAAATCCGTCGCCAGGCCGACCAGGGTCAGCGTCTCGATGTTCCGATCCCGGAGATAGCCGGCAAGGCCGGTCGGCGTCGTCCGGTCGTTCTCGAAGAATGCGGAATAGCTGTCGATCGCAGGACGGAACCCCTTGCGGATCACCAGCTCGGCCTTGCTCCAGGCGAGGCCCGAATGGAAATCCGATCCCAGACTGCCCTGGATGCAGTGATCCGGCCACAGCGTCTGGTGGCCATAAGGCACGTCGATCGTTTCGAACGGTTGCTTGCCGGGGTGGCTGGAGGCAAAGCTCGAATGGCCGGCAGGGTGCCAGTCCTGCGTCAGCAGGACGTGCTCGGTCCGCCGGATTAGGTCATTGACCAACGGCACGATTTCGTCGCCACCGGCCACTTCAAGGGCGCCACCCGGGCAGAAATCGTTCTGCAGGTCGATAACGACAAGCGCTTCGTCGGCCATGGAGCCTCCTTATTTTCTTGGTCTTGAGCTTAGGCTCCAATGAAAACGCGACCGGACGCAGAAACTTGACCAGATGGCCGGCTGCGTCAACCTCTCATGGCATAACGAATGCGTTCCGGGTGCACCGGTGCCAACAGCCGTGCAAACTCTGGCTTTGACAATTCCTGCCGGCTTGATATCATTTGCATACGAATGAATTTCCTGCCTTGAATGCTCGGGAAAATCTTTCGGCAGGATCCCCTCTCGGGAAGCCCATTCTGGGAAGGCAAAGCGTGATCCGTTACGCAAAACCCACCACGGTCGACGACGCCCTCGCTTTGCTGGGCGAAGGGCAATGGCGCATCCTCGCCGGCGGCACCGACTTCTATCCGGCACAGGGCAGCAAGCCTTTCCGCGACAATGTCCTCGATATCAATGGCCTGGTGGCATTGCGCGGCATTGCCGAAGCCGAAAAACATTGGCTCGTCGGCGCGCGCACCACCTGGACCGATCTCGTCCGCCATCCTCTGCCGGCGGCTTTCGACGCGCTGAAGCAGGCGGCGCGGGAAGTCGGCTCGGTGCAGATCCAGAACGTTGCCTCGATTGCCGGCAATCTCTGCAACGCCTCGCCGGCCGCCGACGGCGTGCCGGCACTGCTGGTGCTCGATGCCGAAGTCGAACTGCGTTCCGCTGTGGCGACCCGGCATCTGCCCCTTGCAGAATTCATCCTCGGCAACCGTCGCACCGCACTGCAGCCCGGCGAAATGGTCACGGCAATCCGCATTCCCAAACCCGCGACCGCCGGCAGCTCCGCCTTCGTGAAACTCGGCGCGCGGCGTTATCTCGTCATCTCCATCGCCATGGCCGCCGCACGCCTGGCCGTCGAAGATGGTATGGTCAGGAACGCGGCCGTCGCCGTCGGTTCCTGCTCGGTTGTCGCCAGGCGCCTGGCGGGTGTCGAGGCGGCGCTACGCGGCCGGCCCGTCGGCCACGCGCTGGCCACTGCGATCCAATCCGCACCGATGGACGAGCTGTCGCCGATCGGCGACGTGCGCGGCAGCGCCGAATATCGGCTGGACGCTGCGCGCGAGATCGTCGCCCGCGCCGTGCTTGGTGCGATGGGCGCTGTTCCCGACGAAAGGGCGGCGGCCTGATGGGCATGGAGCGCGCCGACATCGCCTTCGAAGTCAACGGCGCCGCCGTCAGCGTTTGTGTGCCGCCGGTGCGGCGGCTGTCCGCGGTGCTGCGTGACGAGTTGCGGCTGACCGGCACCAAGATCGGCTGTGATGCCGGCGATTGCGGCGCCTGCACGGTGCTGGTCGACGGCGAGCCGGTCTGCGCCTGCCTGATGCCCGCGGCTTCCGCCTCAGGCACCGTGGTGACGACCGTCGAAGGCCTCGCCAATGGCCGGCTGTCGGGGCTGCAGGCCTCGTTTCTCAGGCATGGCGCAGCGCAATGCGGCGCCTGCACGCCCGGCCTGCTGGTCGCCGCAACGGCACTCCTGGACAGGACGCCTTGCCCGAGCGAGGCCGAAACGCATGATGCGCTGGGCGGCGTGCTCTGCCGCTGTACCGGCTACCGCAAGATCGTCGCCGCGGTGATGGATGCTTGGCGCCACGCCGACGGCCTCGATCAGCACATGCCATCCTCTGGCCATGCCGTCGGCTCCTCCCCGATCCGCCTCGATGGCCTGCCGAAAGTCACCGGCGACGAAAAATTCGGCGGTGATTCTTTCCCGGCCGACGCATTGTCGGTGCTGGTGGTCCGCTCGCCGCATTATCATGCCGCTTTCACTTTTGGCGATCTCGGCAGCTGGGTGAAATCCCGTCCTGGCATTGCCGGCGTCTTCACCGCCGCCGACATTCCGGGAAAGAATTGTTTCGGCGTCATCGCGCCCTTCGCCGACCAGCCGGCGCTGGCCGAAGGGGTTTCGCGCTTTCGCGGTGAGGCGGTGGCGCTGGTTGCCGGCGAACGAGAGGCTATCCTCGATCTCGACCTTGCCGATTTTCCTGTCAGTTGGACCGAGTTGCCGCATTTTCTGGAAACTGGCGAAGCGCAGGCCGGCGGTGCGCAACTGGTCCATGAAAACCGGCCCTCGAACCTGCTCACCTCCGGCTTCGTCGAGCGTGGCGACCCGGAAGCCGCGCTTGCCGGTGCGGCTATCGTCGTTTCCGGCGCCATCGACACCTCCTATGTCGAGCACGCCTATATCGAACCGGAAGCCGGCTATGCCTTCATGGACGGCGACACGCTGGTGGTCGTCGCCTGCACGCAGGCGCCCTATATGGACCGCGACGACACGGCAAAAGTGCTCGGCCTTGCCCCGGAAAAGGTGCGCATCGTGCCGACCGCCACCGGCGGCGGCTTCGGCTCCAAACTCGACGTCTCGCTGCAACCGCTCATCGGCCTCGTCGCCATGAAAACCGGCCGGCCGGCGGCGCTCGCCTACAGCCGCACCGAATCGATGATCTCGACCACCAAACGCCATCCGGCTCTGATGAGAGCGAGCATCGGCGCCGATGCCGACGGCCGCGTCACCGGCATGGTCTTCGCCGGCGATTTCAACACCGGCGCCTATGCCAGCTGGGGGCCGACGGTCGCCAACCGCGTGCCGGTGCACGCCTCCGGCCCCTATGCGACGCCGAACTATCGTGCCGAAGGCCGCGCCATCCACACCAATGGCCCGATTGCCGGCGCCTTTCGCGGTTTCGGCGTGCCGCAGGCGACGATCATGCAGGAGACCCTCTATGACGACCTGGCCGACAAGCTCGGCATGGATCGGCTCGACTTTCGCCTGAAGAACTGCCTTCGGAACGGATCCGAAACAGTCACCGGGCAGCGGCTCGAGTCGGGCGTCGGCATCGCCGACTGCCTCGAGGCCCTCCGTTCACATTGGCAGCGTGCCCTAACTGACGCCGACGCGTTCAACGCCCGTAGCAGCAGCGAAAGAAAACGCGGCGTCGGCGTCGCCTCTTGCTGGTACGGCTGCGGCAACACCTCGCTGCCCAATCCGTCGACCATCAAGGTCGGCATCTCGGCATCGGGCGAAGTCGTCCTGCATCAGGGTGCGGTCGATATCGGGCAAGGCTCGAACACTGTCATCGCGCAGATCTGCGCCGATGCGTTGGGTCTTCCGCTCGAAAAATTCATGCTGAAAGGCGCCGACACGGCGATCACCTCCGACGCCGGCAAGACCTCGGCCTCGCGCCAGACCTTCGTCACCGGCAAGGCCGCCGAAAAGGCCGGCCGCGCCTTGCGCGAGGAGATCTTGCGTTTCGCCAATGTCTCGGAAAAGGCGGCGATTGCGCTGGACGGCACAAGCCTGAGCATCAGGGAAGGCGAAGCGACCCGCCGCGTCGATCTTTCCTCGCTGAAGGCAGACCCCGAAGGCTTTGTCTTTCGCGCCGAGGAAAGCTACGACCCGCCGACGCTGCCGCTCGATGCCAAGGGCCAGGGCAAGCCTTATGCCGTCTATGGCTATGGCGCGCAGATCGCCGAACTGGAGGTCGACCTCAGGCTCGGCACCGTGAAGCTTATGAAAATCACCGCCGCTCACGATGTCGGCAAGGCCATCAACCCTTTACTGGCAGAGGGCCAGATCGAGGGTGGCATCGCCCAGGGCATCGGCATGGCGCTGATGGAGGAATTCATCCCCGGGCGCACCGAAAACCTGCACGACTATCTGATCCCGACGATCGGCGACGTGCCACCGATCGAGACCATCCTGATAGAAGTTCCGGATCCGGAAGGACCCTTCGGCGCCAAGGGTTTGGGCGAGCATGTGCTGATCCCGACGGCGCCGGCGATCCTCAACGCCATCCGCCACGCCACCGGTGTGCTGGTCACCAAAATTCCGGCGACGCCGACCCGCATCCGCGCCGCCATCCTCGACAAGGAGGCGCGCCGATGAGCGAGCTTGCCGAACGCTTCGAGACCCACGATCCCGGCGAGAAGCTGGTGGCCGAGAAGATCCGCTGCGATGCCTGTCCAGTCATGTGCTACATCGCCGATGGCCGCACCGGCGCCTGCGACCGCTACGGCAATGTTGGCGGCAGGATCGTGCGGATGGATCCACTGACCATCCTCGACCACGCGGCCGAGACCGGCGCCGCAATCGTACCCTTTGCCGAAGAAGGCGAGGCATGGGACGGCGAACTGGTCAACACCGGCCGCCGCTTCGTCACCGCCATCGGCGCCGGCACCACCTATCCCGATTACAAGCCGGCGCCCTTCATCGTCAGCCAGGAGGTCGAGGGCGTCGATCTGGTCACCGTCGTCACCGAGGGCATCTTCTCGTATTGCGGCGTCAAGGTGAAGATCGACACCGACCGTCATATCGGCCCCGAAACGGCTACGGTCCGTGCCCAAGGCGAGGCGATCGGCCATGTCACGACCGGCGAATACGGCTCGCAGATGCTGTCGCTGGGCGGCGTACATCATCTGACCGGCGGCTCGAAGGCTGAAGGGCGCGCCACCTGCGACGCCATGCTCGCCCTGTGCAACCGCAAACCGGTTGAACTCGTCATCGACGGCGGCGCCACCGTCATCGTCGAAGCCGGCAAGCCGCCGGTCATCGACGGCAAGCTCGAGCAGCGCATGCGCGTCGGCTGCGGTTCGGCTACCATAGGCATGTTCGCGACCCAATGGCGCGGCCTTGTCGACGAGGTGGTGGTGGTCGATGACCACATCACCGGCGTCGTCTCCGAGCATCAGGCCGGCAAGGTGCTTGGCTGGCAGGATACCGGCATCAAGATCATCGGCCGCCGTTCGACGCCGGGCCGTTATTTCAAGGTGTCGGAGCCCGGCCTCGGCTGGGGCGGCACCAGCATTTCCGACCCGCTGTCGATCCTTGGTGAATGGAACGCCAAAAAGGGTGCGCGCCCCGGCATGTCGCTGCTGATGGTCTCGACCACCGGTGAGCAATTCGCCTATTACGAGCTCGACGACGAATTGAAGCCGGTCCAGAAACCGTTCCCGGAGCGGCTGCGGAAGTCGGTCGAACTGATCGAGGACAATTGCGAGCCGGCGCTCTGCACCGTGCTTTTCGTCGGCGGCGCCGGCGGCTCGCTGCGCGCCGGCGTCACCGAGAACCCGGTCAATCTGACCCGCTCGGTGCAGGGCTTGACGACCTACGTGACGGTCGGCGGCGCGCCGGTCTATGTCTGGCCGGGCGGCGGCATCACGCTGATGGTCGACGTCACCCGCGTCCCGGAAGGCGCCTTCGGCTATGTGCCGACGCCGGCGCTGGTGGCGCCGATCGAGTTCACCATGCGCCGCGACGATTATGTCAGGCTTGGCGGCTACGAAGGCGAAATCCGCAGCGTCGACGACATCCTGGCCAAGGGCGGCGAATATCTCAATCCGCGCCGCGGCACGGCCGCACCCCGTGACAATCCCTGGCCGCCGCTGGCGCAGTTGCGTCGCGCGACCGCAAACGGGGCCGGGCGATGAACGGCCCGCAGGCGCATTGGCTCGAGGACGGCCGGAGGCTTCACCTCAATCATGGGCCGATCGATCTGATCGTCGAGGCATTCGGCGAGGCGAGTGAATGCAGCGCCGCATATCGCCAGGCAGTGGCGCGCTTCCAGACAATCCTGGTTGAACTGGTCGAAGAGTTGCCCGAACTGCGGCGCCCGGCCGCCTCGCGGCCACGTGCTTTCGCTGGCCCGACGGCGCGCCGCATGGAAGTGGCGGTCGTTCCGCTAGCGAAACAATTCATCACGCCGATGGCGGCCGTCGCCGGCTCGGTAGCCGACGAAGTGCTTGGCGCGCTGCTTGCCGGCCGCCGGCTCGAGCGCGCCTATGTCAATAATGGCGGCGACAGCGCGATCTATCTCGGCCACGGGCAGTCGATGATGCTTGCCATTGCCGGGACAGGTCATGGGTTGGCAGATCGTCTCACGATCCGCCCCGAAGACGGGATCCGCGGTGTCGCGACAAGCGGCTGGCGCGGCCGCTCCTTTTCGCTGGGCATCGCCGACGCGGTCACGGTGCTGGCGCCAACGGGTGCTGAAGCCGATGCCGCCGCGACCTTGATCGCCAACGCCGTCGACCTGCCCGGTCATCCGGCCGTTAGGCGCGTACGGGCGCGCGATCTCGCACCTGACAGCGACCTCGGCGACCGTTTGGTGACGCAGGGCGTGGGGCTGCTTTCCGCCGCTGAAATCGCTATCGCGCTGGAAGGCGGATTTGCCGTTGCCGAGGAGTTTCGGCGGCGCGGCCTGATTGCCGCCGCGGCACTTTTCCTCGGCGGTCAGGCGCGCATCGCAGGTCCGATGGCGCTCGCCAATAAAGTTTTAGAGAGGGAAATTGCTCATGCCTGAGTTTCCGATCCGCAAGATCGCCGTGCTGACCGAAGAGATTTTTCACGAAGGCGGGCCGGTGGCGAAGGTGCCGCGGCGCCGCGCGGCGGCCATGGCTGTGGTCAAGAACCCGTTCGCCGGCCATTACGTCGAGGAACTGCAGAGCGCCATGGAGGATTTGAAGCCGCTCGGGCTGCTGCTCTCCGACAGGCTTGTTGCCGCATTGGGCGGCGACGTCAAACAGATCGACGGTTACGGCAAGGGCGCCATCGTCGGCATGGCGGGCGAGCTGGAGCATGGCGCGCTGTGGCATGTGCCGGGCGGCTATGCCATGCGCGAACGGCTCGGCGACGCCAAGGCGATCGTGCCCTCGGCAAAGAAGGTCGGCGGCTTCGGCGCGCGGCTCGATGTGCCGCTCGGCCACATCAACGCCGCCTATGTGCGCAGCCATTTCGATGCCATGGAAATCGGCATCAGCGATGGCCCCCGTCCCGACGAGATCCTGTTTTGCCTCGCCATGACCTGCGGCCCGCGCGTGCACGACCGCATGGGTGGGCTGGCGGCCAAGGAAATTAAGGCATGGGATGGGCTGCGGTGAGCGCCGAGGACAATCGGCTCAAGCTGGTCGAGGCCGAGGAGCCTGACGAAAACGACTATCGCTTGCAGGAGCAGGTCGGCTTCATCCTGCGCAAGGCGCATCAGCGCCATGTCTCGATCTTCGCCGCACACATCGCCGATCTGACGCCGCCGCAATTTGCCGCTTTGGCCAAATTGCGCGACGTCGGCGAGACCTCGCAGAACCAGCTTGGCAGCCTGATCGCCATGGATGCGGCGACCGTGAAGGGCGTCATCGACCGGCTGAGAGCGCGTGGCTTTGTCGAACTTAGCAAACACGAAGTCGACAAACGGCGCCTGCTGGTCAATCTGACCGCCGAGGGGCGCGACGCGATCGAGCGGCTGATCCCGCTTGCCCGTGAGATTACGCAGGAAACGCTGGCGCCGCTTTCTGCCAAGGAAGCGGCCATTTTCATGAAGCTGCTGGCCAGGCTGGCTTAATCTGCTGCCTGCCGGCGCTTGGTTGTTGTTCCTGCCGGGCGCTGAACGCCCGGCAGGAAAGCCTCGTCTCAGAGGCCGTTGTCCTTCAGGATCTGGGCGGCATTTTCCTTGGTGATCTTCTCCGTCGGCAGGGTGATGGTCTTTTCCACTTTCTCCCCGTTCAGGAACTTGATCGCCTGCCGCAGCCCTTCGGCGCCCGGCGTCACATAAGTGAACGTCGCCGTCAGCTCGCCATTGGCGACCAGCTGCACGCCTTCATTGGGCAGGCCGTCGATGCCGATGAACTTGATGTCCTTCTCACGTCCGACGTCCTTGGCGGCAAGATAGGCGCCATAGGCCATCGGATCATTGTGGCCGTAGACAAGATCGATTTTCTCGTTGTTGCGCAACGCCGTCGCCATGATGTTGTAGGCCTGGTCCTGCTTCCAGTCGCCCGACTGCTGGTCGAGCAGGTATTTTATGCCCGGCTCCTTGTCGGTGAATTCATGGAAGCCGTCATGGCGGTCGTGTGCCGGCTGGGTGCCCATGCCGCCCCAGATCTCGACGACGTTGCCGACGGCCTTGCCCTTGCCGCCAAGCAGCTCGACGGCATATTCACCGGCAGCTCGGCCGATCAGCTTGTTGTCGCCGCCGACGAACTGCGTGTAGTCGTTGGTTTCGACGTTGCGGTCGAGCACGAAGACCGGGATCTTGGCATCGATCGCCTGCTGCACGACACCGGTCAGGCCAGCGGATTCTTTCGGTGATACCAAGAGCGCATCGACCTCCTGACGGATAAGGTTTTCGACATCGGCGACCTGCTTCTCGGTCTTGTCCTCGCCGTCGGTGATGATCAGCTCGACTTCCGGATGCTTGGCCGCTTCGGCCAGGATGTCCTTGTTGAACTGGGCGCGCCAGGGTTCGATGGTCGTCACCTGCGAGAAGCCGATCTTCCACTTCTTGTCCTGCGCATGGGCGCCGCCGGCAAGCATGGCGGTCGTGGTCAGGAGTGCCGCTGTCAGCCCGGCGAGCTTCAACAATTCACGTCGTTTCATTTCTTGTTTCCTCCAATATTCAGAGACGCGGTCTCTTGCGACGGCCGCTTTGCCGCGGCCGTTTCCTTGTGCGCTTGCCCGCCGGGCAGTCGCAAATAGAAGAGAAGATCACCGGCATTGCGCTCCTGTACGAGCACGGTACCGATGATGATCATCCCCTTCAGCACCAGCTGAAGGTTCGAATTGATGTTGTGCAGCTGCAGGATGTTGGAGAGCAGCCCGAAGATCAGCACGCCGCAGAACGTCCCGGTGAGGCTGCCGCGTCCGCCCATCAGGCTGGTGCCGCCGATGACCACGGCGGCGATCGCGTCGAGCTCCAGCCCGGCGCCGGCATCAGGCTTGCCTTGCCGGTATTGCGCGACATAGAGCACCGCCGCGATGCCGGCCAGCAGCCCTGACACGGCATAGGTGGCAATCTTGACGCGGCCGGCGGCGATGCCCGACAGCCGCGCCGCCTCCTCATTGCCGCCGATCGCATAGACATAGCGGCCAAACGGCGTGAAGCGCAGCACGGCGCCGTAGATCAGGATAGCGCCGAGGAAGAACAGACCCGGCATCGGGATCACGCCGAACACCAGCGAGCGCAGCATTTCGAAATCGGCCGTGGCGTTCGAGCCGGTATAGACCGGCAGCACCGCATTGTTCTGGCCGGCGGTCAACCGGGCGATGCCGAGCGCCGTGACCATCATCGCCAGCGTGACGATGAAGGGCTGCAGCCGCCCGGCGACGATGATGAAGCCGTTGAGCGCACCGAACAGCAGGCCGACGCAAGGCGCCACCAGCAACACGCCGAGCACGCCGAATTTTGAGCCCACCTGCGGCAGCAGGAACCACAGCACCAGACTGCACAGGATCACCCCGACAATGCCGGGCGTCACCAGCCCGCGAACGCTGTCCAACCTGATGTCGTGCATGGCCTGCGCGCCGGCGCGGGATTTTTCGATGTTCAGCAGGATGAAACGAGTGACGAGAATGCCGAGGCAAAGGGCTGCCAGGGCAACTGTCGGCACCCCCAGCACCACCGCCGGCGTCACGCCGGGGACCGTCAGCAGCATGGCACAGACGACCGTGCAGATAGCCATCAGCGAGCCGACGGAAAGGTCGATACCGCCGGTGATGATCACCGCAGTCATGCCGGTGGCAATCAGCCCGGTGGTCGACACCTGGCGCAGCACATCGAGCAGGTTGCCGTAGGACAGGAAGATGTTGTTGCCCTTGGAGCTGATCGGCGAGCCGAGCACGCCGATCAGGAAGATGGCGATCAGGCCCCAATAGAGCTTCGTCCGGGACAGGATATGCAAAATGCTCATGCGGCAGGCCTCGTCATCGTCCGTCGCGGCGCCGCAAGCCGCATGATGGCCTCCTCGCTGGCTTGCGCGCGGGACAGGATTCCCGTCTGGCGGCCGTCGGCCATGACCAGGATACGGTCGGAAAGATGCAGCAGCTCCGGCAATTCCGAGCTGATGACGGCGATCGCCAGCCCGTCTCGCGCCAGCTTGAAGATGAGATCGTAGATTTCCCGCTTGGCACCGACATCGATGCCGCGTGTCGGCTCGTCGAGCAGCAGCACCCGCGGCCTCGTCGCCAGCCATTTGCCGATGACGACCTTCTGCTGGTTGCCGCCGGACAGCGTGCCGGCCGGCTGCTCGACAGTCTCGCAGCGAATGCCGAGCGCCTTGACGGCGTCCCGTGCCAGCCCTTGCTCACCGGCCAGCGAGCGCACGCCGAACCGCGCCAGCGCGCCGACCAGCGGCAGCGCGACATTGTCGGTGATTGAGGCCTCGAGATGCAGGCCCTGCGTCTTGCGGTCTTCCGTGACCAGGGCGATGCCGAGCCGGCGCGCATCGCGCGGCGAACGGATTTCTACTGCCTCGCCATCGAGCCTGATCTCACCGCCGGCACGTCCGCCGCTGGACCCGAAGATGGTTTCCAGGATTTCGGTACGGCCCGAGCCCAGCAGCCCGCCGATACCGAGGATTTCTCCTGCGGCAAGATCGAAGCTGACGCCATCGAGCACGGTGCGCCAACCATTGCGATTGGGCTTCGACAGCGACAGCTCGCTTACGGACAGGACCGTGTTGCCACCGGGGATGCGGTGCTCCTGGGAGGAAGCAAGCAGGTTTCGCCCGACCATCGCCGAAATTATGGCGTCTTCGTCGAGCTTGTCCATCGCCCGCGTCAGGACGTGGCGTCCATCGCGAAACACGGTGACGCGGCTGGCCAGATGCATGACCTCGTCGATGCGGTGCGAAATGTAGACGATCGCCACGCCGCTGTCGGCGAGCTGGCGGATGATGCGGAACAGCCGCTGGCATTCGGCCGGCGAAAGCGCCGAGGTCGGCTCGTCCATGATCAGAATGCGCGCCGACATCGACAGCGCCTTGGCGATCTCGACCAGCTGCTGTTCGCCGACGCGCAAGGCACCGACCCGCGCATCCGGGTCGAGCTCGATGCCGAGCCTTTGCAAGAGCGCGCCGGCAGCGCGGCTGCTCGCCTTGCGGTCGACGATCAGCCCGGCGATCAGCTTCTCGCGGCCGAGAAAAATGTTGTCGGCGACGCTGAGTTCGGGGACGAGGTTCAGCTCCTGGTGGATGATGGCGATGCCGGCGCGCTCGGCCTCGCGGACGCCGGTAAAGCGCACCGGGTGGCCATCGATACTGACCGTTCCGATATAATCCGTGTAGACGCCGGACAGGATCTTCATCAGCGTCGACTTGCCGGCGCCGTTCTCGCCCATCAACGCATGGACTTCGCCGCGCCGCAGCTCGAAGCCGACATCGACGAGTGCTGCGATGCCGCCGAAGGATTTGGAGATGTGCTCGGCCCTCAGCACGATAGCCGAGCCGTCCGCCGTAGCGCCTTGCGCAGGGATGGAATTGCCGTGCTGCATGACAAGGACGGCCTCCCTCCGTCGTCACCGAACACCTCAAACGCTAATCTAAACGTTTCGATCATGTCAAGGCAATATCTGGAGCCTGAGATTGTTCCATTTCAATTCTTGCGCAAAATCATAAGATTCCGTACGTATTGCTACCGTGGAGTGGTGAAACGTTTCGAAAATGACAGCGTCAGGACGAAAAAAGCAGCGCAAATTCACTGCCCCGACTATGCTTCATGTGGCCGAGGCCGCGCGTGTTTCCGTGGCCACCGTATCGGCGCTGATCAATGGCACCGCGACCGTCAGCCCCGAGCTCAGCCAGCGCATCGAACAGGCGATCCGCGACATCGGCTACAAGCGCAACGCCATTGCCCGCAGCCTGAAGATGGGCACCACACGCACCATCGGGCTCACCGTCCCACACATCACCAATCCGTTCTTTACCGACGTGGTTTCGGTCATCCAGCAGGCTTTCGACAGGGCCGGCTACGCCGTCATGCTGTGCTGCACCGACGAGCACCTGAACACGCAGGACGACCAGATCAGGCTGCTGCTCGACCGCATGGTCGACGGACTGATCGTCGCGCGTGTCGGTGACGGCGCGATCCTCAAACGGATTGTCGACGACGCCAATGTGCCGGTCGTGCTGCTCGACCGTGTTTGCCAGGGTGTCGACACCGATGCCGTCGTTCTCGACAATCAGCGCGCGGTGTTCGACGCCATCACTTATCTGATCGATCTCGGCCATCGGCGCATCGGCTACATCTCCGGCTCGTTCGATATCTCGCCGATGCATGACCGCATGGCGGGATACCGCGACGCCCTCCAGGCCGCCGGCCTGCCGGCCGAACCCGAGCTCGTCCGCTTCGGCAATTTCCACGAAGTCGATGGCTACAACGCCACCATGCAGCTGCTTTCGCTGCACGACCGGCCGAGCGCCATCTTTTCGGCCAACAACCCGATGGTGATCGGCACCATGAAGGCCATTCGCGATATCGGCCTGTCCTGTCCGGAGGATATTTCCGTCGCTTGCTTCGACGATTTTCCGTGGTCGGATGTGTTCCGGCCGCAATTGACCACGGTCGCACAGCCCGTGCAGGCGATCGGCGAACAGGCGGCCAATCTGCTGCTCGACCGGCTCGCCGGAAACAGGGATGCGCCGCCGCGCAAGCTGACGCTCAAGGGACGCTTGATGATCCGCAATTCATGCCGTCCGCTAGGTGCGACTGCGCAGAGCGTCAGCGCGTAGCGCGTGGGCTCTGTTCAGAAACTTTGCAATGCCGGACGGACAGCGCTCCTTCTGTCCTGCCGACCCCGGGTCTGCGCAGCCACTACGGGGGTTCGTCGTTCAAAAACCGAGCAATTGAAGGACGCGGCGCCGATCGGGCCAAGTGGCCAACAATCAGCCAGCCGACAGTCAGGAAAATCTTGGCAATCGAAGCATGTCGGATTAGGAATATGACGAGATGCGACAGATCGTTCACACGGGCGCCGGCTTGAGTCATGCGCGTGAAATCGATCCTAATCGGGCTGGTACTTGCTGGGATGGCCGCATTCTCCGGCTGCACCACCGGCGGAGCGTTACAGACCTTTCCCCAGGCCTATGGCGGCCTCACCGACGCCGGTTTTCGCGTTCCGCCGGTTCCGATCTACAAGGTTGACCAAAAGTTCCATCGGCAGACAGTGCCTTATGCGACTGAAGAGGCGCCGGGCACCATCATTGTCGATACAGGAGCGAAGTTCCTCTACTACGTGTTGGGAGACGGTCAGGCGCTGCGCTACGGAATCGGCGTCGGCAAGGCGGGCTTCGAGTGGCATGGCACTGCTCACGTTGCGAGGAAGCGCGAATGGCCGGATTGGAGCGCGCCGTCTGCGATGATCGTGCGCGAGCAGAAGCGAGGCCGCATCATACCGGCCCATATGGAGGGCGGACTCATGAACCCGCTCGGGGCGCGGGCGCTCTATCTCTTTAACGAGGAAGGTGACACTGGATATCGCCTGCACGGTAGCCCTGAATGGTGGTCCATCGGCAAAGCTGTGTCGGCGGGCTGCATTCGCCTCATGAACCAAGACATCATCGATCTCTATGACCGCGCCACAATCGGCACCAAGGTGATCGTCATTTAGTGGACGCCGCGTTTCCCGCTAACGGACGAGCATGACAGATCGAAAACCTTCGCGCAAAACGCGCGAAATGTTCGCTATGTCTTCGCACACCTGTTCGCGATGTTCCCTGCCTAAGGCCGGCCTTGCCCGCAACAGTGGCAAGTGGCGAACCAACTCTCAGGCAGCTTCCGATAGCGATTTGTGAGCGTCGGCCAGGATCTCGAACGAGCGCACCCGCGCCGCATGGTCGAAAATCTGCGCTGTGACCATCAGCTCGTCGGCCCCTGTGCGGCGCACAAACGCCTCGATGCCTTGCCTGA
The DNA here is from genome assembly GCF_040318315.1 of Mesorhizobium sp. M1227. Lineage (NCBI taxonomy): Bacteria > Pseudomonadati > Pseudomonadota > Alphaproteobacteria > Hyphomicrobiales > Phyllobacteriaceae > Mesorhizobium > Mesorhizobium sp. M1227. The sequence continues at coordinate 41,358 of NZ_JAMYLZ010000001.1, forward strand.
CCGTTTCCGGGGAGCCGACGACGGCGCAGGAAAGCGCTTGGCCGAGCATGGTCTTGGCCATTGGATCGAGGTCGCGCTCATATCCTTCGACCGGCGGCGGCAATCGGCCGGGCCGGCCGGTGCGCAGATTGACGAAGGCCTGCTGCAGCGAGGTGAACAACAGCCGCGCCTCGGCATCGGAAGGAGCGGCGAAGACGTTGAGGCCGAGCATCACATAAGGCTTGTCGAGCTGCTCCGAAGGCTGGAAACGCGAGCGGTAGATCTCCAGAGCATGGTCGAGCTCGGCCGGTGCAAAATGCGAAGCGAAGGCGTAGGGCAGGCCGAGCATGGCGGCAAGCTGCGCGCCGTAGAGGCTGGAACCGAGAATCCAGATCGGCACCTTTTCGCCTTCGCCGGGCACCGCGCGGATGCGTTGGCCGTCTTCGGCCGGCTGCAAGTAACCCATCAGCTCGACGACGTCCTGCGGGAAATTGTCGGCGCCAGCGTCGAGGTTACGGCGCAGCGCCCGTGCCGTGGCCATGTCGGTGCCGGGCGCCCGGCCGAGGCCGAGATCGATGCGGCCAGGATGTAGAGCGTTAAGCGTACCGAACTGCTCGGCGATGACCAGCGGCGAATGATTGGGCAGCATGATGCCGCCGGCGCCGACGCGTATCGTATTGGTGCCGCCGGCCACATGGGCAATGACCACCGAGGTGGCGGCGCTGGCGATGCCCGGCATATTGTGGTGCTCTGCCAGCCAATAGCGCCGGTAATCCAGCCGCTCGGCATGACGGGCGAGATCGAGCGAATTGGCGAGTGACTGTGAAGCGTTGCTGCCTTCGACGATCGGCGACAGGTCGAGAACGGAAAGAACGGTCATCGGCGCGGGTTTCCTGTGGGCCGAAGGGATGTAGGAAGCCGTTGCCGAGGCGGCAAATTCAAAATGTTGATGGAGCGCTGAGGGCACAACGGACGTGCTACCGATGCAAGGTCGTGATCTGCACCATCGGGGGGAAGCTTTTTGACCCTTTAAGCCGCTACTTTTTCACCTCGGGAATCTCTTCGTCCTCGATCGCCGCCGTATGCTGCGCCGCCAGGAAATTGCCGACATGGCTGAGACCGTCGAAATGATCGCAGAACACCTTGATGACGACCAGCAGCGGCACCGCCAGCAGCGCGCCGACAAAACCCCATAGCCACGACCAGAAGGCGATGGCGATGAGGATCGCCACTGCGTTGATTTCGAGACGGCGGCCGACCACCGTCGGCGTCACGAACTGGCCTTCGACGATGTAGCATAGAACGACGAAGGCCGGCGCCAGCAGCGCGTAGGAAATCGTGTCGAAGCTTATCAGCGCAATGATCGTGACCAGCGTGATGGTGATTAACGCTCCGATATAGGGCAGGAAATTGAGCAGAGCCGCTGCCGCGCCCCAGACCTGCGCGTTTGGCACGCCGAGTGCCCACAGGCCGAGCCCGATGACCACGCCGAGACATGTATTGATGATCGTGACGGTAAGCAGATAGTGCGAGATTTCACGTTCGACGTCGTAGACGACACGCAGTGCCCGCTTCTTTTCGCTGAGACTGGGGAAGGATTGGACGATCTTTTCATAGAACATCGTGCCGGAGGCGAGCAGGAACAGCGACAGGACGAAGACGATGGTGACGCTGGTGCCGGCCGACAGTACATTGCCGGCGGCCTGCGAGAGAATACCGGATGGCGCCATCGCCACCCTCTGAACGCCCGGCTCCTGGGATGTCTGCGTCAGTCCCTCTATCTGACGCGAAACCTCCACGATCCTTTCGAACGGACGGCGCAGTTGTGCCAGACGTTCGGTAAGCTGCTGGCCGATCGTCGAGGTGTTGTTGATGAGATCGATGACCGGGCCGCTGAGCAGATATCCCGCGACGGCGACGAGGCAGAACGAAAGCAGCACCAGCAGTGTCGCTGAAATGACATCGGGCATGCCATGCTTGCGCAGGAAGCGAACGATCGGCGTCAGCGTCAGCGCCAGCAGGAAAGCCAGAATGACCGGCATGAAGAAGGCGCGGGCGAAGTAAAGCGCGTAGATCGCCATGAGGATGAAGATGCCGACGAGCAGCGAACGCATCAGATGCGCATCCGCCCGCGCCTCGACGCGCGGATCCGGGCTTTCGGCAGCGCTTGCGCCCGAAGCGTCGGGTTCGGCTTTCATTCTGACCCTCGGCGGCACACCGCGATTGGTGCAGACCGTTGGCGAAAACGCCTCTGTCGCTTCAAGGTTCCGTTAGCCGGCGTCACCGGCCAGGCCGCCTCGCGGCCTTGCCGGTGAATCAGGTGACTGGGAATCAGGCAACCGGCGCCGCCACGGCGGGAACGGCCTTCGCAGTTTCCCGGCGCACGATCGGCGCCACTTTGGTGCCGTAGAGTTCGATGGCCTTCATCACCTTGGCGTGCGGCATGGTGCCGATCGCCATTTGCAGCAGGAAGCGGTCGTTGCCGAATATCCTGTGCTGGGCAACGATCTTCTCGGCCACCTGTTCTGGATTGCCGACGAACAGCGCGCCGTTTGGGCCGCGCGATTGGTCGAAATGCGCCCGCGATGTCGGCCCCCAGCCGCGCTCGCGGCCGATGCGGTTCATCACCTCGGCCTGCGGCCCGTAAAAATCGTCGGCTGCCTGGTCCGTGCTGTCGGCAATGAAGCCGTGCACGTTGAGACTGGTGGCAAGGCTTGCCGGATCGTTGCCGGCGCGCCTGGCTGCATCCCTGTAGATGTCGAACAGCGGTGCGAACCGCGCCGGCTCGCCACCGATGATCGCCAGTGCCAGCGGCAACCCGAGCACGCCCGCGCGGGCGACGGATTGCGGTGTTCCACCGACGGCGATCCAGATCGGCAATTTGTCCTGCAAGGGCCGCGGATAGACGCCGCGGTCGTTGATCGGCGCGCGCAGACTGCCCGACCAGGTCACCTTGACATGATCGCGGATGGCGAGCAGCAGGTCGAGCTTTTCGGCGAAGAGCTCGTCATAATCTTCGAGATTGTAGCCGAACAGCGGAAAGGACTCGATGAACGAGCCGCGCCCGGCCATGATCTCGGCACGGCCGCCGGACAGAAGATCGAGGGTGGCAAACTGCTGGAAGACGCGCACCGGATCGTCGGACGACAGCACGGTGACAGCGCTGGTCAGCCTTATGCGCTTGGTCCGTTCGGCCGCCACCGCCAGCGCCACCGCCGGAGCCGAGGCAGCATAGTCGGGACGGTGGTGCTCGCCGAGACCAAAGACGTCCAGCCCGACCTGGTCGGCGAGCTCGATCTCCTCGATCAGGTTGCGCAACCGCTCATGCGCACCGATCGCACCGGGACCTGGTTCCGGGCTGACGTCGGCGAAGGTGTAGAGACCGAGTTCCATAGTGTGTCATCTCAGCGTTTTGTCTTGGCGCTAGACGTAGCGATCAGTCCGCCGCCCCGCCAGATGCCTGGATGGTGAACAGTGCGGGTGCCTTTCAGCCGAATTTAATCGAAATGGCGTCTCCCGGCTGCAACAGATCAGAATTTCATGGCTGGCATACCGTTTTGGCGCTTGAACTCTCGGTTTTCGCGCGTATGTAAGCCTCGCAAATTGACTTCAGGGAAGTGGACTTGGCTATCTATAGGGAAAAAGACGTTTTCGAGCGGCGCAATGCCGCAAACGAGGCAAAGAAGGCGCTTCTGGAGCGCTTCAAGGCAAAGCCGGCGGCAGATGATCCAGCGGTGCTGGCACGACAGGCCGAGCGCAAGGCGATCCTCGAGGCCCGCGCGATACGCGAGGCCGAAAAGGCTAGGCTGAAGCAGGAAAAGCTGGCGCGCGAAGCGGCCGAAAAGGCCGAGCGCGAGGCAGCTGCCGAAGCGGCACGCATCGCCGCGGAAGAAGCCGCACAGGCCGAAGCGAAGATCCGGGAAGCTGAAGAGAACGAGCGCATCGCCCGTTTTCTTGCCGACGAGGCCGAACGCAAGGCCAAGCGTGACGCACGCTATGCCGCGCGCAAGCAGCGCACCGGCAGGACGCCGCCCGGCTTCTCCGCGCGATAGCGCCTTCCGGCACTGATCAGCCGAATTCAAGAATCAGGGCCGCCTTGCAGCGGCCCCGAACGCGTTCGTCTGTCAGAATCGGCTAAGCCGCGAGCTTCAGTCCCATGATGCCGCAGACGATTAGCGCGATGCAGGCCAGCCTGATCGCCGTCGCTGGCTCGCCGAGCAGCCATATCCCCAACAGCGCCGTGCCGATGCCGGTCCACACCGCGTAAGCGGTGCCGACCCGCAACGCCTTCAGCGCCAGGCCGAGCAAGGTCAGGCTGACGATCATCGAGGCAACCGTCAGGACGGTTGGCAGCGGCTTCGAGAATCCGTCGGTGTATTTGAGGCCGATCGCCCAGCCGATCTCGAACAGGCCGGCGAGGAACAGGAAAACCGACGACATCGGAACGCTCCGTTTCGATGGCTTTCGGCCGATTTCTTGAAAAGCGCAAAAATTACCTTCGCCGCATCCAAGGGGATGCGCGTGAGCTTAATGAACAATCATACCGGCCGCGTTTGCGGCCGGTCGAAATAAGCCGGTAGCTGCGGCTCTACTTGTCCTTCAGCTTCATCGCCTTCACCGGCGGTGCCTTCAGGGCCGGCGCCGGAGCCGGTTTCTTCGCGTCCTTCTTCGGCTTGCGGGCCTCCTTGCCTGCCTTCATCGCACCCTTAGCCATGATTCGTTCCTCCAGTTGATATCTGGCGAAGTGAAACAAGAGAAAACGTTCGACTGCAAGAGGCCGCTGCCGTGCAGTCGCCTGGCCGATGGGCTGTCAACCGGTTTCTAATTCCCTCGTAAACCGCAGCGGTCCGTGCCATGGTCTTCTTCGCACTGCAGCATCAGCCCTCGCGTTTCGCCAGCTGATGATCAGGCAGGCCGGTCAGGACGACAATGCGGATCCACATCGGTTGCCAGATGAGCTTCGACTTCCCGCAGGAAACACCGCTGATCGCGATGCTAAATGTCCATTATTCGCGCGCATCCGATCTTGAGCGGCCGGACTTCCTGACGTCGAACCCGCCGGTGCCGATCGAGAGCTACCGCGACAGTTTCGGCAATTGGTGCAACCGTTTCGTTGCGCCGGCCGGGCGCTTTGCGTTCGGCACGGACGCGGTGATCCGCGACCCCGGCTCCTTCGAGACGCGCGAGCTGACGGCGTGGCAGCACGAGGTGCGCGATCTGCCGTCGGAGACGCTGCTGTTCCTGCTGCCCAGCCGCTATTGCGAGAGCGACGTGCTGTCGAATGAAGCGTGGCGGCTGTTCGGCAGCACCCCGCTCGGCATTCCGCGCGTCCAGGCGGTCTGCGACTTCGTCCATAACCACATCGTCTTCAACTATTTCAATGCGCGGCCGACGCGCACCGCCGCCGAGGCCTATCGCGAGCAGAGTGGTGTATGCCGGGACTTTGCTCACCTCGCTGTTGCCTTCTGCCGCGCCCTGAACATTCCGACCCGCTACTGCACCGGCTATATCAGTGATATCGGCCTGCCAAAGCCGTGGTCGGACATGGATTTCGCCGCCTGGATGGAAGTCTATCTCGGCGGCCGCTGGCACGCGTTCGACCCGCGCAACAACGCGCCGCGCATCGGCCGCATCCTGATTGCCTCCGGACGCGATGCCGCCGATGTGCCGCTGACCCACATTTTCGGGCCGGGCGCGCTGGCTGGCTTCAAGGTCTGGACGGACGAGGTCGTCGAATAGCCCCGCGCCGCCCTTTTGAACAACTGACCTTGTGAACAACTGGGCACTTCGGGCGTTGTGGGGACTGTGGAGCGTGGGCGGGCGCTCCGCCAATCTCGGTGCATCACCCAAGGCAGCACACCATGGCGGCGCATGGCGGGTCGAAAAAAGTGATCTATGCGGCGCTCGCCGGAAATCTTGCGATCGCACTGACCAAATTCGCCGCTGCCTTGTTCACGGGCAGCTCGGCAATGCTCTCGGAAGGCGTCCACTCGCTCGTCGATACCGGCAATGGCAGCCTGCTGCTTTACGGCATGCACCGTGCCGCGCGCCCGGCCGACCGCACGCATCCGCTCGGCCATGGCCGCGAGCTGTACTTCTGGAGCTTCATCGTTGCGCTCCTCGTCTTTGCACTGGGCGCCGGCATATCGTTCTACGAAGGCGTGACGCACATCATGACGCCGGAGCCGATTGCCAACGCCAAGGTGAACTACGCTGTCCTTGGCCTTTCCTTTCTCTTCGAAGGCACCTCTTGGCTGGTGGCGCTGAAGGAGTTCCGCCACCAAAAAGGCAGCCACGGCTGGCTTGAGGCGGTGCAGCTCAGCAAAGACCCGAGTGTCTACACCGTGCTGTTCGAAGACAGCGCGGCACTTCTCGGCCTCGTTGTCGCCTTCGCCGGGATATCGGCGGCGGAACTGCTGGACATGCCGAAGCTCGACGGCGCCGCATCGATCGGCATCGCGCTGATCCTGGGCGGGACCGCGATCTTCCTGGCGCGCGAAAGCAAAAGCCTGCTGCTCGGCGAGCCGGCTTCGCCCGAGGTGCAAACAGAGGTGCTGGCCATCGTCCAGCAGGACCCGGCGGTGCAGCGGGCGAATGGCGCGCTGACGCTGCATATGGGTCCGCAGGAGATCGTCGCCGCTTTGAGCATCGAGTTCGAGGATCATTTGTCGGCGCCGGAGATAGAGACCTGTGTCGAGCGCCTGGAGACGCGGCTGAAGGCGGAGATGCCGGAGGTGACGCGGCTCTTCGTCAAACCGCAGACCACCGGCACCTGGGAACGCCGGAGCAAGGCCTTGGCGGCGTCCGGAGGGGAACCAGCCTGAGGAAAATGGCTGCGCCATCGGGCAGTCCCGGTTATGATTGCGGGCAAAAGCTCCAGGAGGAACGAAGATGAAAATCGACGGCGGGTGTCATTGCGGCGCCATTACTTACGAGGCCGAGATCGATCCGGAAAAGACCACCATTTGTCACTGCATCGATTGTCAGAAGCTAACCGGAACGGCCTTTCGCGTCACCGTGCCGGCGTCCGAGGACAATTACAGGATCACCAAGGGCACGCCGAAGATCTACATCAAGACCGGTTCGAGCGGCGCCAAGCGCGCCCAGGCATTTTGCGGTGAGTGCGGCTCGCATCTCTACGCCACTTCGGCGGGTGAGGGACCGAAGGTTTACGGTATCAGGGTCGGCACGGCACGGCAGCGCGAGCAACTGGTGCCGAGAAAGCAGATCTGGCACCGCTCGGCGCTGCATTGGCTGCCGGAATTCGAAGGCACAACCATCATCGAGGAGCAGTAGCGCCAGACCGGGGCGAAGCCTCCGGTTCCGGCGCAGCTCTCAATCGTCGCCTTCGACGACCCTTAGCCTCAACTGCCCGGTTTTCGAATCGGCGACGCGCGGGCTGCTTTCCGCTTTTGCTCCGCTGCCATTCGAACCGGGGGTGTCCTCCGCCGGCTGCACGCCAAACTCCAGCGCCTCGATCTTCTGTCCGCGCCTGGTCACCTTCGATGTCGAGACCAGGATGTCCTCGATGTCCTTGGCCGATTGGCCGAAATGCGTCTGCAATTTGCGCACCCGCTCGTCTAGCCGGGAGACGTCTTCCATCAGCCGGATAACCTCGCCCTGGATCAGGTGTGCCTGCTCGCGCATGCGGGCATCCTTGAGGATCGCCTGGATGACCTGGATCGACAGCATCAAAAGCGATGGCGAGACGATGACGATCCGTGAGCGATGCGCCTTCTGGACAACGGCCTCGAAATTCTCGTGGATTTCGGCGAACACCGATTCCGAAGGCACGAACATGAAGGCGGTGTCCTGCGTCTCGCCCTGGATCAGGTATTTTTCGGAAATATCGCGGACATGCACCTCGATGTCGCGGCGGAAAGCCTGTGCGGCGGTCTTCTGCAGTTCGGCGCCTTCGGCGGCCCGGATGGCATTCCAGGCCTCGAGCGGAAACTTTGCATCGATGGCAAGCGACGGTGCGCCGTTCGGCATCTTCACCAGGCAGTCGGGCCGGCTGCCATTCGACAAGGTCGCCTGGAATTCATAGGCGCCGTGCGGCAATCCGTCGGCGACGATGGCTTCCATACGCGACTGGCCGAAGGCGCCGCGCGTCTGCTTGTTGGAAAGGATCGCCTGCAATTGCACGACCTGGCCGGCCAGCGACTGGATGTTGCCTTGCGCGATATCGATGACCGCCAGCCGTTCCTGCAGCTTGGCGAGGCTCTCATGCGTCGATCTCGTCTGCTCGGTCATGGTCTGGCCCAGGCGGCCGGTCATGGCATCGAGACGCTGGCCGATCGACTGTGTCAGTTCCGCCTGGCGCGCCCCGAACACTTCGGCGATGGCGCCCATGCGGCCCTGCATTTCCGCCTGGCTTGCCAAGATGCCGGCCATCCGCACCTCGGCGTCGCGGGCGTGGTCGGCGGCTTCGGCGGCCGCCACTGCACGCGCCTTGGCCGATCGCCAGAGCGCAACGACGAGCGCCACGAACAGTCCAAGGAACAGCATTGCGCCGAAACCCAGGGCATGGCCGAGCGTGATCGTGGTGGCGCCTAGGCGGGCGACAGGTTCGGACAGGATGGTGGCCAGATCGTTCATGTCGACAGCATAGATGATTCGGTCTGCCAGCACAGATCAAAACGTGAACGACCCGAAGGCGCCCCGGTTGACGCTTTTCCTGCGAGGTCTTAGGTGAGACGCCATGTCGATCAAGCCGCTTATCATCCTTCCCGATCCCGTCCTGCGTCAGGTTTCAAAACCGGTCGAGCGTGTCGACGGGGATTTGCGCAAACTGGCCGGCGACATGCTGGACACCATGTATGACGCGCCCGGCATCGGCCTCGCAGCGATCCAGGTCGGCGAACCCTTGCGCATGCTGGTGATCGACCTGGCCAAAGAGGACGAGACGCCGGCACCGCACGTCTTCATCAATCCCGAAATCCTCGAAAGCTCCGACCAGCGTTCGGTCTACGAGGAAGGCTGCCTGTCGATCCCGGATTACTATGCCGAGGTCGAGCGTCCGGCGGCGGTGCGGGTGAAGTTTCTCGACCGCGACGGCAAGCTGCAGGAGATCGAGGCCGAGGGGCTGATGGCGACCTGCCTGCAGCATGAAATCGACCACCTCAACGGCGTGCTGTTCATCGATTACATCTCCAAGCTGAAGCGTGACATGGTGGTCAAGAAATTCAAGAAGCTCGCCAGGGACAAGGCGCCGGGCAAGATGGTGGGGTAGGCGTCGACGAATGCCCCTGCGTGTCATCTTCATGGGTACGCCCGAATTCTCCGTGCCGACGCTGCGGGCGATTGCCGGGGCCGGGCACGAGTTGGCAGCCGTCTACACGCAGCCGCCGCGCGCCGGCGGCCGGCGCGGGCTCGAACTGACGCCGTCGCCGGTGCAGCGCGAGGCGGAGCGGCTTGGCATCGAGGTGCGGTCGCCGGTGTCGCTGAAGGGCGAGGCGGAGCAGGAAGCGTTCCGCGCCTTAGGTGCCGACGTCGCCGTGGTCGTCGCCTACGGGCTGCTCCTCCCCAAACCCATTCTCGAGGCGCCGCGGCTCGGTTGCCTCAACGGCCACGCATCGCTGCTGCCGCGCTGGCGCGGCGCTGCCCCTATCCAGCGCGCCATCATGGCCGGCGATACCGAAACGGGCATGATGGTGATGCGGATGGAGGAAGGCCTCGACACCGGCCCTGTGGCAATGGTTGAAAAATGTCCCATTGGACCCGACATGACGGCCGGCGATCTGCACGATCGGCTGATGGTCTTGGGTGCTTCGCTGATAGTGCAAGCGCTCGAACGGCTGGAGCGGAATACGCTGACATTTACCACACAGGCGGAGGTGGGGGTGACCTACGCCAAGAAAATCGATAAATCGGAGACTCGCATAGACTGGCTGCGACCTGCCGGCGACGTGCACAACCAGATTCGCGGCCTGTCGCCCTTTCCCGGTGCATGGTGCGAGGCCGAAATCGGCGGCCGCGTGGAACGGCTGAAACTGCTTCGCTCGACGCTCTCGCAAGGCGCCGGCGAACCGGGAGGAATTCTCGATGACCGGCTGACAGTCGCCTGCGGGTCAGGCGCGATCAGGCCGGTCGAAGTTCAACGTGCGGGCGCAAGGCCCATTGCCGCGCAGGAGTTTCTGCGCGGCGCCAAGCTCGAAAAAGGAATGAAATTGTCATGAGCATGATGTCCATACGCGCGGCGACGCCGCGGGACCGCGAGGCGATCCGCCTTGTCGAAGAACACGCATTCGGCCAGCAGACGGAGGCCGGACTGGTCGACGCGCTGGTCACCGGCGGTGATGCCGTCGTCGAACTGGTGGCGGACGAAGACGGGCAAGTGGTCGGCCATATCCTGTTTTCACGGCTTTTCGTGCAGAATGGCGGCAAGAGCTTCCCGGCGGTGGCTTTGGCTCCTTTGGCGGTCGAGCCGTCGTTCCACGGCACCGGCATCGGCGGTGCGCTGGTCCGCGAGGCGCATATCCGCCTGAAGGCTGCTGGCGAGACGCTCGCCGTGGTGCTCGGCGATCCCGCTTACTATGGACGTTTCGGTTACAGCCGCGCCCGTGCAGCGAAGTTCGAGAGCGAGTACCAAAGCGAAGCCCTGCAGGCGCTTGCCTGGGACGAGGCGCCGGAGACCGGCAGGCTGGTCTACGCCTCGGCCTTCGGCTCAGCCCTCGCCGCCTGATTTCGCCTCGATCCGGGAATGCCGCGTTTTCGCCTCGACATCGAATATGACGGCAGTCTCTTCGCCGGCTGGCAGCGCCAGGCCAACCAGCCTTCGGTGCAGGAGGCGATCGAGCGGGCGATCGAGAAGTTCTGTGGCGAGCAGGTTTCGCTGCGCGCCGCCGGCCGCACCGATGCCGGCGTCCATGCGACCGCTCAGGTGGCGCATGTCGATCTGATCAAAGCATGGCCCGGCGACAAGGTGCGCGACGCCGTCAACGCGCATCTGCAAGCGGCCAAGGCGCGCATCGCCATCCTGAAGGCCGCCGTCGTGCCGGATGGCTTCGATGCGCGTTTCTCGGCGATCGGCCGCCATTACCTCTACCGCATCGTCAACCGCCGCGCGCCGGCGGCGCTCGATAAGGGCAAGATCTGGTGGGTACCAAAGCAGCTCGATGCCGGCGCCATGCACGAGGCGGCAAAGGTGCTGCTTGGCCGGCATGATTTCACCACCTTCCGCTCGACCCAGTGCCAAGCCACCAGCCCCGTCCGCACGCTCGACCGGCTGGATGTCAGCCGGGCGGGCGATTTCATTGAGGTCCGCGCTTCGGCGCGGTCATTCCTGCACAACCAGGTGCGCTCGATGGTCGGCTCGCTCAAACGTGTCGGCGAAGGCGGCTGGACTGTTGCCGACCTCAAGGCGGCGCTTGAGGCGCGCGACCGTGCGGCCTGCGGTCAGGTGGCGCCGCCCGACGGGCTGTTTCTCGTCGGCGTCGATTATCCGACGCCTGGCTGATCCGGAACGCTGATCCCGAGCAGCGCCTGCAGGCCGAACAGGACGATCAGCGACGCCACGAACATGCCGGCAAAAACGGCGCTGCCGGTGGCCGCACCCCTGCCGATCGCAACGTTGGTCATCCGCCAGGTCAAGACCATCGACAGCGCGAACAACAGCAGCGACACCAGTCCGGAGACTTCGTTGGCCGATGTCAGGAAAAGCCGGATCAACGCCGATGGCAGCATCATCCAGGCGATGATCGCCGAGGCCCAATTGCTGGCCACGACATAATGGACGAAACGGCCGCCGACGCCGACCCGCGGCGCCACCAGGGCGAGGCCTATGAGCGGCAGCACCCAGGCGCCGATATCGACGGTGGCCAGGCGGATCAACATGCTGAAACGGCCGACGAATGCGTTGGGATCGCCGATCTCGTTGGCAATACCGACCCAGCCGACGATCAGTGCCGGCGCCGCGACGACAATGGCAAAAAAGGAGTTCCAGAAACCGTCCGCCGAAAGGTCGAGCAGGCGAAATCCGTCGGCTTTGCCGAGCATCAGCCGCCAGGCACCGGCAAGCGAAGCGTAGGTTTCATCCGCTGAAAGCATCACTAGGATATGTCCTGCGCAAACCAGTCTTCAACGAAGCGCAGATAAATCTGCGTCAGCGTCTCGAGGTCGGCAATCGCCACGCGTTCGTCGACCATGTGCATGGTCTTGCCGACCAGTCCGAATTCGACCACCGGACAATAATCCTTGATGAAGCGGGCATCGGAGGTGCCGCCGGAGGTGGAGAGCGCCGGCTTCCTGCCGGTCACCGCCTTGATCGAGCCGCCAAGCGTCTCGATCAACCTGTCGTCGCGTGTCAGGAAAACGTGGCTCGGTCCGTCGCGCCAGACTATCTCGTAGTCGACCGGCGTCTTCTTGCCGGCGCGGTATTTCTTGCGTTTCGCCGCCCGGTCGAGGCGGTTGTGGATCTCGGCCTGGATCGTCTCGGCGGTCCATGTGTCGTTGAAGCGAATATTGAAGGTAGCCGCCGCCTTCGCCGGGATGACGTTGGTGGCAGGGTTGCCAACGTCGATGGAGGTGACCTCAAGATTGGTCGGCTGGAAATCCCTTGTTCCGTTGTCGAAGACGGGGTGAAGCAAGGCGTCGACCAGCGTCACAAGGCCGCGCACCGGGTTGTCGGCTAGCTGCGGATAGGCGGCGTGGCCCTGGCGGCCGTTGACGACGACCGTGCCGGAGAGCGAGCCGCGCCGGCCGATCTTGATCATATCGCCGAGCGCATCGGGATTGGTCGGCTCGCCGACGATCGCAGCATGCCATTTCTCGCCCTTGGCAGCCGCCCATTCGAGCAGTTTCGTCGTGCCGTTGATCGCCGGCCCTTCCTCGTCGCCGGTGATCAGCAGCGAGACCGACCCCTTCGGGCCGCCCTTCTGCGCGATATGTCGCGCTACCGCCGCGACGAAACAAGCAATGCCGCCCTTCATGTCGACGGCGCCGCGGCCGAACATCTCGCCATTGGCGATCTCGGCGCCAAAGGGTGGGTGCGTCCAAGCTGTTTCATCGCCCACCGGCACCACATCGGTATGGCCGGCAAACATCAGATGCGGGCCGTTGCCGGAACGCCGCGCGTAAAGGTTCTCTATGTCAGGTGTGCCGGATTCGGAAAACACCGGGCGCTCGACGGCAAAGCCGAGCGGCTTCAACATTTCTTCCAGCGCGCTCAGCGCACCGCCTTCGGCGGGCGTCACGGAAGCGCAGCGGATGAGAGCAGCCAGATTTCTGGTCGGATCGGTAGGCAGCGTCATGGGCAAAAGCGATAGTCGAAAGCGCAAGGCCTGTCACGGCCAGACATAAGGGCCAGCCATGCCGCCGACATTATGGTTTTCATGCCGTATAAGTTGCGGCAAGGCCTCTCAACCAGGACAGGGCCATCGCATGATCACGCATGGCAGGACGATCGTAATCGCCGGTGCCGGCAGTATCGGGTGCTACGCCGGCGGCTGCCTGATACTTGCCGGGCGAAAGGTGGTTCTGCTGGCGCGGCCTCGCATCGAGAAGGCGCTGCAAAAAGGTGGATTGCGCATCACCGACCGTGATGGCCGCGACCGATCCGTCAAGCCGGAGGCATTGTCGGTCACCGCCGATCCGGCCGCGGCATTCCCCGGTGCCGATGTCATCCTGCTAACGGTCAAGAGCGGCGCGACGCAAGACATGGCCGGGCTTATTGCGGCCCATGCCCGACCGGATGCGGTGGTACTCAGTCTGCAGAACGGCGTCGACAATGCCGATAAGTTGCGAGCCCATCTCACCGCCCGGCGGGTGCTCGCGGGCATGGTGCCGTTCAACGTGGTCCAATCACCGGAGGGCGAATTGCCGCTTCGCCTGCACCGCGCCAGCGGCGGCAAGGTGATGATCGAACAGGGCGCGACAGGCCTTGACGAACTGCTCGACGTCGAGGGCTTTGCCGTCGCCACACATGGTGACATCGAAGCGGTGCTATGGGGCAAGCTGCTGCTCAACCTCAACAACGCGCTGGTGGCGCTTTCCGGCCTGCCGCTGGCGGCAGAGCTTGCCGATCGCCGCTGGCGGCTGATCCTGGCCGGCCAGATCGACGAAGCATTGGCGGCAATGATGGCGACAGGCATCGAACCCGCTCGCATCGCCGGCCTGCGTCCCGCGCTGCTGCCGAAAGTGCTTCGCCTGCCCGACTGGCTGTTCAAGTTCTTGGCGCGTCGGATGCTTGCCATCGATCCGGCCGCGCGTTCGTCGATGTGGGATGACCTTCAGCGCCGCCGGCCCTCGGAGATCGGCGAACTGCAAGGCGCGGCCTTGCGTTTGGCCGAAAAGGCCGGCACGCCGGCGCCGTTGCTGAAGCGCGTGACGGCATTGGTGCGCGCGGTCGAGCAGGAAAGAGGCGGATCGCCCTGCCTGTCGCCGGAAGCCGTTGTCGCGTCCGTCAGATCGTAGCCCGCACAGGCGCCCAGTAACGGCCCTTGCCGGTGCGCTTGGCTTCGTACAGCGCATGGTCGGAACAGGTGAGCAGGATTTCCGGATCGCCGCCGTCGGCGGGTGCGAAGGCGCTGCCGACGCTCAAGCCGACATGGATGGCGGAACCGACCCCGAGGTCGAAAGGCACCGAGACCTTTTCGATGGCCCGCTTTGCCAGGTAGGTGGCCTCGATCTCCGAGGTTGCGGGCAAAAGGATGACAAATTCATCGCCGCCAATGCGGAAGACCACGTCCCCCGGACGGAAGCCCCGCTTCAATCGTTCGGCCACCTTGCGCAGCAGCACGTCGCCGACGGCGTGGCCAAAACGGTCGTTGACGTGTTTGAAACCGTCGAGATCCATGCTGAGCACTGCAAACGGCTTGCCGCCATTAGCGGCCGGCGCCGCAAGGTCGCGGCACATGTCGCGCAATTTCTCCTGCAGGAAGATGCGGTTTGGCAGGCCGGTCAGCGCGTCCTTGATGGCCAGGTCGCGATTGTCCAGTTCGGCGCGGATCATGCGGGCATTGATTGCGTGGTTCTGAAGCAGCACGACGATGACGCCGGCCACATAGAACGGCGTTTGAATTCCGACGATCGGCATTCCGGGCGCCGCAGAAAACAATGCACCGACCACGTAAGGCAGGCTTACGGCCAACATGACGAATATGGCGAAGCGCGGGGTCGCCGCATTGCGTGACGACACCACGCCGACGACGCCTGCGACATTCAAGGCGGCAAGTACGGAAAGCGCCATATTCCCGCTGGCAACACAGCCATAGCAGCCGAGGCCGAAAACGACCGACCAGACGCCGCTGGCTGCCATCAGGCCCGCCAGCGGCCCTTTCGAGCCGCGCCTGCGGGCCTGCTCGCATTCCCGCATCAGCAGAACGCGGACGGTGAAAAGCATCAGGTCGGCGGCAATCCAAGCGTAGGGCCACCAATCCCCGGTGGCAAGAGCGGCGCTGACTGCAACCAACAGAACGCTGATGGTGCCGAACAGGACTGCGAATTTGCGGTCGAAGGTGGTGTCGAGAAGCCGGGCGCGGACAGCTTCCGGTTCCAATTTCATCGGCGAAGAGAACCAGGCAAAGAGGCGAGCGGCGGCGCTCCACGTTTTGCGCGGCTCCTTGGTGATCAGGGATAGGTCGCTTGCCAGTCGAGCGCTCCGTGCCGGTCGACACAGTCTTCGCCGGCATGCTGGGCCAGGGTGATTAACATTCGCTTAGAGCATCCGGCGCAAACCGGGCTTTCGGAACTCCCCGCTCCGCCGCTCTGGAGCAATTCCAGGAAAAGTGTGAAGCGGTTTTCCGTCCGGAATTGCGTCAAAACAAAAAAGATAGAGCGGTTCGGCGTTTCTGCGAAACGATGAACCGCTCTAGCGGATCTGCCGCCGGGTTGCCGGTTTTAGCTTGCCGGCCCCGGTCGTCTGCGGACTGCAGGCCGGCGCGGCGGGCCCGGCTCGGGATCGGTCTTCGCCGCACGTGCCGGCTGCCCATGAGGGGTTTCGATCAGCGTGATCTTCTGCCAGATCTTTCGCGAGAGGTTCGAAGCCAGGTTCTCGATGTCATTGACGCCGTCGATGACCACGGCGTCATTCACCGATTGCGCGAACAGCGCGGCGATCTTGCCGGTGATCGACAGCATTTCGGAGCAGTAGTCGAGATAGCGGGCAAGGTCGGCGGCGTTGGTGATGCGGGCTGGCGAATGCGCAGTCGGCTTGAAACTGGCTGAAAGCGTTGCCGGATCCTTGGTCAGCTGGTGCATGTCGATGACGTGGATCAGCGACCGCAGCCCGTGGAGCTGGCGAAACACCCGCTTGCGCTTGATCCGCTCCTCGGAGCGAATCAGGGCCAGGAAGCCCAGCACCGCGAGGATGATCATGTTGAGGGAGGCTTCGATGCCTTGCACCGACTGGAAGGCATCGTGGTTTCCCGAGATGCGGCCGAGCGGCAGGATTGTGCCGACGAACAGGAACATCAGCGCTCCGACGACGAAGGCGGCGATGATGAGGCCACGCAGCCACCAGATCGGCGCCTCCAGCGCCTTGGCTGCCTTTGCCAGATCGCGCGACAGCGACACGAGCTCGGCGGCGACGCCGCGCAAGCCTGCATCGGGAAAGCGCTCGGCGACGCGCCCTTCCAGCCGTTCGGCGGTTTCGAGGATCAGTTTCGGATCAAGCGAGCGGTAGCGCATGACGAAATGTCCGATCGGTGCTCAGGGTTCGGCCGGGGCGTTGGTGCGCTTGCCGTAGCGGTTGGGGCCGGGTTGCCCTGGAAACAGGCAAAGCACGAGGAAAGCGATGATCGAGACAACCGGCACGAACAGCACCAGCGCCGCAACGCCCGGCTTGTCGAGGTCGTGCAACCGCTTGACCGCCAGCACCACGTTCGACCAAAGCGAGGCAATGAAGGCGATGAAGAAAATGAACGACCACATGTTGCTCTCGGTGGTGCCTTCCGGCACCAGCGTGAAACGGTAGAGCGGGAAGGCCTGTATGATGGCCACCAGCAGTCCTCCAAGAAAATAGGCCGCGCGGCTGACGCGGCCCGAAGCTTTGAAGAAAAGCCAGATGAGGTCTGATCTATCAGGCAAGCGAATTCCGTCCGTATTCGTTGAGAAAGATCAATCGCGCAGCAATTCGTTGATCGATGTCTTGGAACGGGTTCTGGCATCGACCCGCTTGACGATGACGGCGCAGTAGAGGCTGGGGCCGGGCTCGTTGTTTGGAAAAGGCTTGCCCGGCAGCGAGCCGGCGACGACGACGGAATTAGGCGGCACCTCGCCGTAGAAGATCTCGCCGGTGGCACGGTCGACGATCTTGGTCGACTGGCCGATGAAGACGCCCATGCCGAGCACCGAGCCTTCGCGAACGATGCAGCCTTCGACCACTTCGGAACGGGCGCCGATGAAGCAATTGTCCTCGATGATGGTAGGGCCGGCCTGCATCGGCTCCAGCACACCGCCGATGCCGACGCCACCCGACAGATGCACATTCTTGCCGATCTGGGCACAGGAGCCGACCGAAGCCCAGGTGTCGACCATGGTGCCGCTGTCGACATAGGCGCCGACATTGACGAAGGACGGCATCAGCACGGCGCCGGGCGCGACATAGGCGGAGCGGCGCACGATCGACGACGGCACGGCGCGGAAGCCCGCCTTCTCAAAATCGACGGCGCTCCAGCCGTCGAATTTTGAGGGCACCTTGTCCCACCATACCGCCTGACCGGGACCACCCTTTATGATCTCCATCGGGGTGAGCCGGAACGACAGCAGCACCGCTTTTTTCAGCCACTGGTTGACGTGCCATTTGCCGTCGGCCTGCCGCTCGGCGACGCGGGCGACGCCCCGGTCGAGCAGGTCGAGCGCCGATTGGATGGCCTCGCGCGTCTCGCCGCGGGTTGCGGTCGAAATCGTGTCGCGTTCCTCGAAGGCGTTCTCGATGATCTCCTCGAGGCTCGCGAGATCGGGCTTCGACATGAATTCGCTCCATTACCAAGCTGTTAAGGGCCGGCGCCTTAACCTGTTTGAAAGTCGCGCGGACCCTATGTGAAGGCTTGGGGAGGGTCAATCGCGGCAGCGTCACGGGACGGCGCAGGTGAATGATTGGACGGGTAAAGCAAATATGACTCCCATGGAAAAGGCGGGATGGACGCCGCTGCCGCATTCGGACGAGGATCTGGAGCGATCGAAAAGCGTGCCGGACACGCCGCAAACGCGCGCGGAGACATATCGGCTGGCCTGGAACGACCCCGATTTCATGACGCGGCGCGAGTTGCGCGCGGTCAGGCTGCAACTCGAACTGCTGAAGCCGGAGATGATCCTGGCCGAGCGCGGCATCCAATCGACCGTCATCCTGTTCGGCGGCGCGCGCATTCCCGAGCCCGGCGGCGAAGCCTGGGCGGCCAAGAACGAGACGCAGAAGAAGAACCTCGAGCAAAACAGCAAATATTACGAGGAGGCGCGCAAATTCGCCCGCCTCTGCTCACAGCAGTCGGCCACCTCGTACTATCGCGAATTCGTCGTGGTGACCGGTGGCGGGCCGGGCGTCATGGAGGCCGGCAATCGTGGCGCCGACGATGTTGGCGCGCCGTCGATCGGTCTCAATATCGTGCTGCCACACGAGCAGGCGCCAAACGCCTACGTGACGCCGGAACTCTGCTTCAACTTCCACTATTTCGCGGTCCGCAAGATGCATTTCGTCATGCGTGCCAAGGCCGTTGCGGTGTTTCCAGGCGGCTTCGGCACGATGGACGAGTTCTTCGAGACGCTGACCCTGATCCAGACCGGCCGCATGGAACGCGTGCCGGTCATTCTGTTCGGCAAGGCTTTCTGGGCAAGGGCGATCGACCTCGATTTCCTCGCCGAGCAAGGCACGATCACACCCGGCGATCAGGATATCATCGATTTCGTCGACACCGCTGACGAGGCCTGGGGGATCGTCAGCCGCTTCTATAAACTTTGACATGCAAGCAAGGACTTGAAGCGCGCCGGCTGCCTCAAGCAGGGACTTCCACGATCGCCGTGAGAAAGCTGGCGAGGTCGTCGGTGACGAAGTCCACATCGTCCTCGTTGGCCGGGTCGCGTTCCCAGATTTCCGAGAAGGTCGGCTCGAAATTGCGCGGCACCACCAGCACCGTAGTCATGCCCAGCGATTTCGGCACCGACAGGTTGCGGGCAAGATCTTCGAACATCACCGCATTTTGTCCGGTAACGGCGTGGAGTTCGGCAAATTTCTCATAGGATTGCCGCGCCGGCTTCGGGTTCAGTCCGGCTGCGACGATATCGAAAATATCATCGAAATGCTCGAGAATGCCCAACTGCCGCGCGGTGCGTTCGGCATGCCGGCGATCCCCGTTGGTGAAGATGAATTTACGGCCGGGAAGCTGGCGAATGGCGGTGCCTAGGACGGGATCTGGAACCAGCCAGGAATAATCGATGTCGTGCACTTTCTCGAGAAAATCGTCGGGGTCGATGCCGTGGCGCGTCATCAATCCGTTCAGCGTCGTGCCATATTCGCGGTAGAGCTCCTTTTGCAGCTTGCGTGCTTCCTCGCGCGGCAGCGTCAGCAATTCTCCGACGTAGGCGGTCATCTTCACATCGATCTGCGAGAACAGATTCGAATGATGCGGATAAAGCGTGTTGTCGAGATCGAACACCCAGTCGGTGACATGGGCAAAGCGGGCGGGGTCGGGAAGTGTCGTCATACGTCCTTATGGCACGAAACGATCTTTCTAACAGGAGGTTTATCCACAACCTATGCGCGCCCTGGGTGGTAAAAATGGCGCCATGATTAAAATCTTAAGCATCGCCGAAAGGTGACATTCAGCGCTTTGCTGGAACCAAGACGGACCAGTGGAAGCAAGCGATGAATCGCATATTTCTAAAGTCTGCCGCCATCGCTTTCGCCTCCGTCGCGGTCTCGCTTTTGCTGACGCTGATCGTCGTGCCGGCAATGGGGTTTCCGATCAATCGCACCATCTGGCTGACATCCACCGTGTGCCCGCTCGCGCTGGCCTGGAGCGTCGGCGCCTATACGTTCTGGCAGGGCGAAAGGTTGCAGACCGCGCATCGCGAGCTCGCCCGCGCCCATGCCCAACTCGCCGCCGCGCACAGGCGCTTGGCGGAAAAGGCGAGCCGCGACGACATGACCGGCATGCTCAACCGCGAAAGTTTCTTTGCCGCTCTCGACGGCTCCCGGCGCAAATCCGATCGCGGGGCATTGCTGATCGTCGATGCCGACCATTTCAAGACCATCAACGACAGCTACGGCCATCTGATCGGCGACGATGCGCTGCTCCTGATTGCAAACGCGATAGAGCGTGGCGTGCGCAGCGGCGACGTGCTTGGCCGCATCGGCGGCGAGGAATTCTGCGCCCTTCTGATTGGTGCCACCGAACACGAGGCCAGGCGCATCGCCGAGCGCATCCGCCGTGAAGTCGAGCGTATCCGTTTCCGGCCCGTCGACGAACGAACGGTTCCGCTGACAGTCAGTATTGGCGGCATCACCTGCGGCAGAGACGCCGCAGTGTCGGAGCTAATGCGCGCCGCCGACCAGCGGCTCTACGAGGCCAAGCATCGCGGCCGTAATCTGTCGATCATCGACCGCGATATTTCCGAAGCCGCCTGAGCTCGGCCCTAAGCCTTCTGCTGCATTCAACCGCGCCGCTGCCAGACTGTCAAAATCCGAAGATGGCGATGCGGAACAGCAGGGCGGCCGCCGCCACCGCCACCAGAGCGATGCCAAGGCCAATGGGAGAGCCCCAGCCATACCACTCCATCGCCAGCTTGGCATATTTGAACTCCTCGGCCGGTGTGAGTGGGCCGCGCGTCGGGGTCTGATTCATGTTTCACTCCTTGCAGGCTGCGACAGGCCTTGCCTTGCGCCTGATGCAGCATATTACTATAATAGCCATAATGTTAGGCAGTTTGATAGTTAGATGATCGAAATAAATTCGTCAAGCATGAATCGGGCCGACATGAAGACCGCCATCAGCCTTGCCATTATGGGCTGGCAGGACGCGACGCAGGCTTATGACGAGGCAGTGGGCGATAGGCTTGGGCTGAGTATGGCGGAACGCCATTGCCTGGCGCTGCTCTATGGCGGCCCGCGATCGGCTGGCGAGGTCGCGGCCGCAACAGGGTTGACGCCGGCCGCGGTCACCGCGCTGATCGACCGGCTGGAGGCACGCGGCCTGCTGACACGAACGCGCAGCCTTGAGGACAGGCGCAAGGTGGTCATAGAGGCGACGGAACTCACACGAGAACTATCGACGCGCTATTATGGCGCGATCGCGCAGGAGGGGGAAAAGGTGATCGCCACATTCAGCGACACTGAGCTCGCCACGATCCTGCGCTTCGTTACGGCGTCCCTCGACCTTCAGCGCGACCAGCTGGCCCGGCTGAAGGCCGAGGCGTTGGAATAACCGACAGCCTATAGGCTCGCCGGGTCGAGCGCTGGCTCGCCTTTGCGGCGCGCCACGATCGCCGCAAGATCGGCGGTCTCGAAAGCATCACGCAGGGCGTCGAACGACGGCAGCACGAAATAGGCACGCTGGAACTTGTCGATCTCGTAGCCGGTGCGCATTACGGTTTCCAGGTCGAAGGGGACATGGTGCGCCTCGCCGCCTTCGACCGCGAACTGAAGCTCCGTGAAGGATGACATCAGCCCGGCGCCGAAAGCCTTCAGCGGCTGGCCCGGCTCGCGTATCAGCCCGTATTCGACGGTGTACCAGTAAAGCCTGGTGATCATCTCGTCGCCGCCGAGCGCAATCACGTTATCGGCCTTTTTGCCATACATCTGCATGAAGTCGGCAAAGACCGGCTGCGTCAGGATCGGCACGTGACCGAAGAAATCGTGGAACATGTCGGGCTCGACAATGTAGTCGAGCTCCTTTTGGGTTCGCAGCCAGTTGGTGACCGGGAAGCGGCGGTTGGCGAGGTGGTCGAAGAACGGCTGGGCGGGGATGAGCCCCGGCACAGCGACGATCTCCCAGCCGGTGAGCTTGCGCAGCTTCTCGCTGACCGCACCGAAATCCGGGATCTTGTCGAGAAGGCCGAGCGCCGCAACGCCATCGAGATAGGAATGGTGGGCGAGCTTCCTGGTCAGCTTCGTCTGGCGGTCGCACAGCGTGCGCCACACCGCCTGTTCTTCGTCGCTATAATTGTAGCCCTGCGCCACGGTGAAATCGGCACGGCAGACCGAATAATCGCCGCGAAGGCCTCGCGCCGCGCATTCGCGGGCATAGTCGGCAACGTTCATTGTCATGGCTTGCTCTCCCTGGAAATCATGACCAGCCAATTGCCGGAAATTCTAGCCGGATCGCGCGAGGCAAATCAGCTTTGATGGTGGCTCAAACGCAGGGTTGGAGGTAAAAGGCTGCACGATCGAGCTTTGGGAGAGTGAAAATGCCTCAGTTTGACGAATTCGAGATCAAGATGCTCGACATCCTGCAGCGCGACGGGCGCAAGCCGGTCTCCGAATTGGCGCAGGAGATCGGCCTGTCGACGACACCTTGCGCGCGGCGCTTCGAGGCCCTTCAGCAGGCGGGCATCATAAAGGGCTTCGCTGCGGTGCTCAGCCGCCGCGCCGTCGGTCTGATGGTCGAGGTGTTCATCCAGGTGCGCCTCGTAACCCACAGCGACGGCTCGCCCGAAAACTTTATCGCCGCCGTGCAGCGCATGGACGAGGTGTCGTCGTGCTGGACGATGACTGGAGACTACGATTTCCTGCTGCATGTCATGGTGCCGTCGGTCGACGAACTCAATGCCTTCGTCATGCACCGGCTGATGCGGCTCGAAGGCGTGCGCGACGTACACACGCAGCTTGTGCTGCAGAACATCAAGGGGCCAGGCCATGTCCCGCTTGCACATCTCAGACGATAGGCATTTCTGCGGAAAAGCTGCACACGAACTGCTGAATCGAGCCAATCTCCAGAGCTAGATCGCCGACTACGACATGCGGACCGCCATTGCATAAGGTCCGCCATGAAAATCGTCCTGATCAACCCGCCACATACAGCTATCGGCAGCCGCGTCCCGGACGACCATCTGCCGCCGCTCGGTTTGCTGGCACTGGGCGGTCCGCTGATCGACGCGGGACATCAAGTGCGGCTTGTGGACGCCGAATTCGGGCCGATGGCGCTTGCCACGCTGGTCCGGGACGCCTTGAGCGACCATCCCCACTGCATTCTGATCGGCCATTCCGGCTCGACGTCTGCGCATCCGACAGCCCTGCTGATCGCCGGCATGGTCAAGCACATCGATCCGGCGGCAATCCTGATTTATGGCGGCGTGTTTCCGACCTATCACTGGCGCGACATACTGGCCGAAACGGATGCCTTCGATGTCATCGTTCGTGGCGAGGGCGAGGCGACCATAGTGGCGCTTGCCGAAGCGCTGGAGAAACGCAAGCCGCTGTCGGATGTGGCGGGCATCGCCTTTCCTGACGATTTGCGCCAGCCCTTTGCCACCAAGCCGGCAAGAACGATCGCCAACCTAGACGACTACCGCATCGGCTGGGAACTGATCGATTTCAGTCGCTACAGCTATTGGGGAGGCAAGCGCGCGGTGGTCATGCAGTTCTCGCGAGGCTGTCCGCATCTGTGCAACTATTGCGGCCAGCGCGGCTTCTGGACGCGCTGGCGGCACCGCGACTCCGTGAAGTTCGCGCGGGAGATTGCCTGGCTATACCGCGAGCATGGCGTCGAACTGATCAACCTTGCCGACGAGAACCCGACGTCGTCCAAAAAAGCCTGGCGCGCCTTTCTCGATGCGATGATCGCCGAGAATGTGCCGGTGCTGATCGTCGGCTCCACCCGCGCCGACGACATCGTCCGCGACGCCGAGAGTCTGCATCTTTATCGCCAGGCCGGCGTCATCCGCTGGCTGCTTGGCATGGAAAACATCGACGAGCAGACGCTTGCATTGATCCGCAAGGGCGGCAGCACCTCATCCGACCGCGAGGCGATACGGCTGCTGCGCCTCAACGGCATCTTGTCGATGGCGACCTGGGTGGTCGGTTTCGAGGACGAAGGCTTGCGCGACCTCTGGCGCGGCTTCCGCCAGCTGATCGCTTATGACCCCGACCAGATCCAGGCGCTCTATGTGACGCCGCATCGCTGGACGCCGTTCTTCAGGATTGCCAGGGACCGCAAGGTGATCCAGCTGGACGCCCGCCTGTGGGACTACAAGCATCAGGTCCTGCGGATGACCCGCCTCAAGCCGTGGATGCTGTTCTTCGCCGTCAAGCTGATCGAACTGGCGGTGCAGTCGCGGCCCAAGGCCTTGGCGCGCATCCTGTTCCACAAGGATCCGGAGCAAAGGCATTCGATGCGCTGGTACACCAGAATGGGCCGCCGCGTCTGGTTTCGCGAAGTCTGGGGCTTTCTGGTCCGCGACCGCCGCCTCAAAAATGGCCCGACGCTCGCCGAATTCTGGGGCGCGCCGCAAGACGAGGAAGAGGAATCGATGGTTGTCGAACGCCTGCCGCGTAAGTCCGTGACCGCTATTTCGCCAAACGCTTGAGCCCCTCAGACACCCGGCCTCACGGCACGATCAGCGTGCCGGCGCCGTGTTCGGTGAACAGCTCGAGCAGCACCGCATGCGGCGTCTTGCCGTTGAGGATGACGACGCCTGCGACGCCGCGCTCGATTGCCTCGATGCAGGTCTCGACTTTGGGGATCATGCCGCCCGAGACCGTGCCATCCTTGATCAGGGCCTTGGCCTCGGCCACGGTCAGCTCGTCGATCAGCTTCTTGTCCTTGTCGAGCACGCCGGGCACGTCGGTAAGGAACAGCAGGCGCGTCGCCTGGCAGGCGCCGGCGATGGCGCCGGCAAAAGTGTCGGCGTTGATGTTGTAGGTATGGCCGTCGCGGCCGGGCGCCACCGGCGCCAGCACCGGGATCATTTCGGACCGCGCCAGGAGGTCGAGCAATGTGCGGTCGACCTCGACAGGCTCACCAACGAAGCCCAGGTCGAGCACCCGTTCGATGTTGGAATCCGGATCGATCATGGTCTTTCGTGCCTTTTCGGCAAACACCATGTTGCCGTCCTTGCCGCACAGGCCGATCGCCCACTCGCCCTCGGCATTGATCAGCGCGACGATCTCCTTGTTGATCGACCCGGCCAGCACCATCTCGACAATCTCGACGGTTTTCTGGTCGGTGACGCGCAAGCCGCCCTCGAATTTGGATTCGATGCCCATCTTGGCGAGCATGGCGCCGATCTGCGGCCCGCCGCCATGCACGACGATCGGGTTGACGCCGGATTGTTTCAAAAGTGCGATGTCGCGGGCGAAAGCCTTGCCGAGCGCGATGTCGCCCATCGCGTGGCCGCCATATTTCACCACGACCGTCTTGTTCTCGTAGCGCTGCATGTAGGGCAGCGCCCTTGAAAGCAGCGCGGCCTGCATTTCGGCGGTGGCGGCGACATCCGTCATCGGCGTGGTTCCCAGCTTGGCATGAACGGCGGCGTCTTAGCGGGAATTAGACGACGGGGCAAACGGCTTTGCTGTCACGATCGATCAAATCACCGCCTATGCCGGCCGCTGCAGCGGCGCCCGTCGGCCCAGCCAGCCCGAGATCCTTTCCATCTGCGCGGCGAACGACAAAAGCGTTTCCTCGTCGCCGGGGCGGCCGGCGGCCTGGACGCCGAGCGGCAGGCCGGCATCGGTGACGTAAACCGGAAGCGTGATCGACGGTTGCCCGCTGACGTTCTGGATCGCCGGCCAGTGGGTGAACCACAGGCTCTTGTCCATCAGCTGGCCGAATAGCGGCTTGAACTTCAGCAGGCCGGCGAGGCGCAGTCTGTCCAGGACATTCTCGATGAATTCGTCGGCGCCTTTCGGGTCCATGGTGCCGCAGGCGAGCGGCGGGTGCGCGATGACAGGCATCAGCACTGCATCATAGTGCGCGGTTTCGGTGATAAGCCGGCGCGAGGTTGCGTGCAGCCGCTGCAGGCCGGCATAGATTTCGCCGGCCGAGAGGATTTCACCGAACCGGCTCATCACGCGCGTGGCGCGTTCGATGTCGCCTGAGATGGAGCGGCCGACGCGCAAGGCCTCGCCACGCATCGTGCCGGCCACCGCCGCGGCGACGGTTCTGGCGAAATCGGCGATGAAATCACGATCGATATAGGGCAGGTCGATCTCCTCGACGCCGTGCCCGCCTTCGCGCGCCAGCGCAATCGCCGCATCCAGAGCTTTCAACGTCTCTTCGGATATCGGCAAGCCGAGCGGCGATTTTCGATAGAAGGCGAGCTTGAGCTTGCCCGGATCGCGCCCGGCGGCCGCAGTGAAACTGCCGTTCGGCGAGGGTGCCGCGTAGGGCGACAGCGGGTCGGGCCCGTGGGTCAGGTCGAGCAGCAGGGCCGTATCGCGCACGGAGCGGGCCAACGCATGGTCGACGACGAAGCCGTACCAGCTTTCGGTGACGAGCGGCGTCAAGGGTACGCGGCCGCGCGAGGTTTTCAGCCCGACCAGCCCGGTGCAAGCGGCAGGCACCCTGATCGAGCCGCCGCCATCCGAGGCATGCGCCACCGGCACGACGCCGGCCGCGACCAGCGCAGCCGCACCGCCCGAGGAACCGCCGGTCGTATGCGCGGTGTTCCATGGATTGCGGGTGACGCCGTAAGCCACCGACTCGGTCACCAGCCTCAGCCCGTGTTCGGGTGCGGTGCTGGTGGCGATCGGGATCAGGCCGGCGGCCAGATAGCGTTCCGTCATCACCGAACTGAAATCGGGGGTGAAAGCTGGGATGCGGCTGCCGCCATGCGTCGGCACGCCTTTCATGGCGATGCCGAGGTCCTTCAGCGCAAAGGGCACTCCGGCAAGCGGCAGCTTGTGGTCGACGGTTTTCGCTCGCGCCCGCGCCGCCTCAAAAAGCGGTTCGGCGATGGCGTTGATCTCCGGCAGGGTGGCCTCGGCCCGGGCGATCGCCGCATCGACGAGATCTTGCGGTGTGATCTCTCCCTTGTGCACGAGTGCGGCCTGGCCGGTTGCGTCATGCTCCCACAGAACCCGCTCGATCGACATGGTCGCCCTCCCGCTCATTGCAAGCTAGCGGGCGGCGATTTCATTGGCAATCGACGCTGGCGCTGCCGGTGCGCAAGACCATTTCAGTCGTTGCAAATACATTACAATCGCCTAATTTGGCGGCGAATGACGCCGCAGGACATCAGCAACCTGATTGTCCGGACTTCGATGAAGGACCGGGCTGCGTTCGATCTGCTCTACCGGCAGACCAGCGCGAAACTTTTCGGCGTCTGCCTTCGTGTATTGAAGGATCGGGGAGATGCTGAAGAAGCGCTTCAAGAGGTCTTCGTCAAGATATGGACGAAGGCGGACCGTTTCGCCGTTTCGGATCTGAGCCCGATCTCCTGGCTGGTGGCCATTGCGCGCAATCATGCGATCGATCGGATCAGGGCGCGGCGAGAGCCTGCCGCCTATATCGATGCCGCGCTCGACGTGGCCGATCCGGCGCCGGGGCCGGAGACCATGGCCGTGGCGGGCGGTGAGTCCGAACGCATCTACCATTGTCTCGAGGAATTGGAGAAGGACCGGGCGGCGGCCGTTCGGGGCGCCTATCTGGATGGCAAAAGCTATGCCGAACTGGCGGAGCGCTATGGCGTACCGCTGAACACGATGCGGACCTGGCTGCGGCGCAGCCTGTTGAAACTGAGAGAATGCCTGGAGAGATGACGCTGGCTGACGACAATGGACCGGAACGTGGGGGCGACGACCTGTTCGCCGCCGAATACGTTCTTGGCGTTCTGGCCGCCGATGAACGCGAGATCGCGTCGCGCCGCATCGATGCGGACGCCGCCTTCGCGCGCCTTGTCGATGCCTGGGAGGCGCATCTTTCGCCGATGGCCGCCGCCTATCCGGAGACAGAGCCTCCGATCAGGGTCAAGGAAGCATTGGACCGCCGGCTTTTCGCTGCAGAGCCGCGCGCCGGCCTGTGGTCGAGCCTTGGCTTCTGGCGCGGTCTTGCCGCCGCCGCCATTGCGGCGCTGGCGATCTACATCGCCGTGCCTTACTTCCGCCCGTCCACCGAGCCGCCGCAGGCGCGGCTTGTCGCCTCGCTGGCGGCCGAAGGCAGCGACGTCAAATATCTCGTCGTCTACGATGCCGCCCGTCACGAGGTCGGTCTTTCCCACGTTTCCGGCGAGCGGGCCGCCGGCAAGGACTTCGAGCTGTGGATGATCGAAGGCAAGAAGGCGCCGGTGTCGATGGGCGTCATCCCGGCCGGTGCGACCGCGCATTTGGCCATCCCGCCCGCCGTCCAGGAGAAATTGGCGCAAGGCGCCGTGCTTGCGGTCAGCGTTGAGCCGGCCGGCGGTTCACCGACCGGCCAGCCGACTGGACCGGTGGTCGCAGCGGGCGATCTGAAGAGCATCTGACCGCTTCTCATCGCGGGAAGCAGACCTGAAATCTATCTCCCGCGATGTAGACGCCTGCAAAGCTTGTTGGCGGCTGTCGATCCGAGCCCGGCAAATTGCAGCGACAAATATTTTTTTGCGGAGAGGGCGAAACTCCAGCATTTCTATCGCGTATCTCCTTGCGTTCCCAAATGAGGGGAACGATAACCCGAGGAGATTGAAATCATGCGTAAATTCGCCACCCTTTTGCTTGCCGGCACGGTCGCCATTTCCGCGCTCGCCACCATTGCCTATGCTCAAAATCCGATGGTCGGCGGCGCCGCCATGTATGCCCAGAAAAACATCGTCGAAAATGCTATCAACTCGAAGGACCACACGACGCTGGTCGCTGCCGTCAAGGCAGGCGGCCTGGTCGATACACTGCAAAGCGCTGGCCCCTTCACTGTGTTCGCGCCGACCAACGAGGCCTTTGCGGCACTTCCAGCCGGCACGGTGGAGACGCTGCTCAGGCCTGAAAACAAGGACAAGCTTGTCAAGATCCTGACTTGCCATGTCATCGGCGCCAAAGCGATGGCCGCCGACGTCGCCAAGATGGTCAAGAACGACGGCGGCACCCACAAGGTCAAGACGGTCGGTGGTTGCGAACTGTCGCTCAAGGCCGACGGCGGCAAGGTCACCGTGACCGACGAGAACGGCAACGTCGCCAATGTGACGATCGCCGATGTCGAGCAGTCCAACGGCGTCATCCACGTCGTCGACAAGGTTCTCCTGCCGAAGATGTAACAAACGCACGCTGCCGGCGAAGATATCGCTAAGTGCCTCCCTGCGCACGCTCCGCGCCGTTCACGCAAGATGTGGATAGGCGCGGAGTCCCGCTTTGAGGACAGCGAACGTCACCGGCTTTTGATTTCCGTGTGGCGGTCGAATTTGGCACAAGCAATGACAGGAGGAATGGCCATGAACCGTCGCGAGCTTCTTTTGAGTGGTGCGGCAGCCATTGGCGTTGTCGCAGGCGCCACCGCGCTGCGCATGGGCGGAGCCCAGGATGCACGCGCGGCTGAGACTTTCGAGGTTACCAAGACCGAAGCCGAGTGGCGCGCCATCCTGTCCGACGCGGCCTTCAATGTGCTGCGCAAGGAGGGCACGGAATACCCGGGCACCAGTCCGCTGCTCAACGAGCACCGCAAAGGCATCTTCGCTTGCGCCGGCTGCGGCCTGCCGGTCTATTCGTCAGAGACCAAGTTCGATTCCGGCACAGGCTGGCCGAGCTTCTGGCAGGAAATCCCGAATTCCGTCGGCAAGACCGTGGACAGGTCTTTGGGCATGACCCGCACGGAGGTCCATTGTCGCCGCTGCGGCGGCCATCTCGGCCACGTATTCGACGACGGTCCGCCGCCGACCGGGTTGCGACACTGCATCAATGGCGTTGCCCTGACCTTCAAGCCGGCGACCGGGTGAGGACGGCTGCGACCCTGACTTTGTCGGAGCGCGAGAGGACTTCGTAATGGTTGATTTTGCGCATGACCCCGAAAATCGCTTTTCGGGGTCATGCGCGAGGGCGCCAGGCGGGGGATCCAGCGCGCCTCAATGGCCTCCGCCACCGCCGCCCTGAGCGGCTGGCTTGCGGATCACCAGGGTGAAGAGCCCAAGCGTCGCGAACAAAACCGTCAGCATGAAGAATACGTCCATGAACGACAGCAGCGACGCCTGCTGCTGGACCATGCCTGACAGTTTGGAGATGGCCGCCTTGGAGGCGTCTAGCCCGGCGGTCTGCTCGAAGTTGAGCGTCATGTTCTGCAGCTTCTGCTGCGCAGCGGCACTTCCCCATTGCACGTGCTCGGAAAGCCTGGCGTAGTGGAAGGCATTGCGGTCGATCAGCACGGTGTTGATGACTGCCAGGCCGACGGCGCCGCCGAGATTGCGGGTCAGGTTGAACAGGCCAGACGCATTCTTCAGCCGCTCCGGCGGCAAGGTTCCGAGCGCAATGTTGTTGATTGGCACCATGCAAAGCATCATCGAGCAGCCGCGCAGGATCTGCGGGATCAGCAGTTCATAGAAATCCCAGTCGGCGGTGAGATGCGTCATCCACCAGGTCCCCGTGGCGAAGCCGAAGAAGCCGATCATCATCATGATGCGCGGGTCCATCTTGTTCGACAGGATGCCGGAGATCGGCGCAGTGAAGAACATGGCTAGGCCGCTGACGAACAGCGCCTCGCCGATCATCATCGAATCGTAGCCGCGGATCCGCCCCAGGAACACCGGATAAAGATAGGTCAGACCGTAGAGGCCGATGCCGACGACGAAGGAGAACAACGAGCCGAAGGCAAAATTGATATTGCTGAAAGCCCTCAGATCGACAATCGGCTCCTCGGCGGTGAACACGCGCCAGAAGAACAGCACCGCGCCGAAGGTCATGATGACGGCGCAGATGAACACCGCCTGATCCTGCAGCCAGTCGTTGTTGGGACCTTCCTCCAGCACATATTCCATGCAGCCCAGGAAGGCGGCCATGCCGGCAAGCCCCCACCAGTCGAACTTGCTGAACAGCTTGAGATTGGGTTTGTCGAAGTCGATCAGCGACCAGGCGGCCGTCGTCACCAGAATGCCGGGCACGACGTTGACCAGGAACAGCCAGTGCCAGGACATGGCATGGCTGATATAGCCGCCGACGGTCGGGCCGATGGTTGGCGCCAGCGTCGCCACCAGGCCGATCATCGGCGAGACGATGGCGCGGCGCGACGGCGGGAAGATGGTGAAGGCGGCTGCAAAGACGCTCGGGATCATGCCGCCGCCGATGAAGCCCTGCACGGCGCGGTAGACGATCATCTGGTCGATATTGGTTGCGGTCGCCGCCAGCGCGCTGGCCGCCGTGAAACCTGCCGCCGAGATTGTGAACAGCACCCGCGTCGACAGCATCCGGCTGAGGAAGCCCGACAGCGGGATCATCACCACCTCGGCAATCAGATACGCCGTCTGCACCCACGGAATCTCGTCCGAACTGGCGCTCAGGCCCGCCTGGATCTCGGCCAGCGAGGCCGAGACGATCTGGATGTCCAGGATCGCCATGAACATGCCGAACACCATTGCCAGGAAGGCGATGACGCGGCGCGTCGAGATGTGGTCGACCGGCACCGGCATGGCTGGCGCCGGCGCCGATCCTGCAGTTAGGGTTGCGGTCGCCATGACCCTTGCTCCCGGTTCCGCTTTACTTCGATGCCGAAGGCGCGGTGCGGCTGTCGACGGCGACGACGACGCTCAGGCCGGCGCGCAGCTTGCCCGTCTTCAGCACATCCGCGGGCACGTCTATGCGAACCGGAACGCGCTGCACCACCTTGGTGAAATTGCCTGTGGCGTTTTCCGGCGGCAGCAGCGAGAACACTGCTCCCGAAGCCGGGGCCAGCGACGACACGGTACCCTCGATGTCCTGACCGTCGATCGCGTCGACCGACACTCTGACCTTTTCACCAGGCACCAGCCGGGCAAGCTGGGTCTCCTTGAAGTTGGCGACGATGTAGAGCTTGTCCATTGGCACGATGACGGCGAGCTTCTGTCCGGGGCTGATCAGGTCGCCCTGCTCGACCGAGCGGTTGCCGACCACGCCGTCATAGGGTGCGCGCAGCACGGTGAAGGACAGATCCCGCACCGCCTTGTCGTGGGCAAGCTGCAGCGAGCCCAACGTGCTTGCCGATTCCGCCCGCTGCGCCTGGAGCACGCCGATATTCGCCTGAGCCGCCGCGATCTGCGCGTCGGCGCCGGCTAGTGCGGCATTGGCTTGCTCGACCGCCGTCTGGGCATCGTCCAACTGGGCCTGGGTACCGACGCGGGTCTTGAGCAACTGGGCGGCACGAACCTGAGCTCGCTTCGCATTATCGGCCGCGGCCTGGTCGGCGGTCTTCTGCGCCTGCGCCTGCTTGAGCGAGGCGCGCGCCGCCTCGGTCTGGGCATCGATGCGGTCGAGCGTCTTGCTCAACGTGGCGATCTGCGCCTCGGCCTGGGCAACGGCTATCTTGTAGTCACCGTCATCGACGATCAGCAGCGGGTCGCCGGCCTTCACCTGCTGGTTCTCGGTCACTTTGACCTGATCGACATAACCCGAGATTTTTGGCGAGATGAACGCGGTGTCGGCCTGGACATAGGCATCGTCAGTCGTGATCATGAAGCGCCCGTCGGTCCAGTAATCATAGCCATACCAGGCGCCGGCGCCCAGCAGGGCCAGGCCGATGATGGGCAACAACATCGAGCGCGTCGAGCGCTTCTTCTTGGCGGGAGCCAGCGGGGTGACGTCGGCGGGCTTGAGAGGGGTTTCCGGCGCTTCGATCGCAGGCTGGACCTTGGCACTGGGGAAGGGGCGGACTTCGGCACTGGTGGGCGCGTTCGAGGACATGATATCTCTCTAAATTAACTGGCGCTGAATTTTGTCAGACTGAACCGTTCGGTTCGATCTCGACGTTGACTTAGCGCTTAAAGAGGACCATATCAAGAGCAATCGAACCGGATGGTTCGAATTATTTTACGAGGTGTGACATTATGGCCGAAGCCCCCAAGGCCGCTCCTTTGCCTGATTCAGGCCCATTGCCCAGCGCTGGCAAGGACCAGTGCGATCTGCTGGACAGCCTGCCGCGCGGCCGCCCGGCCGCGGGTCAAGACCCGGTCAAGCGCAGCCAGATCATCGACGGTGCGCGCCGTGTCTTCATCGAAAAGGGCTTCGAAGCCGCGTCGATGAACGACATTACGCGCGAGGCCGGCGTGTCCAAGGGCACCATCTATGTCTACTTCGCCAACAAGGAAGAGCTCTTCGAAGCGCTGATCGAGGAAGAGCGCGGCACGATTTTCAAGAACATGTATGAGGTGCTCGACCAGATCGGCGACCTTCGCCAGACGTTGGTGAAGTTCGGCATCGTGCTGTCCATGAAGATCACTTCCGCGAGGGTCATCCTGGCGCAGCGGACGGTGATCGGCGCGTCGGAACGCATCCCGGAGCTTGGTGCCCGGTTCTACGAACGCGGCCCGAAGCGTGGCCATGACAGGGTCGTCGTTTTCCTCAACATGGCTATCGAACGCGGCCTGCTGAAGATCGACGACGTCGAGCTTGCCGCCTATCAGTTCACCGAACTGTGTCTGGCCGGTCTTTTCCGCCAGTGCATTTTCGCCTATCGCACCAAGGCGCCAAGTGTGGCCGAGATCGAACACATCGTCAGGTCGGGCGTCGATGTGTTCCTGAAGGCCTACGGCACCGAACAGCTTGCAGAGCAGGAACGGGCCTCCAGCCCCGCCTGACAGGCTGCCAGGGTCGGTGGCCTATCCGCCATTGGCGGCGAGCACGATCGCCGCACGCAGTTCCTCGAGACCCTCGCTCTTTTCCGACGACGTGGCGAGCACGAAGGGAAATGCCGCCGGGCGTTTCTTGATCTTCTGGAGCGTTTCCTCGATCAGCCGCGGTACCCCCGCCGCTTTGATCTTGTCGGTCTTGGTCAGCACGATCTGATACGACACCGCCGCCTTGTCGAGCAGCGACAGCACCTCGTCGTCCTTGGCCTTGATGCCATGGCGGGCATCGATCAGCACGTAGACGCGCTTCAGCGTCACCCGGCCCTTGAGATAGTCGAACACGAGCTTCGTCCACTCGTCGACCTTTTCCTTCGGCGCCGTGGCGTAGCCATAGCCCGGCATGTCGACCAGCGCCATCGGCGGCAGGTCGGCGCCCTCTCCCGAAAATCCGCCCGGCACGAAATAGTTGAGCTCTTGCGTGCGGCCCGGTGTGTTGGAGGTGCGCGCCAGCCCCTTCTGGTTGACCAGCGCGTTGATCAGCGACGATTTGCCGACATTGGAGCGGCCGGCAAAGGCGATCTCGGGCGGTCCCTCCGGCGGCAGGAATTTCATCGCCGGCACGCCGCGGATGAAGATCCAGGCTCGCGTGAACAATTCGATGCCGATCGTGGTCTTGTTCAACGCGTTCAAACCGCCGCCTCCAGAAGAAAAATGTTGCTGCCACGAATAGCATCGAGATTGCGGCTGATCTTTTCCACTGGCCAGTGCCACCACGCCAGCGCCAGCAGCCGCCGGATGGTCCTGTCATCGAAGCGCATCTTCACCACTTTGGCCGGATTGCCGGCGACGATCGCATAGGCCGGCACATCGTGCGTCACCACCGACTTTGCCGCGACGATGGCACCGTCGCCGATCTTCACGCCCGGCAGCATAACCGCTTCCATGCCGATCCAGACGTCGTTGCCGACGATTGTGTCGCCACGCACCTCCTTCGACCATGTCGCCGGGTCGAAGCCTTCCTCCCAGCCGTGACCAAAGATGTTGAACGGATAGGTCGAAAAGCCGGACATGGCGTGATTGGCGCCGTTCATGATGAAGCGCGCGCCTTCGGCAATGGCGCAGAACTTGCCGATGATCAGCCTGTCGCCGATGAACGGATAATGATGCAGCACGCATTTTTCGGCGAATTTGTCGGGTCCGTCAGGGTCGTCATAATAGGTGAAGTCGCCGATCTCGATATTCGGCGCCGTCACCAGCGGCTTCAGAAAGCCGACGCGCGTGTGCAACGGGATTGGATGCTTGATCGATGGATTGGGTCCGGTCATATCGAGCTCCGTCGGGCAACTGCCAGCCAGGTCAAAATAGCGCGATCCGTCCGGCAGTACCAATCGCTTAATCCAGGCGGGCAGCCTGTGCAAAAAGCCCCGGACGAACCGGGGCTTTCTGGTTTCGCACTATCGGAGCGCCGGCTATTCCGCCGGCGACGGTTTCTTGCGGAACAGCGCGACCAGATTGTCCCACAATTCGATCTTGGCGCCCTGCCGCTTCATGATCACGCCCTGCTGCAGGATCGACAGCGTGTTGTTCCAGGCCCAGTAGATGACGAGGCCGGCCGGAAAACCCGCCATCATGAAGGTGAAGATCACGGGCATCCACGTGAAGATCGCCGCCTGAGTCGGGTCCGGCGGCGTCGGGTTCATGCGCATCTGCAGGAACATCGTCACGCCCATGATCAGCGGCCAGACGCCGATCATCAGCATGTGCGGCAAGGTAATGGGGATCAGCCCGAACAGGTTGAAAATCGATGTCGGGTCCGGCGCCGCCAGATCCTGGATCCAGCCGAAGAACGGCGCGTGCCGCATCTCGATGGTGATGTAGAGCACCTTGTAGAGCGAGAAGAACACCGGGATCTGCAATGCCACCGGCCAGCAGCCGGCGAGCGGATTGATCTTCTCGGTCTTGTAGAGCTCCATCATCGCCTGCTGCTGCTTCATCTTGTCGTCCGCGTATTTCTCGCGGATCTCGAGCATCTTGGGCTGCACCTTCTTCATGTTCGCCATCGACGCATAGGACTTGTTGGCGAGCGGGAAGAACAGCGCCTTGACAATGACGGTGGTGGCGAGGATCGCCAGACCGAAATTGCCGAAGAATTTGTAGAGCGTGTCGATCAGCCAGAACATCGGCTTGGTGATGAAATAGAACCAGCCCCAGTCGATCAGAAGGTCGAACTGGCGGATATGACGGTCCTTTTCATAGGCGTTGATCGTCGAAACTTCCTTGGCGCCGGCGAATATCTCCGATTCCACGGTCGTCGATTGCCCGGGAGCGATCGTGACCGGATCGGACAGGAAATCGGACTGGTAGCTGTGCGGATGGGGCCCGCTCTTGAACTCGAAATAAGAGAATTTGGGCTGAAATTCGCGGCCGCTCGGCGGCACCAGGGTCACCGCCCAGTATTTATCGGTGATGCCGAGCCAGCCGTCGGTCGACTTGCCTGGCTTGAATTCTCTCTCCGATTCGACCTTGGAGTATTTGTATTCTTGTAGGCCTTCGCTGCCGGTAACACCGATCAGGCCCTCGTGCAGCACATAAGTGCTGGCGATAGCCGGCTTGTCGAAACGGGTGACGCGGCCATAGTTCGACAACGTCGCGGGTGCCGAGCCCCCATTCTGGACCGTGTCGGACACGGTGAACATATATTGGCTGTCGACAGAGAAGGTGCGCTTGAAGGTCAGGCCCTTGTCATTGGTGAAGGTCAGCGTGACCGGCGTCGCTGGCGTCAGAGTCGCATTGCCGTCGGTCTGCCAGACCGTGTCAGGGCCGGGCAGCCTGCCCACATCCGGCGTGCCGGAAAAGCCGATCTCGGCGAAATAGCCGTTCGGCAGCGACGCCGGGTTGAGCAACGCGATCTCGGGCGAAGTCTTGTCGACCGTCTCCGTGTAGTGCTTGAGCCGGAGGTCGTCGAGGCGCGCACCGGTGAGGTTGATCGAGCCTTCGAGGCTCGGCGTGTCGATCTTGACGCGGCTGGTCGAGGCAATCGCCTGCTCGCGGCCGGCCGCGGTGACGGCTTCGCCGCCAGGCGCGTTCGGAATGGCGCCCGGCTGCACCGGTGTTTCGCTGGCGCCCGGGCTGGTGCCTTGGGCGGCCTTCTTCTGCTCCGCCACCCGCTGTTCTTCGATGCGGGCGGCTTCGCGCTGCATCTCGCTGCGGGGCATCACATAGAAATATTGCCAAAGCGCCAGGATCAGCACCGACAGTGCGATGGTGATGAAGAAGTTGCGGTTGTTTTCCATCGAAGCCCTTGGCCTATCGTGTTCCACGCAATCTGCGGGAGAGTTCGGCCTTCAACTGGCCGAACGGAGTGGTAAGCACGTCTTCGCGCCCGACGATGACATAATCATTGCCCGGCGCCATGTCATCCGCGGCATGCGTGCGCACGGCCTCTCTGAGCCGCCGCCGGATGCGGTTGCGAACGACGGCGTTGCCGACCTTCCTGGTGACGGTGTAGCCAACGCGCGGCGCCTCGCTGTCGCCGCGGCCCAGGACCTCGACGAGGAAAAGCCGCCCGCGGCGCTTTTCGCCGCGGCGGACAGCCAGGAATTCCGCGCGCTTCAGAAGCCGCTTGGGATGGGCACCCGTTGGCTTGCCGGTTGCGGGCAACGATCTTGTCTCTCGCTTGGTGCTCAGGCGCTGAGACGCTTGCGGCCGCGGTTGCGGCGGGCTGCGACGACGCCGCGGCCACCTTTGGTGGCCATGCGGGCGCGGAAACCGTGCCTGCGTTTGCGGACGAGTTTGGACGGCTGGTAAGTACGCTTCATTTGTTTAAATACCGCGGGGTGCGGCCCTTCTTGATTCTGTCACTTTGTAACAGGAGCTTTGCCGGGCCGGTTTTGGCGCGATCGAAACCGCGCCGGGACGAATGGCCCGAGCGTGAGCGGGCTTATAGAAAGAAGGGTTTTGGAAGTCAATCCAGCGTGTCGGGCCGGCATTGTCGGACCGGCATCGAAGTCTTGCGGCCCTTTGTCCGGCTTCGGCCAAGGATGAATTTGGCAAAAAAGCCGCAATCGCCTAATCTCACCCGATCAAGCGATCGTGAAGACGAGCAGTCCCTAAGACAAGCAGCCGTGATGACAGGCAGCCGTGACGACGAGCATGAGTGAAGTCCCAGCAACCGACGAAAGCATCGCCCAGGCGAAGGCCGCCACCCGCAGGGTGCCGCTGGCGCGCGGCCTGTCGACCAAGCTGCTGCTGCTCACCATCGTCTTCGTGCTGTTGGCCGAAATCCTCATCTTCGTGCCCTGGATCGCCAGCTACAGGCTGAGCTGGCTGAAGGAGAGGCTGAGCACCGCCGCCGCGGTTTCGATCGTCCTGGTGCAGGGCGAACCTGCCTCGCTGTCGCGTGCCGCCCAGAACGACGTACTGATGGCGATCGGCGCCAAGGCGATCGCCGTACGCGACGGCGGCGTCTCGCGGCTTCTGGTGGTGGCCGAAATGCCGCCGCAGGTCGACGAGCATATCGATATCGCCAATGTCGGCATGATCAAGGGTATGACCGGCGCGCTGGACACGCTGTTTTTCGGCGGCAAGCGGATGCTGCGCGTTTTCGGGCCGGTCGGCGACAGCGACAAAGAATTCGAGCTGATCATGCCCGACCACCGCCTGCGCAATGCCATGCTGATCTATTCGCGCAACGTCGCCTTCGTCTCGCTGCTGATCTCGCTGTTCACCGCCATGCTGGTCTACGCCGCGATAGACTTGATCATGATCGGCCCGATCAGGACGATGACACGCTCGATGCTGTCCTTTTCCGAGGCGCCCGACGATCCCGGTCGGATCATTCACCCCGCCGCCCGGGCCGACGAGATCGGCGTCGCCGAACGCGAGCTGTCGCAGATGCAGGAGCGGCTGCAGAAGATGCTGACCGAGCAGAAGCACCTGGCCGATCTCGGCCTGGCCGTGTCGAAGATCAACCACGACATGCGCAACATCCTCGCCTCGGCGCAACTGATGTCGGACCGCCTGCGCCAGGTCAAGGACCCGACCGTGCAGGCCTTCGCACCAAAACTGCTGCGCGCGCTCGACCGTGCGGTGTCCTACTCGGAGGGCGTGCTGGCCTATGGCCGCACCCAGGAGCCGCCGCCGTCGCGCCGCAGGCTGCGGCTGCGCCAGCTGGTCGAAGACGTCCAGGGCCTGCTCGACATCGAATGCGGCATCGAATTCGTCAACGCCGTCGACCCGGTGCTCGAGGTCGATGCCGATTCCGACCAGCTGTTCCGCGTGCTCACCAATCTTAGCCGCAACGCCGTGCAGGCGATGGCGGCGGACACCGAGAGCGCCGTGGTGCGCCGCCTGACCATATCGGCCGAGCGCATCGGCAGCGTCAGCCGCATCGTCGTCACCGACACCGGCCCCGGCCTGCCGCCTAAGGCGCGCGAAAACCTGTTCGCGGCATTTCGCGGCTCGGCCCGCAGCGGCGGCACCGGCCTTGGCCTGGCGATCGCCCATGAATTGATCCGCGCCCATGGCGGCACGGTGGAGCTGGTCGAATCGATCGGCGGTCGCACCACATTCGCGGTCACCATTCCCGACCAGCCGGTCCGGCTCGACCAGGCCCGCAACGGGCTGCGCCGCCCGGCGTAACGAACCGTTTCGTTACGGATCGTTTCAATCACAAAGGGTGGCTCGGCCGCCGTGCAACGGCTCGTTTCGTTACGGACCGTTCCGATTGGCAAATGACCGGTCCAAGACGACGACCTATCGGCTCGGCCGCTGCGTGAAGTGATCTTGCCTTCGCCGGCCGGCGCATGACGGCAAAACATGACGGCAAAACTTTTGGCCAGGATCGGCTTGCTTTTCGCAAATTCAGTCGCTAGGGAACAGCTCACATTCGCGGCCGGTCGCCAGGATCGGATCGCGGGGCTATGCAAAGCATGGCCTGTTGCGCGCCCGTAGCTCAGCTGGATAGAGCACCAGACTACGAATCTGGGGGTCAGGAGTTCGAATCTCTTCGGGCGCGCCATTAAACTCAATGTACGGCCCGGGGACATAGGTAACAGAATCTGCCGCCACTGGCCGGAAGGTTGCCTTGAGTGAGCGCCGTCCTTGCAAAGAGCGGATGGTCCGCTGATGCGACTCAGTCGGCCTGCTTAATCTCCGGGGCCGGTTCAGTCGGCGGGCCTGGCGTGCAATCCTGGCCAGTGCATTCCTGCACGGGATCTTTCGCCGGCGGGAGACAATTTTGGCCTTCACAATGAACGGGCGGCTGCGTTGTTGCGGCTTTATTGTTCTGCGGCACAGGCCGATCCTCAGCGCGAACGGCCGGCGTTCCAAGGTCGATCATGGCCGTGCACAAGAGCGCAATCCGAAGCAAATTCATTTTCGCCTCCGCAACTGACAGCGAGACGCAGATTATACCTTCGAACTGCGGCCAACATCCTGTCACCCGCGAACGGCGTTAACAGTGCGTTTCATTGCCGGTCGGAAGGGCGTACCGATTGAGATCGAGCGTCGTCCTCTTCCTGGCAAAATAGCGCCAGAAACGGGGCTTTCGGCCAGAGGTGACTGAAGCCAACCTTCCGATTTTCCTGTACACCTGTTCGAAGGGTTTGAGGTGCCTTAGGCTTTCGCAAATTCGAGGTTCTTCAGTTCTTTCACGAGGGAACGTAGATGACGGCATTCAACAGCGTCCGCTTCCGGGTCAAGCCGGGTAGTGAAGACGAATTCGTTGAACTGTTCAGCAGCGCTCCGCGCAACTTCGAGGGATTGCGAAAAATGGCTCTCATCAAATCGGGAGACGGCGCCTTCTTCTCGATTGGAGAGTGTGACACGTTCCAGCACATGGTCGATGCCAGGCCCAAAATGCTAGGCAATCCTGATCGGTTCCGGCATACGTTGCAGCAGCTTGAGGGCGGATATACGGATGCTGTTTCCGGCGAGGCTGTCTTCGAAACGGACGGCAGCAGCGGCGGCAGGTCGGTATAGCTTCGCACTTCGAAAAGCTTATGCCGTGCGCCACTTCCCGGCTCTATCACCTAAACCGCACATTCCCCCTGGAAAGCTCTGCCACCGACCTGCATCCCATCAGCCGCATGTCGCGTTCGATCTCGGTTCGCATCAGGCCGAGCGCCCGTTCGACGCCGGCCTGTCCGGCGGCTGCCAGCGGGAAGAGATAGTAGCGCCCGACGCCGACGGCCTTGGCGCCCAACGACAGGGCTTTCAGCACATGCGTGCCGCGCTGGACGCCGCTGTCGATGATGACGTCTATCTTGTCGCCCACCGCGTCAACGATCTCCGACAGCTGGTCGAAGGGGCTGCGCGAGCCGTCCAGCTGCCTGCCGCCATGATTTGACAGAACGATACCGGTGCAGCCGATGTCGACGGCTTTTCTGGCATCGGCGACGCTCATGATCCCCTTCAGGCAGAACTGGCCGTTCCAGAAGTGGACCATGTCTTCGACGTCCTTCCAATCCAGCGATGGATCGAGGATCTCGGTGAAATAGCGGCTGATGGAAAGCGCTCCGCCACCGAGATCGATATGGCCGTCCAACTGCGGCAGGCTGAACTTTTCGTGTGTCAAATAGTCGATAGCCCATCTCGGCTTGATCGCGAACTGCATCATGCCGCCGGGCGTAAGCCGAAATGGGATGGAAAAGCCGGTCCGCAGGTCACGCTCGCGGTTTCCGCCGGTGACGCTGTCGACCGTCAGCATCATCACCTCGACGCCGGACGCCTTGGCGCGCTCCATCATGGCGCGGTTCAGGCCGCGATCCCTATGGAAATAGAACTGATAGACCTGCGGCGTCCTGTGCTTGCGGACTTCCTCCAGGCTGACCGTGCCGAGCGACGAGACGCCGAACATCGTGCCGAACTTCTCCGCCGCCGCGGCGACGGCGCGCTCGCCGCTATGGTGAAACAGTCGCTGGAGAGCCGTCGGCGAACAATAGACCGGCATCGCCAGCTTCTGGCCCATGACGGTGACCGACATGTCGACCTGTCCGACGCCGGCAAGGACGTTGGGGACGAGATCGCAGTCCTCGAACGCCGCCGTGTTGCGCCGCAGCGTCGTCTCGTCGTCCGCGCCGCCATCGATATAATTGAAGATCGGACCTGGCAGGCGCTGTTTTGCCAGCCGGCGGAAGTCCTGAAAATTGTAGCAGCTTTGCAATCTCATGAAATCAATCGGGTATATGCCGGGCCCGATGTCAAGCCTGTGCCATTGTCGATCGCCGGCGCTCTCGCCTCAGCCCGCCAGAGCGCCAACCGACTCCCGCTCCACCAGCGGGCATTCGAGCTTGGTGATGGGATAGCGGCCACGACCGGGAGCAGCGGGGACTTCGAGCTGCTCGATCGCCCATTGTCCCATCGCCATATGCGGCAGGATCGACGTCGTCAGCGGCGGGAACAGATGCCGCGCGATCTCCTCGTCGTCATAACCGATCACCGAAATATCCCGGGGGATGTGCAGGCCGGCCTCCTTTAGCGCCTCGTAGCAGCCGATCGCGGTGCGGTCGTTCTGGCAGAAGATGGCGGTCGGCCGGTCCTTCAGCGCCAAGAGCTTGACGGTCGCGGCATAGCCGGCGCTCGCCGACCAGTCGCCTTCGACGACCAGCGCCGGGTCGAAGGGGATGTCGGCCGTCGCCAGCGCCCGGCGGTAACCCTTCAGCCGGTCCTGCGCCGCTTGCATCCAGGGCTCGCCGGTAATGGTGGCGATGCGCCGGTGGCCATGGCCGATCAAGTGGCGGGTGGAGCTCTGGCCGCCGGCGATCTCGCTCGGCACCACGGCGGGGAAGGCATAGTCGGCGGTGTAGCAGTTGAGCAGGATGACCGGAATGTCGAGGCCGTAGAGATAGTCCGGCGCGACGATCTCGCGGGTGAAGATGGTCATGTAGATCAGCGCCGAAATGCCCCGCTTGGTCAGCGCCGCGATGGCGCGAGGCTCCATCACCTCGTCGCCCATGGTCTGCGCCACCAAAAGCACATTGCCGGCGTTCCATGAGGCTTGCCGCGCCCCTTCAATGGCGACGACCGCCTCCGGGCTGGTCGCCAGTTGGTCGACTGCGAAGCCGATCACGCCATCCAGCCCGCCGAATGCGGCAACAGGGGCTCGCAAGGCAGAAAACACCGGCGGCGAATAGCCCAGCGTTCGTGCGGTCTCAATCACCCGCTCTCGGGTTTGCTGCGACAGCCTTATGCCCGGCGTGTTGTTGAGGACGAACGAGACCGTCGCCTGCGAACAGCCTGCGGCCCTGGCGATGTCGGTCATGGTGACGCGGCCCTTGGGGTTTTTCCCGGACGGCTTTCGCCGTCTGGTACCCTGAAGGACCGCATCCCGAAGTGGTTCGTTCACGTCGTTAGTCCCTCGAATTTCGCATTTATAAGGCAAAGCGCTACTAATAGATATAATCTACCCTCTTACGCGATTTAGTCGCCAATCCCAAGCGGCAACGATTGGAAGACCTCTCTTTTGTGGCGAGGATCCCCCGATCCACTAATACTCTTTACTAATATCTGGCATCCCTATAACGTCAATCCGTCATGCCCGGACGACATCGGACCGTGCGTGTTCGGAATGCAAGCCAGCCTGGTATCGGACGGTTCCCGTCAGCCGAAGTTCGCCTGCCGTTTCGGGAAATGTCAGACAAATCGGACTATTTACGAACGGCGAATGAGTCTCTAAAGTCGATGATCGCGGCTGGAATGGCGTCGTTCCTCGCTGCCGGAACCCTGAGGAGGAGGGCGTCCAAGCCGCGTCGGCACGTTCATCATCAGCGAAAATTACTAAGTCAAATGGGAGGTTGAATATGAAATCTGTAATACGAAATGCGTCCGTCGCCGCTGCGGCCCTGCTGCTCGGCCTGTCCGTCAGCGCAATTGCGCGGGCCGACGACAAGCCGACACTGGCCTTCGTCGTCAACGGCGCTTCCGATTTCTGGAAGGCGGCCGAAGCCGGCGTCAAGAAGGCTCAAGGCGAACTGCCCAAATACAATCTGGAGCTCAAATATCCGGAGCAGTCCTCGGTCGCCATCCAGCAGCGCCTGATGGACGATCTGGTGACGGCCGGCGTGAAGGCGATCATGGTCTCGGCCGTCGATCCCAAGACGTCGACCGACGGGCTGAACAAGATCGCCTCGGAAACGGCGTTGTTCACCACCGACAGCGACGCACCGCAGACCAAGCGTGTCGCCTATATCGGCTCTTCCAATGTCGATGCCGGCAAGCAGGCGGCAGAGATCGCCAAGAAGGCAATGCCTGACGGCGGCAAGTGCCTCGGCTTCGTTGGCCTGCTCGGCGCCGACAATGCCAAGGAACGTATCCAGGGCATGAAGGAAGGTCTCGCCGGCACCAAGATCGAATTGGTCGACG
Organism: Mesorhizobium sp. M1227; assembly: GCF_040318315.1. Lineage (NCBI taxonomy): Bacteria > Pseudomonadati > Pseudomonadota > Alphaproteobacteria > Hyphomicrobiales > Phyllobacteriaceae > Mesorhizobium > Mesorhizobium sp. M1227. Next base: position 85,275 of record NZ_JAMYLZ010000001.1, read on the forward strand.
TGCGCGGCGACGACATCGATCAGGCTCGCGCCAAGAAGAACGTCGAGGACGCGCTGGTCGCCAGCCCCGACGTCACTTGCATGGTCGGCTTCTATTCCTACAACACGCCGCGCATCTATGAAGCGCTGCGCGATGCCGGCAAGCTCGGCCAGATCACCGTCGTCGGCTTCGACGACGATCCGATCACGCTGGGCGGCGTCAAGGAAGGCACCGTCGCCGCCACCGTCGTGCAGCAGCCCTTCGAATGGGCCTATCAGGGCATGAAGCTGATGGCTGCCTATCTCGAGGGCGACAAGTCGGGCATTCCCGCCGATGGACTGATCATCATCCCGACCAAGATCATCGGCAAGGACGATGTTGACGCCTACGCCGCCAGCCTCAAGGCGATGTCTGGAAACTGAGCGAATTAGGTTGCGCCGGCTCAAGGTTCGCCTTGAGCCGGCGTTCTATTGACGGGCTTCGCGAGGCCCGTCAGTCTGAGACCAAACGGCTCACCGGCTGCTGTCAGGCGTGATGAATTATTCCGACCCATCCATCGTTGCATCCACGGCCGCTCCGTTCCTGAGCCTCGACGGTGTGCGCAAGACCTATCCCGGTGTCGTCGCGCTGGACGGATTCTCGATGGACGTAAGGCCCGGCGAGGTCATCGGCCTGGTCGGCGAAAACGGCGCCGGCAAATCGACGCTGATGAAGATCCTCGGCGGCGTGACCAGGCCGGACACCGGCACCATCACCGTCGATGGCGTCGCCCATGACGGGCTGACTGTCGAGGCGAGCATCGGCTCGGGCATCGCTTTCGTCCACCAGGAACTCAACCTGTTCGAAAACCTCGACGTGGCCGCCAATATCTTCTTTGGCCGCGAACCGCTGCGCGCCGGGCCGCTCAAGCTCGTCGACCGCGCCAGGCTGCGAGCGCAGGCGGCGCCGCTGCTCAAACGCGTGGGCGCCAATTTCTCGGCCGATACGCCGGTGTCGGCGCTGTCGCTGGCGCAGCAGCAAATGGTCGAGATCGCCAAGGCGCTGTCGATCGAGGCAAGGCTGGTTATCCTTGACGAACCGACCTCGAGCCTGCCGATCGCCGAAACCGACAAGCTGCTCGGCGTCATCAAGGCGCTCAAGGCAGACGGCATCAGTGTCATTTTCATCTCGCACCGCCTTCACGAGGTCGAGCGCGTCGCCGACCGCGTCGTCGTGCTCAGGGACGGAATGCTCGCCGGAACCTTGCCGAAGAGCGCGATCAATCACGACCAGATGGTCAAGCTGATGATCGGCCGCATGCTGAAGGAGCGCGAGAAGGCCGCGGAATCGGCGCGCCCGCCGGGCTCTGTCGCGCTGTCGGTCAAGGCCATTCGCACCGCTGCCTATCCCGACCGGCCCGTCGACCTCGATGTCAGGCATGGCGAGATCCTCGGCCTCGCCGGTCTCGTCGGCTCCGGCCGGACGGAGCTGGCGCGCGTCCTGTTCGGCATCGACAAGAGCTTTGGCGGCTCGTTCCAGCTTGACGGAAAAGATCTGGTTCTTGGTTCGGCCGCGGACGCAGTGGCCAACGGTATTTTCCTCGTCCCCGAGGATCGCAAGCTGACCGGCATCCTGCTCGACCTGTCGATTGCCCAGAACATTTCGCTGCCCAATCTGCCGGCGCATTCGCGGCGCTCGCTGGTCTCGGCCGGCGCGGAATCCGCCACCGCCGAGAAGCAGAAGACCGATCTCGGCATCAGGGCGCCCTCCGTCCAGACGCGCACCGGCACGCTGTCCGGCGGCAACCAGCAAAAGGTCGTGCTGGCCAAATGGCTGGCGATGAAGCCGAAGGTGATGATTCTTGACGAACCGACCCGCGGTATCGACATCGGCGCCAAGGCCGAGATCTACGGGCTGATGCGGGCGCTGGCCGATGCCGGCGTCGCCGTGCTGATGATCTCCAGCGACATGGAGGAGGTGATCGGCGTTTCCGACCGCATTGCCGTCATGCATGAAGGCCAGATCTCCGGCATTCTCGACAAGGACCGGTTCAGCCAGGAAAACGTGCTGCTGCTGGCGGTCGGCAAGCAGCCGAAGTAGTTCGCAGGCACTGGGAGAAGACGATGAGCAAGAAAGATCTCGGCCTGCTGATCCTGATCCTGGTGGTCGGCGCGGTGGTGGCAATCATCAACCCACGCTTCCTGCTGCCGATCAATCTCGCCAACACCTCGAACCTGATCGGGTTGTTCGGCATCCTGTCGATTGGCCAAGCCTTCGTCATCATCACCGGTGGCATCGAATTGTCGGTCGGCTCGGTGGTTGCGCTGCTCGGCGTGCTGTTCATCGACTTCATCGCCACGCGCGGCATGGCCTGGCCGGTCGCCCTGCCGCTGATCCTGGTGCTCGGCGGCATCATCGGGCTGGCGCATGGCTGGCTGATCACCCGGCTCAAATTGCAGCCTTTCGTGGTGACTTTGTGCGGCCTGTTGATCTATCGCGGCGTGGCGCGCTTCTACACCGCTGACGGCACCGCCGGCTTTGCCTTCGGACAGAACTTCCCGGAACTCGAGTTCCTGACGGCGGGGCGGTCCTGGGGCGTGCCGAACAGCTTCATCGCGCTGATCGTCATCGCCGTCGTCATGTGGGTGGTGCTGCACCGGTCGGTGTTCGGGCGCTATCTCTATGCCATCGGCAAGAACGAGGAAGCGGCGAAATATTCCGGCATCCGCACCGGCCGCATCGTCATGGCCGCCTATGTTATCTGCGGCGTGCTGACGGCGCTGTCAGCTATCTATTTCGCCATGTACACACGCTCGATCTCGCCGGCGAGCCACGGTCAGTTCTACGAGCTCTATGCCATCGCGGCCGCGGTGCTCGGCGGCTTCTCGCTGCGTGGCGGCGAAGGCTCGCTGATCGGCGTCCTGCTCGGCACCGTGCTGCTGCAGGAGCTGCAGAACCTCGTCAACCTGCTCGGCATCCCGTCCTCGCTCAACTTCGCCGTCATGGGCGGGGTGATCCTCATCGGCGTGCTGGTCGACCAGCAATGGGGCGTGTTCAGGGCGCGGCGGCGGATGCTGGAAGCCACACGCAAGGGCGTGGCGGGTGCTGCCGCCGAGTGACGCAAAAATAGCTGGATGAAATACGCCGACGGCCATAGCAGGTGGCGTGAAAGAGTCAGCCGGAGCTTCGCGACAGCAGTTCAGGTCGGTCTCTATTTGGAACGAAACCCGTATCTGAGCGTTTATTTAAGCTTTGCTACGCGGAGGCGTTCCATGCCCACGAATCCAGTTAGTACCGCCAAAGTAGGAACTCACCCCCTCCACCCGATGCTGATACCTTTTCCTGTCGCGTTTCTTGTCGGTGCGTTTGTCACCGACCTGGTTTTCTGGGGGACTGCCGATGCCTTCTGGGCACGGGCATCGATGTGGCTGATCGGGGCAGCCATAGTAATGGCCCTTCTCGCTGCGACAGCCGGATTTATCGACTTCCTCAACGAGCCGCGCATTCGCGCCTTGTCCGACGCCTGGTACCACATGCTAGGCAACTTGACCGCGGTCGTTGTGGCACTGATCAATTTCTACCTTCGCTATGCGCAAGGCGCCGAAGCCGCGGTTCGCCCATGGGGTGTGCTCTTGTCGTTCATAGTGGTCTGCATACTGCTGTTCACCGGCTGGAAGGGCTGGGAGATGGTGTATCGGCACCACGTTGCAGTTCTGGACACACCAGCGGATGCGCCAGCGAAGCCTTCGACAACCACTGCCACGGATACTCGTCACGCTGGTCGGGACCGGCACGCCGCATGAGGCCATAATCCCGAAAAGTGGATACCGGTTTCCAAAAAGATATCGGTTAGACAAGTAGCGCCCATACCGAATGCATCGGATGGGCGCTACTTTAGATAAGGCCCGACATGTCGGAGAAGGCCATGGCCTTGCGCAGCACCTCGGCGAAGCGCTCGCCGGCGGCTTCACGAGGGCCGCTATTGTCGATCGAGGTGACACCCGGTCCGGACAGCGCGACATTGGCACTGCGCGCCAGCCGTGCCAGCACTTCGCCGCGCGATTCGCGACCGCGCAATGCCAGCCGCTCGGCCAGGATATCCGGTGTAGCCGTGATCTCGACGACAGCCAGATTGGCGTAGCGCTCCCGCAGCGCCGGGATGATCGCGCGCGAGACGTTGGCGATCGCGACACGGCCGTTTGAGACCGACCAATCGACTTGGGCCGGGATGCCATAGCGCAGGCCATGCGCCTCCCAGGAAATCGCGAAGGCGCCATCCGCTTCGGCCTCGACGAAGGCAACGTCGGCGAGCGTGTCGTGGTCCTCGGTGGCCGCATCGCTCGGCCGGGTGATCACCCGGCGCACGAACTCCAGCCGGCTCTCGTCGGCAAACACGGCGCGCGCATAGCCGATCACCGTGTCCTTGCCGGCACCGCTCGGCCCGACGACGGCGACGAAGACACCGTCGCGGATCGGAAATCCCGTAGCGGACAATTCACGCTCGACCGATGCCGACACCATCATGCGACCCGGCGTCCCTGCCGCCAGACCGTGCGGACGACCGGGACATGGTCGTCGACGCGCACGCGAACCAGATCGGCGCGCCGGCCGGGCTCGATGACACCGCGATCGGTGAGGCCGACCGCCTCGGCCGGGTTCTTCGAGACCATCGCCACCGCCTGTGGCAAGGAAATGCCCTCGACCACGTCGCCGAGGAAGAAGGCTGACTGGATCAGACTGAAGGGAATGTAGTCCGACGACAGGATATCGAGCAGGCCATCGCCGGCCAGCGTGCGGGCCGAGACATTGCCCGAATGCGACGCGCCGCGCATGACGTTCGGCGCGCCCATCAATACGCCGAGCCCTGCCTCTTTTGAAGCCCGCGCCGCCTCCTCGGTGGTCGGGAACTCGGCGACGCGCACACCTTGCTCGATCGCTTCGTCGACATGGCCGACGGTTGCGTCGTCATGGCTGGCGAGCACGATGCCGCGCTCTTGGCAGGCAGCGGCGATGAAGCTGCGGTTCGGGCTCGAATTCCTCGCCGATTCCGCCATCCGCTTTTCGCAGAATTTCTGGAAATCGCGATCGGTCAGCTTCAGCTTGCGCTGGTAATAATAGGCATAGGTTTCGAGATCGACGAATTGGCGCTGTCCCGGCGCATGGTCCATCAGCGACGCCAGCCTGACCCGCTCGTCGCCTTCGAAATTGGCGAAGGCTGTGAGGCAGTCCGGCGCCGAAACCTCGCAGCGCAAATGGATGAAATGGTCGGCCCTGAGCCGGTCCTGCTGCACGCTGTCCTCGATCGCGTCGGCCAGTTTGCGTATGTCGGCGGCCGTCAGGTCGGCGTCCTCGTCCATGCCGACGCGCAAGGCGTCGAGCACGGTGGTGATGCCGGCCGTCGCCACCTGCGCGTCATGCGCGAGAACCGCGGCGATCGGGTTCCAGCGCACTTTCGGCCGCGGCGCGTAATGGCCTTCGAGATGGTCGGTATGGAGCTCGACCAGGCCAGGGATGATGAAGTCGCCGCCCATGTCCTCGCCGCTGCGGCCAGCGCCGGGATCGATGGCGGCGATCACCCCGTCGCGCAGCACGATCGACCCTTCGACGATCTGGTCGGCCAGCACGATACGGGCATTGTCAAGAACGGTCTCGGCAGTCATTTCAGGCAGTCCTTGCAGCATTTTGCAGCCAATTGAAAATGAATTGGCTTCGCACCATGCGGTTAAAGCAAATAGTCATTTAGGCAGTTCTTCTGGCCGGGCGGCGCCCGAGCGCGTGATGGGACAGCACCATGAACGGTGCGCCCGGTTCAGTTTCCACAAACAGCGTCAGCGCGTCCACCGCCACCGGCCGTTGCAGCACGTCCGCAAACAGGCTGTCGATTGCTAGGCGAAGACGAGGGCTTTCCTGTGACGACACCCGGCCGGACAGCGTCATATGGAAGCGAAACGTCTCGAAGACATAGGGATAGCCCCACTGGCAGAGATTACGGAACTCGTCGGGCTTCAGCGAATCGGGGCTGCGCCGTTCGATCTCGGCTTCCGTCAACGGCGCGCGAAAGCGGTCGAAGTCGCGCACCACGTCGTCGGCGAAGCGGTTGAGCGCCGGCAGCGGTGCTTCCGGCACCAGCGCGAAGAAGCCGTCGATCTGGCTGACGACGAGGCGCGGGATCGTAACCAGCGGCGTCGCCTCGGCAAAATCGTCGAGTGCTGCACGAAGCGACGTTTCCGTCTCGTTGGAGGCCAGTCTGAAGGGCGCCTTCAGTGTCGCATGAAAGCCATAGCGGCGCGCCGAGGCGGTATGGAAGGCAACTTCTGCCGCCGACAACTCGCCCGCAGCCTCGACCGGCTTTGTGGCGGCACCGAATGGGTCGCGGGCGAGCCAGTCGGCAGCGATCCGTGCCAGCGGTTCGTCCTGTCGGGGGGTGAAATAGATCGCGTAGCGCATCGAAAGTCCTCGTCAGCCCCGCTGCCATAGGTGATTTCCATGACGAATTGACGAAGCTTTGCGGCGTTTTCGGTAACAAAACCACACAGCCGGGTCGTTAGCCGACGATTTTTCGCTTGGACCAGCGGTTGGGGCGAAGGGGAAGTGGTTAGGCCTTCATCAGCCATTCGTGCTCGGGCGCGTTGTGGAATTTCCACGTCCGCTTCGGTCCGGCCATGACGTTGAGATAATAGAGATCATAGCCGTGGCAGGCGGCGCAGGGGTGATAACCCTTGGGGACCAGCACGACGTCGCCGTCCTCGATCGCCATCGCCTCGTCGAGCGAACGAGCACCGTTCTGGTCGGCATCGGTGTAGACGCGCTGGAAAGCAAAGCCCTGTGGCGGGTTGAGACGGTGGTAATAGGTCTCCTCGAGATAGGATTCGGCCGGCAGATTGTCCTGGTCGTGCTTGTGCGGCGGATAGCTCGATGTGTGGCCGCCGGGTGTGATGACTTCAACCACCAGCAAGGAATCGGCCGGCTTGCCCTCCGGCAGGATGTTGGTGACGTAGCGCGTGTTGGTGCCTTTGCCGCGAACCTCGTGGCCGAGATCGTCGGGCGCGATGACACGGACCGGCAGACCGCCGCCCAGTCCTGGCGCCGAACAGATGGCAAGTTCGAGATCGGTATCGGCGCTCACCGACCACTCCGACCCCTGCGGCACATAGACCGACCAAGGCTTGCCTTCGAACGGCGACATGCGTTCGCCCAGCAAGCCGAGATCCTTGCCGCCGGCCTTGGCCTTGCCCTTGCCGGTGACGAACACCAGGCAGACCTCACGATCCGCGGTTTGCCCGGAAGCGCTCTCGCCGGGCCTGAGCCGATGCAGATCGAAGCCGACATAGGTCCAGCCGGCGTTTTGCGGCGTCACATGAGCGATGCGGCCGTGGCCCTTATTGGCTTTGACGAGCAGCTTAGACATGGTCATTCCTTCGGTTTGGCGTCTGCCGATGGCTCGTCCTCGTCAGCCGGCTTGTAGAGGTAGAAAAACTGCCAGACGGCATAGCCGGCGAAGCCGAGCGCGATCACGCCCCAGAACGGCGTGCCGGTGGCGAATTCGATTACCGACCAGACCAGGCAGACCGCGACAACGGCGACGCGCCGCCACAGCGGCCGGAAAAACGGGTGCTCGGAGTCTTTCATCGGATCAACACCTTTCCTCGCGAACTCTCAAGCATTGGGAAAGCCCTGTGTCTCCACCGTATAGCCGGCCGCCGTCATAGCCCGCATCAATTCCTTGTAGCCGACCTGCGCCATCTTGAGCGGCGGGTTCTTCTTCGGATCCTGCTCGGCCTCGACCACGAACCAGCCCTCATAGCCATGGTCGGCGAGCCTCTGGACGATGGCGCCAAAATCCAGCGAGCCATCTCCCGGCACGGTGAAGGCGCCAAGTGCCACCGCGTCGAGGAACGATTGCTTCTCGCGATCCAGTCCCGCGATCACCTCCATGCGCACATCTTTCACATGCACATGGTTGATGCGCGGGTGGTGGTTATCAATAGCGCGCAGCACATCGCCGCCGGCAAAGGCCAGGTGACCCGCGTCGAGCAGCAATGGAATGCCTTCTCCCGAGTAACGCATGAAGGCATCTAGCTCTGGCTCGGTCTCAACTACTGCCGCCATATGATGATGGTAGGAGAGCGGCATGCCTTGCTCTGCACACCATTCGCCGAACTGCGTGAGCCGCCGGGCGTAGGCTTTCATTTCCTCGTCCGAAAGCCTGGGCTTGCTGGCGAGCGGCTTCGAGCGGTCGCCCTGGATGGAGCGGCCGACTTCACCATAGACGATGCATGGCGCGTTCACCGCCTTGAACAGGTCGATCATCGGCTGGATACGATCCTTGTTCTTCGCCATGTCTTCGTCGACCAGCGTCCCCGAGAACCAGCCGCCGCAAAGCGTCACGTCGGCCTCTTTCAGGATCGGCAGCATGATTTGCGGATCGTTGGGAAAGCGGCGGCCCATTTCCATTCCGGTAAAGCCAGCCGAGCGCGACTGGCGCAGGCACTCCTCCAGCGACACATCATCGCTGAGTTCGGCGAGATCGTCGTTCCACCATGCAATGGGGGACATGCCCAGTTTGGCTTTCAAGTCGTCACTCCAGTTTCAGACATTCGAGGCGCGTTCGCGGATGGCTAAAGAACCCGCCCGCTCAGCGCTTCCTCATATTTCTTGCGCGCCGCATTCACTTGCGGCCGTGCCGAGACTTCCGGCACTGCGACATCCCACCAGCTTCCACCGGCCTCGGTCGAAACCAGCGGGTCGGTGTCGATGACCAGCACCGTCGTTCGCGTGTTCTTCTTCGCTTGCGCCAGCGCCGTTTCCAGCCCGGCGACCGACGGCACTTTTTCGGCAATCGCACCCATGCTCGCAGCGTGTGCGGCGAAGTCGATCTCGGGCAAGGTTTCGTGACGGGCGTCCTTCAGCAGATTGTTGAAGTTGGCGCCGCCGGTCGCCATCTGCAACCGGTTGATACAGCCATAGCCGCGGTTGTCGAGCAGCACGATGGTCAGCTTGAGGCCGAGCATCACCGAGGTCGCGATCTCGGAATTGAGCATCAGGTAAGAGCCGTCGCCGATCATGACCACGACCTCTTCGTCCGGCTTGGCCATCTTGACGCCAAGCCCGCCGGCGATTTCATAGCCCATTGTCGAGAAGCCGTATTCTGCGTGGTAGGAGCCGGGCGCGCCCGCCTGCCATAGCTTGTGCAATTCGCCGGGCAAGCCGCCGGCGGCATGAAGCAGTACCACGCCGGAGCCCATGGCGCGCTGTACTGCGCCGATCACTTGCGCGTCGGACGGATAGGCGGCATTGGTCGACGCCGTCACCTTGTCGGCATCCGCTTGCCAGTTCTTCTTGCCCGCGATCGCATTGTCGGTCCAGCCTGAAGGGGCTTTCCAGCCTTTCAGCGCCGCAGCGAGTTCGGCGAGCCCTTCCGCCGCATCGGCGACCAGCGGCAGCGCCTGGTGCTTTCCGGCGTCAAAAGGCTGCACGTTGAGCCCGATGATGGTCCTGCCGGCATGCTTGAACAATGCCCAGGAGCCGGTGGTGAAATCCTGCAGTCTGGTGCCGACGGCAAGCACGACGTCGGCCTCTTCGGCCAGCCTGTTGGCCGCCGAAGTGCCGGTAACGCCGACCGCGCCCATGTTCAACGGATGATCGTCCGGGAGCGAGGATTTGCCGCCTTGCGTCTCACAAACTGGAATGCCGGCGCCTTGCACCAGTTTTGCCAGCTCCTCGGACGCCTGCGAATAGAGTACGCCGCCGCCGGCGATGATCAGCGGCTTTTTCGCCGCTTTGAGTACCGCGACTGCGGCCGCCAGTTCGTTGCGGTCCGGGCGCTGCCGTCGCGGCGTCCAGAGTCGCTCGGCAAAGAAACTCTCGGGGTAGTCATAGGCCTCGGCCTGCACGTCCTGGCACAGCGCCAGCGTCACCGGGCCGCATTCGGCGGGATCGGTCAGCACCTGCATGGCGCGATTGAGCGCCGGCATGATCTGCTCCGGCCGCGTGATGCGGTCGAAATAGCGCGACACCGGGCGGAGGCAGTCATTGACCGTCGCCGTGCCGTCGGAAAAATCCTCGGCCTGCTGCAGGACGGGATCGGGAATGCGATTGGCGAAGACGTCGCCGGGCAGAAACAGGACAGGCAACCTGTTTACATGCGCAAGCGCCGCAGCGGTCACCATGTTGAGCGCGCCGGGGCCGATCGAACTGGTCGCGGCCATGAAGCGGCGGCGGAAATTGGCCTTGGCGTAGGCGATCGCCGCATGCGCCATTGCCTGCTCGTTATGGGCACGGAAGGTCGGCAGTTCGTCGCGAACCTGGTAGAGCGCCTCGCCGACGCCGGCGACATTGCCGTGGCCGAAGATCGCCCAGACGCCGCCGAAGATCGGCACTTTCTTGCCGTGCATCTCGGTCATCTGTCGGGCAAGAAAGCGGGTCAGCGCCTGCGCCATCGTCAGGCGGATTGTCTTGGTCATGTCGGTTCCTCCGCAGTGCTTATGTCGCGCCTTCTTATGCTGCTTTGCGACCGCGCGCCGCAAGCCATGCCTCGGTCAGTCTCTCGAAGCGAGATGCCATGTCGGCCACCGCCTCCTCGTCCGACATCTTGCCGGCAAGCCATTGTTCGGCCGCGTTAATGAAGATGGTGCGGCCGACAGCGAAGCCCTTGACGATAGGCGCCTTGGCGGTGGCGGCGAAGGCCGCTTCCAGCTCGTCCTGCGGCGCTTCCAGGCCAAGCAGCACAATCCCGCGGCACCACGGATCGTGCTTCAGGATCACCGCCTCGATCTTTGCCCATGCGCCGGCCGATGCCTGCGGTTCGAGCTTCCACCAATCGGGCTTGATGCCGAGTGCGTAGAGTTCCTCGAGCGCGCGCGGGATGGTCATGTCGTCGAGCCTGCCGTGCTTGCCGGCGATGATCTCGACCAGAAGTTCTCTGCCCATTTTCCGCGCGGCCTCGAACAAAGCGCGCAGTTTCTGCTGCTGTTCGCTCTTCAGCGCCGCGGGATCGTCGGGATGATAGAAGCACAGGCACTTGATGCAGTGGTCGACCGGCCATTCGGTCAGTTGCGAACCTATGTCTTGCGAGAACTCGAAGCGAAGCGGCCGCGAACTCGGCAACTCGACCGGCCGGCCGAGCCAGGCGAAGGAATGGTGGGCGAATTCGAACATCGCCTCGCGTCCGTATTTTTCGTCGAGCAGCATGCCGTAGCCGGCGCGGCCAGCCGCGACCTTGGCCGCAGCCTTGACCGTCAGCACCTTGAAAGCCGGGATTCGCGACGGATCGGCGCCGGCTTTTGCCGCGACATCCTCCAGCTGGACGCGGTGGTCGCAGGCGAACGCCATCAGCGAGGGGATGTCGCGCCGGCGCGTGGTCGCCCAATGGATGTGATTGATCGCCTCGTCCTTGCGCAGCGCCAGATGCTTGCTGCCGTTTTTCAGGAAGAACTGCAATTCCTCGAAAGTCGGGTATTCCGGTGCGCAGAGGAGCCGCGACACGGCAAAGGCGCCGCAGGCATTGGCCCAGGTCGCCGCCGTCGCCAAGCCTTCCTCGCCGAGCCAGCCGCGCAGGAAGCCCGACATGAAGGCGTCGCCGGCGCCGAGCACATTGTAGACCTCGATTGGAAATCCCTTGCCGACGATACCGTCCTCGAGGTCGTCGCTGATCGGCCCGTCATAGACGATGCAGCCCATGGCGCCGCGTTTCAGCACGATGGTTGCCGCCGACAGCGAGCGGATGGTTTTCAGCGCGCTCAGGCAATCGTCTGCGCCCGAGGCGATCATGATTTCCTCTTCGGTGCCGACGATGAGATCGCAATCGGGCAGCACCGTCTTCAACTGCGCCGAGACGCGGTCGGATTTCACATAGCGCTCGAAGCCTTCGGCGTGGCCGGCGAGACCCCAGAGGTTGGGGCGGTAGTCGATGTCGAACACCACCTTGCCGCCCTTGGCTTTCATGACACGGATCGCCTTGCGCTGGGCGGCGTCGCTGTTGGGCCGTGAAAAATGCGTGCCGGTGACGACGACCGCGCGTGCCGAAGCGATAAACGCCTCATCGATATCGTCTTTCGAAAGCGCCATGTCGGCGCAATCGCTGCGATAGAAGATCATCGGCGAGACGCCTTCATCCTCGACCGACAGCAGCACCAGGGCGGTCAGCCGCTCCGGATCGGTCTTGAGGCCTTGGACCGAAACGCCCTCGCGGGTCAGCTGCTCGCGGATGAAGCGGCCCATCTGCTCATTGCCGACGCGGGTGAGCAGCGCCGAGCGCAGGCCGAGCCTGGCAGTACCGACCGCGATATTGGCCGGACAGCCGCCGACCGACTTGGCAAAGGAAGTAATGTCCTCGAGGCGCGAGCCGATCTGCTGACCATAGAGATCGACGGAAGCGCGGCCGATTGTGATGATGTCGAGCGGCGCATGTCTCGCTTCCACGGCTTCGCCCATTCGAACCTCCCATCGGCTTTGTTGTCTTGGGTAACACGCGCGAGCGGCAGCGTGGCGCCGGCAATATGAAATAATAATTCCAATCCATAGTCAATATGGAACGAGCATTCCCAAGGCTGAAAAGTGCTGTGCAAGGCTCGCGCGTTCAGAAACTTTGAAGTCAGACGAACGTCAAGTGTCTACCACTGAAACCAGCTGATTTACCAAGGAAGCGGGCCATCATCGTTGAAGTACCCGGCGGTCGGGCCATCGGCGTCCAAGGTCGCCAGGTGAATGACGATCTCGGCCGCCTGCTGCACCGTGCGGTGACCTTTATACCCGTTGAGATCGGTGGCAGTGTAGCCGGGCGCCGCGGCGTTGACCTTGATGCCTTGCGGTGCGAGCTCCCTGGCGAAGGCCACCGTGATGGCGTTCAAGGCTGTCTTGGAGCTGCCGTAGCCCATCATGTTAACGGCGTGGTTCGCAGTGGCGGGATCGAGCGCCCGGCCGATGGACCCGGTGGAGCTGCTCACCATCACGATCCGGGCAGCAGGTGCTGCCAGCAGCAGCGGCAGGAATGCCTGGGTCACGCGGATCGGGCCGAAGACATTGACGTCGTAGGTGGCCTGGATGTCGGCGATCCGCTGCTGGCTCGGCGGCAGGTCGTAATTGATGGCGACGCCGGCGTTGTTCACCAGCACGTCGAGGCAGGGACTGGCCTGCCCGAACGCCTCGGTTGCCGCCGCCACACTGTCATCCCGCGTGACGTCCAGCTCAAGCCACTCTACGTCGAGGCCTTCGGCACGCAATGCCTGCGCCGCCGCCATGCCGCGTTCGGCGCTTCTGGCGCCGAGCCAGACCTTGAAGCCCATGGTCGCCAGTCGCCGGGCGATTTCACGGCCTATACCCTTGTTGGCGCCGGTCACCAGCGCGCTTTTCGATGTTCTCATAATCGGTGTCTCCATTTTTCTTGTGGAAGACCCACAAATGGTGCGAGGCAGCGGGCGTTGCGCGCCGGAAATTCTCCGGTTCTTGCCTAATCCTCTCACGCTGTTGCGCAGCCGGTGCGAATGCGCGATGCTGGCGCAATGAGCGAAGCGCTGCAGGAGTTGATCGAGATCGCCAGCCGCCATGCGCGCGGGCGAAGAACAAGAACGGCGATTCCCCGCGTTTCGATCGGCCGCAGCGAAGTCGCCACGGCGCCAATACCAGGAGTGTGGGGGTCGGGGATCTTATTCGTACTGCAGGGCGCGAAGACGGTTCTGATCGGCGACCGGGCTCTTCGTTACAATCCGGCCAGCTATTTCATCTATACTGTCGAGACGCCCACCATCAGCCAGATAATCGAAGCGAGCACGGCGCGTCCTTACCTGGCCATTGGCTTGACCCTTGACCTGCAGGCCGTCGCCGCGCTCCTCGTCGAGCACGCGCCGGCCCTCAGTGGCGACAGTTTCTCCACCTCTCCCGCTGATGACGATCTGCTCGACGCGTTGCGTCGAATGATGCGGCTGCTTGACCGGCCAGCGGAGATTCCCGTGCTCGCGACCATGATCGAGCGAGAGATGCTGTTTCGGCTCCTGCAAGGCCCCCAAGGCGGAAAGCTTCGTGAACTTGCGCGCGCCGATGGCCATCTGTCCCGGATTGGCCGGGCGATCGCCTGGATCCGTTCGCATCCCCATCAGCCGGTCCGGGTCGGCGACCTGGCCGAGATTGCCCGTATGAGCAGTGCTGCGTTTTATCGTCACTTCAAGGCGGCAACGGCCATGAGCCCAATCCAGTATCAAAAGCAAATCCGCTTGCTGGAAGCCCGCCATCTGCTGATTGCCCAGCCGGGCAACGTCGCACGTGTCGCCTTCGCCGTCGGCTATGTGAGTGCTTCCCAGTTCAGCCGGGAGTATGCCCGCCAGTTCGGGTCGCCGCCTGCACGCGACGCAGCGCGGCTTTCGGCAGAAGGCGAAACGGCAATAGAGGTGATCTAAGGCTTGCGCTTGCGGCCGCTATCGCGCCGCTTCTCGCCGACCGCGACGGTCAGCGCCATAGCCAAAGCCATCGTCGCCGACAGCGAGCGGAAGCCGGCGAAATCGGCCTCGGCGACCTCGAACCAGACCCTGGCGAATTGAGCGAGTGGCGAAAAGGAGCTGTCGGTAATCGCCACGATCGGCACGCCTTGCTCCGAAATGACGCGCGCCTCCTCGATGGTGGCCGGGGCATAGGGCGAAAAGCTGATGGCGATCACGGCGTCCCTTGGAGAGGCAAAGCCGATCATCTCTGCATTGAGGCCGGCGGCCGATTCGATCAGCTGGTTGCGGATCTTGAGCTTGCCCAATGCATAGGCGATATAGGAGGCGACCGGGTAGGAGCGCCGCTTGGCCAGCACGTAAATGGTTTCGGCCTTGGCCAGCACGGTGATCGCATCTTCGAAATGGTCTTCATTCAGCGTGCGCGAAATGTCGTTGAGCGAGGTACTGGCTGCGGCAACAAAACCGTCGAAAATCGCGCGGTGGCCGGCGCCTTCCTCGGCCTTGGCGCGCAATGCCGCCAGCCTTTCATCATAGGATGAGTTGCGCTCGCGCAGGCGCTCGCGAAACACCAACTGCAGGCTGGTGAAACCATCAAAACCAAGCTGCTGGGCAAAGCGGATCAGGGTCGAAGGCTGGACACCGGCGGAAGCGGCGATGCTGGCAGCGGTGCCGAAGGCGATATCGTCTGGGTTGTCGAGCGCATAGGCGGCGATCTGGGCGATACGTTTCGGCAGGCTCTGACGCCGCTCCAGTATCGTCGCCCGCAGCGTCTCGAAATCGCGCGGCACCCGTTCGTCCATCGTCGCTCCGCCCAGGCTCATCGTCTGGTTCCCTCTGTGGCCCATCATAGCGGGCCTGTGCAAGAACACCATAAAAAATGAGACAAGCGTTCCATCTGCAGACAAAATGGACTAATTCATCCACACAAATTTTGCGCACAGGGAGGCAAGCGGATGGTCGGGGTAGGTCTTATCGGCACGGGTTTCATGGGCAAGTGCCACGCCATTGCCTGGAACGCGGTCGGCACCGTCTTTCCCGATGTGGCCAAGCCAAGGCTGGTCCATCTGGGCGAGGTCAACGAGGATCTTGCCAAACGCCGTGCCAGCGAATTCGGCTTCGCCAAGGCGTCCGGTGACTGGCGCGCCGTCGTCGACGACCCGGATATCGATGTCATCTCGCTGACCACGCCGAACCAGTTCCACCCGGAAATGGCCATCGCCATCCTCGAAGCCGGCAAGCATCTGTGGTGTGAAAAACCGATGGCGCCAAGTTTTGCGGAGGCGCAAGCAATGGCTGCGGCGGCCCAAAAGTCGGGCAAAGTCGCCGCGCTCGGCTATAACTACATCCAGAACCCCGCAATCCGCCATATCGGCGCGCTGCTCGACGAGAAGATCATCGGCGAGGTCAACCATCTGCGTATCGAGATGGACGAGGACTTCATGGCCGATCCGGAGGCGCTGTTCTTCTGGAAGCACGAGGCGGCGTCCGGTTACGGCGCGCTCGACGATTTCGCCGTGCATCCGCTGTCGCTCATCGCCGTACTGTTCGGCCGCGTTGCCCGCGTCATGTGCGACATGGCCAGACCCTATGCCGACCGCCGCGTCGCCTCGGGCGGGCGCCGCGCGGTCGAGACCTACGACATCGCCAGCATCCTGATGCATCTCGAAAACGGCATCGCCGGCACGCTGCTGGTCAACCGTTCGGCCTGGGGCCGCAAAGGCCGGATCGCCATCCAGATTTTTGGCTCGAAGGGCTCGATCCTGTACGACCAGGAGCGGATGAATGAGTTCCAACTCTATCTGACGGCCGACCGGCCGACCGAGCAAGGCTATCGCACCATCCTGGTGGCGCCGCATCATAAGCCTTATGACGCCTTCCTGCCGGCGCCCGGCCACGGCCTCGGCTTTAATGACCTCAAGATTATCGAATGCCGGGAACTGTTGACGCGACTTGCCGGCAAGCCGGCGCGGATCATCGATTTCGACGAAGGCCTGGAGATCGAGCGCACGGTGCACGCGATGGCGCGCTCGTTCGCGGAACAGCGCTGGATGGAGGTGCGGTAGTAAGCCCGCGCTGGTCTCCCCTTCCCCCCTTGTGGGAGAAGGGGAGACCGAGCGAAGCTCGGTCGGATGAGGGGTGTTGGACGGATCGCTACAGCGAAGCAATAAACGCTTAAAATCCCTCAATTTTTTTGCGCCGAGTTTCTTCCAGCACCCCTCATCCGGCTCGGCGCTGCGCGCCGATCCACCTTCTCCCACAAGGGGAGAAGGGTCAGGGCCGGCATTGGCTGCCTCAGGCGGCTCCCGGACGGCCAGCGATCGTGGCGCGTCGCGCCGACCGGCGCTGCTCGACGGCGTCGGCAAGGCCGTGCAGCACGGTCTCGGTGGTCGCCCAGTCGATGCAGCCATCGGTGATGCTCTGGCCATAGAGGAGCGGCTTGCCGGGCACGACGTCCTGCCGGCCGGCGACGAGGTTGCTCTCGATCATGATGCCGATGATGCGCTCGTCGCCTGCCGCGATCTGGCCCGCCACGTCAGCCGCCACCAGCGGCTGGTTTTCCGGCTTCTTGTTGCTGTTGGCATGACTGACATCGATCATTAGCCGAGGTGCCACGCCGATCCGGCCGAGCTCAGCGGAGGCAGCAGCTATGCTTGCCGCGTCGTAGTTGGGCACAATGCCGCCGCGCAGGATGACGTGGCAGTCCTCGTTGCCGGTGGTCGTCGCGATGGCGCTGCGCCCACCTTTCGTCACCGCCATGAAATGGTGCGGCTGGGCGGCGGATTTCACGGCCTCGGCCGCGATCCGCAAATTGCCGTCGGTGCCGTTCTTGAAGCCGACCGGGCAGGACAGGCCTGATGCGAGTTCGCGGTGGATCTGGCTCTCGGTCGTGCGCGCGCCGATCGCTCCCCAGGCGACGAGGTCGGCAATATATTGCGGGGTGGCCATGTCGAGGAATTCCGTCGCCGCCGGCAGGCCGAGATTGTTGACGGCGGAGAGCACGTTGCGTGCCATCCTCAGGCCCTTGTCAATGTTGAAGCTGCCGTCGAGGTCGGGATCGTTGATCAGGCCCTTCCAGCCGACCGTCGTGCGCGGCTTCTCGAAATAAACCCGCATCACGATCTCCAGCCGGTCCGACAGGCTTTCACGCAGCGATGCCAAACGGCTGGCATAGTCTACGGCAGCGGCCGGGTCGTGGATCGAACAGGGGCCGACGACAACCACCAGCCGGTCGTCGGCGCGGGTCAGCACGGCGTGGATGGCATTGCGTGATGCGGCAACGGTGCGCGTCGCCGTCAGCGTGCGCGGTATCTCCCGCATCACCTCGTCGGGTGTGCTCAGTTCCCTTATTTCTTTGACCCGAAGATCGTCTGTGGTCGTCAACACGGCTTATGCTCCTGATTGGGGAGACCTGCCGGCTGAAACAAAAAAGCCGCCAGGTCTGGCGGCTGTTCGGATATTGTTGCTGCAATCTTCAGATCGAGCGCAATCCTCCCGCCGCCAGCGAGTAGCTAAAGTACCAAAACGAGGCGGTCAGGTGGATCATCCGGTTCATATAGTCGAAGCGTAGGCGCTTGTCACGTGTCTGGTGAGGAGGAGGTTTACTCCAGCCCATTCGCGATTGGCTGAAGCCCCCCGAACTTCGTCATCCTCGGGTCTGCGCCGCGTCGCTGCGCTCCTTGCTCCGCCCGTGGATGACGAAGTGATGGGCGGCGTTCCGCTAGACTTGCCGGCGTTATTCCGGTGACGCCCCGGCGATGCTCTGATCGTAGTCGACCAGCGACCCGGTCATGACGCCGGACTGCGGGCTGATTATATAGCTGATCAACCGGGCAAGCTGCGCCGGCTTCACCAATTGGCCCATCGGCTGCGCGGCCTCGGCCCTTTCCAGCCAGTCGTCCGGGGCGTCGTGCCATTTCTTCTGCACGATCGCCTCGCCCTCGGTGTCCATCCAGCCGGGCAGCACCGCATTGCAGCGGATGCGATTGCCGCGATAGGCGTTGGCGACATTCTTGGTGAGTGTCGCCAGCGCTCCCTTGCTCGACGAATAGGGCGCCAGGAACGACTGGCCGCAATGCGCCGACATCGACAGCACGTTGACGATCGAGCCCGGTGCCTGGCGCGCCAGCAAATGCGCCACCACGCCCTGCATCAGGAAAAACGGGCCCCGCACATTGGTCTGGAATATCTGGTCGAACAGATCCTCGGAGGTCTCGACCAGCGAGCCGCGGGCCGAGGTGGCAGCGGCGTTGACCAGCGCGTTGACGGAACCAAAATGGCCAATCGCCGTTTCGACCGCACGCTTGCAGTCGGCCACTTTTGAGACGTCGGCGCTGATGAAGATGGCATCGACGCCTGCCCCCTTGAGGATGGCGACAGCCTTGTCGCCCTTCTCCTGCGAGCGGCCGATCAGTGCCAGCGCCCGGCAGCCCTCATCGGCCAGCGCTTCGGCGACGGCAAAGCCGATGCCTTGTGCGCCGCCGGTGACGATGGCGCGTGTTTCGGAATTGCGACCGGCTGAACCGTTCATCGCCTTGCTCCTGTGCTTGATAGTCAGATTGTTTTGTCGAGGCGGACGGTCTTGCCTTCCTTGGCCGATTTCAGCGCCGCATCCGCCAGCCTGAGCGCCACCAGCCCGTCCTTGCCGCTCGGCGTCGCCTTCTTGCCTGACGTCGCTGCCGCGATGAAGGCAGCGATCTCGTTGGCATAAGCGTCGAGATAACGGGTCATGAAGAAATCGTGCAGCGGCGGCCGCGTATAGCCTTTCTCATTGGCCAGTTCGATCGACACCGGCCGCTGGTTCTCGGCCGCAATCATGCCTTTCGAGCCATGCACCTCGATGCGCTGGTCGTAGCCGTAGGTGGCGCGGCGTGAGTTGGAGATAACGCATTGCTTGCCGGAGGCAGTTTCGAGGATGACGCTGACGCTGTCGAAGTCGCCGGCCTCGCCGATCTTCTTGTCGACCAGCACCGAAGCATGCGCGCTGACCGCCACCGGCTCCTCGCCGAGCAGGAAGCGCGCCATGTCGAAATCATGAATGGTCATGTCGCGGAAGATGCCGCCCGAGCGGCCGATATAATCAAGCGGCGGCGGGCCGGGATCGCGCGAGGTGATTGTCACCATTTCGACAGTGCCGATGGCGCCGTCGTCGATCGCCTTGCGCACGGCGGCAAAATGCGGATCGAAGCGGCGGTTGAAGCCGACCATCAGGGTGGCGCCGGCCTTGTCGACGACGGCCAGGCATTCTTCCACTCTGCCGGCGTCGAGATCGATCGGCTTTTCGCAGAAAATCGCCTTGCCCGCCTTGGCGAAGCGTTCGATCAGGTCGGCATGAGTGTCGGTCGGCGTGCAGATGACGACCGCGTCGATATCGCCGGCCTTCTCGATGGCATCGATGCTGCGCACTTCGGCGCCATAGGCAGAGGCCAGATCGGTCGCCGCCTTCTCGAAGGCGTCGGCAACCGCAACCAGCCTGGCCTGCGGATTGGAACCAACGGCGCGAGCATGGACCTTGCCGATACGGCCGGCACCGAGAAGAGCAAAGCGAAGAGGCATGAAGAATTTTCCTTTGAAGATGGTTCGGAGGGGAGGCGTCAGCGCCTGTGGCTCGGCGTTGGCCGTTACGCGGCAAGTTCCGCCTGCCCGGTCTTGGCGCCGGTGATGTAGGAGACGATATCGTTGCCGTCGGTGTCCTGCTTGCGCAAATTGGCGACGATGCGGCCGCGCCGGAAAACGACGATGCGGTCGACCAGGTCGAACACCTGGCGCATGTTGTGAGAGATCAGGATCAGCGGTTCACCATTCTCCTTCAGCGTGCGGATAATGTTTTCGACCTGCATCGTCTCCTGCACGCCGAGTGCCGCCGTCGGCTCATCCATGATGATGAGCTTGGAGGCGAAGGTTGCGGTTCTGGCAATTGCCACGCACTGGCGCTGGCCGCCCGACATATGGCGGATGGTGTTGGAAAGATTGGGGATCTTGACCGCCGTGCGGACCAAGGCTGCCTCGGTCGCCTTGCGCATGAACTTGCGATCGAGGATCGAGAAGGGTCCTAGATTGAACAGCACCCGCTCGCGGCCGAGGAACAGGTTCGACGGCACGTCGAGGTCGTCGGCGAGCGCCAGGTTCTGGAACACCGTCTCGATGCCCGCCTCGCGGGCTTCGATGGGGCCGGCAAAATTCACTTCCTTGCCGTCGAACCACATCCTGCCACTGGTGCGCTGCTCGACGCCGGTGATCTGGCGTACGAAGGTCGATTTCCCCGCGCCGTTGTCGCCCATGATAGCGACATGCTCGCCCTTGCGCAGCTCGAAGTCGGCACCCTCCAGCGCATGGACGCCGCCATAATACTTGGTCAGGTTTTCGGTCTTCAGGACGATGTCCGACATGATCAAGCCCTCATTGCCCGCAGGCGTTGGCGCCACTGGTCGAGAACGACTGCGCCGACGATGATCACGCCTTTGACCATCTCCTGATAATAGGCGTCGAGGCGCAGAAAGGTGAAGCCGGAGATGATCACGCCGAAGATCAGCGAGCCGATCACCGTTCCGATGATCGAGCCGCGGCCGCCCGACAGCGAGACACCGCCGATAACCGCCATGGCGATCGCATCGAGCTCGTACATTACACCCATGCCGGCTTGGGCGGTGAGATTCTTGGAGCTCAGCACCACGGCGGCGAGCGCGGCGAGGACGCCGGCAATGACGTAGACGAGGATCTTGTGGTTGGCGATGTTGATGCCGGACATGCGCGCGGCGTCCTCATTGGAGCCGATCGCATAGCAGTGCTTGCCATATTTGGTGTAACTCAGGATCAGCTGGAACAGCACTGCGAGCGATATGAAAATGATGACCGGCATCAGCCCCTTGCCGATGGCGGCGAAACTCTCGGTCGGAAACGAGATCGGCTGCCCCTTTGACCACCATTTGGCGATGCCGCGCGCGGTGACCATCATGCCGAGCGTGGCGATGAACGGCGGGATGCGCGTGTAGGCGATCAAAGCGCCGTTGACCAGGCCGGCCAGCAGGCCGCAGCCGATCGCGACCAGCACGGGCACGATCACCGGCAGGTCGGTCCAGCCCTGGGCGATGAACATCGCCTTCGGGTTCGGGTTGCCATTGACGGTCGCCACCTGGGCGAAGCTCATGGCTATCATCGCCGTGGCGCCGACGATCGAACCTGAGGACAGGTCGATGCCGCCGGTAATGATCACCTGCGTCACGCCGATGGCAATAATGCCGACGATCGACACCTGCAGGATGATGATCTGCAGGCGCGCTTCGTTGAAGATCGCATCGATATTGTCGCGGGTATTGAAAAGGAAGCTGTCGCCCAGGAAAACCCGGCCGATCAGCTCGAAAGCGCCGACCAGGATGACGAGCGCCAGGAAGACGTTGAATTCGGCCGGCCATGCGCGCCGTTTCGCATCATAGCTGAGCCCGCCGACGCCGTGAGATGTCTGTGCCAATCGTGCTTCCTCCGTCAGCCACGGTCTCCACTCGGCGCTGTTCAGGCCGAGAGGGAAAAGCAGAGCGGCGCTGTCTTACTTTGGCGCGCCGCTCCGTATCGGACAGGTCCGCCTCAGTTCTTCTTCAGGAACTTGTCGATATTTGCCGGCGTGACCAGCTGGAACGGGATGTAGACCTTGTGCTCGACCTTCTCGCCCTTCGCCAGCTTGAGCGCCGCGTCAAGCGCGCCGGCACCCTGGCCGGCCGCGTCCTGGAACACCGTCGCATCGAGGTCGCCCGCCTGCATCGCGGCAAGCGCATCCTGGGTAGCGTCGACCCCGCCGACGACAACCGACTTCATGTCGATGTTGGCGGCCTTCATCGCCTGGATGGCGCCGATGGCGCTTTCGTCATTATTGGCGATGACGCCGTCGAACGGCTTGCCGGTCGACAGCCAGTTGGTCATCAGGTTCTGCGCTTCTTCGCGCTTCCAGTTCGACGTCTGCTTGTCGATGATCTTGATGAAGCTGCACTCCGGTGTGGCGATCACGTCATCAATGTCCTTGGTGCGCTGCACCGCTGCCTGGTTCGACAGCTCGCCCATGATCACATAGACATTGGCTTCAGTCTTGCCGGCCTCCTTGAAGAGGCGGCAGACCTCCTTGGTCTCGAGCGTGCCGGAATCGGCTTCGTTCGAGGCGACGAAGGCCTGGTTTTCGGGCAGCGTGTCGACGTTGACCGGCTCGCGATTGACATAGACCAGTGGAATCTTGGCAGCGGCGGCTGCGTCCGACATTGCCTGGGTCGCCGAGGTGTCGACCGGGTTGACGATGATGGCGTCGACGCCTGAGGCGGCGAAGTTCTTGATCTGGTCGAGTTGCTTGGCGACGTCGTTCTGCGCATCCTCCACCTGCAGCTCGACGCCGTCCATGCCCTTGGCCTGTTCAATCATGCCGTTGCGCAGCACGGTGAGAAAATTGTCGTCGAACAACGCCATCGACACGCCGATCTTGGCGGCAAAGGCGGACGAACTCATCAGCGCCGCGAACGCGACGCCCAAAAGCAGTTTTTTCATTTTATTTCTCCTCCACATTGGTGTCCGGCTGCACCGATCTACCCGGAATCCCCGATCTCGCAGGGAATTCTCTCCCGATTGCCATTTTTGGTTCCAGAGGCATTTGCCTGAAACAGATCTTCCGGAACGAAAGAACCAAAATGCTCAGATGGTGAAATATTTATTCCATTTCGCGTGGGCGTCAAGCGAGATTTCGCCATGAGGAATGGATTTTCGGCATTTCGAGCGCTTTTGGACGGACGCTCAGGCAAGCGAGGCCTGAAAGCATTCTGATAGATTACATCATGTCTGCCGCCGATGACTGCGACGTCAGATGTTTTCTGGCAGATAAATGTCGAAGGGCAGAAAGGTCTGGCCCGGCGCATTCGCAGCGCCGGTCTCGATGGCATGCGCCATCAGCCCGACAAGCTCGCGGCAAAGCGCCGCCAGTGGCGTCGAGATCACCAT
The DNA here is from genome assembly GCF_040318315.1 of Mesorhizobium sp. M1227. Classification (NCBI taxonomy): domain Bacteria; kingdom Pseudomonadati; phylum Pseudomonadota; class Alphaproteobacteria; order Hyphomicrobiales; family Phyllobacteriaceae; genus Mesorhizobium; species Mesorhizobium sp. M1227. The sequence goes on from NZ_JAMYLZ010000001.1 coordinate 108,632, forward strand.
GGTCAGGAAATTATCCGCCAGCGCCGCGCGGGAGTCGGGCGTGATCTCGTTGCAGACGACCGCCGGCATCTCAGCCGGCTTTGCCTCCCTCAGCGCCGAGATCGCGCCTTCCATGCCGCCACCGGCGACATAGCAACCGGCGAGATCAGGGTGGCGGGCCAGAAGCTCGATCATTGCATCATGCGTGATCTGGTTCGCTTCCAGATTGACCAACGTCTCGAGGAGAGTGAATTCCGGCGCCTGCTCGCGAAAGAAGGAGCGAAAACCGATCTCGCGAAGCTCATGGCCATGGAAGCGATGGCTGCCGACGAAGAGGGCAACCTTGCCAGGTCTCTTCGCGGCCTTCGAGATCATCCAGGCAGCGGTGCGGCCGACCTTGCGATTGTCCAGGCCAACATAGCCCTCGCGAATACCGGATGCAAAGTCGGAAAGCAGGGAGAACACCGGTACGCCATTGGCTTTCAGAGCCTCGACGGCGACCGTCAGCGTCGGGTGATCAGGCCCGACCAGGGCGACGGCCCTGGATTTGGCGGCCAGCTTGCGCATCCGCTCGACGATCTCGTCCGGCGCCAGCGAAGCGGCGAAGTCGATGGTCGCCACGCCGCGAAAGCGCGGCGACTGCGATACCGCCAGTTCAAGCTCGCGGGCAAATTCGCTGTAGAAGACGTCCTCCCGCCTCAACAGCAGGAACCCGAGCCGGTATTCGGGCAATTCATGGCGCATCCGCTGCTTGATCAATCCGGCTGCGTGATAGCCGATGCTGGTCGCGGCCTCATAGACGCGGCGCGCGGTTTCCTCGCGCACCGGCAAGCGGTTGTTCAGCACTCGATCGACGGTGGCAACGCTGACCCCCGAAATGCGCGCCAGGTCGGTGATCGTCGGGCGTTTCGCCATCGCTGCCTCATTCCACTGTTTGGTCCTTTTACACCATTCTGATGGAAAATGATAGAAACTATCTTTGTGATATTGAGCCTATCAGGGCTCGGCGTTATTTTGAACGCTGACCGAATATGATCGAGGCCTCCGCTATGGTGGATATTGGACTCCGAACCGGGAATACGAGAGCCGCAGCAGCGTCCCGACGCGACTACAGCCTGATCGGCCGCGACGCGAAGCTTGCCGTCGAGAGCGGGCTGGCGGCGGCCGAGTGGTATCACACCGACGTGCCGCGCAAGCAGATGAAGGAGCTGATGCAGCGCTCCGACGGCCCGGCGATCCGCGACACCATCATCTGGCTCGGCACCATGATCCTCAGCGGCGCCGGCGCCGCCTGGTTCTGGGGCAGCTGGTGGTGCGTGCCGTTCTTCTTCGTCTACGGCGTCCTCTACGGTTCCTCCACCGACTCACGCTGGCACGAATGCGGCCACGGCACCGCTTTCAGGACGCAGTGGATGAACAACGTGGTCTATCAGGTCGCCTGCTTCATGATCATGCGCAACCCGGTGACCTGGCGCTGGAGCCACACGCGACATCATACCGATACCATCATAGTCGGCCGCGATCCGGAGATCTCGGTGATGCGTCCGCCCGATCTGCTGCGCGCGGTGCTCAACTTCGTCGGCATTCTCGACGCCTGGCATGCGATGAGCGACATGCTGCGCAATGCAGCCGGTATCGTCAGTCCGGCCGAAAGAACCTTCATTCCCGACCAGGAGCAGCCGAAGGCAATTCGCATTGCCCGCATCTGGACGACAATCTATGCCGCGACCATTGCGCTGGCGCTCTATACCGGCTCGTTCCTGCCGCTGATGCTGGTCGGTCTGCCCAGGCTTTACGGTGCCTGGCACCATGTCATGGTCGGCCTGCTGCAGCATGGCGGCCTGGCTGAAAACGTCACCGATCACCGGCTCAACAGCCGCACCGTCTACATGAACCCGATAAGCCGCTTCATCTACTGGAACATGAACTACCACGTCGAGCATCACATGTTTCCCATGGTGCCCTATCACGCGCTGCCCAGGCTGCACGAACTGATCAAGCACGATCTGCCGGCGCCGACACCATCCATCCTGGCCGGCTACCGCGAGATGATACCGGCTTTCCTGCGCCAGCTGCGCAATGAGGATTATTTCATCAAGCGCGAACTGCCGCCGACGGCGCGGCCCTATCGCGAGGATTTCCACAGCGATAACGCTGCTGTTGCGGTGGCTGCTGAATGACAAGCCCATGCCAACGCACCAAACATCGAGGGACCCGTAAATGAGCGACTGGGTCGAGGCCTGTGACGCCGAGGACATCGACGAAGAAGACGTGATGCGCTTCGACCATGGCGGCCGCACCTTTGCCATCTATCGCAGCCCCGACGACGGGTATTTCGCCACCGACGGGCTTTGCACGCATGAGAAGGTGCATCTGGCGGACGGGCTGGTCATGGACGACGTCATCGAGTGCCCGAAGCATAATGGCCGCTTCAACTACAAGACAGGGGCTGCCAGGGGCGCGCCGGTCTGCGTCGATCTAAGAACTTATCCGGTCAAAGTCGACGCCGGCAAAGTCCTTGTCCGGATCGGTTGATGATGACGAAGGGAATGGTCATCATCGGCGCCGGCGAATGCGGCGGGCGCGCCGCCCTTGCGCTGCGCGAGCTCGGCTATGATGGCCCGGTGACGCTGGTCGGCGACGAGCCGCATCTGCCCTATGAGCGCCCGCCGCTGTCGAAAGACGCGATGGTTGCCGACGCGCCCCTGATCAAGGCGATCGCCAGTGAGGCGGTTCTGGCCGAAAGATCGATCAGGCATATCCATTCGGTCCAGGCGGTGGCGATCGTCCGAGAGGCGCATGTCGTGCGCCTCTCGGACGGTTCCGCCCTGGCCTACGACAAGCTCCTGCTGGCGACCGGTTCGGTGCCGCGCAAGCTGCCTATGCCGGGCCTTGGCGGGCGCTGCGTCTACCTCCGGACCTTCAACGACGCGCTGGCCATTCGCGCCCATCTCAGCGCCGGAAATCGCATCGCCATAGTCGGCGGCGGCTTCATCGGGCTTGAGCTTGCCGCGGCGGCACGCAGACTGGGTGCCGCGGTCACCATCATCGAGGCGCAGCCGCGCATCTTGATGCGCGGCGTGCCAGCCGAGATCGCTGAGGTCATCCATCAGGCGCATGAAGCGGAAGGCGTGAAAATCCTGTGCGGCGAGGGCATCGCCGCCATTGCCGATGATGGCGCCGAAGTGCGCATCGCGCTCGCCGGTGGACACGACATTGTCGCCGATCTTGCCGTGATCGGCATCGGCGCCGTGCCGGTGACCGGACTTGCCGCGGAGGCGGGGCTGACCGTCGACAATGGTGTCGCCGTCGACGCCGAGCTTCGCACCAGCGACCCGGATATCTTTGCCGCCGGCGACTGCTGTTCGTTTCCGCTCGCCCTCTATGGCGGCCGGCGCGTGCGGCTCGAAGCCTGGCGCAACGCACAGGAGCAGGGCGCGCTCGCCGCAAGGAATATGCTTGGCGCCGGCGAGGCCCACGCCGCAGTGCCGTGGTTCTGGTCGGATCAGTACGGCCTGACCTTGCAGATCGCCGGCCTGTCGGACGAAGGCCGCAGCATCGTGCGCCGCGACCTCGGCGACGGCGCCTTCATCCTGTTCCACCTCGCCGAGGACGGCAGGCTGGTTGCGGCAAGCGGCATCGGCGCCGGCAACGCGGTCGCCCGCGACATAAGGCTGGCCGAGATGCTGATTGCGAAGCAGGCAAGGCCGGCGCCGGAAGCGCTAGGCTCGCAGACCATCAAGTTAAAGTCGCTGCTGGCGGCTTGATCCGCCGCGTGGATAATTGGCCGAGCGCGTTCGGCTAAAACAGCGCCTTCAGCTCCGGCAGCTTGTCGTTGACCAGCCAGCCATAGTAATTTTCCTCGGGCAGTTTTTCCGGCTCGCCCGCAGCGCGGCGCTTGTCGTTCTCGGCCTTCAGCGCATAGGCGCGCTGTTCGGGGTTGCCGACATTGTAGAGCGTCGACGTGATGCCGGGATTGCCTGAGATGTCAAAGCCGGCAATGCTTCTATAGGCGTCGATCGATTTCCGGATTGTTGCTGCGACATAAGGCAGTGTCAGGTCAGGATCCATGATGGTCTTGTAGACCGCGTTGGGATCGCCGACGTTGAGTTCCGGCAGGCCGGAAACCTTGTGCACGAGGTCGCTCATTTGCAGTGCCGTCAGCGGATTGAGCTGGCCAAGGCCAAAAGTCTGGCCGGCATAATAAGGCTGGAAGAAAGTGGCGCCTAAGCGGTCGTTGGGAAAGCTCTCGCCGTCGACGGTCTTGCCGCGGAACGACCGGTTCCACACCTGTTCGCGGCACTCCCACAGATCGTAGCTGTCGGACTTCCCTGCGCATTTCGCAAATTGCGGCCGCTGCACGAAATCGGAGATATCCTCGCCATCATAGGCAAAGGAGAGCTTGCTCGACAGATACGAAATCGCCTTGACGTAGTAGGTCTGCAGCCGGTCGTAGGCATCGACATTGTAGGTGTGCTCGCCGACGATGGCGCCGACGATATGCATTGGGTCGATGCCATAGGCCGCGGCTGCCTGCTTGATCTTGCCGCGCAACTCGGCATCGTTCTGGAGCAGCGCAAAGACTTTGCGGTATTTCGCCTGGAAGGTGGTGTTGGTCGCCTGGGTGCGCCGGCTCGAAGCGCCCGGTATGTCGGGCTGCTCGGTGTTGCGGTTGCCCGGCGGCACCATCGTTGCCGCTTGCGCGGCGAACATGGCTGCCGCCAGCGTCAGCCCCAAAATGACGAGGATCAGTTTTTTCATGCGCCGCCGCCCAAATAGTCGCCGGCAAACTAGGTAATGCTCCACCGGGAGTCGAGAGACGCCTGCACCCGACGGGACGAAAGCTTGCCGGATGCTTCCATTTGGCCACACATCGGGAATGCTGGGCCAAATTGGGGAGGCCGGGAGCAATTCCCCGACCCTCTTCGAGAATGAAGCGTCTCCTACAAGATGAAACGCGACAAGTCCGTGTTTCTGGAGAGGTCGCCGACATGCTTCTCGACATAGGCGGCATCGATGGTCACCGAGGTGCCGTTGCGGTCCGGCGCGTCATAGGAGATATCGTCCAGCACCCGTTCCATCACCGTCTGCAGCCGCCTGGCGCCGATATTCTCGACGCTGGCGTTAAGGTCCACGGCGATGCCGGCCAACGAATCGATCGCGTCATCGGTGAAGACCAGGTCGACGCCTTCGGTCTTCATCAGCGCGATATACTGCTTGATCAGGCTGGCTTCGGTCTCGGTGAGGATGCGGACGAAATCGTCCTTCTCCAGCGCCCGCAGCTCGACGCGGATCGGCAGGCGGCCCTGCAATTCCGGCAGCAGGTCGGAGGGCTTGGCGACGTGGAACGCACCCGAGGCGATGAACAGGATGTGGTCGGTCTTCACCGGTCCATATTTGGTCGCAACCGTGGTGCCTTCGACCAGCGGCAGCAGGTCGCGCTGCACACCTTCACGCGAAACACCGGCACCGATGCCGCCTTCGCGCGAGGCGATCTTGTCAATCTCGTCAAGGAAGACGATGCCGTCATTCTCGGTCGATTCGAGTGCCCTGCGCACCACTTCGTCCTGATCGAGCAGCTTGTCGGACTCGTCGCTGATCAACAGCCCGTAGGATTCCTTGACGGTCGTCTTGCGCAACTTGGTCTTCTTGCCGCCCATCGCCTTCGACAGCATGTCGTTGATGTTGAGCACGCCGATATTGGCGCCCGGCATGCCGGGAATCTCGAAGCCAGGCATGCCGCCATTGCCGGTATCGGCCACTTCGATCTCGATCTCCTTGTCGTCGAGTTCGCCGTCGCGCAGCTTCTTGCGGAAACTGTCGCGGGTGGCCGGGCTCGCCGTCTTGCCGACGAGCGCTTCGAGCACCCGTTCCTCGGCGTTGATGTGGGCACGCGCCTTGACGTCCTCGCGCATCTTCTCGCGCACCAGCCCGATGGCGATCTCGACCAGATCGCGGATGATCTGCTCGACATCGCGGCCGACATAACCGACCTCGGTGAACTTGGTGGCTTCGACCTTGACGAAAGGCGCACCGGCAAGGCGTGCCAGGCGGCGTGAAATCTCGGTCTTGCCGACACCGGTCGGGCCGATCATCAGGATGTTCTTCGGCATCACCTCTTCGCGCATCTGGCCCTCGAGCTGCTGGCGGCGCCAACGGTTGCGCAAGGCAATCGCCACGGCACGCTTGGCGTCTTTCTGGCCGATGATGAAGCGGTCGAGTTCCGAAACGATTTCGCGGGGAGAGAAGGTGCTCATGTCACTAAATTCCACTTTGCCACTGCCGAATGGACTCGAACGGATGCAGCAGCATGATCACGTTGAGTGTCAGATTGTCCCGGATGAGATAGCCGACACCGAATTCGAAGATGAGGGCGAGGGTCACGATCACCCATATAGGAAGCCTTCGCGCCATGACAAACCCCAGCACCATGGCCAGCGTGTCGGACACCGAATTGATGATGCTGTCGCCATAATAGTCGAGCGAGATTGTGCCGGCGCGGTAGCGGTCGATGATGAAAGGGCTGTTCTCGAGCAACTCCCAGCCGCCCTCTATAACCACCGCAAAGGCCAGCCTGAGCCCGATCGGCGAGCGCGGGAAAAGGAACCACGCCAGCGCATAGAACAAGAAGCCGTGAATGATGTGCGAGAAGCTGTACCAGTCGGAAATATGCTGGGAATTCTCGGAGCTCTGCACAATGCCGTGCCACAGCTTGACATAGCCGCAGGTACAGATCGGCGTCCGCCCCATGCCGTAGAGGACCCCGGCCTGGAAGATGACCAGGCCGAGGACCAGCAGAAGCCCCATTCGCCAGCTGTCTTCGTAGGCCGAGACGGTTTTGTCGCTGGATACGCTCATGCTGCTATTGCCCCTCTTTTGCGTCACCCTGTTCGGCGTCACCCTCTGGGGCATCAATCGCCATCAGCACGGCATCGCCATATTCCGACTTCCTGCGATCGATAGCCCTGAAACCGGCCTTTTCATAGGCACGGATAGCCCGTGCATTGGCGGGGTCCGGGTCGATGATGACGCGCGGCGTACCTTCCTCGAAAAGCTGCTCGACGAACTGCCGGACGATCGCCGAGCCGTGGCCGACCCCGACAAGCCCCGGCACGCCGATCGACAGATCGATGCCGAGCGTGCCGAACGGCTGGTCGCTATAGGGATGGCCGTCCTCCAGATGCGGATCGTAGCTCTGCAAATAGCCGATGGGCTTTCCGTCGAGCTCGATAATCAGCGGCTCGACCGAAATGCTGTCGATATGCTCGCGGATCTCCGCAATCTCGGTCTCTGGGTCGTTCCACCATTCGGCGACATGCGGCTCGGCAAGCCAGCCGGCGATCATCGGCAGGTCCCTCTGGGTCACCGGCCGAAAACCATAGCGGAGGCTCCGCTCAGGCGGCATCGAGGGTTTCGACGACGAAGTTGTTGTTGGTGTAGACGCAAATGTCTGACGCGATCTGCATCGCCTTGCGGGCGATCTCCTCTGCGCCCTTGTCGCTGTCCATCAGGGCGCGGGCCGCGGCCAACGCGTAGTTGCCGCCGGAGCCGATGGCCATGACGCCAAATTCGGGCTCCAGCACGTCGCCGGTGCCGGTCAACGCCAGCGACACCGACTTGTCGGCCACCAGCATCATTGCTTCCAGCCGGCGCAAATAACGGTCGGTGCGCCAGTCCTTGGCGAGCTCGACGCAGGCGCGTGTCAGCTGGTCGGGATATTGTTCGAGCTTGGCTTCGAGCCGCTCCAGCAGCGTGAAGGCATCGGCGGTGGCGCCGGCGAAGCCGGCAATGACGTTGCCGCCCTTGCCGATGCGGCGCACCTTCTTGGCGTTGCCCTTCATGATGGTCTGGCCGAGGCTGACCTGGCCGTCGCCGGCGATCACCACCTTGCCGCCCTTGCGCACGGTCAGGATGGTCGTGGCATGCATGGTCAGTTCATTCGACATTTTCTGCTCCGTTCAGCACCGATCCCATTAAGGCGATCGGCGCGTTACGAGTGATTTGATCGGCCATATGTATGTATAGGCCGGATGATTGCAAACCGGCCATCCACCGGGTCGGATCGGGCTCCGCAGCGGTAACTGGCAATCGCCGGATCATGCTGCTAGAAGGCTTTCGTTTTCAGGCATGTGAAGGCCTGAACCGTGCAAATCTGAGACAAGGATGAGGTCATGGCGCCCCGTTCCGCCGAGATAAGCCGCAAGACCAGGGAAACCGACATCGCCGTGTCGGTTCAGGTCGACGGCTCGGGCAAATCCGACATTTCGACGGGCGTCGGCTTCTTCGACCATATGCTGGACCAGTTGTCGCGCCATTCGCTGATCGACATGACCGTGAAGGCCAAGGGCGACCTGCACATAGACGACCACCATACGGTCGAGGATACGGGCATCGCGCTCGGCCAGGCGCTGGCCAAGGCGTTGGGCGAGCGGCGCGGCATCATGCGCTACGCCTCGATCGATCTCGCCATGGACGAGACACTGACGCGGGCGGCAATCGATGTCTCCGGCCGGCCTTTTCTGGTCTGGAATGTTTCGTTCTCGTCGCCGAAGATCGGTACGTTCGACACCGAGCTGGTGCGCGAATTCTTCCACGCGCTGGCGCAGAATGCCGGCATCACGCTTCATGTCACCAATCATTACGGCGCCAACAACCACCACATCGCCGAGACCTGCTTCAAGGCCGTGGCGCGTGTGTTGCGTTCGGCGCTTGAGCGCGACCCGCGCCAGCCGGACGCGGTTCCCTCCACCAAGGGATCCCTGAAAGGATAGCGTCATGGCCATCTATGTCGTGATGAAGCCGCCAGGCCGCAGCGAAAGCGTGGACACTACCTTTATCCGTGACGGCTTTGCCTGGCTCGGCTTCCTGGTGCCGCCGCTGTGGCTGGCCTGGCACCGGCTGTGGGTCGAGGCGGCATTGGCGTTTGTCGCAATGGGCCTGCTCTCGATGCTAGGCGAAAGGCTGGACCTGGAAACAACCGGCTCGCTTTTATCCCTGCTTGTCATGCTCTTTGTCGGACTGGAAGGGCAGGGCTTGCGGATCGCAGCCCTGCGCCGTCGCGGCTGGCATGAATGGGGCGTGGTCGAGGCCGACAGGCTCGACGACGCAGACCTCCGCTATGCATTGGAAGCCGATGCTCAGTCGGATGAACAACCGACGGTGCAACGCATCGTCCCAGACGCAGCACATGCCCGGTCGGCGCAGATGGGCCTGGCGCTGGGGCTGAACCATATTCCGGGAAAGCCCTGAGATGAGGGTAGCGATCATCGATTACGGGTCGGGCAATCTGCGCTCGGCCACCAAGGCCTTCGAGCGTGCCGCGCATGAAGCCGGTATTGCCGCCGCGATCGAACTCACCGCCGATGCCGAGCGGGTCAGGACCGCCGACCGCATCGTCCTGCCCGGCGTCGGTGCCTATGCCGATTGCGCCGCTGGACTGCGTGCGGTCGCCGGCATGTGGGAAGCGGTCGAGGAGGTGGCGATCGCCAAGGCTCGGCCGTTCCTCGGCATCTGCGTCGGCATGCAGCTGATGTCGGAGCGAGGCCTGGAAAAGACCGTCACAAAGGGCTTTGGCTGGGTCGCCGGCGACGTCAAGGAGATCACGCCGGCCGATCCGACACTGAAGATCCCGCAGATCGGCTGGAACACGATTGACCTGAAGCGCAAGCATCCGCTGTTTTCCGGCATTGCGACGGGTGGCAAGGGACTGCACGCCTATTTCGTCCACTCCTACCATCTCGATGCACGGAAGGAGGATGAGGTGCTGGCGGTTGCCGACTATGGCGGCCCGGTAACGGCCGCTGTCACTCGCGACAACCTCGCCGGAACGCAATTCCACCCCGAGAAGAGCCAGGCGCTGGGCCTGGCGCTGATCACCAATTTCCTAGGCTGGAGGCCCTGAACCATGAGCAAGAAGGGCTATTGGATGGCAATGGTCGATGTCCGCGATCCCGAGATCTACAAGCGATATATCGAGGCCAATGCCGCGGCTTTCGCGAAATACGGCGCGAAGTTCCCGGTGCGCGCCGGGCGGTACACCAGCCCGGAAGGACCGGCAGGCAATCGCCACGTGCTGGTGGAATTCGAATCCTATGAAAAGGCGCTGGAATGCTACGGCTCGCCTGAATACCAGGAGGCGTTGAAGTACAGGCTCGCCGGCTCGACCGGCCACTTTGTCATCGTCGAAGGCGCCTGAAGGTGTTTCTGTTTCCGGCGATAGACCTCAAGGACGGCAAATGCGTGCGCCTCAGGCATGGCGACATGGCGACCGCCACCATCTACAATGACGATCCCGCCGCTCAGGCGCGCGTCTTCGAAGAGCAGGGCTTCGAATGGCTGCACGTCGTCGACCTCAACGGCGCCTTCAAGGGCCAGAGCGTCAACAGCGCCGCGGTCGGCGCCATCCTGAAGGCGACGAGCAATCCGGTGCAGCTCGGCGGCGGCATCCGCACCCTGGCGCAGATCGAGGACTGGCTCGACCGTGGGCTGGCCCGCGTCATTCTTGGCACCGTGGCGGTCCGCGATCCGGATCTGGTCAGGCAGGCCTGCAAGGCATTCCCGGGCAAGATCGCTGTCGGCATCGACGCCAAGGGCGGTAAGGTCGCGGTCGAAGGCTGGGCTGAGGCTTCGAGCCTCGGCGTCATTGAACTGGCGAGGAAATTCGAGGGTGCCGGCGTCGCCGCCATCATCTACACCGATATCGACCGCGACGGTGTGCTGACTGGCATCAACTGGGGCGCCACCATCGATCTCGCCGACGCGGTGTCGATCCCGGTTATCGCCTCGGGCGGGCTCGCCTCGATCGCCGACATCGTGCGCATGACCATGCCCGATGCCCGCAAGCTCGAAGGCGCGATCTCCGGCCGCGCCCTCTACGACGGCCGCATCGACCCGGCCGAGGCATTGGCGATCCTGCGTGGCAAACCGATGGCAGGGTGTGAAACGTGAAGGTCTCGATTATCGTTGCTCCCTACGACAGCGGGCACTATCTCGAAGGGTGCGGCCAGGGGCCGGACGCCATCGTCGGCGGTGGGCTGGTCGAAGCCCTGACCGTGGCTGGCCATGACGTCGCCGTCGAAGATATCGGCAAGGTCGGAGACGAGCAGGGGCGCGAAATTGCAACCGGCTTCGCCGTCTGCAACGCCGTCGCGACCAAGGTTAACCTCGCCCGCGATGGAGGACGCTTCCCCATTATCCTTGCTGGAAATTGCCTGACCGCCGCCGGTGCGGTTGCCGGCGAAGCGGCGGATTCGATCATCTGGATCGACCAGCATGGCGATCTCAACACGCCGGAGACGTCGGCCTACGGCTTTCTCGACGGCATGGCGCTGGCGGCGACGCTCGGGCTCTGCTGGCATCCGATGGCGGCAGCAATTCCGGGGTTCCGGCCGATAGACCCGGCGCGCTGCATGCTGGTCGATGCCCGCGACCTCGATCCCGACGAAAAGCGACTGCTGGAAACTTTGCCGATCGTGCGCACCGAATGTGCCGGTGCACTCGATATGATCGGAAAGCTCACGGCGACAGGGACTGTGCGGGCGCATCTGCATCTCGACCTGGATGTCCTCGATCCGGATGTGTTGCAGGTGAACCGCTACGCGCACCCGGGCGGCCCGAGTCCGGAACAGCTGCGGCAGCTTGCCTGCGGACTGGCCAGGTCAATCCCAATCGTCGGCGTGACGCTCTCGGCCTACGACCCGGCCTTTGATTCCCAGTCCGAAGTTCCGGTCGTCGTCGGCCAGCTGCTTGTCGATTTTCTTGCGGCGATCGAGAGGATCTGATGCTGAAAGCCCGCGTCATCCCCTGTCTCGACGTCAAGAACGGCCGTGTCGTCAAGGGCGTTAATTTCGTCGACCTGGTCGATGCCGGCGATCCCGTCGAAGCGGCAAAAGCATATGACGCGGCCGGCGCCGACGAGCTCTGCTTTCTCGACATCACCGCCTCGTCGGAAAACCGCGAGACCATTTTCGATGTCATCGCCCGCACCGCCGAACAATGTTTCATGCCGCTGACCGTTGGCGGTGGCGTCCGTCAGGTCGCCGACATCAGGAAGCTGCTACTGGCCGGCGCCGACAAGGTGTCGATCAACACGGCGGCGGTGAAGACCCCAAATTTTGTCGCCGAGGCTGCCGACAAATTCGGCAACCAGTGCATCGTCGTCGCCATCGATGCCAAGAAAGTGTCCGCTGCGAGCGAGGCTGATCGCTGGGAGATATTCACCCATGGCGGCCGCGAGAAGACCGGCATCGACGCCGTCGAGTTCGCTCGGCGAGTGGTCGATCTCGGCGCCGGCGAGATCCTGCTAACATCGATGGACCGCGACGGCACCAAGGCCGGCTACGACATAGCCCTTACCCGCGCGGTCGCCGATGCCGTACGCGTGCCGGTCATCGCTTCCGGTGGCGTCGGCACGCTCGACCACCTTGTCGAAGGCATTCGCGACGGCCATGCCGGCGCGGTGCTGGCGGCGTCGATCTTCCATTTCGGCACCTACAGCATCGCCGAAGCCAAGCTGCACATGGCTCAGGCCGGACTGCCGATGCGGCTGGACTCGCCGGGTAATCGGTCCTAGAGCCTTTCCGGCTAAGAAGAGGCTGTAAACGCCGTCATGACCGAGTTCTCGCTCTCCGATCTGGAGAAGATTATTGGCGAACGCGCACGTTCCGGCGATCCGGATTCGTGGACGGCCAAGCTCTTTCAGCGTGGCATGAGCAAGGCAGCGCAGAAACTCGGCGAAGAGGCAGTCGAAACGGTGATCGCAGCCGTCAGCGCCGACCGGGACGCGCTTGTTTCGGAAAGCGCCGATCTCATCTATCATTGGCTTGTCGTTCTCGGCATAGCGGACATTCCGCTGAGCGATGTGCTCAACGAGCTTGAACGCCGCACCGGTCGTTCGGGCATCGCCGAAAAGGCGTCTCGGCTGGACCGGGGCTGATCGCTGCGGAGGAACTCGATGGACCAGCTCGCTCCTACCGAGAAGTATTCACCCTATCGTTTCTTCTCGGCCGAGCAATGGTCGCGGTTCCGCGCCGATACGCCGATGACGCTGACCGCAGACGAGATCCATCGTCTGCGGTCGCTGAACGATCCGGTCGATCTCCACGAGGTCGAGCGCATCTATCTTTCGATGTCGCGGCTGTTGTCGGCTCATGTCGAAGCCAGTCAACTCCTGTTCAGGCAGCGCCAGGCCTTCTTCAACGCGCTGGACGCGGCCAAGACACCGTTCATCATCGGCATTGCCGGTTCCGTCGCGGTCGGCAAATCGACCACGGCGCGCGTGCTGAAGGAGCTGCTGGCGCGCTGGCCGTCGAGTCCCAAGGTCGACCTGGTCACCACCGATGGTTTCCTGCTGCCGAACGAAGTCCTGCGCCGCAACAACCTGATGGAGCGCAAGGGCTTTCCGGACAGCTACGACGTCGGCGCGCTGCTGCGCTTCCTGTCCGGCATCAAATCGGCGCAGCGCAACGTCCGCGCGCCGGTCTATTCGCACCTGACCTATGACGTCATCCCGGGCGCGTTCCAGACCATCGACCGGCCGGACATCCTGATCTTCGAGGGCATCAACGTCCTGCAGCCGGGCAAGCTGCCGAAGGATGGCAAGATCGTGCCTTTCCTGTCGGATTTCTTCGACTTTGCCATCTACATCGATGCCGAGGAGGCGCTGATCCATCACTGGTATATCGCCCGCTTCATGCGGTTGCGCGAAACCGCCTTCCGCGACCCGGCCTCCTTCTTTCACCGCTATTCGCAACTTTCCGAGGATGCGGCCCGCGCCATCGCCGAGGGCCTGTGGACCAACATCAACCTGAAGAATCTGCGCGAGAATATATTGCCGACCCGCGCCCGAGCCGATCTCATCCTGCGCAAGGGCGCCAACCATCTGGTCGAGGAAGTGGCGCTCAGGAAACTGTGAAATCCCGGGACATTCCTTAAAGTCATCTTAACCCAGTCTTTCTATTGTCGGGCCTGATCTGCGGGCTCGGCAAACAAATGAATGCGCCATTCCTAAACATCGATCGGCCGGCAGCTGACCGCATCGCACGTCCGGGCAGCGGCGGCGCAACGATTGCCCTGATCGTGCCTGTCCACAATGAGGAAGGCGCAATTGCTCCATTCCTGAAGGCGGTATGCGAAAGCACCGCGCCGCTGAAGGACAAAGGCGTTGCCCTCGAGTTCATCTTCGTCAACGACGGCAGCAGCGATACGACGCTCGAAAAGCTGATCGAAGCCCAACAAACCGATCCACGCATCCACGTAATCGACCTTTCACGCAATTTCGGCAAGGAAGCCGCGATGACCGCGGGGCTCGACAGCTGCGATGCCGATGCAGCGATCCCGATGGATGTCGATATGCAGGATCCGCCGCATGTCATTCCGCTGCTTGTAGAAAAGTGGCGCGAGGGTTTTGAGGTTGTTCTGGCCAAGCGAGCCAATCGGTCGAGCGACAGCTTTCTCAAGCAGCGCTCCGCCTCGATGTTCTACCGCGTTCACAACTGGATCGCGCAGCAGAAGATCCCGCACGATGTCGGCGACTTCCGTTTGATCGACCGCCAGGTCATCCAGGCGCTGCGGTCTTTGCCCGAACGCCGTCGTTTCATGAAGGGCCTGTTCGCCTGGGTCGGGTTCCGTACTGCAAGCGTCGAATATGTCCGCGATCAGCGCATCGCCGGCCAGTCGAAATTCTCCGGCTGGAAGCTGTGGAACTTCGCGCTCGAAGGCATCACCAGCTTCTCCACCGCTCCGCTTGAAATCTGGACCTATGTCGGCGCGACGATTTCCGCGCTGTCGTTCCTCTACGGCCTGCTGATCGTCGCCAAGACAATGATCTTTGGCGTTGATGTGCCCGGCTACGCCTCCCTGCTGGTCAGTGTTCTTTTCCTTGGCGGCATCCAGTTACTCGGCATCGGCATCATCGGACAATACCTCGGCAGGGTCTACGCCGAGATCAAGCAGCGTCCGATCTATATCGTGCGCCGCAAATATGAGGGAATGAGCTGATGGAGATCGACGCTTACCGACAGATGGCCGCCACCGAAGACGAGCATTGGTGGTTCTGCGGGCGTCGCGCCATCGCCGAGGCGGTCATTCGCAGCATCGGCCTGCCTGAAAACGCGCGCATCGTAGAGATCGGCGCCGGCACCGGCGGCAACATCCGGATGCTGGAGCAGTTCGGCGCAGTGACGGCAGTCGAGATGAGCGATCTCGCGCGCAGGATTGCCTGGGAAAAGACCGGCCGCGACTTCCTCGCCGGACATCTGCCGGACAACATTCCTGTCGCGCCGCAAAGCTGCGACCTCGTCTGCCTGTTCGACGTGCTGGAACATGTCGCCGAAGACGAGGCGTCGCTTGCCGCGATCCGCCAGATGCTGAAGCCGGGCGGCGGCGTCGTCCTCACGGTGCCAGCACACCAATGGTTGTGGAGCACGCATGATGTTGGGCTGCATCACATGCGGCGCTATTCACGCAATCTGCTGCGTGAACGAATCGAAAGGGCTGGTTTCGCGATCGACCGGCTGAGCTACACAAATGCCGCGCTCTTCCCGGTAGCGGCGCTGGCACGACTGGTGGACAGGTTGCGCAAATCGGCCTTGCCAGCCGGCCATGCCACGCCGCCAAAACCACTGAATGCGGCGATGAAGGCAGTGTTTTCGGCGGAAGGCCGCATCATACCAAATGCAAACCTGCCCTTCGGGGTTTCGCTGCTGGCGGTATTCCGCAAGGACAGCGCCGTCGAAACCGCTCGCCCCGACGAGAAATTGGCAGCTTGACCGCGTCATGGCCACCGGCTCGTATCGTCGACTATCGCGCTTTGCGCTGATTGGCATCGTGTCGACGCTGATCTACGCCGTTTGCGCTTTTCTGCTGTCGCGTGGACAGGCAACGGCGGCCCTGCCGGCGGCGCTCACATCGTTTGCGGCCTACGCCGTCGCCGCGCTGTTCTCCTACACCGGGCATAAATATTTCACCTTCACCTCGGGCGGCAGCCACGCGATGGAACTGCCCCGCTTCCTCCTGCTCACCGCTTCCGGCCTCGCCGTCGCGATCGCCCTGCCGGCGCTTTTGACCCAGATGCTCGGCATCCCCGCCGCAGTCCCGATCCTGCTTACCTGCATTGCCGTGCCGGTCATCAACTATGTCGTCCTCGGGCGCTGGGTGTTTCGTGGTCTCTAGCGCGCGACCCCTCAATGAACTGCTGCCCGGCGCCAACCGCTTCTCGCCCTTTGCGGGCGTAGCGGGTGCTCCGTTGCTGCTGGCCTGCCTGGTCGTCACATACGCCGTCTGGCTATCCACCGTTGCAATCCCGACCAATGTCGACGTGTCATGGCTTCTGGTCGTCTGCGACCGCCTGCTTGGCGGAGAGCGGCTCAACACGGACATCGTGGAGACGAACCCACCTTTCTCGATCTGGCTCTACATGCCATTCATGCTCCTGGAAAAGCTCACCGGCATACGTGCGGAATTCTGGCTGACGCTTGGCGTCGTTTGCCTGAGCCTGGCCAGTCTTTTCGGTTCCGTCCGTATTCTCGCGCGCGATGAACCGGTCTACCGGCAGCCCCATGCGCTGTGGGCGGCAGCGGCGGCCCTGTTTTTGATCCTGTGTTTCATGCCGGATCAATTCGGCCAACGCGAGCACTTCGCATTGATTGCCATTCTGCCTTGGGTGGCGTTGCAATGCACACGTCAGCGGAACCTGGATTTCAGCGCGGGCTCGCGCCTGGAGCACATGGTCGCCGGGTTCTGCGCGGCGGTCGTGGTCATGGTCAAGCCGCCCTATTTTGTGCTGGCCTTCATGTTGCCGTCGCTCTGTCTTGCGCTTGAAAGGCGGTCGCTGAGACCGCTCTTCGTCGCAGAGAACCTGATGGGCGCTGCGATCGTGGCCGCCTATATCGCGTCCATCGCGCTCTTCGACCGCGCTTACGTCAGCGACGTCCTGCCCTTGGTCAGGGAGGTCTATCTTCCGTTGAGGGCCTCTGCCGCCGATATGCTGGCAAACTGGCCGAAAGTGGTGCTGCTTCTAGCCGCCGCCACCATGCTAGCGGCCGGCGGCCTGAGAAACACGAACTGGGACGTCAGGATTCCGCTCCTGACCGCCCTGGGGTTCATTCCGGCCTTCATCGTCATGGGCAAGGGTTGGCCCAATCACGCGCTGCCGATGGTCGTTGTTGCGACACTTGCATTTGGCATGCAGCTTGTGCGGTTCGGCACATTCGGCAGTGCAGGCATCGTTCGCAAGGCCGCCCTGATCTTCGGCTGCGTGCTGGTGCTGCAAATAGCGGTCAGGGCACAGTACGCGGCGCTGACGACGGATAACGGCCCGATCGCCCGGTCTGTCGCCGCGATCCGCGCAACGGTCGAAACCCCGGCCATCATGTCGATTGCCGACCAGATGCAGGTTGCCCATCCCCTCGCCAGGCTGGTCGGCGGCAGGTTCATATCACGCCATCCGAGCGCCTGGGCGGTCTCCAACGCGGACACGCTCGCCCGCGTCACCGGCGATCTCGAACGGAGACCGGAACTTGAAAGCATCCGCGATCGGGTGATCGGCGAAAACGCCGCCGAGATATCAGCGAAGAAGCCCGATATCGTGCTGTCAGGCTCGCCGGCGTGGACTGCCCTGATGCTGCAGGACAAGCGGATCCAGGTCGCCTTGGCCGACTATCGTCTGCTGCACGCCGAGCCGGAAATCACTGTCTATCTGCGTTACACGGCGCCTGCGCCGCTCCAAACCGATAGAGCAGGAGCCCCCGGAAACCCATGACACGGCTGGATCCAATCGCTCCGCTGGACGACATATGGCTCGATCTCGAGAGCCTCGGTGCAACAGCATGAGCGTCTCGAACGACATTAGCGGCTTGAGCCGCTGGCGCGAACGGGATATTGCGGCGCCGCTGCTTCCTAGCCGCAATGTCCTGGCCATTGCCGCAGTCACCGTCTTCTCGATCTTCTGGCAGCGACGTTGGGGGACTGTTCCCGACACTAGCTGGCTGATCACGGTCTGCGAGCGTATGCTGTCCGGTGAGCGGCTTTACTCGCAAATCTACGAGACCAATCCCCCATTCAGCGTCTGGCTCTATCTGCCGCCAGTGGCTGCGGCCAGATTGCTGGGCACCGCCCCGGAAATCCTGGTTGAGGCCTGGACATACCTTGCCGTGCTTATCGGACTTTCGCTCTCGGGCGTGATCGTCAAGCGTGCGGGTTTCACCGAAACTGCATCATTGTTTGCACTGGGGCCAGCGTTTTGCGCAATGTTGGTGGTCTTCCCCGGAAATGCCTTCAGCGAGCGGGAGCATATCGGCATGGCACTTTTCATGCCGCTGCTTGCGCTTCATGCCTGGCGCGCGCGCAGAGATGCAGCTGCCCAACCAGACCCCGGGCTCGCCGTACTCGCCGGCCTGTCGGGCAGCATTCTGCTGCTGGTCAAGCCCTACTATGCGATCATGGTGTTGGCGCCGGCGCTGGTCGTTGCAGTGCGCCGGCGCAGTCTGAAATCGATCTTCGCCCTGGAACACTGGGTCATTGGCGGCATCTGCGTTGTCTATCTCGGCACCGTCACGCTGATCCATCCGGAATTCGTGCGCGACATCTATCCCCTCTTGGCGGACGTTTATGCAAAGATCGGCATCTTTTGGCCGATTGTGATCGGCTACGGTTTCTCGTGGTGTTTCCTTGTCTTCCTGATCTGGTGGCTGTGGCCTGCCAAGCGATTTCCAGAGCTGGCGGCGGTAGCGTTGGCGGCATCGATCGCTGGCATGTTTCCCCTGTTCTACCAAGCCAAAGGCTGGTCTTATCATGCCTATCCCGCGATCTTTTGCGCTGTGGCAGCCATTTTCTGCCTGTTGGCACTGCCCAGGATCGTGCAGCAGTCGTCGAAGCTGTTGACGTTCGTGACGGCTCCTTCGCGAGCTTGGGCATTGGCGGCGGTGGCAATCGCTTTCTTGCCGTACTGGAGCACCCAGAAACCAGGGCCGGCGCTGGTTGCCGCAATTCGCGCCGCCACCGATCGGCCGACCGTAGCGTTGGTCAGTTCGGATATTTCCTCGGGACATCCGTTGAACCGTATGATCGATGGGCAGTTCGTTTCGACCCACGTCAGCGATTGGCTTGGAGCGTTCGCACTTTCCCTGTCCCGGCAGGCAGCTCTCTCGGGTGACACCGCCGAAGCCATGCGTTACCGAGCCATCATGGCGCGCTACGTCGAAAGCAAACGCGAAGAGTTCGCGCGTCTGCGCCCGGATATCGTCGTCTTCAAGAAAAACAACACGATGTGGACAAGCCAACTGATGGGGCGTTTTGGCTTTGACGCCATCCTGGCGCACTACCGCATTCTTATCGAGGACGAGACCGAGCGCATCTATCTGCGCGACGATTATGTCCGCCCGGGCCACCGGCCACCCGAACAGCCTATTTCGGCATCGTCACCCGTCGCAGCGTCAGATTGATGCGGCCGCCACTCCTGAGCAATGCCGAGGTCGACGGGTAGATACGGTCGACGCCGTGAAAGCAGAGCCGCCCTTCGCCGCCAAGCACGACGACGTCGCCGCTCCTCAGCCTGAACGATTTGGTGGCGCCGTCGCGCGTCGTCTGGCCGACCCGGAACAGGCAATCGTCGCCAAGCGACACCGAGACGACAGGCGCGGAGAAATCGCTCTCGTCGCGGTCCTGGTGAAGACCCATCTTGGCATCCTGCGCATAGAAATTGACCAGGCAGGCTTCCGGCGGGTGCGCATAGGCAGACACATCCCGCCACAGTTCGAGCAGCATCTCCGGGATCGGCGGCCAAGGCCTTCCGGTCACCGGATGGGTCGGCTGGTAGCGATAGCCGTGCTCCTTGTCGGTGACCCAGCCCAGCGGACCGCAATTGGTCATGCGCACGCTCATCTCCTTGCCGGTACGCGGCATCGCCGGCACGAACAGCGGCGCGTTCTGCACGATCTGCCTGATATCTTCCACCAGCACTTCCTGCATGGCGCGCGACAGGTAGCCGGGCATATGGCGGACGCCTTTGGGCAGTACGAGCATCGCGTCGCTTAATCCGTTGGTCTGGAAAAATCAGAATGCCACCGTCAAATGAAAACGGCGACCCGAAAGCCGCCTCCGACGGTGGCTGCGCGCTTTAACCGGCGATCTGAGATCCGAAGCCGCTTCGGCAGTCACTCATCCCCGACCCGGCCGCGCAGTTTCTTGATCGAGCCGCGCCCGGCCTTGCTCTTGAGCCGTCTTTCGACCGCGCCTTTGGACGGCCTGGTCTTCTTGCGCGGCGGTGGTGGTGGTTCGGCGGCCTTGGCGACCAGTGCCGTCAGCCGCGCCCGGGCGTCCGCCCGGTTCTGCTCCTGGGTGCGGAAGCGTCCGGCTTCAATGACGATGACGCCGTCTTTGGTGGCGCGCTGGCCGGCAAGCTTGATGGTCCGTTCGCGCACCCGCTCCGACAGGCCAGCCGCATTGGCGGCATCGAAGCGCAATTGCACTGCCGTCGCCACCTTGTTGACGTTCTGGCCGCCCGGGCCGGACGAACGGATGAAGTCCTCGTGCAGGTCGCCCGGATTAATCACCGCATCGTCGGTAATGATGATCTTGTCGTCGGCGTTCATGCCGCACTCATGGCGCGGCAGGCGAAAAAAGAAAAGGCCCGATTGAAGCCGGGCCTTGAAGCATCACCAGGGGCGACGGCTATTCAGCCGCTACCTGCATGCGTGGTGCGGCGCCGAGCACGGTGGCGTCGACATGGGCTTCGAACTTTTCGAAATTGTCGACGAACATGCCGACCAGCCTTGCCGCCTGCCGGTCGTAGGCGGGCTTGTCGATCCAGGTCGATCTAGGGTCGAGAATGGCGCGGTCGACGCCGGCAACCGTCACCGGTACGTCGAAACCGAAATTGGCGTCGGTGCGGAAGTTGGCCGCTTTCAGCGAGCCGTCGAGCGCCGCCGCAAGCAGCGCCCGCGTTGCTTTGATAGGCATTCGCTTGCCGGTGCCGTAGGCGCCGCCGGTCCAGCCGGTGTTGACCAGCCAGCAATCGACGCCGTGGCGGGCGATGAGCTCGCGCAGCAGATTGCCGTATTCCGACGGATGCCGCGGCATGAATGGTGCGCCGAAGCATGTCGAAAATGTCGCTTCGGGTTCCGTAACACCCTTCTCGGTCCCCGCCACCTTGGCGGTATAGCCGGAGAGGAAATGGTACATGGCCTGCGCCGGGGTCAACCGCGCGATCGGCGGCATCACACCGAATGCGTCGGCGGTCAGCATGATGATGTTCTTCGGGTGGCTGGCGCGCCCCGTCTTGCTGGCATTGGGGATGAAGTGGAGCGGGTAGGCGCAGCGTGTGTTTTCGGTCAGCCCGCCGTCGTCGAAATCCGGCACGCGGCCTGCGTCGAGCGCCACATTCTCCAGCACCGTGCCGAAGCGCTGGGTGGTCGCGAAGATCTCCGGCTCGGCTTCGGCCGAAAGCTTGATCGTCTTGGCATAGCAGCCGCCCTCGAAATTGAAGATGCCGTGCGGTCCCCAGCCATGCTCGTCGTCGCCGACCAGCGTGCGCGACGGGTCGGCCGACAACGTCGTCTTGCCGGTCCCGGAAAGGCCGAAGAAAACGGCCGCGTCGCCGACGGGCCCTTCATTGGCCGAGCAGTGCATCGGCATCACACCCTTTGCCGGCAGCAGATAGTTGAGCACGGTGAACACCGACTTCTTCATCTCGCCGGCATACGAGGTACCGCCGATCAACACGATCTTGTGCGAAAGATCGACGGCAATCACCGTTTCGCCGCGCGTGCCGTGGCGGGTGGGATCGGCGCGGAACGACGGCAGGTCGATGATCGTCAAATCGGGCATGAAATGCTCGAGTTCGGCGGCGGCCGGTCGGATGAGCAGATTGCGGATGAACAAGGAGTGCCAGGCAAGCTCCGTGATCACCCTGGTCGGCAGCTTCAGTTCCTCGTCGGCGCCGCCGACCAGGTCCTGCACATAAAGGTCCGTTCCGGCCGCGTGGGCGCGAAAATCGGCAAGCAGCGTATCGAACTGGATCGGCGAAATCGCTTTGTTGTTGTCCCACCATATATGCGGCGCGGTGCTTTCGTCGCGCACCACGAATTTGTCCCTGGGCGAGCGGCCGGTGTGCTGCCCGGTCTCGGCGGCAAGCGCGCCATGCGCGGTGAGTCGGGCCTCGCCACGGCGGATTGCCTCCTCGTAGAGCGCGGCCGCGCCGAAATTATAGCGTACCACGCCCGTGGTTCTCAGGCCGATGCGATCGATTGCACATGCAGGATTGCGTTTGCCGGCTTCCGACATGGGTGTCCCTTCTTCGATTTACCGCGTCTTTACCGGCGAATTCCGGAACCCCCATTGCAGGAGCTAAAAACGTCAAAACCAGAAAAGGCGAATGATATCAAATCATTAATCGATTTAAATATTTTGAAAGTTGTTTAAATCGTTTATATGTGCAAAAACACTGATGGTTGCCCAAAGGATTGGCGATGTTCATTCGTCCAATCCATATCGAGGTACAATTGTGGCCGTCGACATGCCGCGCGTGACAGCGGATACAGCCTGTGCCACATTTTGTACCTAATTTGTCCTGCAAAAGCCCCTTCTCGACGAAAGAAGGGACAGCTCATGAGGGAGCCGCTTGAAATGGCAACAATCGCGCTTGTCGACGACGATCGCAACATTCTGACTTCGGTTTCGATCGCCCTCGAATCCGAGGGTTATCGGGTCGAAACCTACACCGATGGGGCATCGGCGCTGGAGGGACTGGCGGCGCGCCCGCCGAACCTCGCCATCCTCGACATCAAGATGCCGCGCATGGACGGCATGGAGTTGCTGCGCCGGATGCGTCAGAAATCCGACCTGCCAGTAATCTTCCTGACCTCCAAGGACGATGAGATCGATGAACTGTTCGGCCTCAAGATGGGCGCCGACGACTTCATCCGCAAACCCTTCTCGCAGCGTCTTCTGGTGGAGCGCGTCCGCGCCGTGCTGCGCCGCGCCAGCACCCGCGAGGCGGCGGCCAAGGCGCCCAACCAGCAGGCCCGGTCGCTTGAGCGCGGCCAGCTTGTCATGGACCAGGAGCGCCACACCTGCACCTGGAAGGGCGAGCCGGTGACGCTGACCGTCACCGAGTTCCTCATCCTGCATTCGCTGGCACAGCGTCCGGGGGTCGTAAAAAGCCGTGATGCGCTGATGGATTCGGCTTATGATGAGCAGGTCTATGTCGATGACCGCACCATCGACAGTCACATCAAGCGGCTGCGCAAAAAGTTCAAGGCCGTCGATGATGACTTCGAAATGATCGAAACCCTTTACGGAGTCGGATATCGGTTCCGCGAAGCTTGAGTCGAGCGGGAGCTGCTATTCGATGGCAGTGCAAGTAGAGCGAGTGAGACGGTCGGGCGCCGCCAGGCGCCCGCCGCGGATTCTGCCCGCCTTCGTGTCGAAAATTACGGTGCCGATGCGCCGGTTTCTCGGCCATCACATCTTTTCCAGCCTGACGCGGCGTATCCTCTTTCTCAA
The DNA here is from genome assembly GCF_040318315.1 of Mesorhizobium sp. M1227. Taxonomy (NCBI): domain Bacteria; kingdom Pseudomonadati; phylum Pseudomonadota; class Alphaproteobacteria; order Hyphomicrobiales; family Phyllobacteriaceae; genus Mesorhizobium; species Mesorhizobium sp. M1227. The sequence continues at coordinate 132,110 of NZ_JAMYLZ010000001.1, forward strand.
CCTTGCCGGCCTTGCCGTCCTGGTCACCGGCATTCTCTATCTCAATACCTTTCGCGACGGGCTGATCGACGCCCGTGTCGAGAGCCTGATGACTCAAGGCGAGATCATCGCCGGCGCGATCGCCGCCTCGGCGACGGTCGAGACCGATTCGATCAGCATCGATCCGGAGAAGCTGCTCGAGTTGCAGGCCGGCGAAAGCCTCGGCCCGGGCTCCGATCAGCTCGACAACCTCGATTTCCCGATCAATCCGGAGCGCGTGGCGCCGGTGCTCAGGCGGTTGATCTCGCCGACGCGCACACGCGCCCGCATTTACGACCGCGACGCCAACCTGCTGCTCGATTCCCGCCATCTCTATTCGCGCGGCCAGATCCTTCGCTACGACCTGCCGCCGGTCGAAGAGGAACAGCCAGACCTTCTGGAGCGCATCCAGAAATTCGTCTTCGATTTCTTCCGCAACAAGCAGCTGCCTGTCTATCGCGAGCAGCCGGGTGGCAACGGCGCCGCGTTTCCGGAAGTGGTCAAGGCGCTTACCGGCAGCCCGTCGACGATCGTGCGGATCTCGGAGCAGGGCGAGCAGATCGTTTCTGTGGCGGTGCCGATCCAGCGCTTCCGTGCCGTTCTCGGCGTGCTGATGCTGTCGACCGAAGGCGGCGACATCGACAAGATCGTCGCGGCCGAGCGCAAGGCGATCCTGCGCGTGTTCGGCATTGCCGCCCTGGTTACCGCCATCCTGTCGATGCTGCTGGCCTCCACCATCGCCAACCCGCTGCGCCGGCTTTCCGCGGCGGCGGTCAGGGTTCGCCGCGGCGTCAAGAACCGCGAGGAAATCCCCGACTTCTCCGACCGCCAGGACGAGATCGGCAATCTGTCGATCGCCGTGCGCGACATGACCAACGCGCTCTACGCCCGCATCGAGGCGATCGAAAGTTTTGCCGCGGATGTCTCGCACGAGTTGAAGAACCCGCTTACCTCGCTGCGCAGCGCGGTGGAGACATTGCCGCTGGCCAGGAACGACAATTCGCGCAGCCGGCTGATGGATATCATCCAGCACGATGTGAGGCGGCTTGACCGTCTCATCACCGATATTTCCGATGCCTCCCGTCTCGATGCCGAGCTGGCGCGGGAAGATGCAGGAACCGTCGACCTCAAGAAGTTCATCACCGATCTGGTCGCCGTCTCGCGCGAGGCCACGCGCAACAAGAAGGCGGTCGAGATCGAATTCAAGGTCGCCAAACTGCCACAGGGCGTGAAAGGCTACTTCGTCGTCGGTCATGATCTGAGGATCGGCCAGGTGATCACCAACCTGATCGAGAATGCCCGCTCGTTCGTTCCCGAGGAACGTGGCCACATCACCATATCGCTGGCGCGCGCCGGCAAGTTCAACATCGTCACCATCGACGACAATGGACCCGGTATCCGGGCCGATAACATCGATCGCATTTTCGAGCGGTTCTATACCGATCGGCCGGCCGGCGAGGCGTTCGGTCAGAACTCGGGCCTTGGCCTGTCGATATCCAGGCAGATCGTTGAAGCCCATGGCGGCACGCTGAGCGCCGAGAACATCCCGGGCACCAAGCCTGGCGAGATCAAGGGCGCGCGCTTCGTGGTGACGCTGCCGGCGGAAGGCTGACGGATGAATTCCAATCACGCCTGGTCCTATTGTGCAGCCTGAAAATATTCACGGCACCGCGATCCTGATAGGTGATCGCGGCATTCTCATCACCGGACCGTCCGGCTTGGGCAAGACGACGCTGGCGCTCGCCTTGATCGATCATTGCAGCCAGCGTGGGCTGTTTTCCCGGCTGATCGGCGATGACCAGCTCTATGCTGCAGATTGCGACGGGCGGCTAGTCTGCCGCGCACCAGCCAGCATAGCCGGCCTCGTCGAGGTCCCGGGATTCGGCCCCAAACCGATACGGTTCGAGCCAAGCTGCGTGTTCGACCTCATTATCCGGCTGGTGCCAGCCGGCAAAATGGCCCGCTTCCAGGAAGACTGCTGCGAACTCGTTGTCGGCGTACCAGTGCCGCGCATCGATCTTGCCGGGCGCAATGTAGCGGCGGCCTTGCCGGCAGTGATGTCGCGCCTGTCGATTGCGCCTTTCCTGTGATCCGATTTCGATTTTTTGCTGCAATGCGTCAAATTGGCTTGGGCCGGCGCAATTTTGGGCTTGTCAACGGGCCTTGCGTCGACAAGATAGCGCTCCCGCCACCTGGAACGGTCGGCGAGCATAAAATGCGCCTGTGAAGCGGCGATGACGGGAGCCACCAAAGAATGATCGGACTCGTGCTTGTAACGCACGGTCAACTGGCCGCCGAGTTCCGCAATGCCGTGGAACATGTCGTTGGGCCACAAGACAATTTCGAGACCGTGGCGATCGGTGCCGACGACGATATGGAACAGCGCCGCCGCGACATTATCGAGGCAGTCGGCCGCGTCGATACGGGATCAGGCGTCATCGTTTTGACCGACATGTTCGGCGGCACTCCCTCTAACCTCGCCATTTCCGTGATGGAATCCGGGCGTATCGAGGTCATTGCCGGCATGAACCTGCCGATGCTGATCAAGCTGTCCAGCGTTCGCAAGGGCGACAACATGACGGCCGCGCTGGATGAGGCGCAGGCTGCCGGCCGTAAATACATCAATGTCGCCAGTCAACTCCTGAGCAGCAAATGAGCGCGCTGTTGCCGGAAAAGGACAAGATCGTTCGCGACTTTCCGATCGTCAACCAGCGCGGCCTGCACGCACGCGCCTCGGCCAAGTTCGTTCAAGTCGCCAGCGGCTTCAACGCCACGGTCCAGGTCGAGAAGGACGGCGTCAAGGTCGGCGGCACCTCGATCATGGGCCTGATGATGCTGGCGGCGAGCCCCGGTTATTCGATACGCGTCACCGCCACCGGCCCGGAGGCCGAAGAGGTCATCGATGCGCTGGAGCAACTGGTTGCTTCCCGTTTCGGCGAGGAGTGCTGACGGCTTCGCCGACGGCACCTGGTACGGCATGTTCGGGCGCAACCTTGCGGCGGTGAAGGAAATCGCATTTTTGCGCGACCGTCGTGTATTTTGTTCTTGCTTTGTGCCGGCAGCTATGCTACTAATTTCGCTATGGTGCCAATTGGCCCCGAAGACCCGCCCGCCGAGGCGGGTTTTTGTTTCCGGCTTTGAAAGTGTTGCCGATTTGAGGTCTGAGGGACGGCCACCTTGGACAGCACCCCTTCTGCGCGCTCTCATGGCCGCCGCCGCTGAAGACATGCACGGATAAAGATTTCTTTATATCCCATTGTCGTCCCACTCCCGATCTGCTAGTCAGGCCGGCAACTCGCGCCCTCCGAAATGCCTTCGGGGCGGGCGCGTCCCGCAATCAATTCGCATCGGAGCACTGCCATGACGGGTAGCAAGGACTATGTGGTCGCTGACATCGCGCTTGCCGGCTGGGGCCGCAAGGAGATCGAGATCGCCGAAACCGAAATGCCCGGCCTGATGGCCTGCCGCGAGGAATTCGGCGACAAGAAGCCGCTCAAGGGCGCGCGCATCACCGGTTCGCTGCACATGACCATCCAGACGGCGGTGCTGATCGAAACGCTGAAAGCGCTCGGCGCCGACATCCGCTGGGCTTCCTGCAATATCTTCTCGACCCAGGACCACGCTGCCGCGGCCATTGCCGAGGCCGGAATTCCGGTGTTTGCCGTCAAGGGCGAGACGCTGGAGGATTATTGGGTCTACACCGACAAGATCTTCCAGTGGGCCGATGGCGGCACCTCCAACATGATCCTCGACGACGGTGGCGATGCCACCATGTACATCCTGATCGGCGCCCGCGCCGAGGCCGGCGAGGATGTGCTGTCCAATCCGGGCAGCGAAGAGGAAGAGATCCTGTTTGCCCAGATCAAGAAACGCATGCAGGCATCGCCCGGCTTCTTCACCAAGCAGAAGGAAGCGATCCGCGGCGTCACCGAAGAGACGACGACCGGCGTCAACCGGCTCTATCAGTTGCAGAAAAAAGGCCTGCTGCCGTTCCCGGCGATCAACGTCAATGATTCCGTCACCAAGTCGAAATTCGACAACAAATATGGCTGCAAGGAATCGCTTGTCGACGGCATTCGCCGCGGCACCGACACGATGATGGCCGGCAAGGTCGCGGTTGTCTGCGGCTATGGCGACGTCGGCAAAGGCTCGTCGGCTTCGCTCAAGGGCGCCGGCGCCCGCGTCAAGGTCACCGAGGTCGATCCGATCTGCGCGCTGCAGGCGGCGATGGACGGTTTCGAGGTGGTCACGCTCGAAGACGCAGCGCCGACGGCCGACATCGTCATCACCACCACCGGCAACAAGGACGTCGTTACCCTCGACCACATGCGCCTGATGAAGGACATGGTGATCGTCGGCAACATCGGTCACTTCGACAACGAGATCCAGGTGGCGTCGCTGCGCAACCTGAAATGGACCAACATCAAGCCTCAGGTGGATATGATCACCTTCCCGGATGGCAAGCGGATGATCCTTTTGTCGGAAGGCCGCCTGCTCAACCTCGGCAACGCTACCGGCCACCCGAGCTTCGTCATGTCGGCGTCCTTCACCAACCAGGTGTTGGCCCAGATCGAGCTGTACACCAAGCCCGGCCAGTACGAGAACCAGGTCTATGTCCTGCCGAAGCATCTCGACGAAAAGGTCGCGCGCCTGCATCTCGACAAGCTCGGTGCCCGCCTGACCGAACTGTCCGGCGAACAGGCCGCCTATATCGGCGTCACTCCGCAGGGACCGTTCAAGCCGGAACACTACCGCTATTAACCACGGCGAAACTTGCCACTAGATATTGAAGCCAGGCGATTGACTTTTCGCCCGGCTTTATTTTTGCGCTGATTGATTCTTCACGCCGATTCGCGCAAGCGCTATGGTGCTGATTCGCGGTCCGGGGACGAGGCCCGGGCGCACGCATCAGGGCGGTCTTGTATTCAGGCGGCGAAGAGGACCAAGACATGCCGGGGGATAACCCGCCTTGCGCGGGACAGGCCGTTTCCGGCGGCCATAACGATTCGATCACGGGCTCCGCTGCCAGAGGCGGCAGCCTTCTTTGGCGCGCCGGCAGCCGTGTCGGGGTGCTGCTTGCTTCTTCCGCGTTGGTTGGTCCGCTGCTTGGCTTTACTGCACATGCCCAAACCCGCGTGGCGCAAAAGGCCGGGCTGTCGGTCAGCACGGTCGAGGTCATGCAACTCGCCATGTTCGTCGGCGTCATGGGGGCGGCATTGCTGTCGGCCATATTTCTGATCCGCGAACGGGCGCGCACCGCGGCGGAAAATGCCGAGCTCAGGACCCGTATCGCCGACGTCAATGCCGCGCTGCAGCGCTCGGAGGCGCTGCTCCATTCCCGCGATCAGCGCGTGGTGGTATGGGCGGCCGAGAACAAGAAGCCCGAGCTTGTCGGGACATTGCCGATCGAGAGCGGCGCGCCGGAGGACCGGGCGGCCTTCCTGGCTTTCGGCCGCTGGCTGATGCCGCGTTCGGCGGCCGCACTCGAACATGCCGTCGCGGCACTGCGGGACAAGGCAAAGCCGTTCGATCTGGTCATCGAATCGCAGGCCGGCCAGCCGCTCGAGGTTCACGGCCGCAAGAGTGCGGCGCATGTGCTGGTTCGCTTCGTCTCGCTTTCGGAGACACAGCGAAGCCAGGCCAGGCTGAAGATCGAGAACCAGCGCTTAGCCGCCGACCATGAGACGCTGATCGGTCTTCTGGATGCGCTCAAGATGCCGTCATGGCTGCGTACTGTCGACGGGCGGCTGAAATGGGTCAACCGCGCCTATGCCGAAGCGGTTGAGGCCGAGAATGCCGAAGCGGCGGTCCGCGATGGCAAGGAATTCCTCGGTGGCCAGGCGCGCGACACGATCGCTGCGCAGCACAAGTCGCGCGCGGTCTTTGAACAGACGCTCTCCACGGTCATCGAAGGCGACCGCCGTATGTTTGCCGTGACCGATTTTGCCGGGGCGGATGGTTCGGCTGGTCTTGCCTGCGACATCAGCGCTATCGAGGCCATTCGCGCCGAATACGAGCGGACCATGCAGAGCCACGCCGACACGCTCGATCAGCTCAACACCGCCGTGGCGATTTTCGACACCGACGAGAAATTGCGGTTTTTCAATCAGGCGTTCCAGAAACTATGGGGCCTCGACAGCGGCTTCCTGCACAGCGCGCCGGACAACGCCTTGCTGCTCGACCGCCTGCGCAGCGAAGGCAAGATCGCCGAGCAGCCCGAATGGCGGCGCTGGAAAGAGAGCCTGCTCGGCGCTTACCGCGCGGTTGAATCGCAGGAGCATTGGTGGCATCTGCCGGACGGCAAGACCATTCGCGTCGTCGCCAATCCGCAGCCCAAGGGCGGCGTCACCTGGGTGTTCGAGAACCTGACCGAGAAGATGGACCTTGAAAGCCGCTACCAGACCGCCGTCCGGGTCCAGGGCGAGACGCTCGACAACCTCGCCGAAGGCGTCGCTGTGTTCGGCCCCGACGGCAGGCTGAGATTGTCGAACCCGGCGTTCGCGGCATTGTGGGGGCTGGATGCCGATGCCTCAAAACCCAACGTCCATGTCTCGACGATCCGCGACCTTTGCGACCGCAGTGCCGTCGACAGTCCGTGGGGCGGGTTCGTTGCCGCCATCACCGGCTTCGACGACGAGCGCCGCGACCGCCACGGCCAAACCGAATTGAACAACGGCACCGTTTTGCGCTACGCCGTCATCCCTTTGCCCAACGGCCAAGTGATGATGACCTTCGTCGACGTTACCGACAGCGTCAATGTCGAGCGGGCGCTGAAGGACAAGAATGAGGCGCTGCAAAAGTCCGACCAGATCAAGAACGAATTCGTGCAGCACGTCTCCTATGAGCTGCGCTCGCCACTCACCAACATCATCGGCTTTACCGAGCTTCTTTCACTGCCGTCGACTGGTCCGCTGAACCAGAAGCAACGCGAATATATCGGGCATGTCGGCTCGTCCTCCTCGGTCCTGCTCACCATCGTCAACGACATCCTCGACCTGGCGACGGTGGATGCCGGCATCATGGAACTCGACATTTCCGAAGTTCACATCGATCGAACCATTACGGCTGCCGCCGAACTGGTCGCCGACCGGCTGGAGGAACATGCGATCAAGCTCAGGATCGACGCGGCGGCCGCGCCGAAAACCTTCCACGGCGACGAGATCCGCGTCCGCCAGATCCTCTTCAATCTGCTCAGCAATGCCGCCAATTACGCGCCGGAGGCGAGCACCATAACGCTCGCCTGCCGCCAACTTGCCGACGGCGTAGAATTTTCCGTTCACGATGACGGCCCCGGCATGCCGCCGGACCTGCTTGACTCAGTGTTCCGGCGCTTCGAGCCGCGCACCAATGGCGGCCGCCGCCGTGGCGCCGGGCTCGGCCTGTCGATCGTCAAGAGCTTTGTCGAACTGCATGGCGGCAGCGTCCGCATCGAGACCGGCAGGGATAAGGGCACCACGGTTGTTTGCGCCTTTCCCGACACGCCGTCCGGCATCCGCGCGGCGGCCGAGTAGCGCGTTCGATGGCGGTATTGGTGCTGGAGCGTTTTCTCGCCGACGAGGCTGCGACGGCAAGGTTCGGCGAGGATCTCGCCATGTCGCTGCGCATTGGCGACGTGCTCGCCCTCAAGGGCGATCTCGGCGCCGGCAAATCGACCTTGGCACGGGCGCTGATCAGGGCACTGGCCGACGATGCCGGGCTCGACGTGCCGAGCCCGACCTTCACGCTGGTCCAGAGCTACGACACGCGTGTGCCGGTTCATCATTTCGATCTCTACCGCTTGGGCACGGCATCCGAGCTGGACGAGCTGGGCTTCGACGAGGCGCTGACGCAAGGCGCCGCGCTGGTCGAATGGCCGGAGCGGGCAGAGGCATATCTGCCGAAAACCTCGGTGCTGGTCGAACTTCTCCAGCAGGGCGACGGCCGACTGGCGAGACTATCGGGAGAGGGCGCCGCCTTCGAGCGCGCGGCGCGATCGCTGGCAATGCGCGATTTTCTCGGGCAGGCCGGTTGGGGCGAAGCGCAGCGACGATATTTCATCGGTGATGCCTCGGCTCGCTCCTACGAGATCGTCACGCTCGCCGGATTTCCGCCGCGCGTGCTGATGAACTCGCCAAGGCTGGTGCTCGGACCGCCAGTCCGCGACGGCAAACCCTATGCCGAGATCGCTCACACCGCGCAATCCGTTTCGGCGTTCGTCGCCATCGACCGGGCCTTGCGGGCCGGCGGCGTCAGCGTCCCGGAAATCCATGCCCAGGATCTCGAGCAGGGTTTTCTTCTGCTGGAGCATCTCGGTTCCCAAGGCTTCCTCGACAAGCGCGGCCAGCCGGTGGCCGCGCGTTATGCGGCGGCGGCCGAACTGCTTGCCATGATGCACGGCAAAACATGGCCGGCCCGCATGCAGGCCGGCCCCGGCGTCTTCCACGACGTGCCGCCTTTCGACCGCGACGCCATGATGATCGAGGCCGAATTGCTGGTCGACTGGTATGTCCCGGCGATATCAGGCGCTTCGCCAAGCGAGGCGTTGCGCGCCGGTTATCGCAGCGAATGGAGTGCGGTGGTCGATCGGCTCGAGGGGCGCGAATACACGCTGATGCTGCGCGACTTTCATTCGCCCAACCTGATCTGGCGCGCTGACCGTTTCGGTCACGACCGCCTCGGCGTCGTCGATGTCCAGGATGCGCTGATCGGTCCGTCAGCCTACGACGTCGCCTCGCTCGCCATGGACGCGCGCGTCACCATCTCACCTGAAATCGAAAAGCACACGCTCGCCGCCTACATCGCCGCGCGACGTGCTGCCGGTGCCTTCGATGAGAACGAATTCCGCGAAACCTATGCAATCATGGCCGCACAGCGCAATTCCAAGATCCTCGGCATCTTCGTGCGGCTCGAAAAACGCGACGGCAAGCCTTATTATCTGAAGCATCTGCCGCGCATCCGCGACTATCTTCGCCGGGCACTGGCGCATCCGGCGCTGGCCGGGCTGCAGGATTTCTACATCGCCCACGGCTTCCTGGAGGAACGCTCGATTTGACGGCTAAGGATTTGGGCCTGAAGGCGGCGGATGAGCAGCCGATGCCGACGACCGCCATGGTGCTCGCCGCCGGGCTCGGCAAGCGCATGCGGCCGATCACCGACACCATGCCGAAGCCGCTGGTCAAGGTCGCCGGCAAGACATTGCTCGACTGGGGGCTGGACTGCCTAGCCGGAGCCGGCGTCGCCAAGGCCGTCGTCAACGTCCATTACCTCCCGCAACAGATCGTGGACCATGTAGCCCGCCGCAGTGCGCCGAGAATCGTCATCTCGGATGAGAGTAGGGGCTTGCTTGACTCCGCCGGTGGTATCGTCAAGGCATTGCCCAGGTTAGGGGCGCCCTTCTATGTGCTCAACGCCGACACCTTCTGGATCGACAGCGGCGTTTCCAGTCTCAGGCGACTTGCCCTTGCATGGGAGGGCGCGACAATGGACATTCTGCTGATGCTTGCGGATCTCCAGTCGGCAACCGGACATAGCGGCGGCACCGATTTCCTGATGGCGCCGGACGGCGCCTTGCGGCGTGCGAACAACGATCCGGCCGGCCTGATCTATGCCGGCGCCGCAATCGTCCATCCGCGCATCTTCAAGGATGCGCCGGCCGGTCCACACTCTCTCAACGCCTATTTCGATGCGGCAATCGCCGCCGGGCGCCTGTTCGGCCTGAAAATGCAGGGTCACTGGATTACTGTCGGCACACCTGACGCGATCCCGCGGGCTGAAGCAGCGGTCGCCGCCGCTTTTGCCGGCACGCCCAAGGCACCCGGCGCTCTTCCCGAGTCGAAATGAGCGGCTCCCGCCGCGTTTTCTCGATCCCGCCCGGAGCGCCGTTCCTGCCGACGCTGGCCGAGGCGCTGCTTGCGGGGCGCTTGGTTCCCGGCTTCGCCTATGACGGCGATCCGCTGGCGCTGGCCGATCTCACCATCTATGTGCCGACGCGCCGTGCGGCGCGGGCGCTTCGCGGCGTCTTCGTCGATGCTCTCTCGCGCTCGGGAAGCCGCTCGGCGATCCTGCCGGTCATCCGCCCGCTTGGTGAGTTCGATGAGGATGAAGCCGCCTTCGAGGCAGGAGGTTCGGCCGCCATCGACCTTGCGCCGCCGATCGCCGCGGTCGAGCGTCTTCTGCTGCTTGCGCCGCTGGTGCGGGCGTGGAAACGCCGCCTGCCGGCACATGTCGCGGCATTGTTCGACGAGGAGATCGTCATACCGGCCTCCGCCGCCGACGCCATCTGGCTGGCGCGCGACCTTGCACGCCTGATGGATGAGATCGACACCGAAGGCACCGATTGGGCAAGGCTCGCCGACCTTGTAACCGGCAATCTTGCAGGCTGGTGGCAGGTGACACTCGACTTCCTGACCATCGTGACGGAGAACTGGCCGAACCTGCTCGAGGAACGCCATCGTTCCAATCCGGCCGCGCATCGTAATGCCCTGATTAGGCTGGAGGCGGCGCGGCTGAAGCGCAATCCGCCGGCCGGACCGGTGATCGCCGCCGGTTCCACCGGCTCCATTCCCGCCACGGCCGAGCTGCTTGCCGTGATCGCCGGTCTGCCCAATGGCGCCGTTGTGCTGCCCGGGCTCGACCGGGCGTTGGACGAGCCGTCCTTTGCCGCGATCACCACACCGGGCGCGCGGCCAGCCGTGCTTGGCCACCCGCAATACGGCCTGGCAAAGTTGATCGGCAAGATCGGCGTGCCGCGCGCCGATGTCGAGGAGCTTGCTGTTGCGCCGCGACCGCTTGCGCTGCGCGCCGCACTTGTCGGCGAAGCGCTGCGCCCGGCGGAGACCACCGAGCTCTGGGCCGAGACGCGCGCCCGCTTTAGGGCCGGCGATATTGCCGAGGCCTTCGCCGATGTGACGCTTCTCGAAGCCGCCAGCGAACGCGACGAAGCCGTGGCGATCGCCGTCGCGCTCAAACAGGCTGTCGAACGGCCCGGCCAGCGCGCCGCACTCGTCACCGGCGACCGCGCTCTGGCGCGGCGCGTCTCGGTCGAGCTGCTGCGCTTCGGCGTTGCCGCCGACGATTCCGGCGGCACGCCGCTGATCAACACACCAGCCGCCAGCCTGCTCAGGCTGGCGCTTCAGGCAGCCTTCCGCCCGGGCGACCCCGTCGCCCTGCTGTCGCTGCTCAAGCATCCCCTGCTTGGCCTCGGCCTGGAGCGGGCAAGCGTGCGCCATGCGGCCGAAATCGTCGAACTCGTGGGGCTGCGCGGCGGCACCGGGCGTCCGGACGTGGCGTCGCTGCCGCAGCTCTTCGACACCCGGCTCCTCGAATTCGACGGCAGCGGCAATCGCCGCCCACCCTTCTGGTGGCCGCGGCTTTCGGTCAGGCGCATCGAACAGGCGCGCGACCTGCTGATCCGGCTAACGGCCGCGCTGGCGCCGCTGGTTGCTCTTCGCGGCGACGAGAATGCCGATCTTGCCACCCTTGTGCGCGCCAGCGTCGTTGCGCTCGAAAGTCTCGGCCGCGCCGCTGACGGCAGCCCGAGCGAACTCTATGCGGGCGATGCCGGCGAAAAGCTCGCCGAGCTCTTGCGCGAGCTGGTCGCGGCCTCGGTGTCGTTCTCCTTCGCCGCTGACGAATGGCCTGACGTGATGGAGGCGATGATCGCGCCCGAGACGGTCAAGCCGGCGCAGGGCACCGACAGGAACATCGCCATCTGGGGTGTGCTGGAAGCGCGGCTTCAGGATGTCGACACGCTGGTCGTCGGCGGCCTCAACGAAGGCGTGTGGCCGCGCAAGCCGGAGAGCGACCGCTTCATGTCGCGGCTGATGAAGACCGGCATCGATCTTGAACCGCCCGAGCGGCGCATCGGCCTTGCCGCCCATGATTTCCAGATGGCCATGGGCGCCAAAAAAGTGGTGCTGGCTCGCTCCGGCCGCTCCGGCGATGCACCGTCGGTACCTTCGCGCTGGCTGCAGCGCATCCTTACATTCGTCGGCGAGGACCACGCTGCTGCACTTCGCCGGCGCGGCGACGAACTGCTTGCCTGGGCGCGTGTGCTCGATGCCGGCGAAAAGCAGGACTTTGCGCCGCGGCCGCAGCCGAAACCGCCCCTCGCCGCGCGGCCGCACCACTTCTCGGTCACCGAGATCGAAACGCTGCGCCGCGATCCCTATGCGGTCTATGCCAGAAGGATACTCGGCCTGATGCCGCTCGATCCGGTCATTCGCGATCCGGGTGCTGCCGAGCGTGGCACGTTGTTTCACGCAATTCTGCACCTCTTCTCGGCGAGGGTGGCCGACCCGCGCGCGCCGGAGGCGCTGGACGGGCTCATCGCCGCAGGCCGCTCCTGCTTTACCGAGGCGGCGCTGCCGGCCGATGTCGAGGCGGTGTGGTGGCCACGCTTCGAAAAGCTTGCCGCCGGCATCATCGAATGGGAGCGCGGCCGGGCCGCAGCCGTGGCACGGCGGTACGCCGAGGAACGCGCCGAAAAGACCGGTGTGGGCCGATCCGGTGTGACCCTGTCCGGCTATGCCGATCGCATCGATCTGCTGGCCGGCGGCATGGCCGACATCCTCGATTACAAGACCGGCTCCTCGCCATCCAAAGCACAGGCGCACACACTGCTCGCGCCGCAACTGGCACTCGAGGGCGCGCTGCTCAGGCGCGGCGCTTTCAAGGAGCTTGGCGCATGCGAGCCGTCGCAACTGGCCTTCGTGCGGCTGAGGCCGAATGGCGAAGTGTTCGAGGAATCCATCCTCGAATACAACCGCAAGCCGCGAACCGCCGCCGATCTCGCCGAAGAAGCGTGGGCGCGGCTGGAAAAACTGCTGATCCACTACGCCGACCCGGCGACCGGCTATCTGTCGCGGGCGCTGCCGTTCCGCGAGGGCGAGACCGACGGCGACTACGACCATCTCGCCCGCGTGCTCGAATGGTCCGCCGGCGGCGACGCCGATGACGAGGGAGGGGAGGCATGAAAAAGGCCTACCCCATTCCAAGCGACACTGCCGCGAGCCAGGCAAGCGCGTCCGACCCGCGCAATTCCGCCTGGGTGTCGGCCAATGCCGGATCGGGCAAGACCCATGTACTCGCCCAGCGCGTTATCCGGCTGTTGCTGCGCGGCACCGATCCGTCCAAGATCCTGTGCCTGACCTATACGCGTGCCGCCGCCGCCAACATGTCGAACCGGGTGTTTTCGACGCTGTCGCAATGGACGGCCCTGGGCGATGCCGAGCTCTCGACACGGATAGAGGCGCTGGACGGCCGCCAGCCCGACCGCGAAACCATGCGCCGGGCGCGGCGGTTGTTTGCCGAGGCGCTGGAAACACCGGGCGGGCTGAAGATCCAGACCATCCACGCCTTCTGCGAATCGGTGCTGCATCAGTTCCCGCTGGAAGCCAATATCCCTGCGCATTTCGAAATGCTCGATCCGCAAATGGAGGCTTCGCTGTTTGCCGCCGCCCGCCGCGACATGATTTCGGGCGGCGTTGCAGGCGATGCGGCATTGTCCGAGGCCTTCGCCACCGTGCTGGAGCGCGGCGGCGAGCATGGGCTCGACGCACTGTTGGCCGAGATCGTGCGCAAGCGCGATGGTTTGCGTGCGTTCATCGCCGCGGCCGGCGGCGATGGTTTTCAGGCGCTGTTCGACGAGTTCCATTTCCGCGCCGGCCAGATGGCCGAAGGTATAGCCGCCTCGGTCTGGCCGCTGCCCGGCTTCCTGCCGGATTATCTCGTCACCTTTTCACGGGCAGCCGAGGCCGCCGATGCGCGCATCGTGCTGAACAATCTGCTGCCATACGCCCGCCTTGCCTTTGCCGAGGAGGATCCGGTACGTCGCCTGAATTTGCTCTCCAAGGCTTTCCTGAGGGCCGACGGCGAGCCTTACGATCCGGCAAAGACGTTTAAGAGGGCATTGCTGGACCGGTTGCCCGATCTTGCCGAACGATATCTGGCGGCGGTCGACGCCATTCTCGAAATCTCCGACCGGCTGGCCTTGTTCAGGATGCTGGAAGGCACGCGTGCAGCGCTGACCATCGCCGATTGGCTGATCGCCCGCTACGAGCAATTGAAGCGCGCGCGCGGCTTCCTCGACTTCAACGACCTGATCACCCGCACGGTCCATCTACTGGCGCGGCCCGACGCCGGCCCATGGGTGCAGTACAAGCTCGACCAGGGCATCGACCACATCCTCCTCGACGAGGCGCAGGACACCAGTCCCGACCAGTGGGAGGTAGTCAAGCGGCTGGCGGAGGAGTTCTTTGCCGGGCTCGGCGCACGCGACGCCGTCCACCGCACCATCTTTGCGGTCGGCGACGAAAAGCAGTCGATCTATTCCTTCCAGGGAGCCGCCCCGGACTCCTTTGCCGACAGCCGGCTTTTGTTTGCCGGCAAAGTCAGATCCGCCGCCGCCTTCGCCGATCTCAAGCTAACCTGGTCGTTTCGCTCGACCGACGACGTGCTTGCGGCGGTGGATCGTGTCTTTGCTGACCCGAACGTGCGGCGCGGCATCAGCCACGATCCCGATCCGCTCGACCACAAGGCGATCCGCAACGATGCGCCGGGCTATGTCGACGTCTGGCCCTCGCTCGGCGCCGACATCGTCGACGAACCGGACGACTGGACGCAAGCGGTGGATCACGCCCACGCACCGGCGGTGCGCGTTGCCGAAAACGTTGCAGCGACCATTGCCGGCTGGATCGGCGGCGGCGAGGTCATCGAAGGGCGTGGCAAGAAACTCCGGCCCGGCGACGTGCTGGTGCTGGTGCGCAAGCGCGACCGCTTCGTCCATGCGCTGACACGGGCGTTGAAGCGCCGCGACATCCCGGTGGCCGGCGCCGACCGGCTCAGCCTGCCTGGCCATATCGCGGTGAAGGACCTGATCGCACTCGGTCACTTTCTCATCCAGCCCGAGGACGATCTGTCGCTGGCCGCCGTGCTGCGCAGCCCGATCTTCGATGTCTCGGAAGAGCAGCTTTTCGCGCTTGCTGCGGAGAGGCCATCGAGCGTCTCGCTGATCGCCTCGCTGCGCCGGCATGCCGGCGAAAGCGAGGCGTTGGCCGCCGTCGTCAGCCGGCTCGGCACATGGTCGAACGAGGCCGCATTCAAGCCGGTGTTCGAATTCTATGCTGCAGCTCTCGCCCGCGACGGCCTGCGCAAGAAGATGATCGCGCGGCTCGGGCCGGAGGCCGGCGACGTCCTCGACGAATTCCTGAATTTCTGCCTGGCCGAGGAGCGGACCGGCCTGCCGGGACTGGAATCCTTCCTGTCGACGTTGGAAAACGCCGGCCCCGAGATCAAGCGCGAAATGGACCAGACCCGCGACGAGGTTCGCGTCATGACCGTGCATGCCGCCAAAGGCCTGGAGGCGCCGGTGGTATTCCTTGTCGATGGCGGCTCCGCGCCGTTCAGTGACCAGCATCTGCCGAGATTGATGCCGTTCGAAGGCTCGGGCGACTGCTGGGAGGGCAAGGGCTATCTCTGGCGTTCGGCCAGCGATGTCGCAAATGGGTTTTCACGCGCCGCATCGGCCCGCGCCCGCGAGCTCGCCGACGACGAATACCGCCGGCTGCTCTATGTCGGCATGACCCGCGCCGAGGATCGGCTGATCGTCTGCGGCTACCATGGCAAACGGGCGCCGAATACCGGTACCTGGCATTCGATCGTCAGCCGCGCACTGGTCGGTGCCGCGGAGAGCGAAGAACGCCGGCATCCCGCCACTGGCGAGACCGTGCATCGTTTCCAGGTGACGAAACTGCCGCCCATGCCACCGGCGTCAGTGGATGAGGCACGACAGACTGAACGCTTTGCGCCATTGCCGGAAACCCTGTTCCGGCCTCTGCCGCCCTTCGAGGAATTGCCGCGGCCGCTCTCGCCGTCCGGCGCCTCGGTGCTGATCGACGAGGCGCGGCAAGCGGTGGCCGACACGCGTTCGCCGGTGCTGGATGCCGACGCCGAGCCCGGCCTTGCCGTCGTGCGCGGGCTGGCGCTGCACAAATTGCTGCAGATGCTGCCCGGCATCGCCGAGGGAACACGCCGGGATGCCGCCGAACGCTATCTGGCAAGAGCCGGCGCGGCATGGCCCGACGACGAGCGCGACAAGGCCCTGGCTGGCGTTTTCAGAATTCTTGCCGACAGCCGCTTCGCGCCGCTGTTTGCGCCAAACTCGCGCGCCGAAGTCGCCATCATGGGCAGCCTGGAGGTAAGGGGCAAACTGCGCTCGATTTCCGGCAAGATCGACCGGTTGGCAGTAACGCCGGACAAGGTTTCGATCGTCGACTACAAGACCAATCGGCCAGCGCCAGCTACGCTCGCCGAAGTGCCGCAAGCCTATGTTCTGCAGCTCGCAATTTATCGCGCGCTGCTTCAGCCGCTCTATCCGGGACGCGAGGTCTCGGCGGCGCTGCTGTTCGCCGAGGCGCCGCGGCTGATCGAGCTGCCGGCAGCGGTCATGGACGACGCGCTTGCTAGACTCACGGGAGCGTGACACAACACTTGCTTGAAGACGGACGCGATCACCACCACATTTGGTGCGACGAATAAATCGAAAGGATCTCAGCATGGCTACCGTCAAGGTCGACAAGAGCAATTTCCAGGCCGACGTGCTCAACGCCAAGGAGCCAGTCGTGGTCGATTTCTGGGCGGAATGGTGCGGCCCGTGCAAGATGATCGCCCCGGCGCTCGAGGACATCGCCATCGAACTCGGCAGCAAGATAAAGATCGCCAAGCTCAACATAGACGAGAATCCTGAGCTGGCCGCGCAGTTCGGCGTGCGCTCGATCCCGACGCTGATGATCTTCAAGGGCGGCGAAGTCGCCGACATGAAGGTCGGTGCTGCGCCGAAAACGGCATTGTCGCACTGGATCAACGGCAGTCTCGCCTGATCCGATCAAAATTTTGCAGAAAAGCCCGGCCTCGCGCCGGGCTTTATTGTGGCGTCACCGATCCGCAGATCTGGCACTCGCCACTTGCCGTCTCATGCTCTTGTCTGGCTTAAAGCAGGAGAAGCGATATGACCGGATCCGCCAAGGCCACCGTCTTCATCGACAATGAGCGCGTCATCGTCACCGAATACCGCTTCGCCCCGGGCGACAACACCGGCTGGCACCGCCATGGCCACGACTATGTGATCGTGCCGTTGACCGACGGCAAGGTGAAGCTCCTGACCAAGGATGGCGAATCCTTTGCCGAGATGAAGAAGGGCGCGCCGTATTTCCGCAACGAGGGCGTCGAACATGACGTCATCAGCGCAAACGATGGCGAATTCGCCTTCATCGAGGTCGAGCTGAAGTAGTCCACCAACCATCGGCTGCGCCGCTACAATTGTCGCGGCGAGGCGCGATCACCAATCCGCGATACGATCGCCGCCGACGAATTGTGCGCTTTTCTCAGTGTATTCGAACAGTTCTATCCTCACGCCGTTGGGGTCGCGGATCCAAGCCTGGTAGGTGTCATCGCACGCGCGTTTCTTGGAAGTGACATCAACCCCCTTTGACCTCAGATGGGCGATCGCGGCGTCGATATTGTCTACTTCGAGGCAGAAGTGGTTGATCTGGTTCAAGTCGCCATAGCTGGCGCCGTCTTTCTGGAACACCTCGACATGGCTACGGCTGCCGCAATTGAGGTAGAAGCCGAAAATCGTCCCGTCGCGCAGGAAATTGAACTGGGTGTCCATGCCGAGGACGTCCCGATAGAAGCTTCGCGTCATCTCCAGGTCATTCGCGAAAATGCAAACGTGTGCGAGCTGCTTTACCTTGATCATGATTGGCTCCTCGCGGTGGTCTGACAAGTTTGGCGTCACCGTGGCCCGGCTGAAGCACGCCTCAAACCGGCGGCGTGCCGTTTTCGGCCAACACCGCGCCGGCCAGGTAAAGTGACCCGCCGATCAGGATGCGCGGCGGCGGTCCGTCCCACGTGTCGCGCAGCAGCATCAGCGCATTGGCGACGGAACTGACCGGTTCGGCCGACAGGCCGGCCTCAATGGCGCGGGTCGCCAGCTCATCGTTCGGCACGCCCGCGTCGCTCAGGCTCACCGGCACGGTGTAGACATGCCGGACCAGCCCTTTGAAGGCGCGGAAATAGCCGCTCTGGTCCTTGGTGTTGATCATGCCCGAGATCAGGAACAGCGGACGCGGGTTCTTTTCCTCCTGCTCGGCCAGCGCCTCGGCGACGACCACGCCAGCGCCGGGATTGTGGCCGCCGTCGAGCCAGATGTCGGCGCCCTTCGGCGCCAGTTCGCTCAGCCGTCCTTGCGGCAGCTTTTGCATGCGGCCCGGCCAGGCAACATTCGCCATCGCCTTCTCGGCAGCGCGGTGGCTGATCTCGAAGCCCGCCGCCTTGACCGCCGCGATCGCCGCCGCCGCATTGGCGAATTGATGGCGCCCCGGCAGGCGCGGCGGCGGCAGGTCCATCAATCCGTCTTCGTCCTGATAGACCATGCGCCCGTTTTCCTCATAGGCAAGGAAATCCTGGCCATAGACGAAGGCGGGGCAGTCGAGCCGCTCGGCGGTTTCGATGAGCACCTGCTGGGCCGTCTCGCTTTCCTGCGCGCCGATGACGACCGGGCATCCGCGCTTGATGATGCCGGCCTTTTCGGCGGCGATCAGCTCGACGCGGTCGCCGAGATAGGCTTCGTGGTCGAGCGACACCGGCATGATCACCGACACGGCCGGCTCGGCGATGACATTGGTGGCGTCGAAGCGGCCGCCAAGGCCAACCTCGAGGATGACGGCATCGGCTGGATGTTCGGAAAACAGCAGGAAGGTGACGGCGGTGAGGATTTCGAAGACGGTGATCTTCTGGCCTTGATTGGCTTTGGCGACGCGGGCGATGGCTTCGGCGAAGACCTTGTCGTCCACCAGCCTGCCGCCGCCATCTGCGGCCAGCCGGTAGCGCTCGTGCCAGTTCACCAGATGTGGCGAGGTGTGGACGTGGACGCGGTAGCCGGCGGCTTCGAGCAGCGCCCGTGAAAAAGCAGCACAGGAGCCCTTGCCGTTGGTGCCGGCGATGTGGATGACCGGAGGCAGCTGGTCCTGCGGATTGCCGAGCCGCTCGAGCAGCCGCGAAATGCGGTCGAGCGAAAGGTCGAAGCCCTTCGGGTGAAGCGCCATCAGGCTTTCGATTTCGCGGTCGGCGGCAAGCGTGGTCATGAAGGAATCCTACGCGCGCGCACAACGGCACACAACAGCCGCTCGCGCCGCGTGATGTCGCGTCAGGCTTGCGGCCGGGCTTCGGCCGGTATCGCCACCGGCGGCAGAATTTCCGGCTCCCGCGGGTTTTGCTCTTCCGGCAGCTTGAGCAGCATTCTCAGCAGCCGCGCAACCGTCTGGCGCATCTCCAGCCGCGACACCACCATGTCGACCATGCCGTGTTCCATCAGATATTCGGCGCGCTGGAAGCCGTCGGGCAGCTTTTCGCGGATGGTCTGCTCGATGACGCGCGGTCCGGCAAAGCCGATCAGCGCCCCGGGCTCGGCAATGTGCACGTCGCCCAGCATGGCGTAGGAGGCGGTGACGCCGCCGGTCGTCGGGTTGGTCAGGACGACGATGTAGGGAAGGCCGGCCTCCTTCAGCCTGTCGACGCCAATCGTGGTCCGCGGCAGCTGCATGAGCGACAGGATGCCTTCCTGCATGCGGGCGCCGCCGGAGGCCGCAAACAGGATCAGCGGCCGCTTGCGCTGCAAGGCGACCTCGAAACCATGCACGATGGCGTCGCCGGCCGCCATGCCGAGCGAGCCGCCCATGAAGGCAAAATCCTGCACCGTCACCACCACCGGCAGGCCCTCGACCGTGCCCAGCGCATTGATGATGGCATCTTCCATGCCGGTCTTGGTCTTGGCATCCTTCAGCCGGTCAATGTAGCGCTTTTCGTCGCGGAACTTGAGTGGATCCTGAACGACCTTGGGGTTTTCCAGCGTCTCGTATTTGCCGTCGTCGAGGAAGAATTTCAGCCGTTCCTTTGCCGATATCTTCATGTGGTGGCCGGAGGACGGAATGACGAACTGGTTCTGCTCCAGATCCTTATGGAACACCATTTCACCGGTCTCGGGATCCTTGATCCACAGGTTTTCCGGCATGTCGGTGCGGCGGCCGAGCATCGAATTGATCTTCGGACGGACGTAATTGGTGATCCAGTTCATCGCTTCGGCTCCTGTCCCTTAAGAAGACGTAGGAAGATTATTCGGCGGCAGCAAGGCGAGCCGCGCGAACCCCTTGCGAAAGCCCGCTGACCAGCGTGGCGACGGCCTCGGCCGGATCGGCAGTCTTTTCGCCTTTCGGCCCCAGCACGTTGGCGACGGCATTGACAATCGCGGTGCCGACAACGACGCCGTCGGCCGACGCGCCGATGGTGCGCGCCTGCTCTGCGGTCTTGACGCCGAAGCCGACGCAGACCGGCAGGTCGGTATGGCTCTTGATGCGCTTGACCGCTGCCGCCACCCTGCCGGTGTCGGCCAGCGCCGAACCGGTAATGCCGGTCATCGAGACGTAGTAGACGAAACCCGACGTGTTCTGCAGCACCTTGGGCAGGCGCTTGTCGTCGGTGGTCGGCGTCGCCAGCCGGATGAAATTGATGCCGGCCCTGAGTGCCGGGATGCAAAGCTCCTCGTCCATCTCAGGCGGCAGGTCGACGACGATCAGCCCGTCTATACCGCTGGCCAGCGCATCGCTCAGGAAGCGCTCGACCCCGTAGATGTAGATCGGATTGTAATAGCCCATCAAGACGATCGGGGTTTCACTGTCGCCGGCGCGGAATTCCGAGGCCATCTTCAGCGTCTTGACCAGAGTCTGGCCGCCCTTCAGCGCCCGCAGGCCGGCCGCCTGGATCGCCGGGCCGTCGGCCATCGGATCGGAAAACGGCATGCCGAGCTCGATGATGTCGCTGCCGGCGCCCGGTAGTGCCTTCATGATCGACAGAGACGTGTCGTAGTCTGGGTCGCCGCCCATGAAATAGGTGACGAGTGCCGGTCGCCCCTCGGCCTTCAGCTTTGCCATGCGGCGGTCGATACGGGTGGCCATGATCAGATCTCCATGCCCAGCATATTGGCCACCGTATGCACGTCCTTGTCGCCGCGGCCGGACAGGTTGACGATGACGATCTGGTCCTTGTCCATATCAGGCACGATCTTCACCGCCTGCGCGATGGCATGGGCCGATTCCAGCGCCGGAATGATGCCCTCGACGCGTGTCGTCAGCTGGAACGCCTCCAGCGCCTCGTCGTCGAGGATCGGCACATAGTCGATGCGGCCGGAGTCGCGCAGCCATGAGTGCTCGGGACCGACGCCGGGATAGTCGAGCCCGGCCGAGATCGAGTGGCCGTCCATGATCTGGCCGTCGGCGTTCTGCAGGAGGTAGGTGCGGTTGCCATGCAGCACGCCGGGCGCGCCGGCATTCATCGAGGCGCAATGTTCGATGCCGTCGAGGCCGCGGCCGCCGGCTTCGACGCCGATGATGCGAACCTGCCTGTCATCGAGGAAGGGATGGAACAGGCCGATGGCGTTGGAACCGCCGCCGACACAAGCGATGATGGTGTCCGGCAGTCGGCCTTCCTGCTCGAGGATCTGAGCGCGCGCCTCCGTGCCGATAACCGACTGGAAGTCGCGCACCAACTCCGGATAGGGATGCGGGCCGGCGGCGGTGCCGATCAGGTAGTAGGTGTCCTCGACATTGGTCACCCAGTCGCGCAGGGCCTCGTTCATGGCGTCCTTCAGCGTGCCGTGGCCGGCGGTCACCGGCCGCACCTCGGCGCCCAGAAGCTTCATGCGAAAGACGTTGGGGCTTTGCCGGGCGACATCGGTCGCGCCCATATAGACGATACAAGGAAGCCCGAAGCGCGCCGCGACCGTAGCGGAAGCGACGCCATGCTGGCCGGCACCGGTCTCTGCGATGATCCTCGTCTTGCCCATGCGCTTGGCGAGCAGGATCTGGCCGAGGCAGTTGTTGATCTTGTGCGAGCCGGTGTGGTTCAGGTCCTCGCGCTTGAAATAGACCTTTGCGCCGCCGCCTAGGCCCTTCGCCGAGGACACCTCACGAAGATGCCTGGTCAGGCCTTCGGCGAAATAGAGCTTCGACGGCCGCCCGGCGTAATGCGTCGAGAGATCGGTCAGTTCGGCCTTGAAATCCGGGTCGTTCTTGACCTCGTTCCAGTGCCGCTCCAGCTCAAGGATCAGCGGCATCAGCGTTTCGGCAACGAAACGACCGCCAAAAATGCCGAACATGCCCTGCTCGTCGGGGCCGGTGCGGAAGGAATTCGGTATCGCCGGCTTGTCCATCGCCGATCTCCTGGTCTGTGGTTTGAAGCGTGGTCAGGCGGCGCGGTTGTCGCGTGCTGCCCCGACGGCGCGGAAAAATTGTTCGATCAGCGCCGGTTCCTTGACGCCCGGCGCGCTCTCCACGCCCGAGGAAACATCTATTCCGGGCGGGTTCGCCAGCCGAAAGGCGTCGCCGATATTGCCGGCATTGAGCCCTCCGGAAAGCATGTAATCGACGCCGGCGTCAAGGCCAGCCAGAATGCGCCAGTCGAAGGCAAGACCGTTGCCGCCCGGCAATTCCGAACCCTTAGGCGGCTTGGCATCGAACAGGAAGCGGTCGGCAATGCCGATGAAGGGCTTGACTCGCCCGAGATCGGCGGCCTCGCTGACCGGCAGTGCCTTCATCACCGGCAAGCCGTAGCGGGCCTTCACCTCGGCCACCCGCTCGGGAGGCTCGGCGCCGTGAAGCTGCAGCATATCGGGCTGCATCTTTTCGACGATGTCATCCAGGAACGCATCGCTGGCGTCGACCGTCACGGCAACCGCCTTGGCCTTGCCGCGCGCCGCTTCGCGCAGGCGGCCGGCTTCCGCCGGCTCGACATAGCGCGGGCTTTTGGCAAAGAAAATGAAGCCGACATGGCTGGCGCCGCCGGCCAATGCCGCAGCCAGTGCCTTGTCGGTCTTCAACCCGCATATCTTGATGTCCAGCGCCATGGCGCGGGATTGGCATGAAACGGCCAAAGAGTCGAGAAAAAGCATCCTGTTTGCCGCCAGCGCGGAACGCGCTACCTTGCTAATGTAAGAGCGGAACGCGCGACCTTGCTAATATAAGCGCAACGCTACTTGCTCAGGCACAGAGGCGGGAGAACAAAGATCATGCCGGAAAAGACCGTCGCGGAACTCAGGCAAAAGCTGGCGCAGGCCCATGAGGTCATCGCTCATTTGATGGACAAGGCAGCCTTCAACGGCGCCGAGGCGCACCGGGCGCTGGCTTATTTCAGCAACGAGACCTTCGAGAAGGATTTCCTGCCCTGGCCGCGCCATGTCGATGAGGGGTTGCGGCCGGAGGAGTTGAACGCAGCCAATGACGATTGATCGGCAGTGCAGAATCTATTGAGGCCGGCGCGAAGGATCGCTACAGTTTCCAATTCGTGCCCCTACAAGCATCCTACTCGAACGCGATCGCCTGCAGCGCGCCGCCATTGCGCTTGAGCCAGTCCTTGCAGCGCTCGGTATCCGGGCAAAGCTGCTCGCATAGTTTCCAGAATTTCGGGCCGTGGTTCATCTCCTTGAGATGCGCCACCTCATGCGCGACGAGGTAGTTTATCACCGGCCGCGGCGCCATCATGATGCGCCAGGAAAACGCCAGATTGCCGTCCGACGTGCAGGATCCCCAGCGGCTCGACGTGTCCTTGAAACGGATCGCCTTGGCTCGCTTGCCAATCGCCGCGCTGTGCTTCGTCACCAGCGCCTCGATCTCGCGCTTGGCTTCGCGCTTCAGGAAATCGGCGATGCGGCGCGGCAGATGCACACGCTCGCCATGCACGATCATCAGCGGTCCGCGCTCGTCGCGCGACAGCGTGACGGTTCCGCGTTTCGACGGTTCATGGACGATGCGATGCGGCACACCGCGCACCGGTACCTTGATGCCGGGCCGCACCTGCGGCCGGTTGGGTACCTTGGCCAGCCTTTGCTCCAGCCAGTCCTGATGGCGGTCGAGGAATTTTTCCACCTCGCCGCGGCGCAGCCCCGGCGGCACGGTGATGCGCAAACCGCGGCCGCCGGAATCGATGCGCAGCGTCAGGCGCCGCGCCCGGTCGTTCTCGACGATCTTGAGCGGCAGCGTGCGGCCGGCAACGCAATGCTCGCGCTCCACGACGGGCGTGGGCTTGGGTTTCGTCGGGGTGCGGAAGAAGCCGAAGGACATTCCGGGACGATACGTGATTCGAGGGAAACGACTAGAACAAAAAAGAAACGGCGCCGCTGACGCGACGCCGTTGGATTATCTATCTGGGCACGGGACCTTACTCGTCGAGCAGGCCTGGCGTGGAGTTGCCGCCGCGTTTGTTGTTCGTCGTCGAGCCAGTTGACCCACCCGTCGTGGGCGACGTCGACTTGTTGCGGTTGGCCATGAAGCGATCGAACTCTTCCTGGTCCTTGGCGCGGCGCAATTCACGGGCATATTCATCGAACTCGCTCAGCATCTCGTCGAGCTTGCGGCGTTCCTCGGCAAGCCGCTCGAGTTCCTTTTCGCGCCAGTCGTCGAAAGCGACGTTGCCGGTGCGTGCAGAGCCATGGCCCCAGCGCGCGGCCCTGTCGGAACCGCGGCGGCAACCGGCGAAGATGCCGTCGGTGGCGCGGTTGACGTCGCGCTTGAAGCCCTCGAGCCGATCGCCCCAGATGATGTAGGCGAGCATGGCGAAGCCGAGCGGCCAGAACACCATGAACCCGATTACCATCAACGCGATGGTTGCCGGCGTCCAGGCCGGACGGATCAATGCAGATGTGTTCATTTTCTCCCAATCCTTCAGTTGGAGACAGCCAAATCCGGCTGCGTGGAATCGAAATGGGATGAAGAAAACGGCGATTCAAGACAGCAACCGCCAAAACCGGACAAGCGGCTGAAATGATTATCGCTTTTTGAGCATTTCAAGGAAAAGCACGACCAATCCGGCGATCAGGCCCCAGAACGCCGCACCGACGCCGAACAGCGTCAGCCCCGATGCGGTGACGGCGAAGGTGACGGTGGCGGCCATCCGCTCGTCCTCGTCTTTCAAGGCGATCGACAGTGCATTGGCGAGCGGCGCCATCAGCGCCAGGCCGGCGACCAGCGCGATCAGGCTCTGCGGCAATACGGCGAAGATCGCCACCAGCGAGGCGCCGAACAGGGCAAAGACGAGATAGGCCAACGCATAGAACGGCCCGGTCTTCCAGCGCTCGGCCGGATCGGGATGCACGTCGGGCCCGGTGCAGATCGCCGCCGAGATTGCCGCCAGATTGGTGGTCGAGGCGCCGAACGGCGCCGTCAGCAGCGAAAACAGGCCGGTGACGCCGATCAGCGGCCCGGGTTCGGGATGATAGCCGGCTGCCCTCAGCACGGCGAGGCCGGACAGGTTCTGCGAGGCCATGGTGACGAGGTAGAGCGGCAAGGCGAGGCCGATGATCGCAGTGGCGGTGAACTGCGGCATCACCAGCGTCAAGCTCGAGAGTTCCGGTGCCGGCAGACCGCCGACCCGGCCGGTGAGGAAGGCGGCGAGACCGCCGCCGATCAGCACCAGCAGCACCGACAGGGCCGGGTTGAACAGGCGGATGACGAAGAACGCCGCAACCAGCGGCAGGATCAGCCAGGGGTCGACGGGAACGGTTTTCACCGCATTGATGGCGAAGGTGACGACGATGCCGGCCAGCATTCCGGACGCGACGGACGCCGGTATTCTGGCGATCAGCTTGGTCAAGGGCCCGAACAGGCCGGTGGTGATCAGCAGGACCGCGGTGACGACGAAGGCACCAACCGCCTCACCCATCGAAAAGCCGGTCGACGCGGCGATCAGCGCCAAGCCTGGCGTCGACCAGGCGGTGATGACCGGCATTTTCGTACGCCAGGACAGCCACAGGCTCTCGATCGCCATCGCCAGGCAAAGCGCCGTCACCCAGCTTGCGGTCTCGACCTGCGTTGCGCCGACCGCCTTGGCGGCGGCAATGACGATGGCCAGCGTACCGCCGAAGCCGACGATCGCCGCCACGAAGGCGGACACCGGAATGGAAATGCGCATGTCTCTATCCCGCCTGCCGCACCATCGCGTCCACTGCCCGCACCAGCATGTCGAGGTCTTGAGGCCGCGACAGGCGGTGGTCGCCGTCGGGGATGAGCGACAGCGTGACGTCGTCGGCCGGCAGCAGGCTGACCAGCTTCAACGCATGGCTCGACGGCACGTCGGGATCGGCCAGGCCTTGCAGGATGTGGACCGGACAGTGCGTGTCGATCGGCCCGGTCATCACCCGGTTGTTGCGGCCGTCCTCGATCAGTGCGCGCGTGTAGATGTACGGTTCGGCGGAATAGTCCGACGGCTCTTCGAAAAAGCCCTTTTTCCTGAGGTTGCGCTTCTGCGCCCCGGTCAGCACCGGCTCCACCAGTTCGAATGTGAAATCGGGCGCCGGGGCCAGCAGCACAAGGCCGGCGACGCTGTTCTCGCCCGCCTTGCGCAATTCCTGCACCATGCGCAGCGCGATCCACGCGCCCATCGACGAACCGACCAGGATTTGCCTGCCCTGGGTGAAACGGCGGAAAACCGCCAGGCTCTCGCCCAGCCATTTCGAGATGGTGCCGTCGGCAAAGGCGCCGCCCGATTCGCCGTGGCCGGAATAATCGTGGCGCAGGAAGGCGCGGCCTTCCCCGAGCGCCCATTCCGACAAGGTTTCGGCCTTGGTGCCCAGCATGTCGGATTTGTAGCCGCCAAGCCAGACGATGCCGGGCTCGACACCTGCCGCATGCCTGACGGCGATGCTCGTCCCGTCGACGTCCAGGAAGATCGGGGTGGTGCTCATGGTGTATTCCCTCACGCCGGTCTTTTGGCACAGCAAGGCATTCAACGAAAAGTGCTCCGCCACTTTCTTCGCTTGGTGCAGAGGAGCATTCCATCGAGCAGGTGATTTCCTGAGAATGCTGTGCTATTGACTCCGACCGCGCGCTCACCACATTGCGCGTTCGCAATTCTGAACCGAAGAACCCCTTAACGAAACGGCTCAAGGAGACCACGACCATTCGCAGACCTTTCAAAGCAGCGGCGCCCACCAAGGAAGGCCCGCGCTCCAACCGTGACATCCGGGTTCCCCGGGTCCAGCTAATCGACGCCGAAGGCCAGAACCGCGGCGATGTCTCCATCAACGACGCATTGCTGCTCGCCGAAGAGGCTGGGCTCGATCTGGTCGAGATATCGCCCAATGCAGTGCCGCCCGTCGTAAAGATCCTCGATCTCGGCAAGCTGAAATACGCCAACCAGAAGAAGGCGGCCGAGGCGCGCAAGAACCAGAAGGTCATCGAGATCAAGGAGATCAAGATGCGCCCGAACATCGACAGCCACGACTACGAGACCAAGATGAAGGCCGTCCGGCGCTTTTTCGAGGAAGGCGACAAGGTCAAGCTGACATTGCGCTTCCGCGGTCGCGAGATGGCGCATATGGAACTCGGCATGCAGCTTCTGAACAAGGTTCGCGAGGAAGTGGCGCCCATCGCCAAGGTCGAAGCCGAACCGAAGCTCGAAGGCCGCCAGATGATGATGGTGCTGGCGCCCCGCTAAAGCGCGTTGCGCTTTAGTTCTGTTTGTGCATGTCGTTGTCGCAAAACCGCAGCGCACTTTTGGGCGACGTGCATTAAATCCGCCTGAATCATGTTGCAAGGCGTCCCGGCGATCGGCGGGGCGCCTGTTTCTTGGCCAGACGCTGCGATCGCCGGCGAGAGCAAAGACGCTCTGGTTCCCTCGACGATCGGATTCCCGACATGGTCAATGACGTCAAGCATTCGGAAGCCAAATATGGGCTGGGCAGCTACCAGCACACGCGCAGGATGGTGCTTGCCGTCGTCGTCGTCGTCCTTTTCGCGATGCTTTTGTTCGGGCAGTCGGTTTTTCCGCCCGATACGCCTGTGCATGAAACGATCGAAATGGTCGGCGTCCTGCTGATCTTTCTCGGCGTTGTCGGACGCTTGTGGTCGACGCTCTATATTGGTGGACGCAAATCCTCCGAAGTGGTGACCGGCGGACCCTATTCGATCACCCGCAACCCGCTCTATGTCTTCTCTACTTTAGCTGCCGCCGGTGTCGGCGCACAGATCGGCTCCATCACCGCCACGATCGGCTTTGGAGCGCTCTGCGCGGGTGCATTTTACATCGTTATCCTGCGCGAGGAGAAATTCCTCAGGCAGGTTCTTGGCGCGCCATACCAGGCCTACCTGTTGAAAGTGCCGCGCTTCTTCCCGAAACTGTCGCTGTATCAGGAAGGCGACACCGGCGGCTTCAAGCCGCGCCTGCTGCGAACCACGCTGCTCGACGGTCTGGTCTTCCTGGTTGCCTTGCCGGCTTTCGAACTGATCGACGGCGCCCAGCAGTCCGGCATATTGCCGGTGCTGTTCCGTTTCCCCTGAGTACGGTGTTGCTGAGTACAGTGTTGCTGGGCACGGGGTGTTGCGCGCGCCCCCGCTTTGACGTATAGGACCGCCGTTCCCAAAAAACCGCCCGGCAGGGCATGCCGTGGCGGTTTCATTTGCTTTTCGGGCTTTGGTCGGCCTGAAGCGAACAAACAAGCGCATTGGTGCGCATATAAACGGAGTAGCAAAATGCCCAAGATGAAGACCAAATCGGCCGCCAAGAAGCGGTTCAAGATCACAGGTACGGGTAAAGTTCTGTCGGCTGCAGCCGGCAAGCGTCACGGCATGATCAAGCGGTCCAACAAGTTCATTCGAAATGCCCGCGGCACGATGGTTCTGGCTGAACCGGATGGCAAGAAGGTCATCAAGAATTTTCTGCCGAACGGCCTCTGAGCATTCGGTCTGGACAGCGTTAAGGAGATCATGACATGGCACGCGTAAAGAGAGGCGTCACCTCGCACGCCAAGCACAAGAAGGTCCTGAAAGCCGCCAAGGGTTTTTACGGCCGTCGCAAGAACACCATCCGCATCGCCAAGCAGGCGGTGGAAAAGTCGCTGCAGTACGCCTATCGCGACCGCAAGAACCGCAAGCGCTCGTTCCGCGCGCTGTGGATCCAGCGCATCAATGCGGCGACGCATGAGCATGGCCTGACCTATGGCCGTTTCATCGACGGTCTCAACAAGGCCGGGATCGAGATCGATCGCAAGATCCTGTCGGACATGGCCATCCACGAGCCGCAGGCCTTCGCCGCACTCGTGGCCAAGGCCAAAGTCGCGCTCGAATACCTGAAGAATACCACGCCGAATGCTTTTGAAAGCGCTGTCGCTTAAGACCAGCGCTTCCCAAGCTATTCGACACTTGATTTGGGAAACCCGCGCTGGCAGGGCTGGCGCGGGTTTTTCTTTGCTTCCAATCGGATCTGGAACATGAGTGACATGGAAACTCTCGAAAATTCCCTGATGGCCGAGATCGCCTCGGCCGCCGACGAGCAGGCGATCGAGGCGGTGCGTGTCTCTGCCCTTGGCAAGAAGGGCTCGGTTTCCGAGATGCTGAAGACACTCGGCTCGATGAGCGCCGAGGAGCGACAGGTCAAGGGCCCGGCAATCAACGGCCTCAAGAACCGCGTCACCGAGGCACTTTCGGCGCGCCGCGCCGAGCTGAAAGATGTGGCGATCACGGCACGGCTTGCCGCCGAGAAGGTCGACGTCAGCTTGCCGGTCAGGCAATCGCCGGCCGAGCGCGGCCGCATCCATCCGATCAGCCAGGTTATCGACGAGATCGCAGCGATTTTCGGCGATCTCGGCTTTGCCATCGCCGAAGGTCCCGACATCGAGACCGACTATTACAATTTCACCTCGCTGAACTTCCCGGAAGGCCACCCGGCGCGCGAGATGCACGACACGTTCTTCTTTCAGCCGGACGAGCAGGGCGAGCGCAAGCTTTTGCGCACCCACACCTCGCCGGTGCAGATCCGCACCATGGAGATGCAGAAGCCGCCGATCCGCATCGTCATCCCCGGCAAGACCTACCGGCAGGATTCCGATGCCACCCACTCGCCGATGTTCCATCAGGTCGAGGGGCTGGTGATCGACAAATCGGCCAACGTCGCCAACATGAAATGGGTGCTGGAGGAGTTCTGCAAAGCCTTCTTCGAGGTGCCGAGCGTCAAGATGCGCTTCCGGCCGTCTTTCTTCCCGTTTACCGAGCCCAGCCTCGAGGTCGACATCCAGTGCGACCGTTCGCGGCCCGGCGAGGTGCGCTTCGGCGAAGGCTCCGACTGGATGGAGATTCTCGGCTGCGGCATGGTCCACCCCAATGTGCTCCGTTACGGCGGGCTCGATCCCGACGAATACCAGGGCTTCGCCTGGGGCATGGGCATCGACCGTATCGCCATGCTGAAATACGGCATGCCGGATCTGCGCGCCTTCTTCGACGCCGATGTGCGCTGGCTGTCGCATTACGGTTTTAGGCCGCTTGACATGCCGACGCTGTTCGGGGGCTTGAGCGCGTGACGACCGGGCCGCAGCAAATCCGCAGGCAGCTCGCCTTCCTGCACATGTCCGACGCGCGGGCGCATAGCTTCAAGTGCAACATGCCCAGACCAGACGGAACACAGTCATGAAACTCACCCTCTCCTGGCTCAAGGATCATCTCGAGACAGACGCCTCGCTGGCGGAAATCGTCGAGCGTCTCACCTCGATCGGCCTCGAGGTCGAGCATGTCGACGACCGGGCGAGCCTGGCTCCCTTCGTCATCGCCAAGGTGCTGACGGCGGTCCAGCATCCCGACGCCGACCGGCTTCGCGTGCTGACCGTCGACACAGGCGACGGCAAGCCGCCGGTGCAGGTCGTGTGTGGAGCGCCGAACGCCCGCGCGGGCCTGGTCGGCGCCTTTGCAGCACCGGGCACCTATATTCCCGGCATCGACGTGACGCTGACCGTCGGCAAGATCCGCGGCGTTGAAAGCCACGGCATGATGTGCTCCGAGCGCGAGCTCGAATTGTCCGAGGAGCATGACGGCATCATTGACCTTCCGGCCGATGCGCCGGTCGGTACCAGCTTCGCCGCCTATGCCCATCTCGATGATCCGCTGATCGAGATCAATCTGACGCCGAACCGGCCGGATGCGACCAGTGTCCATGGCATCGCCCGCGATCTGGCGGCGAGCGGGCTCGGCACGCTGAAGAGCGCGCCGATAGAGCCGATCCCCGGCAAGGGCGAGACGCCGGTCAAGGTGACGATCGAAGCGCCGGAGCTCTGTCCCGGCTTTGCGCTGCGCCTGGTGCGCGGCGTCAAGAACGGACCGTCGCCGAAATGGCTGCAGCAAAGGCTTCTCGCCATCGGCTTGAGGCCGATCAGCGCGCTCGTCGATATCACCAATTACGTCACCTTCGACCGCGGCCGGCCGCTGCATGTCTTCGACGCTGCGAAGGTCACCGGCAATC
This sequence comes from Mesorhizobium sp. M1227, assembly GCF_040318315.1. Lineage (NCBI taxonomy): Bacteria > Pseudomonadati > Pseudomonadota > Alphaproteobacteria > Hyphomicrobiales > Phyllobacteriaceae > Mesorhizobium > Mesorhizobium sp. M1227. The sequence goes on from NZ_JAMYLZ010000001.1 coordinate 163,433, forward strand.
TCGCCGTGCGCCGGGCGCGTGATGGCGAAAAGGTGCTGTCGCTCGACGGCCGCGAATACACGCTGACGCCGGAGATGTGCGTCATCGCCGACCAGGACGGCATCGAATCGATTGCCGGCATCATGGGCGGCGAGCATTCCGGCTGCGACGAGAACACCACCGACGTGCTGATCGAGTCGGCGCTTTGGGACCCGATCACCACCGCCCGCACCGGCCGCACGCTCGGCATCATCACCGATGCACGCTACCGCTTCGAGCGTGGCGTCGACCCGGAAATGATGGTTCCCGGCTTGGAGCTGGCGACGAAGCTGGTGCTCGATTTCTGCGGCGGTACGCCGGCGCAAACCGAAGTCGTCGGCTATGCCGGCCATCAGCCGAAGATCGTCTCGTTCCCATTGTCGGAAGTGAAGCGGCTGACCGGCATCGAAGTGCCGCGCTCGACAAGCCTCGACATTCTTGCCCGCCTCGGCTTCAGGCCGGAGGGCACGGGCGATGTCGTCAATGTGGCGGTCCCGTCCTGGCGGCCGGATGTCGACGGCAAGGCCGACCTGGTCGAGGAGGTCATGCGCATCCACGGCGTCGACAACATCGCGCCGCAGCCGCTCGGTTCGCACGATGCGGTCAACGCCAGGATCCTGACTGTGCTGCAGATCCGCACCCGCGCCGCCAAGCGGGCACTTGCCGTGCGCGGCATGATGGAGGCCGTCACCTGGTCGTTCATTCCGGCAAAACACGCCGAATTGTTCGGCGGCGGCCAGCAGGCGCTGAAGCTTGCCAACCCGATCGCCGCCGATATGTCGGACATGCGGCCGTCGCTGCTGCCGGGGCTGATTGCGGCAGCACAGCGCAATGCCGACAGGGGCATCGGCGATGTCGCGCTGTTCGAAGTGTCGGGCACCTATGAGGGCGACGGCGCCGACCAGCAGCGGCGTGTTGCCGCCGGCGTGCGGCGCGGCACCGCCAAGCTCGAGGGCTCCGGCCGCCATTGGGCCGGCAATGCCGGCGCCGTCGGCGTCTTCGATGTCAAGGCCGATGCGATCGCAGCACTCGAAGCCTGCGGCGCGCCGGTCGAGCGGCTGCAGATCGAGGCCGGCGGCCCGGCCTGGTATCATCCCGGCCGCTCCGGCACGATCAAGCTTGGGCCGAAGGTAATCCTTGGCACGTTTGGCGAGTTCCACCCGAAGACGCTGGAGGGGCTTGACGTCTCCGGCCCGCTTTGCGGCTTCGAAGTGTTCATCGATACCGTGCCCGAGCCGAAGGCCAAGCCGACGCGAACAAAGCCGAGACTGGATCTGTCCGCCTTCCAGGCGGTCAAGCGCGATTTCGCCTTCGTCGTCGACAAGGCGGTCGAAGCCGGCACACTCGTTCGCGCCGCCCTTGCCGCCGATCGAAAGCTGATTTCCGGCGTCTCGGTGTTCGATGTTTTCGAGGGTGCAGCGCTCGGCGCGGCGAAGAAATCGATCGCCATCGAAGTGTCGATCCAGCCGGTCGAAAAGACGCTGACCGACGAGGATTTCGAGGCGCTGGCCAAGCGCATCGTCGATAATGTCGGCAAGCAGACCGGCGGCGTGCTGCGCGGCTGAGCTTGCGGACATATGGCGAATCGCCGTCCAAAGGGCGATGGACCATTTGCGCTATTGCGGGCTGTCTTTCGAGAAACAGCGTGCAGCCTTTCTCGATATCGTCTCGGCCGATCCGCTGATTGCCGAGACGCTGTCGCGGGTACGGGTGCTGGGCCTGCCGGACTGGCTGGTCGTGTCCGGCGCGCTTTACAACAGCGTCTGGAATCATCTGACCGGAAAGCCCTCGGGGTACGGCATCCGGGATGTCGACCTGTTCTATTTCGATGAGAGCGATCTGTCCTATGAAGCCGAGGACAGTGTGATCGCCCGCGCCGCGCCGGTCTTTGCCGATCTGCCCCTACCGGTCGAGATTCGCAACCAGGCGCGGGTGCATCTATGGTATCCGTCCAAGTTCGGACGGTCCTGTCCATGTTATTCCAGTTCCAGCGACTCGGTTCGCTTCTTCGCCTCGAAGACCCATGCGGTCGGTGTCCGCTTCGATACGGACGGGCGACTTGATCTCGTTGCGCCGTTTGGCCTGGATGACATCTTCTCGTTTCGCATCACGCCGAACCGGGTACTGGACAGTCGCCAGACGCACGAGGCAAAGGGCGCGCGTGCCAGGGAGAACTGGCCGGAGATCAGTGTCGTGCCTTGGTAGGAAATGTCGGCGCGAGGCACCCCCTTCTGCCCTGCCGGGCATCTCCCCCTCAAGGGGGGAGATCGGATGTCGCCTCGGCTTTCGCCAATCACCGGCGCCGGAAGGGCGGGCAGGGCGCGGGAACTGCCAATCTCCCCCCTTGAGGGGGAGATGTCCGGCAGGACAGAGGGGGGTGCCTCGCGCCGAGGTCTCACAACGCTTTGCATCGCACCGTATTAGTCGAAAAGGGGTGCCGAAACGCCCCGTTTCGATTAGGCCGTCGATTGCCGTTCACCCGTTAACCAGCGCCAGCAGCTCCTCGGTATAGCGCTTGCCGACCACCTTTTCCGGCGACAGGGCGTCGCCGATGGATGCCACCTCGGCCTGGCTCAGCACGATATCGGCTGCCGCCGTATTCTGCTCCAGATGGCGCATTTTTCGCGCACCAGGGATCGGGACAATGAAGTCGCCCTGATGCAGCACCCAGGCGAGCGCCAGCTGCGCCGGCGTCACGCCCTTCCCGGCGGCCATCTTTTCCAGCACGGCGACGACCGCCGCATTGGCCGCCATGGCGTCGGCCTGGAAGCGCGGCAACCCGCGGCGCCAGTCGTCGGCGCCGAGAACATCGGGCTTGGCGATCGTGCCGGTGAGCAGGCCGCGGCCGAGCGGGCTATACGGGACAAAGCCGATGCCGAGCTCGCGGCAGACGGCAAACACTTCCCCCTCCGGATCGCGGCTCCACAGTGAATACTCGCTCTGCACCGCGGCGATCGGATGCACGGCATGCGCCCGGCGGATGGTCGCCGCACTCGCCTCCGACAGGCCGAGCGCCCGCACCTTGCCCTCGCGCACCAGCTCGGCCATGGCGCCGACCGTATCCTCGATCGGCACGTTGGGGTCGACGCGGTGCTGGTAATAGAGATCGATCACCTCCGTATCCAACCGCTTCAATGACGCTTCGGCCACGGCCTTGACATGCTCCGGGCGGCTATCGACACCGGCCATGCGCTCCATGCCGCTGCCTTCTTCGAGGATCTTGAAGCCGAATTTGGTTGCGATCGTCACCTTGTCACGCACCGGCTTCAGCGCCTTGCCGACCAGGATCTCGTTCTCGTAAGGGCCATAGACCTCGGCCGTGTCGAAGAAATTGACCCCGATCTCGACGGCATGGCGCAACGTGGCAATCGCCTCCGCCTCCGGCTGGCCACCATAGGCAAAGCTCATCCCCATGCAGCCGAGGCCGACCGGGTAGACGTCAAGTTCATTGCCAAGCTTGCGGGTTTGCATCACGCGTGTCTCCTTGTTGTGATGGTTGTGATGCCGCAGAGATAGCGTCTTGCGCCGAGTTCGATAATCGGCTCTCATTTGCACGGGCTGTTCCAAGAAATAGATCAATGAAGCGAACCCATCTTTCACAGCTCGCGGTACTGGCAATGGTCGCCCAATGCGGCAGTTTTCGCGGCGCCGCCAAGGAACTGGCAATCGCGCCATCGGCGGTCAGCCACGCGGTGTCCAGCCTCGAAGCGCGCCTCGGCGTGCGGCTTCTGGCGCGCAGCACGCGCAGCGTCGCTCCGACCGAGGAGGGCGCGCAACTGCTCGAGCGCCTCAGGCCGGCGCTGTCGGAAATCGAGCTGGCGCTGGAATCGGCGATCGAGGCGCGCCACCGGCCGGCGGGCAATCTCAGGCTGACCGTGCCGCGCACCGCGGCCCATCTGGCGCTGACGCCGAGGCTCAGCGCCTTTGCGGCTGCCTATCCCGACATCGTGCTGGAGATCGTCATCGAGGACCGCTTCACCGACGTCGTCGAGGGCGGCTTCGATGCCGGTGTGCGACTGGGCGAGAGCCTGCAGCGCGACATGATCGCGGTGCGCATCGGACCAGACCTTCGGGGCGCCGTGGTCGGCGCGCCAGCCTATTTCGAGACCATGCCAAAACCGCAGCATCCGCGCGATCTCGCCGCTCACCGCTGCATCCGCTTCCGCTTCTCCAGCGGCATTCTCTACCGCTGGGAATTCGAGCAAAACGGCGAGGAGATCGAGATAGCGGTGCAGGGGCCGCTGATCCTCGACGAGGACCATCTGATTGCCAACGCCGCAGTCGACGGCGCCGGGCTCGCCTTCGTGTTCGAGGATTATGTCCGCGACGCGCTCGCCGCCGGCAAGCTCGTTCGCGTGCTGGAGGACTGGTGCCCGCGCTTCGACGGCTTCTTCGTCTATTACCCCAGCCGCCGCCAGATGCGGCCGGCGCTCAGAGCCTTTGTCGATTTTTTCAAGGTCGGCGAGTAAGCCAACCCTCCCCACAAGGGAGAGGTGGAAGAAAGCCGACCTGGCATTCGTTCACCGACCATGTCAGCACTGCCCAAAAACCAGACTGCCGGCTACGGCTGGACGGCGATCATCCTTCACTGGCTGATCGCGGCGCTCTTTATCGGCCAGTTCGTGCTCGGCTTCGTCATGGTGCGGCTGTCCGGCCAGCGCACCACCTTCGAGCTGATCCAGCTGCATAAATCCTTCGGCTTCCTGCTGCTTGGACTGGTCATCCTGCGCATCGCCTGGCGCCTAGGCAGACCGGCCCCGCCGCTGCCGCGCTCGGTCGGGCCTTTCGAGCGCCGTGCGGCGCCGCTGGTCCATCTCGCGCTTTATGCGTTTCAGCTCGCTCTGCCGTTGTCCGGCTGGGCGCTGGTCTCGGTCTCGGTGCTGGAGATCCCGAGCGTGCCGTTCAATCTGTTCGTCATGCCCAATCTGCCGCTCGGTGAATCGGACACGGCAGAAAGCTTCTGGGCAGCGACGCACTGGTATCTCGCCTATGCCGGCATCGGACTTGTCGCATTGCATCTGGCCGCAGCGCTGCGTCATCATTTCTGGCTGAGGGATACCGTGCTGACGCGCATGATCACGGCTTCGTCACGTCACGACAGGGAATAGAGCGGACGGCTCATTCGTTGATGGGGCGAGGACGCAAGAAAGCGTTCCTGCAAAGAGGACCATTTCCATGTACGCGCGCATCTTCGGATTTGCGGCAGCCGCCGCTTGTTTTGCCATGCCTGTTTTCGCCGCCGTTGCCCTTGGCGAGGCGGCCGGCAGCTACACGATCAGCCCGGGGAGTTCCAGCATCCATTTCTCCATCGGCAAGCTCGGCGGCGGCGGGCTCGACGGTGCTTTCTCCCGCTTCAAGGGCAGTATCCTTATCGACAACAGCGATGTCGGCCGGTCCCAGGTCAATTTCACCATCTTCCCCGAAAGCGTCGGTACCGGCCAAAGCCGCATCGATGCCTTTCTCCGCTCGGACGCTGTTTTCGACGCGGCCAACAATCCGGAGATCCAGTTCCGTTCGACCAGCGTCAAACGCACCGGCGACACGTCAGCCCTTGTCACCGGCCGGCTGACGGCGCGCGGCAAGACCTTTCAGGAAAAATTCACGGCCGAGCTCGGCGGCCTCAGGGCGGGCGCGATAAAATTCCACGTCACCGGCAAGGTGCTGCGGTCGCGCTATGGCATGGATGTCGGCACGCCGATTTACTCCAACGTCGTCGATTTCGACATGACGCTGACCGGCAAGCGGGGATAGTCTTTGCAGGACCGGGGTTCCTCGCCCCCGCATTGGCTTTTCTCCTGAATTAGGGCAAACCTCCAGGCCTGCAATCGAGAGGAGAAATCTGATGTTCCGATGGGGTGCTTTGTCGACGGCCAAGATCGGCCGCGAGCAGCTTTTGCCGGCAATCGTCGAGGCGGAGAACGGCGTGCTGTCCGCGATTGCCAGCCGCGATCTGTCGAAAGCGCGGGCGCTGGGCGAACGCTTCGGTGCGCGCCACGCGTTCGGCTCCTATGAGGAGCTGCTCGCCTCCAGCGACATCGACGGCGTCTACATTCCGCTGCCGACCTCGCAGCATGTCGAATGGACGGCCAAGGCGATCGAGGCCGGCAAGCATGTTCTGGTCGAAAAACCGCTGGCGCTCGATGCCAAGGACATTCCGCCGCTGATCAAGCTGCGTGATGCCAGGAAGGTGCTGGTCTGCGAAGCCTTCATGGTCGTCTACCATCCGCAATGGATCAAGGTGCGCGACCTCATCGCCAACGGCGCCATCGGCCGGCTGCGCCATGTCCAGGGCGCGTTCTCCTATTACAATGTCGACCCCAACAACATGCGCAACAAGCTCGATCTCGGCGGCGGCGCGCTGCCCGACATCGGCGTCTATCCGACGGTATCGACGCGCTTTTCGACCGGCAAGGAGCCGCTGCGCGTCCAGGCGACGATCGAGCGCGACAAGACATTCGGCACCGACATCTATTCCTCGATCCGCGCCGATTTCGGCGACTTCGAGCTGTCGTTTTACCTGTCGACGCAGATGGCGGCACGCCAGGTGATGGTCTTCCACGGCGAGAAGGGCTTCATCGAGGTGTTCTCACCGTTCAACGCCGGACTCTACGACCATCACCGCGTCGAACTGCACAACCAGAACCACAGCGAGGCGCAGGTGTTCCGCTTTCCCGGCACGCAGCAATACCGGCTGGAAGTCGAGGCCTTCGCGCGGGCGGCACGGGGCGGCAAGGACCGCGTCTTCACTCTGGAAGAATCGGTGCTCAACCAGAAGGTCATCGATGCCATCTTCCGCGCCGGCGAGAAGGAAGGCTGGGAAACAGTCTAGGCCGGCCATGATCCCAAAAAGTGGGGACCGGTTTTTGGACAAGATCATGGCCAAATAGATGTCCGACGATGCGGATGTGATCATTGTCGGCGCCGGCCTTGCCGGCCTTGTCGCGGCGGCCGAACTGACTGCGGCCGGCAAGAAGGCCATCATCGTCGAGCAGGAGCCGGAACAGTCGCTTGGCGGCCAGGCATTCTGGTCGCTCGGCGGAATCTTCCTTGTCGATTCGCCCGAACAGCGTCGCATGCGCATCCGCGATTCGTATGAGCTGGCGCTCGAGGACTGGCTGGGCACCGCAGCCTTCGACCGCACGGAAGATCTCTGGCCGCGCCGCTGGGCCGAGGCCTATCTCGGCTTCGCCGCCGGCGAGAAGCGCTCCTGGCTCATGCAGCGCGGCCTGAAATTCTTTCCGGTGGTCGGCTGGGCCGAGCGCGGCGGCGGCAATGCCGTCGGCCACGGCAATTCGGTGCCGCGCTTCCACATCACCTGGGGCACCGGCCCTGGCGTGCTCGAACCGTTCGCGCAGCGCGTACGCGAGGCCGAGAAGCGCGGGCTGATCCGCTTCAAATTCCGTCACCGGGTCAACGAATTGACGCGGACGGGCAGCGTCGTCGACGGCGTGCGCGGCGACATATTGGCGGCGAGCGACGTCGAGCGCGGCCGCAAGAGCTCGCGCGAGATCACCGGCGATTTCGAGCTGAAGGCGCAGGCCGTCATCGTCGCCTCCGGCGGCATCGGCGCCAATCACCAGCTGGTCCGGGAGAATTGGCCGAGGCGGATGGGCGCGCCGCCGAAACGCATGATCACTGGCGTTCCCGATCATGTCGACGGCCGCATGCTGGCGATCGCCGAAGCCGCCGGCGGCCGGCTGATCAACCGCGACCGCATGTGGCACTATGTCGAGGGCGTCAGGAACTGGGCACCGATCTGGACCGATCATGCGATCCGCATCCTGCCCGGCCCGTCATCGCTGTGGCTCGATGCGCGCGGCAAGCGCCTGCCGGTCCCGCTCTATCCCGGCTTCGACACGTTGGCCACGCTCAGCCACATCATGAGCACCGGCTTCGATCATTCCTGGTTCATCCTGACCAAAAAGATCATCCAGAAGGAGTTCGCGCTGTCGGGCTCCGAGCAGAACCCCGATCTGACGGGGAAGAGCTGGCGCCAGGTGCTCGGCCGCGCCACCAGCGGCGTGCCCGCGCCGGTCAAGGCGTTCATGGAGAAGGGCGAGGATTTCATCGTCGAGCCTGATTTGCCGGCGCTGGTCGCCCGCATGAACGCAGTGGCCGGCGGCGAGCCGCTGCTCGAACTGGCGCAGGTTGAGCGCGAAATCCGCGCCCGCGACCGGCAGCTCGACAATCCGTTCTCCAAGGACATGCAGATTACTGCGTTGCGCGGTGCGCGAGCCTATCTCGGCGACCGGCTGATCCGCACCGCAAGACCGCACAAGCTGCTCGATCCCGCCAATGGCCCGCTGATTGCCGTCAGGCTCAGCATCCTGACCCGCAAGACGCTCGGTGGGCTGGAGACTGACCTCGACAGCCGCGTGCTGGGCGCCGGCGGCCAACCAGTCGAGGGGCTGTACGCGGCGGGCGAGGCCGCCGGTTTCGGCGGCGGCGGCATGCACGGCTATGCAGCGCTCGAAGGCACGTTTCTCGGCGGCTGCATCTTTTCCGGCCGCAGTGCCGGACGGGCGGCGGCACGCGCGGTGGGGTGAAACAAGGCCCGCGGGCGGCCGTTGCGCCAAGGTGGCGGGTCGCACCGAGTGGCCAACTTCCCTTAGAGCATTTTGCAGCCAAATGGAATCATTTGGCGTCCGCATAAATGCGACAAAACAGATAGTTAGAGCGGGTTACCGGTTCCAGGAGAACCGGAACCGGCTCTAGGCGAAGGGCTGCAAATTGACGTCTTGAAGCTTGGAACCGGCAAGCAAAGCCTCGAGCACCTGCTTCTTGAGAGACAGGCACTGCGAACGGGCAAGTTTGACGATGGCGGAAACCTCGCCTGCCTCGCAGGCAAGGACCAACTCCTTTTGCTGGGCGATGATCAACTGGGTGAAGTCGCGGGACTTGAAGCCGAGGTGGAGAACCCGCGCCGACTGGTCGAGTATCTGGTCCAGCAGATGCGCCAGTCGTAAATTTCCCGAGAGCTCCGCAAGGGCCAGACGAAAGGCACAGTCGGCCGCAAGGAAGGCGACGTGGCTGCGTAGCGTCTCCGGCTTCAGCACCTTTTTCGCCGCCAGCCTGACATCCTCGAGCCCGCGCTCGGTCATGTTCGATGCCGCCACCCTGAACACTTCCGGTTCGATCAAGCTGCGGACATCGAAGATCTCGTTGACGTCCCGCAGGCTAAGCGTCGCAACGACGTAGCCGCGGCGCGGTTCGCTCCTGACCAGCCCTTCCTGCATCAGTCGGGCCAGCGCCGCGCGGATGGTCGCCTTTTTGATCTGGTACCGGTCACCGATCTGCTTCTCCGTCAGCGCTTCACCGGGGCGCAGCACGCAGGCAATGATGTCGTTCCTCAGCTGCTCATATGCCTGTTCCCTGCGAAGGACGTCGGCGGCCGACAGTGCTGTCGCCTCGACCGTGGCCGGCCTTGCCGGTTCGGCGGTCAACTTCGTCGTTTTCATATTCCGTCCGTCTGGCTGTCCCGTTGACGCTGGCATCAGCATTCGCTAGCGTGAGCATCTCAGATTGATGATCTGAGCATCTCAGCGAGGATAACTGATATGCCTTTACACGCCAACTCGCCTCTCTACGCCGCTGCCGATGACATCGTCAATGCCGCGAAGGGGCCAGATCCCCTCGAAGCGGTAAGGACGGTCCTGGGCGACTATACCAACCGCTTTCACGCATCGGGAACACTCGCTCACGAAGAAGACGACGACGAGGTGCTTCTGCATGCGAGCCCGAACCTGACGATCTATCACATCACGCTGTCGCCCGGCCTGCAGTACCCGCCTCATAACCACCTGATGGATGCCTTGATCGGCATCTACAAGGGCAGCGAGACGAACTTCATCTATCCCGTTGCCGGCAGCGAACTCGATGTTCCCGAAAGGCAGGACATCGCAGCGCCTGCCGTGGTGCACATGGCGTCAAATACCGTTCATGCGGTTGCGAATACGGGCGGTGCGCGATCGGGTGCGCTGCATGTCTACCTCGGCGATCTCACACGAACCCACCGGCAGCTGTGGAGTCCGGATAGCAACCAGGCCGAGCCGTTTGACAATGACCGCTATCTGGCCGGCGCTCGGCCCATTCAGCAGTCCGGGCACGAATGAGCGCAGGGGCGTCGCGGGCGGCGAAATTGGCCGTGATCAGCGGACCCGTCGGAATCGCGTCACACTTGTCACTCTCGCCAACCCGCTATCGCCCCTATCCTATCTGACGACCCAACACGTCGCGCCTGCGGCGACAAACCAGCAAGGAGATGCACAATGACGGCACATCAGAATGGCACAGGCGAGCAGACGAAGCGGCTCGCGATGAAGACACCACCGGTCGTTTCGTCTGACGCGTGGGAGGCCGCGCGCCAGCAACTGCTCGTGAAAGAGAAGACCGTGACCCGGGCTCGCGACGCACTGGCCGCCGAGCGCCGGCGGATGCCGTGGATGGCGGTGGAGAAGACCTATACGTTCGAAGGGCCTGATGGAAAGGTGAGCCTGCTCGACCTGTTCGAGGGCCGCCGTCAGCTGATCGTCTACCGCGCCTTCTTCGAGCCCGGCGTATTCGGCTGGCCCGACCACGCTTGCCGCGGCTGTTCGCTGGGGGCGGACCAGGTCGGCAACCTCGCCCATCTGAACGCCCGCGACACCACGCTTGCCTACGCCTCGCGCGCACCGCAGGCCGACATTGCGCGGCTGAAGGCGCGGATGGACTGGAAGATGCCCTGGTACACCATCACCGACAGCTTCGATGCCGACTTCGGCGTTGACGAGTGGCACGGCCACAACGTGTTCATCCGCGACGGCGACCGCGTGTTCCGCACCTACTTCATCAACAACCGCGGTGACGAGGCGATGGGGACCGTATGGAGCTATCTCGACCTGTCGCCGCTCGGCCGCCAGGAGGTTTGGGAGGATTCGCCCGAGGGCTATCCGCAGACGCCGACGTACAAGTGGTGGAATTGGCACGACAATTACGGCGCCGAAGCCGTCCCCGACAAAAAATGGGTCGAGATATCGGACGCCGGAGAGGCCGCGTTCCGGAATCGCACCGAATAGAACGTCTTTGGCGTCGCGGAAATGCAGCCAGGACAATTGGAGGAGCGGGATGCACGGTTCAATTCGACGCATCCCGCTCGCTATGCAGGACTACGGACATGAGCGAGATTCATGCAGGCGGATCCACCGGCGATGCGAGCCCGGCCGACCATAGTGCAGCCGATTGGCTGTCCTTTGCGGCCGCGCCGACCTTCGCAACCATGGCGCTGCTGACGCTTCTCGGCGGAGCGCCGGACATGATGTGCTCGACCGGGCAAGAGGCGTCACCGCTCGACGGCATGGTCCCGATGTACCTGCTGATGAGCGGCTTCCATTTAGGACCTTGGCTGAAGCAGGTTTCCGGCCGGCGACGCCGCCGCAAATAGAGCTGTACCGGCCGACAAAGGCCCGTTCTGGTCGGGAAGACATCCCTCACCAGATCCACTCGCCCCTTCCCAAAACCGCTACCGCATCGACAATCCGGGTAAAGCTCGAGCGGGCGCGGCCGGCCGTGTGCCTGGCGCGCAAATAGCCATGCACCAGCCCCGGCTCCTCGAGCCACCAGGCGCGCCCGCCCGCGGCAACGATGCGGTCGCGATAGGCTTCGCCGTCCGACGACAGCGGGTCGCATTCGGCGGTGATCACGACGGTGGGCGGCAGATTGGCGAACTCGGCGTCGGCGAGCGGCCACAGAGTGAGATCGCCGGTGCGATCCTCGCCACCGGTCCTGATGTCCCTGTAGAAAACGAGGTCGCGCGCGGTAAGCATCGGCGCTTCCGCGTGGGTGACGTAGGAACCGGCGGAGCTGTCGCCGCCAAGGCCGGGATAGACCAGAATCTGGCCGATCGGCTTGCGCGCATGGCCGCGCGTTGCGTGACTGACGGCGGCGGCGAGATTGCCGCCGGCACTGTCGCCGCAGAGCAGGACAGGACGCTCGTAAGTCGCCGCCGCCCATTCGAAGGCGCTGATGGCATCGTCGAAGGCGGCCGGATGAAGGTGTTCAGGTGCCAGCCGGTAGTCGACCGAAACCACTTCGTAGCCGGTGCGGCTGCAAAGCTCGGCGCAGAGGTCGTCATGGCTGTCGAGCCCGCCGAGGATAAAACCGCCGCCATGGAAATAAAGCACCATTGCCGAAGCTTCCGGCGCCGGGGCGCGGTAGATGCGGATCGGAATGTGCCAGGGTGTGGCAATGGCGGTGGTTTCCGCCGTGACGCCTTGGGGATAGCCGGCAAAGAACTCGCGGCACATCCGGTTATAGATCTGGCGCTGCTCGGCGACGGTGTAGTCGATCGTATCGGGCGGATAATAAGAATTGGTCCGCTCGATGAAGGCCCAGGTCTCGGCGTCGATGAGGGTTTTGTAGTCGGTCATGGGCGCTGAATGGATCGCAATGAATCCGCCTGAACACCCCCCTCTGGCCTGCCGGCCATCTCCCCCTCAAGTGGGGAGATCGGCAGCTTCGGCCTTGCAGCCCATCTTGCAACGTTGGAGATTGGCGAAAACCGAAGCGACATCCGATCTCCCCCCTTGAGGGGGAGATGGCCGGCAGGCCAGAGGGGGGTGTGACGGAGTGCCGTCATTTCGGCAATACCTTCATTTCCCCTTCCACACCGGATCGCGCTTCTCGGCAAAGGCGCGAAAGCCCTCGAGATTGTCCTCCGAGCCGTAGAGTGCGTCAACCGTCGACAGTTGCCGGCGCGTCACCCGGTTCATCGCGTCCTGGAAAGTCAGCGATTCTGCGACCCGGGCCGTCTCCTTGATCGCGGCGAAGACCAGCGGCGGGCCGCTGGCGAGCAGCCGCGCGATTTCCCAGACGCGGTCCTCCAGTCTTTCCTTGGGCAGCACCTCGTTGACCAGGCCCCAGCGATGCGCCTCGGCGACATCCATCCAGCGGCCGGTGAGCAGAAGGTCCATGGCGACATGGTAGGGGATACGCTTCGGCAGCTTGATCGTCGCCGCATCGGCCAGCGTGCCGGCACGGATTTCGGGCAGCGCGAAGGAGGAGTGGTCCGACGCATAGATGAGGTCGCAGGATAGCGCCAGTTCGAAGCCGCCGCCGACCGCCATGCCGTTGACGCAGGCGATCACCGGCTTGTTGAGGTCGCGCAGTTCCTGCAGCCCGCCGAAGCCGCCGACGCCGTAGTCGCCGTCGACAGCGTCGCCGCCGGCCGCTGCCTTCAGGTCCCAGCCGGCGCAGAAAAACTTGTCACCGGCGGTCTTGACGATGGCGACGCGCAAGTCGGGATCGTCGCGAAACGCCTTGAAAGTCTCGCCCATCAGCCGCGACGTCTTCAGGTCGATGGCATTGGCCTTGGGCCGGTCGAGCGTGACTTCGAGGATAGTGCCCTCGCGGCGGGTGGTGATGACGTCAGACATTTTTGTTCTCTCCAAGCACCAGCAGCGCATCGGCGATCCAGGCGCCCTTGCCTTCGGTGCAGACGATCAGCGGATTGATGTCGAGTTCCTCGATCTCGCCGGCGTTTTGCTGCACGAAAGCGGCAATGCCCGATATCGCATCGATTGCCGCCGCGACATCGGCCTTCGGCCGACCGCGATAGCCGTCGAGCAGCGGGAACAGTTTCAGCCCACGCAAAGCGGCCTCGATATCGTCGCGGGTCGCCGGCAGCATCAGCGTGACGCTGTCGCGCAACAGCTCGACCAGCACGCCGCCGGTGCCGAGCGTCATCACGGCGCCGAACATCGGGTCGCGGGTGAAGCCGACGAGCAGCTCGGCGACGCCGTCGCGCACCATGCGCTCGACATAAAGGCCCGTGCCGAGCGGGCCGAGATCGTGGGCGGCGGTGCTGACGGATTCAGCATCCCTCAAATTGAGCCGGACCGCGTCGAGCTCGGACTTGTGGATGACGCCAAGGGCCTTCAGCGCCACCGGGAAGCCGAGCGCCATCGAGGAGATGACAGCTTCGACCGCGTTGCCGGCGCGCTCGCCCTTCGGCACGGGGAGCCCGGCCTCGATGAGCCGCGCCTTCGCCTCGGCCTCGTCCGGCGTGACATGATCGCCGGCCGGCGCGCCGGACGCCGAAGTGTCGATCGGCTGCGCCTGCGGCTCGCGCCAGGCCCAGCCGATGAAGGCCGCCGCCTGGGCGGCGTCCATGGCTTCGGAGATGCCGAATAGCGGCACCATGCCCCGCGCCATCAGGCCGGCAGTGTATTCCTCCGGCAGGTTCTCCGGCAGCGAGGAGACGATCGCGCCTTGCGCGCTGTTGGTCTTCAGGGCCGATTCGAAGGCGCGCAGCGTCGCCCACCAGTCGGTGTCCGAGCAGCGGTCGGGGCGCGGGAAATCGAGCACCAGCATGTTGAGGTCGAAGCCGCCCGACACCATCGCGGTGAAGGTGGCGGTCATCGCCGGCTCGTTGTTCCAGATGAAGGTGTGGTAGTCGAGCGGGTTGGCCACCGCGACCAGCGGCCCGAGCGTCGATTTGACATGCGCGCGGTGCTCGGGGGTGAGTGGCGGAAACGTCACCCAGCGGCCTTCGGCGCTGTCGGCCATCACCGACGCCTCGCCGCCCGAACAGCTCATCGACGACAGCCGGTAGCCGGGCAGGGGGCCGGTGACGTGCAGCAGCTTGAGCGCCTCGATGAAGGCCGGGATCGAATCGATGCGGGCGATGCCGAGCCGCTTCAGGAAGGCGCCGGACGCTGCGTCCGAGCCGGCCAGCGACGCGGTATGGGAAACGGTCGCCTGCCGCGCCTGCTCGGAGCGGCCGACCTTCATGGCGATGACAGGCTTCTTCAGCTCGCGTGCCCGTGCCGCCAGCCTTTCGAAGCCGGCTACCGAATCGAAGGCCTCGATATGCAGGCCGAGCGCGGTGACGCGGTCGTCCTCGATCAGGCCGAGCGCCATTTCGGAAAGCCCGGTCTGCGCCTGGTTGCCGGCGGTCATCAGAAAGGCGATCGGCAGGCCGCGCTTCTGCATCGTCATGTTGATGGCGATGTTCGACGACTGGGTGATGATGGCAACGCCGCGACCGCCTTCAGGCAGCCTGATGCCGCCATGCTGGTCGGGCCACAAAAGCGCGCCGTCGGCGTAATTGATCAGCCCATAGCAGTTCGGCCCGATGATCGGCATTTGGCCCGCCGCCGCGACCAGCTCGGCCTGCAGCCGCTCGCCGTCCTCGTCATAGGCCTCGGTTTCGAGGAAGCCGGCGGCGAAGCAGACCGCACCGCCGGCGCCGCGCTCGGCCAGTGCCTTGACCACTTCGATGGTCAAGTGCCGGTTGACGCCGACGAAAGCGGCATCCGGCGCGCCGGGCAATTCGGCCACCGAGCGATAGGCCTTGCGGCCGGCGACCTCGGCCTTGCTCGGATGCACCGGCCAGATCTCGCCGGCAAAGCCCATCTTGATCGATTGCGCGACGACGGCGGCAGCCTGCGCACCACCGAAGACGGCGATCGTTCGTGGGCGCAGAAGGCGCTCAAGTTTGTGCATAAACACCCCCCTCTGCCCTGCCGGGCATCTCCCCCTCAAGGGGGGAGATTGGCAGCTGGGCCGCCGGCCCCAGGCATGCAACGGCAATAACTGGCGAAATCAGGAATGGCGGCCGATCTCCCCCCTTGAGGGGGAGATGTCCGATAGGACAGAGGGGGGCGCGAAGGAATGCAAACATTGCGCTGTTCAGCCCCCGAACGGGCGCAGCAGCGCCCGCGAGATGATGTGGCGCTGGATTTCCGAGGTGCCTTCCCAGATGCGCTCGACGCGGGCGTCGCGCCAGATGCGCTCGAGCGGCAAATCGTCCATCAGCCCCATGCCGCCATGGATCTGGATCGCCTCGTCGGCGACAAAGGCGAGCATCTCGGTGGCCTTCAGTTTGGCCATGGCCATGTCCTGGTCGGTGACGGTACCCTGATCGTACTTCCAGCCGGCTTCGAACACCATCAGGTCGGCGGCCTTCAACTCGGTCGCCATGTCGGCGAGCTTGAACGACACGCCCTGGAACTTGCCGATCGGCTGGCCGAACTGCTGGCGCTGCGCGGCGTATTCGACGGCGTGGCCAAGCGCCCGCTCGGCGCGGCCGAGGCAGGTGGCGCCGACCTGCAGGCGCGTCGCGCCAAGCCATGAATTGGCGACGTCGAAGCCTTTGTGGACCTCGCCCAGAACCTGACTGGCCGGCAACCGGCAATCGTCGAATTGGAGGATGGCATTGGTGTAGCCGCGATGCGAGACGTTGCGGTAGCCGTCGCGCACGGTGAAGCCCTTGGTGCCCTTGTCGACGAAAAAGGCGGTGATCTTCTTGCGTTTTCCACGCGAAGACTCTTCCTCACCCGAGGCCATGAAGACGATGGCGAAATCGGCGAGATCCGCATGGCTGATGAAATGCTTGGTGCCGTTCAGCACCCAGTCGTCGCCGTCTTGCACGGCGGTTGCCTTCATGCCGCGCAGATCGGAGCCGGCGCCCGGCTCGGTCATTGCCAGGCAATCCCATTTCTCGCCGCGAATGCAGGGAAACAGATATTTTTCGCGCTGCTCCGGCGTGCCGGCGAGAAGGATGTTGGAGGGCCGCGCCACGCAGGTCCAATGCAGCGCGTAATTGGCGCGGCCGAGTTCCTTTTCATAGAGCAGCCAGGTCACCGTATCGAGCCCGGCGCCGCCGACATCGGCCGGCATGTTGGCGGCATAGAGGCCGGCTTCGATCGCCTTGGCCTTGATCTCCTCGATCAGCTCGCGGCGCAGCACGCCGGTACGCTCTACTTCGCGCTCATGCGGGTAAAGCTCGTTCTCGACGAAGGCCCGCGTCGTCTCGACGATGAGCTTCTGCTCCTCCGAAAGACCAAAATCCATGGTCTCAGCCTTTCTTCCTTTTCTTCGGCTTTTCAGCCTTGGCCTTTTCGGCCGCTTTGGAGGCGTTGGGCTTCTTCGCAGCAAGCTTGGCCAACTGCCTGGTGTAGTCCTTATGCAAGGCGCCGGCACCCCAACCTTTGCCTTTGTTCTGCTTCGACAGTGCCTCCATGATGGCGACCAGATTGTCGTCGCGGATCTTTTCGAGCTCGCGGATCGACAGACCGTGCGCCTGGTCGTCCGACTGGGTCGCGATCAGCTCGACCAGCTCGTCGTTGAACTCCGGCACGTCCATCAGCTTGGTCCACGGCCATTTCAGGCACGGGCCGAACTGCGCCATGAAGTGGCGCATGCCGGCCTCGCCGCCGGCGACACGATAGACCTGGAACATGCCCATCTGCGCCCAGCGCAGGCCGAAGCCGTAGCGCATGATGTCGTCGAGCTCCTCGACCGTGCAGATGCCGTCCTTGACCAGCCACAGCGCCTCGCGCCAGGCTGCTTCGAGCAGCCGGTCGCCGACGAACGCTTCGATCTCCTTGCGGATCACCACCGGCTTCATGCCGATCGAGGCGTACATCTCCTTGGCGACCTCGATCGCCTCGGGAAAGGTCTGTTCGCCGCCGACGATCTCGACCAGCGGCAGCAGATAGACGGGGTTGAACGGATGGCCGACGACCAGCCGCTCCGGGTGCTTCTTCATCGCCACCTGCATGTCGGTCGGCTTGATGCCGGAGGTGGAGGATCCGACAATGGCGTTGGCCGGCGCATAAAGGTCGATCTCGGCCAGCACGCGGTGCTTCAGGTCGAGCCGCTCCGGCACGCTTTCCTGGATGAAGTCGGCGTCGGCCACCGCCTCGGCGATCGTCTTGGCGAAGGTAAGCTTGCCCTCCTTCGGCAGGCCGCCGGGCAGCATCTGCTTGTAGGCGCGTCGTGCTCCCTTCATCACCTCGCCGATCTTGCGTGACGCCTCGGGGTCGGGATCGAAGATCGACACGTCGATGCCGTTGAGCAGCAGCCGCGCCACCCAGCCGGCGCCGATGACGCCGCCGCCGATGGCGGCCGCCTTGTTGATGATGCTCATGCGGAAGCTCCGGTTCTTGTGCTGGCTGTTGCGGGGTCGGTGAGGGCGACGCGTTCGCCGGCACGGATCACGGACGCGTCATAGGCCTTGCGCGCGAACACTTCGAGCACGAAGGGCCGGAAGAAATCGATCGGCAATGTCTCATAGTCGGGATCGAAGCTCGACTGATCCCAGCGTTCGCAAAACTCATCGCAATCGTCGAAGTAGATGTGCCCGGCGAAACGGTCGCGGGCGTGCGGATTGCCGCCGAGGTGGTGGGCGTAATAGAGGCGCTGGAAATCGCCGTGCTTTTCCACCACCCAGGTGCATTGCTCGCGCACAAAAGGCTTCAGGATCGACGCCGCATACTCGTCGTGGTTATAGGGCGCGTAGATGTCGCCGATATCGTGCAGCAAGGCGCAGGCAATCCAGTCGGTGTCGGCGCCGTCGCGCCAGGCCCGCGTTGCCGCTTGCAGCGAATGGCCGAGCCGGGTGATCTTGTAGCCCGAGAGGCCCGCATCGAGCTGGACGAGCGCGTCGAGCAGCCGCTCGCCGGTCTTTGCCGCGTAGTCGATCTCGTGCCCGGTGAGGAAGGCGTAATCCTCGCGGTCGCCGTCCTTCATGGCGGTGAATTTCACGGTCTTCATCGGCGGCTCCTCCCAACCGGCTACCGGCTTTTCAAAGCGGTGCGCGCTTCGTCAGGTTCAGCTTCTTGCGGACTTCGTCCGGGCCGATGACCCTGGCGCCCATATTCGACACGATGCTGACCGCCCGCTCGACCAGCTGCGCATTGGTCGCCAGCACGCCCTTGTCGAGCCAGAGATTATCCTCCAGTCCGACGCGGACATTGCCGCCGGCCAGCACCGCGGCCGCGACATAGGCCATCTGGTTGCGGCCAATGGCAAAGGCCGACCAGTTCCAGGTCGACGGTACATTGTTGACCATGGCCATGAAGGTGTTGAGGTCGTCCGGCGCCCCCCACGGCACGCCCATGCACAATTGCACCAAGGCGTCCGGCTTCAGCACTTCTTCCTCGACCAATTGCTTGGCGAACCACAGATGCCCGGTGTCGAAGGCCTCGATCTCCGGCTTGACGCCGAGCGCCGTCATCATGCCGCCCATGGCACGCAGCATGCCGGGCGTATTGGTCATGACATAATCGGCCTCGGCGAAATTCATGGTGCCGCAATCGAGCGTGCAGATTTCCGGCAGGCACTGGCGCACATGTTCCATGCGGTTGCTCGCGCCGCCCATGTCCGTGCCTTTTTCGTTCAGCGGCAGCGGCTTCTCCGGCGGGCCGAATACCATGTCACCGCCCATGCCGGCGGTCAGGTTCAGCACCACGTCGACGTCTGCCGCGCGGATGCGCTCGGTTACTTCGCGATAGAGATGCACGTCGCGCCTAGGCTTGCCGGTCTCGGGATCGCGCACATGGCAGTGCACGATTGCGGCACCTGCCTTTGCCGCCTCGATGGCCGAATCGGCGATCTCTCTGGGCGAGCGCGGCACATGCGGGCTGCGATCCTGCGAACTGCCCGACCCGGTCACGGCACAGGTAATGAAAACCTCACGGTTCATCGCTAACGGCATCGGAGTCTCTCCCAATAGAACGTAGGGCAAGAATGCCTGACTTGCCGGAAACTGTTTTGCGTTTTACGAAGATCGTGTGACCAAAAACGAAAAACCGACGATCTTTCGGGCCGAGCGTTTGCCGCTCAAGGTAACGCTGCTGGTATTCTCCGGCTCGTCGATCATGTGCGTCGCCTCGGCCGTCGATCCGTTGCGCGCCGCCAACCGCATTGCCGGTGAGACGCTGTTCGATTTCAGGCTGGTCTCGGTGACAGGCGAGGCGCCGGTCACCACATGCGGCCTGCCGGTGGCGGTCAGCGGCCGCTTCGATGCGGCTGACACAACCGATATGCTGGTCGTCGTCGCCGGCTTCGGCACGCAGAACCATGCCACATCGGCCTTGCTGTCCGGACTGCGCCGGGCGGCGCGCGCGGCACGCGCCTGCGGCGGCGTCGAGGCCGGCACCTGGCTGGTTGCCCGCGCCGGTCTGCTGGAGGGGCGCAGCGCCACCACCCACTGGGAGGACATGGAGGATTTCTCGTCGGCCTTTCCCGGCGTCGACGTGCGCCCCGACCGCTACGTCATCGATGGCCCGGTGTTCACCACCGGCGGCGCCTCGCCGACCTTCGACCTGATGCTGCATCTGATCCGCACGCGGCTCGGCATGGCCGTGGCGCTAGATGTCGCGAGCGTCTTCATCTACGACCAGGCGCGCGCCGCGACGGACGCGCAACCGCTGGTCTCGCTCGGCCGTCTCGACGGCTACGATCCCAGGCTGGCGCAAGCCATTCGGCTGATGGAAGCGCATGTCGACCAGCCGCTGACTATCGCCGCCGTGGCAAAGCGCGCCGGGGTGACGGCACGGACGCTGGAAAGCATCTTTCGCAAGTCGATCGGCGAAACGCCCGGCGCTTATTACCTCAGGCTGCGCCTCGGCGCCGCGCGCCGGCTGGTGGTCGACACGCGCATCGCCTTGGCGGACATTGCCGGGCGAACGGGGTTTTCGTCCGCCGCGGCATTTTCCAGAGCGTTTTCAAGAGCGTTCGGCGAAGCGCCGGTCAGGCTGCGTCGGGGATAATGCATGTCGCCCAAAAGCCTGGCCACGGGCTTGCCCGAGCGTGCGTAGCGGTTTTGGGATAACGACATGCATAGGCAAAGGTAGATCAGGCAGCGTCCTGGCGGTCGCTGCTGCCGTCGATCTGCGAGCGCATCTGTCTCGCAAGATGGGTCTCGAAGCGGCTGGCGACCGCGCGATCCCATTCGTTTGCACTCAGCGCACCTTGTTTCGGGTGCGGCAGCGCCATCAGCCGGTCGATGATCGATCCAGCCTCGCCAGATGAGAGCAGGGCGTCGATTTCGCGTTCGTGCTGCATATCGTTTCGCCTCCTTCTTTCTGAATCCCGCCACGAACCACACTATAGGAGGTTCGTGACGGCTGTTTGAAGGCAAGAGCGAGGCGATTGATGGGCGATGCCGGGCAAAGTTTTGTCCGCCGCCGCCCATCTTGGGCACGATCGTTCCGGAGGTCACGCAGTGCTTCAGCCAAGCCGCATCGACAGTTCAACATCCTCGCCGAACGGCGTGGACATGTAGCCACTCCCGGTCGAGCGCACCCGCTCGAGGTATTCGGGGCAAAGATCTGCGTTGTCGGCAACGACGAAGGCGCCCGGTCTGAGGCGGCTTTCAACCAGACTCAAGATCTCGGGATAGAGCGCTTTGGCGCCGTCGAGCAGAAGCAGGTCGACGCTTTCGGGAAGATCGACGCTTAATGTTTGCAGCGCGTCTCCTTCGCGGATTTCCACCATGTCAATGAGACCGCCTGCTGTCAGATTACTCCTCGCGCGCGCGACCTTGGATGGCTCGAACTCGCTGGTGATCAGGCGGCCACGGCCATTGTCCCGCAAGGCTGCGGCAAGGTGCAGGGTCGAGATGCCGAACGAGGTTCCAAATTCAACGATCGTCCGTGCGCTGCTGCCTCGTGCCAGCATGTAGAGCAGCGTGCCGGTCTCTCGCGAAACGGGAAGCCAGAGATCCCTTAGCCGCCCATAGAAATCGAGGTATTCGGTCTTGCTTCGAACCAGCCGCATCCGCTCCTCGGCGGAGAGTTCCGCCACTGCAGGGCTTGTTGCCGCAGCGGCTTCCTCGAACAGGCGGACCAGCAGGGGCGCGAGCGGCGTTGTCGTCAGTGTGGTCATATCGGTCTCCAGTCGGAATTGAACGCGTTCTTGTGCGACATTCAAAATACGACTAATCATTCGCATTCACTAATCGCATTGGCGCGGCTCTCAATGAGCGACAACCGAAGTCCGCGGATTTCCTCGCGAAAACAGCCGAAGCAGGCCCGCTCGGCGGAGCTCGTCGCTGCGATTTTGCAGGCTGCTGTTCAGGTTTTGGCGAGGGAAGGCGCGCAGCGCTTCACCACGGCGCGCGTGGCCGAGAAGGCCGGCGTCAGCGTCGGATCGCTGTATCAGTATTTTCCGAACAAGGCGGCGATCCTGTTCCGGCTCCAGAGCGACGAATGGCGGCAGACGACCAGTTTGCTGCGCGACATCCTCGAGGACGTCAGGAAACCGCCGCTTGACCGGCTGCGCGCCCTGGTCCACGCCTTCCTCCGCTCGGAGTGTGAGGAGGCTGCGGTGCGTGTGGCGCTCGACGACGCCGCCCCGCTTTACCGCGACGCGCCCGAGGCGCAGACGGCAAGGGCGTCCGGAGACCGCACCATCCAGCTCTTCATGCAGGAGGCGTTGCCCAACGCCGCGCAAGCGACTCGCGAATTGGCCGGCGATCTGGTCATGACGACGCTCAGCACGGTGGGGAAGCAGTTCTCGGAGTTGCCCCGAACCCCCGCGGAGATTGAAGCCTACGCCGACGCCATGGCCGACATGTTCTGCGCCTACCTGAGAGGCCTCGATCACGGCTAAGACGCGCCAAACCCGGTCAGCGAACAGGCCACGCGAGTTTCACACGGGGCAAAACCTTCGTCGGTTCAGCCCCGCGGAAAGCCGTCTTTAGCCGGCGGCCGCTGAACAATGCGGCCGCGAACCGGGTACGCCTCAGACGTACCGGTTGACGATGTTTTCGAGCAATTCCTGGCGGCCGGATCTGGGCTGCGGCTCGATCTTCTCTTTGACGACGCGCTCGGCGATTTCCTCGAGCGTGCGCTTGCCGGCAAGCATCGCCTTGGCCTCGGCCGAATCCCAGCCGGCATAGCGCTCGGCGAGCGGGGCGGACAGCGCCTTGTCCTCGACCATGCGTGCCGCTGCCTTGAGGCCGCGAGCGCAGCAATCCATGCCGCCGATATGGCCAATCAGCAGATCCTGCGGATCGAGCGACTGGCGCCTGAGCTTGGCGTCGAAATTGGTGCCGCCGGTCTTGAAGCCGCCGGCCTGCAGCACCTGATAATAGGCCAGTGCCATCTCCGGTACATTGTTGGGGAACTGGTCGGTATCCCAGCCCGACTGGTAGTCGTTGCGGTTCATATCGATCGAGCCGAAAATGCCGAGCGCATTGGCCAGCGCCAGTTCATGTTCGAACGAATGGCCGGCCAGGATGGCGTGGCCCTGCTCGATGTTGAGCTTGACCTCGTTCTCCAGTCCGAAGCGCTTGAGGAAGCCGTAGACGGTGGCGACGTCGTAATCGTACTGGTGCTTGGTCGGCTCCTGCGGCTTCGGCTCGATCAGGATGGTGCCTTCGAAGCCGATCCTGTGCTTGTAATCGACGACCAGATTGAGGAAACGGCCGGCCTGTTCCTGCTCGCGGGCGAGGTCGGTGTTGAGCAGCGTCTCATAGCCCTCGCGGCCGCCCCACAGCACGTAGTTCTCGCCGTTCAGCCGCTTGGTGACGTCGATGCAGTGTTTCACCGTCGCCGCCGAATAGGCAAAGACGTCCGGATCGGGATTGGTGGCGGCGCCTGACATGAAGCGGCGGTTGGAGAACAGGTTGGCCGTGCCCCACAACAGCTTGACGCCGGTCTGCTTCATCTTTCCGGAGAAGTAATCGGCGATCTCGTCGAGCCGAGCCGCACTTTCGGAAAAGTCCCGGCCCTCCGGCCGCACGTCGGCATCGTGGAAGCAGAAATAAGGCGCACCCAGCAACGAAAACATCTCGAAGGCGACGTCGGCCTTGAGCTTGGCCAACTCCATGGTGTCGGTGCTGCCGGCCTTCGGAAACCACGGCCGGTCAAATGTCTGGCCGCCGAACGGATCGCCGCCCGGCCAGGCAAAGGAATGCCAATAAGCGACGGCAAAGCGCAGATGGTCTTCCAGCCGCTTGCCGGCGACAATCTCGTCGGGATTGTAGAACCGGTAGGCCAGCGGATTGGTCGAATCCGGTCCCTCATATTTGATCTGTTGGATGTCGCCGAAAAAACCGCTGCTCATGTTCTTTTCCTCTCGCATGGTCCGGCCTGATTACCTCAGGCGTAATTGGTTTCGCGCTGACGCTGGTCGAAAAGGCTCATGTCAAAGCCACCCAACGAAGGAGACAGACCATGACCGACCTCAACACCATTGCCGAAAACTACATCGCCGCCTGGAACGAGAGCGACGCCGCGCGCAGAAAAGCCTTGCTCGAGGCAACCTTCACCGAGGACGTCGGCTATCGCGATCCGATCATGCGGGGCGACGGCCATGACGGCATCGCGGCGCTGATCGACGGCGTGCAGCAGCGCTTTGCCGGCTTCAGGTTCTCGCTGAAAGGCAAGCCGGACGGCTTCGCCGATACCATCCGCTTCTCCTGGAACCTCGGGCCGGACGGCACCGAATCCGTCATCGAAGGCACCGATATCGGCGTCATCGAAAATGGCCGGCTGAAAAGCGTCACCGGCTTTCTCGATAAGGTGCCGGCACAGTGAGGCCTTCTCGGCAGGCCACGGCGAGGGCGGGAAACCGCTCACGCCGTGGCGCTCCTGATCGCCGGGTAAAGCTGGCGGTAGCGCTGATAGGCATCTGCATAGGCACCGCCGAGGGCGGCGACCGGCTCGACCGTGGCGTCCGTCACCGGCGCCGTGCACACGGCGCGCGGATCGGCGCCTGTCGCCGCGATCAGGCCAAGCCGGGCCGCTCCGAAGGCGGCGCCGAAATCGCCGTCGGCTGGGATATCGACTGGCAGGCCAAGCGCTGTGGCGATGGCCTTCAGCCAGTAGCGCGAACGCGAGCCGCCGCCGATCGCCGTCACCCGGGTCAGCGTCGTGCCGGCTTTGGCCAGGGCTTCGAGGCTGTCGCGGAAAGCGAAGGCGACGCCTTCGAGCACGGCCTGGGTCAGCGCCGCGCGGCCGGACTCGTGGGCAAGCCCGGTAAAGGCGCCCCGAATGACGGAATCATTGTGAGGCGTCCGCTCGCCTGACAGGTACGGCAGGAAGGAGACACCGGCCGGCGCCTGCAGCGCATCGCCGAGTTCGGCGGTCAACTCGCCGGCGCTTTTTCCAGCGATCCCCGACAGCCAGTTGAGCGAATCGGTTGCCGACAGGATGACGCCCATCTGGTGCCAGGTGCCGGGCAGTGCATGGCAGAAGGTATGCACGGCGCTTTCCGGATTGGGCAGATAGGACGCGTTGGCGGCAAAAAGCACGCCCGACGTGCCGAGCGAAACGAACGCCTGCCCGGCGCCGACCGTGCCCATGCCGCAGGCCGAGGCCGCGTTGTCGCCGGCCCCGCCGGCGATCGGGATGCCCGGCTGCATGCCCCATTTGGCGGCCAGTTCGGCGCGCAAGACACCGGCCTTGGCCGTGCCTTCGACCAATGACGGCATCTGGCTTTCGTCGAGCGACGTCGCGGCGAGCAGTTCGGCGGACCAGGCTCGTTTGCCGACATCGAGCCACGACGTGCCAGCCGAATCCGACATTTCCGAAATATGGTCGCCGGCGAGCCAGAGCCGCAAAAAGTCCTTCGGAAGCAGGACCTTTGCCACCTTGGCAAAAACAGCCGGTTCGTTGTTTTTCACCCAGGCGAGCTTCGGCGCGGTGAAGCCGGGAAAGACGATGTTGCCGGTCAGCTTGCGAAAGCGCGGGTCGGCATCGAGCGCGGCCGCCTCGGCGTGGCTGCGTGTGTCGTTCCATAGAATGCAGGGGCGCAGCACCTGGTCGGCGGCATCGAGCAGAGTGGCGCCATGCATATGGCCGGAAAGGCCGATGCCTTTGACCGCCGCGAGTTCCTTCGCATGCATTGACCGCAGCTCGTCGACCGCCGCTTCGCAGGCGCGGATCCAGTCGGCCGGGTTCTGCTCGGACCAGCCGGGATGCGGGCGCGACACGTCGAGCGGCGCATGGCCGGAACCGACGATGCTCTGCCTTGCATCGATCAGCAGCGCCTTGACGCCCGACGTGCCGAGATCGAGGCCGAGATACATGTTTCCTCCCATGTCCGTCATGCCTGGCGGCGACGGTCTTTCTTGCTTCGCTGCCCAGTCCTGTGACACGGGCGGCGAAGATATCCCGGCAATCGTGCCGCCGGAAACGCACCCCGGTCAACACGCGAAGATTTTTTCGACGCTCGAAAAAATCAGGCCGGGGCAGTTTTTAAGGCAAGATGTGGCCGTGGTCAATTCGCCGCGGGAGCAGTTGCACGCCGTGAAAACAGTGCCGACAACGGGCTGTCCGGCCGTGCCAGCGCGCGTTCCGCCGCAAGCGCCCTCGCCAGCGCGCCATCACCGGAACGCAATGCCGCTTCGATCAGCGTCAGATCGATGACGTCGCGTTGTGCGTGGCTGCCGCCGAAGCGATGGGCGATTGCCCGGATCGGCCGGATCAGGCGTATCGTCCCGGCATAATTGCCCTCGCCGAATGCCTTGATGGCGAGCGTCAGGGGATGGCCGACATCCCTGGTGAAACCGGCGTTGTCGTCCTTGCCGCGCATCGCCTCGCGCTGCGCCTCGAGCAAGTTGCGGGCGGGCGCTTCGAGGCCGGCACCGACAAACGCCATCATCGCGTGGGCGTCGTTGAAGGCATAGTGGCCGGCGCTGGCCATGGGCACCCAGTTGGCGGCCAGTGCCGTCCAGCGCTCGCCGACATCGACGCCGCCGAGATGCAGCCGCCACAGGATCGCCGAGGCATCGACCATGTTGAGCGCCAGCATCGAGCGTTCGCCATAGATCGGCCCGTCATAGAGCGCCAGCACCTCGTCGATTTCGCCGAGATCATAGTGGAACAGTGCCAGATGCCACCAATTATGCACCTGCAGGAAGCTGTCCCGCGTCCACGCTTCGGGATTGGCGCGCATCCACAGAATGCCGTCCTTCTGCCGGCTCTGCATCTCCATGACATGGGCCACCGCATGCTGGGCCCAGCCGTCGCGCGGCTCGATATCGACCGCCATGCGGCCAAGTTTTTCGGCGCGCGCGTAATCGCCCATTTCCTCCAGGCCAAAGGCCTGCATGCCGAGTATGGCGTGATAGCCCGGCATGTCGCTCTGCCAGGACGGCAGCGCGCGACCGATGCGGTCGCGCAGCATGCGCGCATTGCCGGTGAAGAAGTCGATCTGGTGGCCGGTCTGCAGCGCCAGCGCATCGAGCGGAAACTCGATGGCGATATCCTCCAGCACGCGGGCGGCCTCGTGCCAGCGTCCCTCCGCAAGATGGCCAAGGGCGGCGACATGCGCCTGCTCGCGTGTTGTCGCGGCAAGCGGCAGCGCCGCCTCGTGACATGCCTTGGCCACCGCCGTCGCCTCACGCTCTGTGGCGAGGCCAAAGAGATAACCCTTGAACACCTGCGCCATGACGAAGCCGGGATCTTCGGCGATTGCCCGGTCAACGGAACCGACCGGATCGCCGATGAAGCACTGCAATTCGCGAACGGCCCGGCTGTAGGACGAGAGCCCGGCCTCCGTCGCGCCAGACAGTGTCAGGCCGAATGCGTCGCTCACCGCCATGGTCTGTCCTCAGTTGCCCGAGCGCATCGCCACTGTCGCGATCCCGGCGCCGACCAGCAGCGTGCCGCCGGTGCGGTTGAAGATGCGGATCGCCTTTGGGTTGCGCACCAAGTTGCGCGCCCTTGCGGCGATCAGCGCATAACCGAAGGCATTGGCGAAGGCGAGCGCCAGGAAGGTCGTCTCGAAGATCAGCATCTGTGTCCAGAAATCCGCATGCCGGTCGAGGAACTGCGGCAGGAAGGCGACGAAAAAGGTGATGCTTTTCGGATTGAGCGCGGTAACCAGCCAGGCGTGCGCCGTCATTTTCGCCGACGACACCGCATCGGTGCGCGGTTCGGCCCGGAGCGCGCCGCCGGCGCGAAACAGCTTGATGCCGAGATAGATCAGATAGCCGGCGCCGATCACCTTCAGCACGGTAAACACGGTGGCGGACGCCGCCAGCAGCGCGCCGATGCCCAGCATCGACAGTGTCATCGCGGTGAAGTCGCCGAGCGCCACGCCGACTGCCATCGGCAGCGCGGTGCGCCAGCCCTGGCCGAGCGCATAGGAAACCACCAGCAGGATGGTCGGACCTGGAATGACCAGAAGGACTGCCGAGGCAGCGGCAAAAGCGGCCCAGTTTTCGAAGGACATTTTCTTCTCCTTGAGCTCAACGAAGAGGATAAATCCTTGGTCCCGCGCAGATGTAAAGAGGCAAAAATCGAAAAAGCCCCTCGTTAATGCCAGGCGGCTGGCCTTCACGCTTTTTCAACCATGATTGGCGAAAATGCCTGCTATTCGGCCGGACCGTGTTTCCCGTCGACAGCGTAGGGTTTGGGTAAATGCGTGAGTTGCCGCACGGTCTGTCGCTGCCGCATATTGGCGACGCAATCGAAACCGAAATACAGCTTTCCCGTCGCACGGTGCTGTCCGGCGCCGGCGCGCTGGCGCTGCTCGGCATCGCCGGCTGCAGCCAGACGCTGGATTTGCCGTCGCTTCAGCTCGACGACGTCACCACCGGCTCGATCCGGCCCATCCGTCCGAGTATCAGCGTCGACAAGAACATCACCAGCCCCGACGTGATGTACGCTTCGCTCACCGACGGTGGCTTCAATGTGCCGGAAGTGCCCTATCTCAAGGTCAAGCCGGAGTTCCGCCGCCAGATCGTCGTCGATCCGACCGGCGAGCAACCCGGCACCATCGTCGTTCACTCGCAGGAACGGCTGCTCTATCTGGTGCAGCCCGGCGGCGATGCGATCCGTTACGGCGTCGGCATCGGCAAGGACGGGTTCCGCTGGTCCGGCCGCGCCAACATCCAGTATGGCAAGGAATGGCCGGTCTGGACCCCGCCGCCCGAGATGATCGCCCGCAGGCCGGAACTGGTGAAATGGCAAAGCGGACAGCCGGGCGGCCTCGACAATCCGCTCGGCGCGCGTGCCCTCTACATCTATCAGAACGGCAGCGACACCGGCTATCGCATCCACGGCTCGCCCGAATGGTGGAGCATCGGCCAGGCGATGTCGTCGGGCTGCGTGCGCCTGATCAACCAGGACATCATCGACCTCTACAGCCGCGTCTCCAAGAAAAACCCGGTCGTCGTCGTCTGAACGGCGGCTTCGCCTTCAGCGATCACTCTGCCGTTGCGCGATGCCGCAAGACAGGCGAATGTGCCTGCGATTTCATCGCCCGGGAGACGTGAACAATGGCCGGAACTTTTGTCATCGCGCAAGGCGGCGGCCCGACCGCCGTCATCAACCAGACCGTGGTGGGTGCTGCGCTCGAAATCCGCAAGCGGCATCCCGGCGCCAAGGTGCTGGGATCCATCCACGGCGTGCGCGGCATTCGTGACGGCAATTACGTCGATCTTTCCGCCATCCCCGAGGATCGCCTGCGGCTGATCGCGGCGACACCGAGCGCCGCGCTTGGTTCGACGCGCGACAAGCCGGATGCGGCCTATTGCGACCTCATCCTCAACGGCTTGAAGAAAGCCGGTGCCGACGCCTTCATCTATATCGGCGGCAACGACACCTCGGGCACGCAGCAGATCCTCACCGACGCCGCCGGCGGCAAGATCGCCTTCGTGCATGCGCCGAAAACCATCGACAACGATCTCGAGGAGAACGACCACACGCCCGGCTTCATGTCGGCGGCCGAGTTCGTCGCTGGAGCATTCCTTTCGGTCGATCTCGATTTCCGCGCTCTGCCGGGCATCTATGTCGGCATTGTCATGGGGCGGCATGCCGGTTTCCTGACGGCCGCGTCCGCGGCCTGGCAGCTCGACCAGGACAGCGGCCCGCATCTCGTCTACGTGCCGGAGCGGCCGTTCTCGGCGGCCGGTTTCATCGACGACGTGCGCGCCACGCTCGACCGCCACAAGCGCTGCATCGTTGCCGTCTCCGAAGGCGTCAGCACCGCCGACGGCAAGGCGCTGGTCGAAAGCCTGGTGCCGCCGGAAAGGCTGGAGCGCGACCAACACGGGAACGTCAAGCTGTCGGGCAGCGACCTGCCGGCAGCCTTGGAGCGCGCGCTCGCCGAAGGATTGCCGGGCAAGCGGGCGCGCGTCGATGCGCTCGGCTATATGCCGCGCGGCTATGTCGGCGCCATCAGCGCGGTGGACGCGCAGGAGGCCTTCGATGCCGGTGCCTTCGCGGTCACGGTGGCCGACGAGGGCGGCGGTTCGGTGGCGCTGCAATATGACGGCAAGAAAACCGTGCTGAAAAAGGTGCCGCTGAAGAACGTCGCCGGCAAGACGCGCCATATGCCGGATGATTTCATGCTGCCCGACGTCAACCGGCTGTCCGATGCGGGGATGGCCTATCTGAAGCGGCTGGTCCCGCAAAAGTACAAGGTCGGCAAGCCGTTCGTCTGATGCGGCGTTGATCTGATGGACAGCTGGTTCAGCAAAACCATCGTCGACGCCAAGACGACGATGCTGACCGAGCCCTTCGTGCATGATTTCGTGCGTGCCAACATCTGGCATTTGCGCGGCCGCGATGTCGACCTGCTGGTCGACACCGGCATGGGTATCTGCCCGCTGGCGCCGCAGATCGACACGCCGTCCGGCAAGCCGCTGCTCGCCGTCGCCACGCATATCCATCTCGATCATGTCGGCTCGCTGCACGAGTTTCCGTTGCGGGCAGGGCCGCGCCACAGCGCCGCGCAGTTCGACAGCATGGATGAAGCGGTGACCTACGCGGACATGTTCCATGATCTGGAAGGCGCTGTTTCCAAGCTGCCGGCGCCGGGCTGGAGAGCCGCCGATTACAGGATTCCGCCGGCGCCTCTGGCCCGGACCCTGGACGAGGGCGACAGGATCGATCTCGGCGACCGCCAATTCCGCGTCCTGCATCTGCCCGGCCACTCTCCTGATTCGATCGCGCTGTTCGACGAGGCAGACGGCCTGTTCTTCGCCGGCGACGCCATCTACGACGCCATGCTGATCGACGACCTGCCGGATTCGGATCGTGCCGCCTACCGCTGCACGATGCAGCGCCTGCTCGACCTGCCGATCCGCATCGGCCATGGCGGCCATGGACCGAGCTTCGACGGCAGGCGGATGCGCGAGATCGCCACCACCTATCTCAGCCGGACCGACGGGACAGGCGAATAGGAGGCCTCGGCTGAGGCGGCGCAAATCTGAAGCGATTTGTCTTGCGCAGCTATTTTGTTCTTGCTTTGTGCCGGCAGCTATGCTAGTAATTTAGCTATGGTGCTGATTCGCCCCAACGACCCGCCTCCCGAGGCGGGTTTTGTATTTTCGGGTCTCGGCGCCAACGCCGCGAGGCGGTTGCCAGCTGGAAATTAAATCTTCGTAATATTATCTGGAAACCATCATCGGTGCCCTAGATGCGGGGCTGTCGATCCGGTCGGCTGCCGTGACAGGCGAGACAGGCAACGCCGACGACCGACGCGCCGACGAATTGTTCCGGTGACGGAACGTTGCGGCGCTCCGCCAATCTCTCGCCCGGACAACGGCCATGTCACCAATCCACACCCTTCGCAGACATCGCGTCGCCGCTTTGCTGGGCGCCGCGCTGATCGTCAGCCCCTTCGCCCTGTCTTTCGCTCCCAGGCTGAATGATGTCCTGGCGGCAACAGTGACCCCACCTGTCACCGGCATGACGGCGCCCCGCGGCTCGTTCGCTCCGGTCGTGGCGGCCGACAAACCGGCAGTGGTGACCATCACCACCCTCATGAAATCGGCGCAGTCGGACACCACGAGCGAGGCCTCCCCATTCGGTGGCAACGAGTTCGGTGGCAACTCGCCTTTCGACGACTATTTCCGCCGTTTCTTCGGTGACCAGGGACTGCCCGCCCCCAAGACACCGCCGGAACAGGCGCCGCGCACCGAGGCTCTCGGCTCAGGCTTCATCGTCGGTGCCGACGGCATGATCGTCACCAACAATCACGTCGTCGACGGCGCCCAGTCGGTCAAGGTGATGCTCGACGACGGCACCGAGCTTCCCGCCAAATTGATCGGCCATGACACGAAGAACGACCTTGCCGTGCTCAAGGTCAACGCCGGCAAGCCCCTGCCGACCGTCAAATGGGGCGATTCGGACAAGCTCATGCCGGGCGACCAGGTGCTCGCCTTCGGCAATCCTTTCGGCCTTGGCACCACGGTCACCGCCGGCATTGTCTCGGCGCGCGGCCGCGATCTGCACAGCGGCCCGTTTGACGACTTCATCCAGATCGACGCACCGATCAACCGGGGCAATTCCGGCGGCCCGCTGACGGATGTGTACGGCGATGTCGTCGGCATCAACACCGCGATCTTTTCGCCGAATGGCGGCAGTGTCGGCGTCGGCTTCGCCATCCCCTCGGACCAGGCGCAAAAGGTCGTCGCCAAGCTGATGAAGGGCGGCTCCATCCAGTACGGCTATCTCGGCGTCCAGATTCAGCCGGTGACGCCTGATGTGGCGAGCGCCATCGGCCTCGATCACCCTACCGGCGTGCTGGTCGCGCAGGTCAGCGACGGATCGCCGGCCGCCAAGGCCGGCATCGAGACCGGCGATGTCATTACCAGCTTCGCCGGCCAGGACATAAAGGATCCGAGGGATCTGTCGCGCGCCGTCGCTGACGTTGCGCCTGGCACGAGGGAAGCCCTCAATGTCTGGCGCAAGGGGAAAAGCCTGCAGATCTCCGTCGAGATCGGGCGCAACGAAGACGACACGGCGACGGGATCGGTGACCGGCGAGTCAGGTCAGCCGTCGACGGGGCAGGGCCTTCGCGCACCGGCGCTCGGTCTCGGCCTGATGGACGTCACTCCTGATGTGCGCCAGGCAATGAACCTGCCAGAAAACCAGCACGGCGCACTGGTCGAGCGCGTCGACCCGAACAAGGCGGCGTCGGCTTCCGGCATCCAGCCCGGCGACATCATCGTCGGCGTCGACCAGACTCCGGTGAGGAGCGCCAGGCAGGCAAATCAGGCGATTGTGCAGGCTGCCAAATCCGGCAAGAAATCGGTGCTGCTGCTTGTCGAGCGCGGCGACGCCCAGATGTTCGTCGCCGTCCCCTTCGCCAGCGGCTGAAGCGGGCGCCGCGCTGCCAAGATCAATGTAGAGCATTGCCGCCAGGCCGGAGCCAAGATTTCGGTTGCCCGCGCTCGCGTCTTCGAGAAAACTGACAAAGCTCGATTGGACCTTGCGCAAACGGATATTCTCGATGGTTACCCGAGGCTTCTCTTCCGGACGAAAGCCGCCGACGGATACGGATGCACGTATCCCGCCGGGGCAATATCTCGAGCAAGGTTTCCCGGTCCTGTCGGCCGGCCCGACGCCGCATGTCCGCACCGAGGATTGGTCGTTCACGCTTAAGCACGGGCCGCGGCCGATCAAGAAGTGGAACTGGGCCGAGTTCAACGCGCTGCCCTTGACCAAGATGACGCGCGACATCCATTGCGTCACCGCATGGACCAAGTTCGACACGGCGTGGCAGGGCGTGCTCGTCGACGACATCCTTGCCGACGCCGGCATCGAGCCGCCCACCGCCTTCACGCTGGCGCTGGGTTTCGACGGCTATTCCACCAACGTGCCGACGAAGGATATCACCGGTGGCAAGGCGATGGTGGCACTGCTTTATGAAGGCAAGCCGATCACTCCCGACCATGGCGGCCCGGCCCGGCTGCTCGTTCCGCATCTCTATTTCTGGAAATCGGCCAAATGGCTGAACGGGCTGCAGTTCACCGAGCGTGACGAGCCGGGTTTCTGGGAGTTGCGAGGCTATCATATCTATGGCGATCCGTGGCGCGAGCAGCGCTACACGAACGATCCATGAGCGACGGCCCGGCGGCGCAGTCGCCCTGGCAGACGGTCACCATCACCCGCATCCAAAAGCGCACGCCGCGGGTCACCAGCTTCTTCCTGCAGCCGTCGCGGCCCTTCGTCTATCGTGCCGGACAGCATGTCGATGTCAGGCTGACGGCGCCGGACGGCTATCAGGCGCGCCGCTCCTACTCCATCGCCTCGGCGCCGGAGACCGGCGAGACCATCGAGCTGGCGATTGAAAAACTCGAGGACGGCGAGGTCTCGCCGTTCTTTCACGAGATAGCGGCGGTGGGCGACGAGGTCGAATTGCGCGGGCCGCTCGGCGGCCATTTCGTCTGGTCAGACGGCGATGGCGGCCCGCTCCTGCTCGCCGGCGGCGGGTCGGGCGTGGTGCCGCTGATGTCGATGCTCCGCCACCGGGCGATGCGGGGATCGCTGGTCGCCGCCGCCCTGGTGTTTTCGGCGCGGGTCTGGGACGAGGTGATCTTTCGCGATGAGCTGATCGACCTCGCCGAGCGCCGGGATGGCTTCGACCTGGTGCTGACGCTTACGCGCGAGCCGGCCCGCCGTCCGGCGGATTATGCGCGGCGGGTCGACGCCGCGATGATGGTGCAAGCCATGACGAGGCTGCCCGCGCCGCCGAAGCTCGCCTTTGTCTGCGGCTCGAACGCATTCGTGACGGCCGCCGCCGAGGCACTGATCGATGCCGGGGTGCCTGCGGCACTCATCCGCACCGAACGCTACGGGGTCTGACCTGGTTCTTGCGCGGTTGCTGGCTTCGCCGGCCGGCACAAGCGGGCCGAAAACCGGCAGAACGGTGAGGCCGCGTTTGGCCGAAATGGTTAACGATTCGACAAAGAACCTCGGCTGCGACTTTTATCGGTTTAAAAAATCGAACCGAACGGTTCGTTTCTGTTGACAATGCGTGCAGGACGCTGTGAACGCTGCCTCCCAAGTCACCTTGCAGCCAGACCGAGGCGATAGACTATCTGCTTGACATTAAACGATAAAAATGTGGCGAAGGGAATCTCTGGCACAATTTCAAGGTGTAGATTCTTGGTCCACACCAAAAAACTTCGTGATTGGAAACTGGCCATTGGCTTTCCCACATCGGGGCTGTCCGAACGACGCGAATTCCCCCCAAGGCACGCAGCTAGACGGACGGAAAACTAAGATACTGGAGTACTAAAAAATGAAAAAGATCGCTCTTGCCGCCGTCGCCGTTTTGGCCATCACCGGCAGCGCCTTCGCTGGCAGCGACAACTTTGGTTCCAAGGGTGCGAACCAGCCTGCCGCTGCGGTCGACAGCTCGTATACGGCTTCCATTCAGAAGCCGGCTCATGCTGACCAGCAGGCTGTCCAGGGCGCCGACCGTAACCTCTTCGGCAACAACTAACAGCCGATCCCAGCATCAGGGCGGCGGGCATATCCGCCGTCCGGGGATCTGAAAAATTCAGGAGTATTAAGATGAAAAAGATCGTTCTTGCTGCCGCCGCCGTTTTGGCCATCACCGGCAGCGCCTTCGCCGGCAGCGACAACTTTGGTTCCAACGGAGCCAACCCGCCTGCTGTCTCGGTCGACAGCTCCTACACGGCTTCCGTCAAGACGTCGGACCAGGCTGAAAAGCAGCCGGTTGTCCAGGGCGCCGACCGTAACCTCTTCGGCAACAACTAACAGCCGATCCCAGCATCAGGGCGGCGGCATGCCCGCCGCTTGATTTCGAAAATCCAGGAGACCCAAAATGAAAAAGATTGTTCTTACTGCCGCCGCGCTCTTGATTGCCGCCGGCAGCGCTTATGCCCGCAACGACAATGTTGGCGGGACCGACATCAACAAGCAGTCGACCGTCAACGTCGACAAGACGCAGACGTATTCGGTGCGGGACAGCAACTCGCCGATCTACAAGCTGCTGAATTCGTCTGGCGATGTGCCCAAGTCCGCGCCTCAGGGCGCCGACCGCAACCTCTTCGGCAACAACTAGAGCAATTCCAGGAAAAGTGTGAAACGGCCGTCCGGAATTGCGTCAAAACAAGGACATAGAGCGGTTCGGCGTTCCGTGAAACGATGAACCGCTCTAACGGCCGAACTGGAATTCCAGACAAGAGCGGCGGGCCATGCCCGCCGCTCTTGTCCCTTGCATGGCGGAAGAATGCCTGCTTCAAGCCGCCTTTGCTTCTGCTTCATGGAGCGCGAAAGAGCGCCCGTCCGCGTCGAAAATATGCAGGTCTCCGGCGTCCGCCGTCAGCCGCAGTGTCGCTCCGCGCTTGATCTCGACATTGCCCGGCAGCTTGGTCACCAGCGGCAGGTCGGCGCGGCCGATGTCGACATAGACGAGCTGGACCTCGCCGAGCTGCTCGACGTAATCGACCGTCCCTTCGAACAAATAGTCGGCGCCGGTGGCAATCATCAGATCCTCCGGCCTCACCCCGAAGCTCACCGCTGCGCCTTTCGCCGACGCAGGCGTTGCGATCGGCACCGTTGCCTTGCGGCCGCCGACATGGCTGACGACCGTCGGGTTGCCGGTCTTGTCGATCGTCGCCGGCAGGATGTTCATCGCCGGCGAGCCGATGAACTGGGCGACGAAAAGATTGCCGGGCCGCTTGTAGAGCTCCATCGGCGTGCCGACCTGTTCGATATGGCCTTCCTTCAGCACGACGATGCGGTCGGCCAGCGTCATCGCCTCGACCTGGTCGTGGGTGACGTAGATCATCGTCGTGGCCGGCATCGACTCCTTGAGCTTGGCGATCTCGATGCGGGTGGCGACGCGCAGCGCCGCGTCGAGGTTGGATAGCGGCTCGTCGAACAGGAAGACCTTGGGATTGCGCACGATGGCGCGACCGATGGCGACGCGCTGGCGCTGGCCGCCCGACATCGCCTTGGGCAGGCGGTCGAGATATTTGGTCAGCTGCAGGATCTCGGCCGCCTGGCGCACCCGCTTGTCGATCTCGGCCTTGCTTTCCTTGCCGATTTTCATCGAGAACGCCATGTTGTCGTAGACGGTCATGTGCGGATAAAGCGCATAGGACTGGAACACCATGGCGATGCCGCGCTTTGACGGCGGCATGTCGTTGACGATCTCGCCGTCGATCTTGAGCTCGCCCGAGGTGATCTCCTCCAGCCCGGCGATGCAGCGCAGCAAGGTCGACTTGCCGCAACCAGAGGGGCCGACGAAGACGATGAATTCGCCCGACTTTATGTCGAGGTCGACGCCGTGCAGAATGTTGAGATTGCCATATGATTTCCTCACTTGCCTTAGCGTGACATCGGCCATGGTACCCTCCAGTTCTTCCTTGAATTCAGTCGATACGCCCGAACCAGGCGCCGTAGCCGCCGAGGCGGATAGTGCCGGCGCCAGTCTGTCCCGAAAACCCGTGTCCCGGCAAGGGCTGCAATGAGCGGCCGCCAAGATCGACTTCGGCAGGCTTTGCTCCGAGATTGAAGGCGCAGACGATCTGCTCGTTGCCTTCACGGCGGGTGAAGGCGACGGTGTCGCCCTCGCTTTCGATGAACTCGATATCACCCTTGGCCAGTGCCGGATGGGCGCGGCGGAAAGCCAGGAAGCGCCGGTAGTGCTCGAGCAGCGAGCCGTCGTCGCCTTGCTGCACATTGACGGCTTGCGCAAGGTGCTTGCTGGGCACCGGCAGCCAGGGCTTTGCCGTCGAGAAGCCGCCATTGCGGGCAGCGCCGTCCCAAACCATCGGCGTACGGCAGCCGTCGCGGCCCTTGAATTCAGGCCAGAAGCGGATGCCGTATGGGTCCTGCAGATCCTCGAAGCTGAGCTCGGCCTCGCTGAGCCCGAGCTCCTCGCCCTGATAGATACAGACCGAGCCGCGCAACGACATCAGCAGCGCCGAGATGACCTTGAGGTAGGCGGTCGGGTCGGGCTCGCCGGCTGCCCAGCGCGAGGCGGGACGCATCACGTCATGGTTGGAGAAGGCCCAGCACGACCAGCCGTCGCTGGCCACCTTGCCGAAGGTTTCCAGCACCGAGCGTACCTTTGCCGCGCTGATCTTCTCCGGCGCCAGGAAGTCGAAGGAGTAACACATATGCACGCGCTTGCCGCCGGCCGTATAGGCCGCCACCACTTCCAGCCCACGCTGCGAATCGCCGACCTCGCCAACCGCGGCCGTCGCCGGATATTCGTCGAGCAAGGCGCGGAAGCGTTCGAGGAAGCCGAGGTTTTCAGGCCGGCTCTTGTCGTAGAGATGGTCCTGGTAGTTGTAGGGGTTGACGGCCGGCGCCGTCTGGTCGTTTCGCTGCTCGGGCGGCAGCGGCGGATTGTCTTCCAGGCCTTGGCTGTGGAAATAGAAATTGATGGTATCGAGGCGGAAGCCGTCGACGCCGCGCTCCAGCCAGAAGCGGGTGACGTCGAGCAGCGCGTCCTGGACCGCGCGGCTGTGGAAATTGAGGTCGGGCTGCTCGGCCAGGAAATTATGCAGGTAATATTGCTGGCGGCTGGTGTCCCACTGCCAGGCCGAGCCGCCGAAGATCGACAGCCAGTTGTTGGGCGGCGTGCCGTCCGGCTTGGCATCCGCCCAGACATACCAGTCGGCTTTTGGATTGCTCCGGCTCGAGCGGCTCTCCTTGAACCAGGGATGGATGTCGGCGGTGTGCGAGAGCACCTCGTCGATCATCACCTTGAGGCCAAGCCGATGCGCCTCTGCGGTCAGCGCGTCGAAGTCGGCCAGCGTGCCGAACATCGGATCGACATCGCAATAATCCGACACGTCGTAGCCAAAATCCTTCATCGGCGATTTGAAGAATGGCGAGATCCAGATGGCGTCGACACCGAGCCAGGCGATGTAGGCCAGCCGGCTGATCATGCCCCTGAGGTCGCCGATGCCGTCGCCGTTCGAATCCTGATAGCTGCGCGGGTAGATCTGGTAGATCACGGCACCTCGCCACCAGTCGCGATCTATAGCGAGATCTGGCTTCGGGGTGGCCTTCAAAGCGGATTGCATGATCTCAACCTCCTTTCACCGAGCCGGCAAGCAGCCCGCGGACGAAATAGCGCTGCAGCGAGAAGAACACGATCAGCGGCACGATGATGGTGACGAAGGCCGATGTCGTCAGGATCTCCCAGTCGCCGCCGCGCGAGCCGAGCAACGCATTGAGCTTGGCGGTAAGCACGATCTGGTCGCCCTCGGTACCAAGGAAAACCATCGCCACCAGCAGATCGTTCCACACCCAGAGAAACTGGAAGATGGCGAACGAGGCCAGCACCGGGAAGGACAATGGCAGCACGATCTTGACGAAGATCTCGAAATCGCTGGCGCCGTCGATGCGCGCCGACTCCATGATCTCGCGTGGTAGGCCGGCGATATAGCTCCTCAGAAGATAGATGGCGAAAGGCAGGCCGAAGCCGGTATGCGCCAGCCAGATGCCGAGATAGGTCTTCGACGGCACGCCGAAGAAGCTGCCGACGCCGTTATAGAGCTTCAACAGCGGGATCAGCGACATCTGCAGCGGCACGACCAGGAGGCCGATGATGACGGCGATGAGCAGCGCCCGGCCGGGAAAGCGCATCCAGGCCAAAGCGTAAGCGGCGAACGCGGCGATCAGGATCGGGATGACGGTCGCCGGAATGGTGACGGTCAGCGAGTTCATGAAGGAGCGGCCGATGCCTTCCGAAAACAGCACCGTGTCGTAATTGTCGGTGGTGAATTTCGGCGGCGCCGACGAGGCGTAATAGACGCGCTGGCCGCGCTCGCCTTCGAAAGCCTTCGGCGAGGTCATGACGAAACTGCCGTCGGCATTGAGCTGCAGGGTCACGCCGTCGCCGAGATCGGCTGTCGTGCCGGCGGGATATTGCGTCGGCGCTGCCGACTTGACGCCGAAGGCGCTGATGTTGCGGGCCGGACCGTCGCCGAAAATATTGCCTTGCAGGATGAACTTGCCGTCCTTCTCGACTTGCGCCGAGGCGGGCGGCAGCCGTCCGGCCTCCGTCTGGCTGGAACTGGTGAACGAGTTCCACCAGCCCGAAGCGATGATCTGGTCCTTGTCGCGCAGCGACGAGACCAGAATGCCGAGCGTCGGGATCGTCCAGATCGCAACGAAGATGAAGACGGCGATATGGACGCCGAAACGGCTGACAAAGGACTTTCCGGTCGCCACGGCCATCTCAATGCCCTTCCGTCTCTTTGTTTGCCTGGCGGATGTTCCAGACCATGATCGGAATGACCGCTATCATGATGATGATGGCGATGGTGGCGCCGCGGCCAAAATCGCCGCCGCCGCGGAACATCCAGTCGAACATCAGATTGGCCAGCACCTGGCTGTTCCACTGGCCGTTGGTCATGGTCAGCACGATGTCGAAAACCTTCAGCACCAGGATGGTGATGGTGGTCCAGACAACGGCGATGGTGCCCCAGATCTGCGGCACCATGATCTTCCAGAAGATCTGGAAAGGGTTGGCGCCGTCGATGACGGCGGCTTCCAGCGTCTCTTCCGGAATGCCGCGCAAGGCCGACGACAGGATGACCATGGCAAAGCCGGTCTGGATCCAGATCAGGATGACCATCAGGAAGAAGTTGTTCCAGAACGGCAGCGAGATCCAGACCTGCGGCTGGCCGCCGAAATACTGGATGATGGCATTGAGCAGGCCGATCTGCGTCTGGCCCTCGCCGCGATATTCGTAGATGAATTTCCAGATGACGCTGGCGCCGACGAACGAGATGGCGAGCGGCAGGAAGATCAGGCTTTTTGCGATGGTGCCCCACCAGATCTTGTCGGTGAGCACGGCGATGATCAGCCCGAGGAAGGTGCAGGCGGCCGGCACCACCG
The DNA here is from genome assembly GCF_040318315.1 of Mesorhizobium sp. M1227. NCBI lineage: Bacteria > Pseudomonadati > Pseudomonadota > Alphaproteobacteria > Hyphomicrobiales > Phyllobacteriaceae > Mesorhizobium > Mesorhizobium sp. M1227. The sequence goes on from NZ_JAMYLZ010000001.1 coordinate 203,797, forward strand.
CCAGCCAGATGATGTTGTTGAGGATCGAGTTGCGGAACTCGCGGTCGCCGAACGCCCATTGATAGTTGGCCAAGCCGACGAAATGGGCGCCGCCGCGATCGAGGAACGACAGCCTCAGCGTCTCCACTACCGGGTAGATCAGGTAGATGGTGAGGATGATCATCGCCGGGCCGACGAACAGCCAGGGTCGGATCACCCCCTGCCGGCGCAGATTGTTGATCGCCGCCTTGCCGGAAACGCCACGTGCCGGAAAGATCGTATCGAGTGCCTTGTTGGCGCCCCAGAAATAGGCGACGCAGCCGCCCACGCCGATGATGATGACGAATATCGCCGAAAAAATCTGAGCCGCCATGGGTCCCTCCCCCTGCGCACGGATCCGCCAGTCGAGAATGGCTTTGGCGACGGGATCATGCGCTGATTCAGTTGTCTGGAGCGCGACCAGCCGGAAAGCAGGTCACTGGGCGCGCGTCATGCCGGAATGCGTTGTGCTCACGACAATCGACGCGACGCCAAGCACCGGATAAGGTCCGGGCCGTTTGAGGCCCGGACCACATCACATTGGGAACTCAAGCCGGCCGCTTACTTGATCGCGTCCCAGCTTTTCTGGATGTCGGTGGCGACGTCCTGGGCGGACTTGCCGCCGACCAGGTCGATCATGCCGGTCCAGAACGCACCGGCGCCGATCTTGCCCGGCATCAGGTCGGACCCGTCGAAGCGGAAGGTCGAGGCGTTGGCCAGGATCTCGCCCTGCTTCTTCAGCGCGTCGCTGGCATAGGCGTCCTTGTTGACCGACTTGAACGGCGTCACGAAGCCGCCCTGCGCCATCCAGATCTCATGAGCGAGCGGCAGCTTCAGGAATTCGATGAACGCGCGGGCACTCTTGCTGTCTTTGGTGATCATGGCGAGCGTGCCGGCGCCGAGCACCGGAGTGCCGAGCTCGGGCTTGGAAGCGTAAGGCGGGAAGTAGAAGAAGTCGGCATCCTCGCCCATCTTTGTGCCTTGCGGGAAGAAGGTCGGGATGAACGATGCCTGATGGTGCAGATAACATTTTGGCGGCACCGAGAAGAGGCCCTTCGGGCTGTCACGGAAATCGGTCGCCGCAACCGCCTTGGCGCCGCCCTCGACCATCTTGTCGTCGGTGGCGATCTTGCCGAAAATGTCGATGGCGTTGACCACTGCCGGATCGTTGAACGGAATTTCGTTCTTCACCCATTTGTCGTAGGTCTCGGGCGTCTGGGTGCGCAGCATGATGTCTTCGACCCAGTCGGTCGCCGGCCAGCCGGTGGCGCCGCCCGAACCAAGCCCGATGCACCATGGCGTGCCGCCGTCGGCGATGATCTTCTTTTCGAGCTCGGCAAGCTCTTCCTGCGTCTTCGGCACCTTGTAGCCGGCTTCCTCGAAATTGTCCGGCGAGTACCAGACCAGCGACTTCACGTCGGCCTTATACGGAAAGGCGAAGAAGCCGGGCTTGCCGTCCTTGTCCTTGAACGTGCCGAGATCGACCCAGGATTGGCCGGCGCCGTAATTGTCCTTGACCCAGTTGGCGGTGTCGTCGCCGAGCGGCGTCAAAAGACCCTTCGATGCCAGATCCTGGATCAGGCCCGGCTGCGGCAGCACGGCGATGTTGGGCGGGCTGCCGGCCTGCGTGTCGATGACGATCTGCTGCTCGTAATTCTCCGACGAGGAGTACTTGATCTCGGCGCCGGTGGCTTCGGAGAAGTAATCGAGGACGGTGCGGATAAGCCCTTCGTCCTCGCCGCGCCACGGCCCGAAGATCGTCAGCGTCTCGCCCTTGAGGTCGACTTTCTTGAGCTCTTCGTAGTTCGCCCAGTTGAAACGGGGATCTTCGCCCGGCTTGAACTTCAGTTCGGCTTGCGCCGGCATGGCGAGCGCAAGCGTGGCGAACGCAGCACCCAGCAGAAGCATTTTCTTCATCGGTATTCCCTCCCAGTGGTGACAAACACCGAACGAAACCTCCATTCCGTCCGCCGGCGCTGCAGGACTGTGACTCAGTCGGAAAGGAACTGCAACCTTTCGTAGAGTCTTCCAAAGCGCTTTGGTGATTTTGATCTCGCCACTGAATTGATCCGGAGTCAAGAGAAAGCCAGACTAATCGATTTAATTTCTGCGGCCGGGTGCCGGCAAAAGTGCGCTGCAGCACAGTTTTCTGGCGGTGCAGCAGCAAATTCGGCTTCAAACCGGTCCGAACCGTGCGTATGGTCAGTGCGCTCGGCAACGCGGTTCGTAGCGGCCAGCTCGATTCAGATTAAAAGCGCTTTGAGGTTGGAGGCCTCCGGTGAACCTCAAGCAGCTCTCCCACATGCTGGCGCTTTCGCAGACTACGGTGAGCCGCGCATTGAACGGCTACCCGGAAGTCAACGAGGAAACGCGCCGGCGGGTGGTCGATGCCGCCAAGCGTCACGGCTATCGCCCCAATCCGAGCGCCCGCCGGCTGGCGACCGGCAAGACCGGCATGATCGGCTATGTGCTGCCGACGGGAATGACCGTCGACATCGACCCGCATTTCGTCGAGTTCCTGTCCGGCCTCGGCGACTATGCGCGTTCGCACGAGCTCGACCTGGTGCTGTCACCGGCCGATGCCGACGACCAGGAGACGACCTACCGCCGCATTGTCGCCAACCGGCAGGTCGACGCGGTCTATATCTCGTCGCCGAGGCCGGCCGACCGGCGGGTGGCGCTGGTCAATACGCTCGGCATTCCTTTCATCGTCCATGGCCGCAGCGAAGGCTTCGATTTCGACTATCCGTTCACCGACATCGACAATGAGGGCGTCTTCCACGAGGCGGCGCGGCTACTCGTTCAGCTCGGTCATAGGCGTCTGGCGCTGATCAACGGCGACGATCGCGAGACCTTCGCTATCCATCGCGAGCGCGGCGTGCGCCGCGCGCTTGCGGCGAACGGCCTGGTGCTTCGAGATCAGCATATCTGTTCCCTCACCATGACCGAGGAGAACGGCTACCGCGCCGCCAGGCGTCTGCTGGAACGAAGCGACGCGCCGACGGCGATCGCCTGCTCCAGCCTGATTATGGCGCTCGGCGTGGTGCGCGCGGTGCGCGATCTCGGCCTGACCATTCCGGGCGACCTGTCGCTGATCGCCCATGACGACGTCTTTCCCTGGCTGAAGCCGGAAAATTTTTCGGTGCCATTGTCGACGACGCGTTCGTCGATCCGCCTCGCCGGCGCGCGCATCGCCGAACGGCTGGCGGCGCGGATTTCCGGCCTGGAGGAGGGCGCTCGCGGCGAAGTCTGGCCGGTCGACCTGGTGGTCAGGGGATCGGTCGCCGGCGCGCCGGCCTAGAGGCAATCACTCTGAACGACCGAGGTCGACTCTTGGCGGCTGTTGGCCAGCACCAGCGGGTGCGTCCTGGTCTCAGGCCGCGGATTTGAGGTGATCGATGAAGGCGCGCAGCTTCGGCAGGACTTGGCGCTTGCCGGGATGATAAAGGAAGACACCCGGTGTCGTCGTGGCGACGCCGTCGAGCACCGACTGGAGTTTTCCTTCGGCTATCGGACCTTCGGCGAGTGGTCGCGGCGTCTGCGCCAACCCGACGCCCCGCATCGCGGCCCCGACCAATGTCGAATAGTCGTGCGCGATCAGCGGGCCTGAGACGATCGCTTCGATTGCACCGTTGCCGTCGATGAACGACCAGGGCGCGATGGCGCCATTCGAGCGACGCAAGCGTAAGCAGGCGTGGTGGCGCAAGTCGTCGACACGCTCGGGACGGCCGTAGCGCTCGAGATAGTCAGGGCTGCCGACGACTACGAACGAGAACGGCGGGGTCAACCGCACCGCCACCATGTCGGCGGCGATGAGTTGCCCGAGGCGGATGCCGGCATCGAACCCACCGGTCGCGAGATCGACCATCTGGTCGCTCACGGCGATCTCCAGTTCGATCTCAGGATAGGCTTGGCAGAACGACGCGAGCACCGGCTCCAACATCAGCGGCACGATGGCGCGAGGCACAGACAGACGTAGCAGACCGGTCGGCCGCTGGCCGATATCGCGAGCAGCCTCGCCGGCCGCAACGAGCTCCTCGAATGCCGGGCCGGCACGGTCGAGGAACCGCTGGCCAGGTTCGGTTAAGCCAACGCTCCGCGTCGTGCGGACGAACAGCGCCGTGCCCAGGCGAGCTTCCAGCGCGCGCACCGCCTGGCTCACGGCCGATGGCGTCACCCCGAGATCGGCGGCGGCCCGGCGGAAGTTACGCCGCCTGGCGACGGCTAGGAACGCCTCGAGGCCCTCCAGCGCACCATGTCGGACTGTGTAGTTCTGCTTCATAGGTTGTTGTGATTACACCGGATAGTCGAATTGCGGTAGCGGGCTTAAAGCCGCGTGAACCAACTGTTGAGAGTAGGCCAAATGTCCACGGAAATGGTGTTCCAAACCCATCTTGTTCTCGGCTATGTCGCGTGGCTGCTTTGCTTCGGCGCGTACGGTTTGCCGTTGCTCAGGTCGATGGACCGGGTCGCGGCGCAACGCGCTATCGCTATGCTGCACAGCTTCCGCTTCTTCGGGCTCGTCTTCCTGGTTCCGGGCGTCGTAAGCCCCAATCTGCCCGCTGATTTCGCCGTGTTCGCCGCCTACGGCGATTTCGCGACTGGCGTGCTGGCCATGCTGGCGCTGCTCACGGTGAGGATACGCCCGCTCTTCTGGCCGTTGGTCGTCGCCTTCAACGTCGCAGGGACGGTCGACCTCATCGTCGACTATTACCACGCCGTTCAGATCGGCCTTCCTGCACGCGCAGGCGAACTGGGCGCCACCTACGCGATCCCGATCATCTACGTACCGCTGCTGATGATAACGCATATCGCCGCATTCTATTTTCTCCTACGTCCTCAGCAAAACGCGACCTGAGCGGGCTATTCCTTCGCCGCCTCGGCCGCCTTGGTGTTCAGAAGCCCGTAGCCGAAGTCATTGTCCCGCCCCTTCGCGCCGAGATCCTTTGCCGTGGCGGCAAGTGCTTTCTCGACCCAGTCGGCGGAGCGGTCGGGCGCGGCATGCAACAGATTGGCGACGGCGCCGGTCACGATCGCCGCGGCGAAGGACGTCCCGGTCACCACGTCCGAGCCGGCGCCGCTCGGCGCCACCATCTCGACGCCGGGAGCGGAGATGAAGACGTAGGCGCCGCGATTGGCCTGCGGCATCAGCCCATCCTTGGCATCGGTGGCCGTCACCGCGATCACGGCGTCGAAGGCGGCCGGATAACCATAGGGCGCCTTCGGTCCGTTATTGCCGGCGGCCGCGACCAGCACGATGCCAAGCGCGCGCGCATTGCGGCAGGCGATGCCGAGCAGGTCGTTCTTCGGGCCGACGAAGCTCATATTGATGATGCGGACATCCTGCTCCGCCGCCCAGTCAAGCGCCGAAAGGATGACGTCCATGGTCGACTTGCCGCCCTCGAAGGCGCGGGCATGATAGATCCTGGCGCCCGGCGCCATGCCTTTGAACGCGCCGGTGCCGGCGATCAGTCCATCGACCGAAGTGCCGTGGTCGCGCGCCTTGATCGGCACGTCGGGCATGGCATCGAACTGCCCGGCGATGACGCCGGAGAGCGCCGGATTGCCGTCGTCGATGCCGGTGTCGATGACGCCGACGCGCACATTCTCGCCGCTGGCTTTGTCGGCATCGAGCGCGATGCGCTCGAACGCATAATTGGCGATGCTGGCCGCCTGCTGCAGCGAGTAGACATGGTTGGCCTCACGCCGCAAAGTGCGGCCGTCGGCGGCGAGCTGCGCCAGCACGACGCCGACCGGGCGGCCATCGGGAATGCCGAAGCGCACCAGCGTGTTGCCGAGCAGCCGCGACTGCCGCTGCGAGCGTATCTCGAGGCCGAACGAGGCCGCGATCTGCTGGACCGCGCCGGCCTCGCCATTGACGGTGACCAGCACCTCGTCGGGCACGAAATCGCCGGTCACGGCGCGCGGCGGCTCGGTTGCCACAAGATCGGTCGGCGCAACCACCGCACCGCCCGGCACCGCAGCCTGTATTGCCGGCGCGACGGCGGGTGGGGTTGCAGTATTGCCAGGAGGTATCGGCGCCTCGGTGACTACGGCAGGATTGGGGAACAGGTCGACAATCAAGCCCGGAAGAAACACCGCGCCCGTCGTTCCATGTGCCGGCGCTTTGCCGCCATCCTTCACGCCGCCGCCATCCTTGGCGCAGTCGGCGTTGGCAGCACTTCCCCGGTTCAGGCAGTCGATCTCAGCCTGGGTGAGGTTCGGGTCATTGGTCTGCGCCATTGCGGACGCGGCGAAGATTGTCATCGCCGCCGTCAATCGAATGACCGCCTCAGCCGCCATCAGCCGGTTTCCTTCCCTCCAGGGCAGCTTCGGTGAAAGGCTGGGCGGCGATAAGGCCAAGCAGCTTCTGATAGTCGGCAGCGGTCTCGGCCGGGACGCCGACGCGGAAGACGCCGTCGGCGGTCGGCCCGCCGGCGATCTTCAACTGGTTCTGGTCGAGAAAAGCGATGATGTCGGACAGCTTCGCATCCGGTTTGAACTTCACAAGGGCAAACGGCATTTTGGCCAGATCGTCCTCCGATCCGGCAATCTCGAAATCGCCATCTCTGTTGCCGGTCTGCACAAAGGATTGCGCGACGACCAGGGCCAGCAGCACCGCGGCCGCGGCCCAGGCGACGCCGGCGGGCACCGCCATGAAGCGGCTCCAGGCCTGCGCCAGCCAGGACGATGCCGCCGGCGCGCGGGACGGGCCGGCCTCGGCGTCGAGCGCCTTGGCAAAGCGGCTGAGCGCATCGGCCGGCGGGCGGATTGCCTCGTTTGCGGCAGCGGTGCCGGAGAATTCGGCCTCGGCCTCGCCTAGTGCGGCCATCGCCGCCGGATCGCTCGCCAGCCATTCCTCGATGGCTTCGAGCTCGGTGCCCTCCAGCGAGCCGTTCAGATAAAACGGCAGCAGCATTTCCATTTCGTCGCGGCGTGACATCTTTTCAGCGGCGCTCATGGCCACCCCCTGTCGTAACCGGCGGCCTTGAGGGCTTCGCCGAGTTTCTTGCGGGCGTAGAACATCCTGGTCTTGACCGTTGCGACCGGGATGCCGAGTACCACGCCGATCTCGCTCACCGATTGCCCGTGATAATAGGCAAGGTCGATCACCTGCGGTGCTCTTCCGGCATGGCATCGATAAAGCGTCGCAAGGCGGCGGCCTTGTCTTCCTTCATCGTCACGACTTCAGGCGTGTCGGCGCCGTCGGCGACCTGGGCCGCGTCATCGTCGTCGATCCAGTCTTCCTTCTTCTTGCGCAGCAGGGACAGCGCCTTGAAGCGGGCAATGCCGAGCAGCCATGTCGAGACCTCCGAGCGCCCCTCGAAGGCCGGTGCCTGCCGCCAGAGTTCGAGGAACACCTCGTTCGCGATATCGTCGGCCATCTGTTCCGATCCCGTCTGGCGTGCCACGAAGCGGTAGACCCGCGCGTGGTGGCGCATGAACAGGAGCCGCACGGCGGCACGGTCGCCTTTCGCGACCCGCTCGACAAGCGCGCGATCGGTCTCCGCGGCCGTCATCGCCGGTCGAGCCGCCTGGCTCCTGCCTGCTCTGTCGCTGATCGGCCCAAAAAGGTTCACCGCATCCGCCCGTATATATGCGGAGGCTAACTGAAGAGCGGGAGCGTTGCCAGAGGGAGAAGAGGGCGCGCGCTCAACTCAGGAACGGCTTTGCCTTCATCGTCGCCGGCACCGGCACGCCGAGGCGCGCAAGCACCGTCGGCGCGAGCTGCAACTGATCGAGCAGCGTACTGGCTTCCGGACCCTCGCCGGATCCGAAGTAGTAAAGTGCGAAATCCTGCATCTCCTCGTCGTGGCCGCCATGATGGCCGCGATCGGTCTGGCCATGATCGGCGGTGACGATCACCTCGTAGCCGGCTTCCCGCCAGCGCGGCAGGAAGCCGGCGAGCATGGCGTCCATTGCATAGACGGCATGATCCATCTCGTGGCAGTCATGGCCGAAGCGGTGGCCCATCGAGTCCAGAGTACAGCTGTGCAGGATGCCGTAGTCGATGCCGTAGCGCCTGGTCAGCATGGTCAACGTCGCGAACAGGTCGACGTCGCTCGGTGTCATCTGGTTCCTGGCATTGTAGCCGGTCATGGTGTGAAACCGGCCATGGCCGATCGGCCTGCCCGGCTGGTCGAACTCCATGTCCTCGACCAGATCGAACGGATAGGCCCGGAAGAATTCGGACCAGTAGGAGTGGGTGACCGCACCGGTCTTGCCGCCGGCCCTGCTGACTTCGGAAAAGATGTCCGGCTGTTCGACGCGAAACCGGTTCTCGTTCGACAGGATACCGTGCATTTGCGGCGGCACGCCGGTGTGGATCGAGGCATAGCAGGATGCCGAGGTCGACGGCAGCACGGAGCGCATTTTCCATACGCGGGCTTCGCCTGATTGCACCCAGCCTTCGAGATTGCCCATCAGCCGACGCCAGTTCCGGTAAGGCACGCCGTCGAGGATGATGAGCAATAGTTTTGTGTTGAGCGCCAAGGGCGCCTCCATGCGGCTTAATCGGAAAAGTCAGGGCCGGCCTGCCGTTCAATCCACGCCCGGACAGGATCGTCGGGCGCAAAGTGCGGCCCGCTAGTTCCCCGCGCTGGCCATGCGCCGTCCCTTGATCGCCTTTTCCAGCCAGCCGATCTCCATTTCGGGCACCGACGATAGCAAAAGATCGGTGTAGGCATCGAAGGGCGGCGTCAGCACCTTGCTCTTGGCCCCGTAGCGCACCACTTCGCCGCGATACATCACGGCGATCGAATCGGCGATCGACTTCACTGTTGCGAGATCATGGGTGATGAACAGATAAGCGACGTTTTCCTCTTTCTGCAGCTCGAGCAGCAGCTCCAGTATGCCGTGGGCGACCAGCGGATCGAGCGCCGATGTCACCTCGTCGCAGATGATCAGCTTCGGCTTGGCGGCGAGCGAACGGGCGATGCAGACGCGCTGCTTCTGGCCGCCCGAAAGCTCGGCCGGATAGCGGTCGACATAGCCTTTACCCATTTCGATCTTGTCGAGCAGTTCGGCGACGCGTTTGTCGCGCTCGCGCCCGCGCATCCCAAAATAGAATTCCAGCGGCCGGCCGATGATGGTGCCGACCGTCTGGCGCGGGTTCATCGCCACGTCGGCCATCTGGTAGATCATCTGCAGTTGGCGAAGATCCTCTTTCGGCCGGTCGACAAGCCGGTTGGCGAGCGGCCGTCCGTCGAAGGTGACGGTGCCTTGTTCGGGCGGCAAGAGGCCGGTGATGGCGCGCGCCAGTGTCGATTTGCCGGAGCCGGACTCGCCGACCACCGCCAGCGTCTGGCCGGCGAAAATATCGACCGAGACGTTCTTCAGCACCTTGATGTGACTGCGGCCATAGGCGGCGGTGATGTTCTTGACCGACAGGAACGGGCTCGTGCCGGGCTTCTGCTCCTGGTGTTCGATCTCATGCACCGAAACCAGCGCGTTGGTGTATTCCTGGCGCGGCTCCTTGATGATCTGGCGGGTGCCGCCCCATTCGACCAGCCGGCCGTGGCGCAGCACCATGATCTCGTCCGAGACCTGGGCGACGACGGCAAGGTCGTGAGTGATGTAGAGCGCCGCGACATGCGTGTCGCGGATGGCATCCTTGATCGCCGCCAGGACGTCGATCTGCGTGGTCACGTCGAGCGCCGTGGTCGGCTCGTCGAAGACGATCAGGTCGGGTTCCGAGCACAGCGCCATTGCCGTCATGACGCGCTGCAGCTGACCGCCCGACACCTGGTGGGGGAAGCGCTCGCCGATGCTTTCGGGATTCGGCAGGCTGAGCTTCTTGAACAGCGCCACGGCGCGCTTTTCGGCTTCGGCCCGCGTCGCCGTGCCGTGCAGGAGTGCTGCCTCGACCACCTGGTCCATCAGCCTGTGCGCCGGATTGAAGGCGGCTGCCGCCGATTGCGCGACATAGCAGACCTCGCGGCCGCGCAATTTGCGAAACCCTTCGTTGCCGCCCTTCAGGATGTCGCGGCCATTGAGGATGACCTCGCCGCCGGTGATGCGCACGCCGCCGCGGCCGTAGCCCATCGACGACAGGCCGATGGTCGATTTGCCGGCGCCGGACTCGCCGATCAATCCGAGCACCTTGCCCTTTTCGAGCGTCAGCGAGACATCGTGCACCAGCACGATGTTCTTCGGCGCCTCACCCGGCGGATATACCGTGGCCTCGATGCGCAGATTGCGGATGTCGAGCAGCACGCCGGACTTTGGTTGCCCGGGCTTCGGTTGCCCGGGCTTCGGTTGCCCGGGCTTCGGTTGCTTGTCAGCCATTACCCGCGTCCTCCCTTCAGGCTTGTCGTGCGGTTGAGCACCCAGTCGGCGACGAGATTGACGGAAATCGCCAGCGCTGCGATCGCCGCCGCCGGAATGAGGGCGGCGCCTATGCCGAAGACGATGCCATCCTTGTTTTCCTTGACCATGCCGCCCCAATCGGCGTCCGGCGGCTGCACGCCAAGCCCGAGGAAGGACAGCGTCGACAGGAACAGTACGGCATAGATGAAGCGCAGGCCGAGTTCCGAAACCAGCGGCGACAGCGCATTGGGCAGGATTTCCCGGAAGATGATCCAGCCGCTGCCTTCGCCGCGCAGCTTGGCCGCCTCGACATAATCCATGACGTTGATGTCGACGGCGACCGCCCTCGACAGGCGGTAGACGCGGGTCGAGTCGAGAATGCCCATGACCAGGATCAGTGTCACGAGATTGGATGGCAGCACCGACAGCACGACAAGGGCCATGATCAGTGTCGGGATCGACATCAGGAGATCGACGAGACGCGACAGAAGCGTGTCGAACCAGCCGCCGAAAACCGCTGCCGAAAAGCCGAGGATGGCGCCGAGCGAGAAGGACAGCGCGGTCGCCAGCACCGCGATGAACAGGGTGATGCGGGCGCCGTAGATCATGCGCGACAACAGATCGCGGCCGAGATTGTCGGTGCCCAGCCAATGCGCCGCGGACATCGGTTCCCAAGGGACGTCGCTGACGATCTCGGCATTGCCATGCGGCGCGATCCACGGCGCAAAAATTGCTGCCAGCACGAACAGCGCCGTCAGCACGATGCCGACCAATGCCGGGATAGGGATGCGTTTGATGACGAGCATACCCGCCCCCCTCATTTCGGATGTCTGAGGCGCGGATTGGCGATGATCGCCGCTATGTCCGCGATGATGTTCAGGCTGATGTAGACGGCGGCGAAGATCAGCCCGACCGCCTGCACCACCGGCACGTCACGCTTGGTGACGTGGTCGACCAGGTATTGGCCCATGCCTGGATAGACAAAGATAACTTCGACGACGACGACGCCGACGATCAGGTAAGCGAGATTGAGCATCACGACGTTGATGATCGGCGCGATGGCATTGGGGAAGGCATGCCTGCGGATGACCGCGAAGGCCGAAAGCCCCTTGAGTTCGGCGGTCTCGACATAGGCGGACTGCATCACATTGAGGATCGCAGCGCGCGTCATGCGCATCATATGCGCGAGCACCACCAGGGTCAGCGCTGCCGCCGGCAGTGCTATGGCCTGAATGCGTTCGCCGAAAGGCATCCCGTCATAGACCGTGGAAATGGCGGGAAACCATTGATGTTGCACCGCGAAGAAAAAGACGAGCACATAGCCGATGAAGAATTCCGGAAACGAGGTCGAGGCGAGCGCTAACCCGGAGATCAGCTTGTCGACCCAGCCATTGCGGTAGCGCACCGCGATCAGGCCGAGGATGATCGCCAGCGGCACCGCGACGATCGCCGCCCAGAAGGCAAGGAACAGCGTGTTCCACAGCCTTCCCTTGATAGAGGTTGCGATATCCTGACCGCTCGACATAGCCGTGCCGAGATCACCGGTCAGGATGCCGCCGAGCCAGCGAAAATAACGGATGTAAGCGGGATCATTGAGGCCGAGCTGCTCGCGCAGATTGGCGAGCGACTCCGGTGTCGCCGACTGCCCGAGAATGGCTTGCGCGACGTCGCCGGGCAGGATTTGGGTGCCGGCGAAGATCAGGACCGAAACGGCCAACAGCAGCAGAATGCCCAGCGCAATGCGCTGGGCCACCAGTTTCACGATGGGTGAGGACATATCCGCAAGGCCGGGCTCAGGCTTCGAGCCAGCACTTCGCCAGAGCATATCCGTTCATCAACTCCTGATGCGGATCATCCACCCAGCCGGCGACCTTGGCGCCCGTCGCGTCGATGAACTGATTGAACATCGGCAGGATCAAGCCGCCCTCGTCGCGCACCATCACAGCCATGTCGTGGTACATTGCCTTGCGCTTGGCCTCGTCGAGCTCGGCGCGAGCCGCCAGCACCATCTTGTCGAAATCCGGACGCTTGAAACGTGTGTCGTTCCAGTCGGCCGTCGACAGATAGGCGGTAGAGTACATCTGGTCCTGCGTCGACCGGCCGCCCCAGTAGGAGGCGCAGAAGGGCTGCTTGTTCCAGACTTCCGACCAGTAGCCGTCGCCCGGTTCGCGTTTGATCTCCAGCTTGATGCCGGCCTTGGCCGCGCTTTGCTGGAACAGCTGTGCGGCATCGACGGCACCGGGGAAGGCGACGTCCGACGTCCGGAGCAGGACGGCACCGTCATGGCCCGATTTCTTGTAGTGGAACTTGGCCTTATCGGGATCGTATTTGCGCTGCTCGATCTCGGTGAATAGCGGGTACGATGCATTGATCGGGAAGTCGTTGCCGAGCGAGCCATAGCCACGCAGCACCTTGTTCAGCATCTCCTCGCGGTCGATCGCCAGCTTCAACGCCATCCGCAAGTCGTTGTTGTCGAACGGCGCGGTGTCGCAGTGCATGATGAAGACGTAGTGGCCGGGTCCCGAATGGTTGCGGATGGTGACGCCGGGCACGCGCTTGATCAGATCGACGATCTTCGGCTCGACCCGGTTGATCATGTTGACCTGGCCGCCCTGCAGCGCCGCCGTGCGGGCCGTGGCGTCGTTGATGACGATGATCTCTATCTGGTCGGCATGGCCCATCTTGTCGCCCTGCCAGTAATTGGCGAAGCGCTCGCCGCCATGGCGCACGCCGGGCTCGTTGGTGGTGACCTTGTAAGGACCCGCCGAGATACCGGCATCGGCCTTGTCCTTGCCGCCGTTCGGCTGGATGATCAGGTGATAGTCGCTAAGCAGGTAGGGCAGGTCGGCATTCGGCTCCTTCAGCGTCAGCACCACTTCCTTGCCGCTGGCCTTTATGCTCTCGATGCCTTTCATGTAACCGAGCGCGCCGGACTTCGACTTCTCGTCCGAATGGCGTTCGAGGGTGGCGGCCACGTCCTCTGCGGTCACCTTCTTGCCGTTGTGAAACTCGACGCCATCGCGGATCTTCAGCGTCCAGGTCTTGGCGTCGTCCGACGAGCCGATCTCCTCGGCGATGCGGTTCTCGAGCTTGCCTTCGGGAGACAGTTCGACGATCAGTTCGCCCCACATCTTGCCGAAGGCGAACGGCACCTGCGTCATAAACAGCGCCGGATCGAGGCTGTTGGTGGACTCGCCACCGACCAGGCCGGCCTTGAGCGTGCCGCCCTTGACCGGACCCGCCGCGCGGGAAGCGCTGGATAGCAGCGAATTGGCGAAGGTTGCGGTGACGCCGAGCGCTGCTGCCCGGCCGAGAAAATCGCGACGGCTCAGCTTGCCGGACGCAACGCGCCGGCTCAGATATTCCAGTTCGTTCGACATGTTGAGTTCCTCACTCTGTTGGTCCGACCTTATGGTCGTTTTTCTCATTTCTATCGGGAGAATAATGACCGTAAGGGAAAGCGGTAAGCAAGACCGAATGCGACATGCCGTGGCGTAAATCGTGCGTCGCAATTGGACCAATCGCTATAAGCGCTCAAAGCAGTGCGCGCGGGATTTTCTCCTCGAAGTTGCGCTCGAAGACGAGTTTCTCGCCTTCATAGGCTTCGATTCTGGCGCTAACCACGAAGCTTTGCGCGTCGGACCGCATTTCGGCGAAGGTTTCTGTGCGCACCGACCATCCATTTCGCGACAGCGTCTGGGTCCAATGCGTCTTGCCCGAGGCTGACAGCGGATTGTCGGGATGGATCGCCCATGTCTCTCTGGCGATGCTGCCATTGGCGAGGCCATGCCCCAGGTCGCGCACCTCACCGAAATCGTCGACGATGAAAAGCGTAATCATTCCGGTCTTTTCGTCGCGATCGACATGACGCTCGGAATTGGCGGGCCGAAGCGTCTCCGTTGCCCAGGGCGCAGCACCTTCGGGAGCGGGGAAGGTGACCTCGTCGCCTGTCGCTGGCGGGCGCACCGGCAGCATCAATGTCGCGGCCGACAATTCCAGCCGGACCGGCTCCGGCGACGGCCAGATCATCGGCCAGTAGGCGTTCGAAACGGCAACGCGCAAGCGATGGCCGGCCGGCACGCGATAGGCGCATTGGTCGAGCACCACCCGGGCGCTGACGGTTTCGCCGGGCACCAGCGCTTCGGGAAATTCGTGCGAGTTGCGATGCGTCAGGTTGAGCACGCCGTACGAGATCAGCTCCGATGCCCCGTCCGGATGGACGTCGCACAGCCGAACCGCGATGTTCGCCTGGCGCCGGTCCGACGAGACCCTGACCACAACTTCGGGAGCACCGACAATGTCGATCGTTTCGGTCAGCACCGGCTGGTCGAAGCACACCGACAGCGCATCGTCGGGGCGCTGGTCACCCGGCAGTTCCGGGCCGAAGGTGAAGGGGAAATATTCGCCGCCGGCGAGGCCGCAGCTTTGCGGCGAAGCGACGATGGCGTGGTTGCCTTCAGCGATAAGCTCAACCTCTTGGGTCTTGATGTTGGGCGACGGCCATTCCGATTCAGCGACCCAGCGGCCCGGCCGCTCGGGATGCCAGCGCGCCGGACGCACGTTGTCCATGACATAGGCGCGGTAGGCGGGGTCGGCCTCGACGCCGGTGTCGATGTCCTTCAGCCAGCGGTCCCACCAGCGCAAGGCCTCCTGCAGGAAGCCGATGCGCGGTTCGGGCGCGGCGTAATGCGGGTATTTGTGGATCCACGGGCCGACGATGCCCTTGACCGGCGCCTCGATATTGACGGCGAGATGGGAAATCGTATTGCGATAGCCATCATGCCAGCCGCCGATCGACAGCACCGCGGCATGGATGGCGGAATAGTCCTCGCAGATCGAGCCGCGCTTCCAATAGGCATCGCGATGCTGGTGCTTCAGCCACAGCGGTGCCAGGAAGGGCTGGTTCTCCAGCCTGGTCAGCCACAGGTCGCGCCATCTGTTGTCGCCGGCCAGCAACGGATCCGGCGGCCTTGACGAATAGGACAGCATGGTCGAGGCCCAGCCGAAATTCTCGATCAGCAGGCAGCCGCCCTTGTAGTGGATGTCGTCGGCATAGCGGTCGACCGTCGAACAGAGACTGATGACCGCCTTCAGCGCCGGCGGCTGCTTGGCTGCTACCTGCAGGCAGTTGAAGCCGCCCCACGAAATGCCCATCATGCCGACATTGCCGTTGCACCAGGGCTGGTCCGCCGCCCAGGCGATGACGTCGCAAGCGTCCTGCAATTCCTGCTCGGAATATTCGTCGTCCATCAGCCCTTCGGAATCGCCATTGCCGCGCATGTCGACGCGGATCGAGGCGTAGCCGTGGCCGGCAAAATAGGGATGCGTCAGCTGATCACGATAGATCGTGCCGTCGCGCTTGCGATAGGGCAGGTGTTCGAGGATTGCCGGCACTGGATCGTCGGCAGCATCGGCCGGCATCCACACCCGCGCCGACAGCCGGCAGCCGTCCGGCATGATGATCCCCATATCCGGAAATTCGACGATCTTTCGTGGGAATTCAGTGACGATTTTCATGCGGGCGAACTCCAGGAGCGCCAGATGATGGAGCCCGTGAGAGCGCGTCATGGGCCAGTCAACGAATTCGGCTGGTCAATCCGCGTCAATTCAGCGGTATGTCGTTTTCGGCCTTGCTTGCTTGATAGGCGGCGGACAATTCGTCATAGCGCGCTGATATTGCGCCGATACGCGCTTCCAGCCGCTCGCGCTCGGCATCGGGCAGCGAGCGCACCAATTTGCGGATCGAAAAGCTCTTCCAATAGGCATTCTCGGCATTGTAGCCGCCGGGATCGAGGGTGAAGACCTCTTTCAGGATCTTCAAATCGTGCGGGATGTCGAAGCTGTCGCGCGAGTCTTCGTGGCTGAACAGATAGAAGAAATTGTCGAAGCCGGTCCAGGTGATCGCCGACAGGCAGAGCGAGCAGGGTTCGTGCGTGGCAAGAAAGATCGCGTCCTTGGTGTCGACGCGTTCGGCTTTAGGCATTTCGTAGAAGCGCTTCAGGCAATGCACCTCGCCGTGCCAGAGCGGGTTTTCGGTCTCGTTGTTGGTTTCGGCAAGCACCAGCGAGCGGTCGTCCTTGCGCAGAATGGCCGCGCCGAACAGCTTATTGCCGTGCGCGACGCCTTCGACGGTCTTCGGCACGATGTCGTGCTCGATGACGTCGAGCAGTCGGTCGATCAGCGAAATGTCGGTCATCATCTAATCCCGTCGGGAAGATCGATCTCGTAGGCGTGCGAGAAATGGCACTCTTCGAGATTGGAGCCGTCGCCGCCGCGGTCGACGACCACAAAATCCTGGACATCGCCGATCGGCGTCAGAACTCCGTGCCACAGATTGCGCGGATAGTTGATGCCTTGCCCGGGCGCGGTGATGAAGGCATGCGGCTCGCCCGGGCCCTCTTCGCCGTCATGGCAGACGACGACCAGGAACGGCCGTGGTGACAGCGGGATGAAGGCCTGGCTGCCAAACGGATGGCGCTCCACCATGGTAAGCTTCAACGGCAGCTCATAGGGCGTGCCACGCACCATCGAGATCAGCACGCGCGCATTCGGCCCTCGTGCTTCCGCCGTGGCGAGGTCATGGTAGCGCTCAGCCTTGCCGCCATTGATCGGATAATGGTTGTCGCCGCCCATATCGATGACGTCGCCGAATTCGGCGAAATTCTCGCGGGTCAGCGGCCGCGCGACGATGCGGGTCATGGTGTAGGTCTCACGACGCCGGCGCTGCCAAGCTTGGCGTGGCGGTTGACGTCCTTGTAGAGGAGATAGCGGAATTTGCCCGGCCCGCCGGCATAACAAGCCTGCGGGCAAAAGGCGCGCAGCCACATATAGTCGCCGGCTTCGACTTCGACCCAGTCCTGGTTGAGACGGTAGACCGCCTTGCCCTCCAGCACATAGAGCCCGTGCTCCATGACGTGCGTCTCGGCGAAGGGAATGACCGCGCCAGGCTCGAGCGTGACGATGGTGACATGCATGTCGTGGCGCATGTCGGCCGGATCGACGAAGCGCGTCGTCGCCCATCGGCCTTCGGTACCCGGCATTGGCGTCGGCGCGATTTCCTGTTCGTTGGCGAAGAACGCTTGCGGCTGGTCGATGCCGTCGACTGCGTCATAAGTCTTGCGGATCCAGTGAAAGCGGACGGCGGCACCGCTTTCATTGCGCACCGTCCACCCGCTCGCCGGGGGCAGGTAGGCAAAGCCGCCCGGCCTTAAGCTATGTTTCTTGTCGGCAAGCGAAACGCATAGCTCGCCTTCGACTACGAACAGGGCACCTTCGGCGGCGGCGTCAAGCTCGGGGCGGTCGCTGCCGCCGCCGGGCGCGAGCTCGACGATGTATTGCGAAAACGTCTCGGCAAAACCCGACAGCGGCCGCGACAGCACCCAGACGCGTGTCCCATCCCAGAACGGCAAGGCGCTGGTGACGATGTCCTGCATCACACCCTTGGGGATGACCGCATAGGCCTGTGTGAACACAGCGCGGCCGGTCAGCAATTCACTCTGGCCGGGATGTCCGCCCTGCGGCGCATAATAGGTTCGCTCGGCCATTTTCATCATATCCATAAATTCAAGCCTGTTGCGGAAGCCACGGCCCATGGCGGCAGCCGAAGCCCTATTGCGGAAGCATGTCCTTGAGACGAAGCAGCGCGATGCACTCGACCTGTCTGCAGGCGGTTTCGAATTCGACGTCGTGGCTGTTGCCGATACGCGCCTCGAACTCGGCCAGGATCTCCGCCTTGGTCTTTCCTTTCACCGCAATAATGAAGGGGAAACCGAAACTGGTGACGTAGGCGGCATTGAGTTTTGCGAACAGCTCGCGCTCCTTCTCGGTCAGCGCGTCGAGCCCTGCCGAAGCCTGTTCCCTCGACGATTCCGCCGTCAGCCGCTTGGCCTGTGCCAGTTTTCCGGCAAGATCGGGGTGGGCATTGAGCACAGCAAACCGCTCGGCCTCGCTGGCCGCGCGAAACACGCGGCAGAGCGCGTTGTGCAGGCCGCCGGCACTGTCATGGGCCGGGCCGAGCTCCAGCTCATAAGCGCGCTCGGCAACCCACGGCGAATGCTCGAAGACGCCGCCGAATGTGTGGACGAAGGCCTCGAATTCCATTTTCGACGGGCGCAGCGCCGGCAACCGGAACGGATGCGTCTCCTGCCAGTGTTTTGCAATGTCGATGCGTCGTGCCAGCCAGACCTTGTCATGCGATTTGACGTAGTCGATGAAGCGCTTCAGTGCCGCGACCCGGCCCGGCCGCCCAACCAGGCGGCAGTGCAGGCCGATATTCATCATGCGCGGCCGCCCTGCCTTGCCCTCGGCATAGAGCGTATCGAAACTATCCCTGAGATAGGCAAAAAACTGGTCGCCCGAATTGAAGCCCTGCGGCGTGGCAAAGCGCATGTCGTTGGCGTCGAGCGTGTAGGGTATGATCAGCTGCGGTTTCGCCGTGCCATCCGGCACCACGTGCTCGAACCAGTAGGGCAGCTCGTCGTCATAGGTATCCGACACATAGTCGAAGCCGCCCTCTTCCGCCGCCAGCCGCACCGTGTTGATCGAGGTGCGGCCGGTGTACCAGCCGGTCGGCCGCGCCCCTGTCACCTCATAATGCAGCCGGATCGCCGCCTCCATGTCGCGGCGCTCGTCTTCCGGGGTATGGTCGCGGTAGTCGATCCATTTCAGCCCGTGCGAAGCGATCTCCCAGCCGGCCTCCTGCATCGCCGCAACCTGGTCGGGCGAACGTGCCAGGGCCGTGGCGACGCCATAGCAGGTGATCGGCACCTGTGCCTCGCTGAACAGGCGCAGTAATCGCCAGAAGCCGGCTCGGGCGCCGTATTCGTAGATCGATTCCATGTTCCAGTGGCGCTGGCCGGGCCAGGGCGCGGCGCCGACGATCTCCGACAGGAAAGCCTCCGAAGCCTTGTCGCCGTGCAGGACGCAATTCTCGCCGCCCTCTTCGTAATTGACGACGAACTGCACCGCGACATGCGCCCCGCCGGGCCATTTCGGATCCGGCGGATTGGCTCCGTAGCCGCGCATGTCTCGTTCGTAACGCATTCTCGCTCCTGCCGGAAATTGTGATCAGGATAGTCGAAAGGAGTGCCTGCGCATTCCCCCGAAATTTTTGAAAGTGTTTTTGTCGCGCTCCGCTCGACCGGGACTTATGCATCGCCTTTAATTGGCGCACAATTCATGAATAGTGTTCGACCGTTCAGGGAATGGAGCAGCCAGTGGCGGAAACGTCGAAAGCCGAAGGCGGGCGCCTGACGACCCACGTCCTCGACACTGCGGCCGGCAAACCGGCGGCCGGTCTGTCGATCGAGCTCTATCATCTTGACGGTCAGGCCCGGACGCATCTGAAAACGGTCGTCACCAATCATGACGGCCGTTGCGATGCTCCGTTGCTTGCCGGCGCGGAATTCCGCACCGGCGAATACGAGCTGGTCTTTGCGGCCGGCGATTATCTGCGCGGGCAAGGGACAAAACTGGCGGAACCGGCCTTCCTCGACCATGTGCCGATCCGCTTCGGTATGGCCGAGCCGATGCACTATCATGTGCCGCTGCTTCTGTCGCCGTACGGCTATTCGACCTACCGGGGAAGCTGAGATGGCAGGGATCAAGACACGCAACGAAATCCGCTTCATCCTCAATGGCGAGGACGTCGCGCTCGGCACGATTGCACCCGACCAGACCCTGCTCGACTGGCTGCGGCTCGACCGCTCGCTGCGCGGCACCAAGGAAGGTTGCGCCGAGGGCGACTGTGGCGCCTGCACGGTGCTGGTCGGCAGGCTCTCCGGTGGAACACTGGTCTATGAAAGCGTCAATGCCTGCATCCGCTTCCTTGGCTCGCTAGACGGCACGCATGTCGTGACCGTCGAGCATCTGCGCGGCGACGCAGGAAAACTGCATCCCGTGCAGCAGGCCATGGTCGATTTCCACGGCTCGCAATGCGGCTTCTGCACACCGGGTTTCGTCATGTCGCTTTATGCTCTGTGGATGCGGGCGCCGGAGCCGTCGGACGCCGCCATCGAAAAGGCGCTGCAAGGCAATCTCTGCCGCTGCACCGGATACGAGGCGATCATGCGCGCGGCGCGCGCCATCTCCAGCTACCGCACGGCGGCAAAGGATCCGTTGGCGGCGGAGCGCAAGGCAGTCACGGCCAAGCTCGAAGCGATGAAGGACGGTTCGCGCATCGAGATCGGCTCCGGCAACAAGCGGCTGATCGTGCCGGCCAATGCCGACGATCTGGCCAGCGTACTCGTCAAGGAGCCGGGCGCCACTATCGTCGCGGGTTCGACCGATGTCGGCCTTTGGGTGACCAAGCACATGCGCGATATTGCGCCGGCGGTTTTCATCGGCAATCTCGATGGTCTGTGCGGGATTTCCGAGGACAAGGGCGTCATCTCGATCGGCGCCGGTGTCACCTATAGCGAAGCCTTCTCGACGCTGGCGAAACGCATCCCGGCGCTCGGCCCGCTGTTCGACCGCATCGGCGGCGATCAGGTGCGCAACATGGGCACCATCGGCGGCAATATCGCCAACGGTTCGCCGATCGGCGACACGCCGCCGCCGCTGATCGCACTCGGTGCCCGCCTGACGCTGCGCCGCGGCGACAAGCGGCGGACGATCCCGCTCGAGGAGTTTTTCATCGCCTATGGCCGACAGGACCGGCAGCCCGGCGAATTCGTCGAGGCCGTGCATGTTCCGGTGCCGGGCAGCGAGACGAAATTTGCCGTCTACAAGATCACCAAGCGCCGCGACGAAGACATCACAGCAGCGCTAGGCGCGTTTTTCCTGAAGCTCGCCGAGCATGGCACGGTGGCGGATGTGCGCATCGCCTATGGCGGCATGGCGGCAACGCCGAAGCGAGCCTTTGGCGTCGAAAAGGCATTGCTTGGCAAGCCCTGGACGGAAGCGACGGTCGAGGCGGCGATGGCCGCGTACGCCGGCGATTTCACGCCGCTGACCGACATGCGGGCAAGCGCCGAATACCGGGCGCTGGCGGCACGCAACCTGCTGCTGCGCTTCTTTGCCGAAACCACCGGCACCCGGGCGCCGATCCAGGTATCACGGCACGAGGCGGCATGATGAACAAGCACGCCACCCCCAACCTGAAGGCGCAAAAAATCGCCGGCGGCGTCGCCACCGACCAGCGCCATGATTCCGCGCACAAGCATGTCAGTGGCACGGCCGTCTATATCGACGACATGCCGGAACCGGCCGGCACGCTGCACGGCTGCCTTGGGCTTTCGACGGCGACGCATGCCACCATCACCAGCATGGACCTGTCGGCGGTGCGCGCCGCACCCGGCGTCATCGACGTGCTGACGGCGAGCGACGTGCCAGGCGAGAACGACATTTCGCCGACCGGCCGTCACGACGAGCCGGTGCTGGCCGACGGCAAGGTGCAATTCTTTGGCCAACCGATCTTCTGCGTCATTGCCGAAACCCGCGAGCAGGCGCGCCGTGCAACGAGGCTGGCCAAGGTCGAATACAAGGAATTGCCGTTCGTCGCCGATGTCGGTGAGCTCGATCCCCGGAAAGATAAGCTGGTCACGCCGCCGCTGACGCTGAGGCGCGGTGATGCAGCGGCTGCGATCAATGCGGCGCCGCGCCGGCTGAAGGGAAAAATGCGCATAGGCGGCCAGGAGCATTTCTATCTCGAAGGTCATATCGCCTTGGCCATCCCCGGCGAGGACCACGACGTCACCATCTATTCCTCGACCCAGCACCCGAGCGAAATCCAGCACATGGTCAGCCATGCGCTGGGTGTGCCGAGCCATGCGGTGACGGTGGAAATCCGCCGGATGGGCGGCGCTTTCGGCGGTAAGGAAACGCAAGGCAATCAGTTTGCGGCATTGGCCGCTATCGCCGCGAAGAAACATCATCGGGCCGTGAAAATCCGGCCTGACCGCGACGACGACATGATCGCCACCGGCAAACGCCACGATTTCCTCGTCGACTACGAGGTCGGCTTCGACGACGAAGGCAATATTCTGGGCGTAGATTTCATGTTCGCGGCGCGCTGCGGCTTCTCGGCCGACCTCTCCGGCCCGGTCACTGACCGCGCGCTGTTCCATTGCGACAACACCTATTTCTGGCCGGCGGTGCACGCGCAATCGGCGCCGCTCTACACCAATACGGTATCGAACACCGCCTTTCGCGGCTTCGGCGGCCCGCAAGGCATGGTCGGCGCCGAGCGCGTCATCGACGAAGTCGCGTTTGCCGTCGGCAAGGACCCGCTCGAAATCCGCAAGAAGAATTTCTACGGCACCAGCGACCGCAACATCACTCCCTACCACCAGACGGTCGAGGACAACATCATCCACCGCATCGTCGCCGAGCTGGAGGCGAGTTCCGACTATGCGAGGCGCCGCCGCACCATCGATGCTTTCAATGCCAACAGCCGCTTCATCAAGCGCGGACTGGCGCTGACGCCGGTCAAGTTCGGCATCTCGTTCACCGCCACCCATTACAACCAGGCCGGCGCGCTGGTGCATGTCTATACCGATGGTTCGGTGCATCTGAACCACGGCGGCACCGAGATGGGGCAGGGCCTCTATGTCAAGGTGGCGCAGGTTGTGGCGGAAGAGTTCCAGATCGACCTCGATCAGGTCAAGATCACCGCGACGACGACCGGCAAGGTGCCGAATACCTCGGCCACCGCCGCGTCTTCCGGCTCCGACCTCAACGGCATGGCGGCGCAGAATGCCGCCCGCCAGATCAAGGACCGGGTGACCAATTTTGCCGTCGAGAGATACCAGGTGCCGCGCGACCAGGTGCTGTTCCTGCCCAACCGCGTGCGCATCGGCAACCAGGAGATCGCCTTCGCCGATCTCGTCAGGCAGGCTTATATGGCGCGCATCCAGCTTTCGGCGGCGGGTTTCTACAAGACGCCGAAAATCCATTGGGACCGCGACAAGGGCGAGGGCCATCCCTTCTACTATTTCGCTTACGGCGCCGCGTGCTCGGAAGTGTCTGTCGACACGCTGACCGGCGAATATATCGTCGAGCGCACCGACATCCTGCACGAAACCGGCCGCTCGCTGAACCGCGCCATCGACCTCGGCCAGATCGAGGGCGGCTTCATCCAGGGCATGGGCTGGCTGACAACGGAGGAACTGTGGTGGGACGACAAGGGGCGGCTGCGCACCCATGCGCCATCGACCTACAAGATCCCGCTCGCGTCGGACCGGCCGAAGATTTTTAATGTGACTTTGGCCGACTGGGCGCAAGCAGGCGAGCCGACGGTGTACCGCTCCAAGGCGGTCGGCGAGCCGCCCTTTCCGCTCGCAATGTCGGTGCTGCATGCGCTGTCGGACGCAGTGGCGAGCGTTGCCAGCCACAAGATCTGCCCGCGCCTCGACCCGCCGGCCACGCCGGAGCGTGTGCTGATGGCGATCGAACGGCTGAAGCGCGAAGCCAAAACCGGCACTTGAATCCCGGAAAACGTGCAATTCAGGCCGAAAAACTCTATATTTCCCGATAGGGAACGCAAATGATGAACGCGAAAGTGCAGAGCCTGAAAGCCTTTCTTGCCGGCGCCGGCCGGGTCGCCTTCGTTGAGGTGGCCCGGACAAAAGGTTCGACGCCGCGCGAGACGGGTGCCTTCATGCTCGTCTCAGGATCGGCCACTTTCGGTACGATCGGCGGCGGCCAGCTCGAATACATGGCGATCGACAAAGCGCGACAGATGCTTTTCTCCCCCCTTGAGGGGGAGATGGCCGCGGAGCGGCCAGAGGGGGTCGTCTCAGAAGGTACCGCCAGCGCGTCGAGCACTGCCGCGGCGACCCCACCCGGCGGCTTCGCCGCCACCCTCCCCTCAAGGGGGAGGGATATCCGCGCCACCCTCGACATCGCGCTCGGCCCGGACATCGGGCAGTGCTGCGGCGGCAGGGTCGAGCTGCTGATCCAGCTGGTCGACCCCGCGCTTGAAGCCAAGCTGGTTGCGGCGGCGGAAACCGAGGAAGCGCAGCGACCGCATGTCTACATCCTCGGCGGCGGCCATGTCGGCCAGGCGCTGGCCTCCGCGATGGCCTTGCTGCCGGTGCATGTCGTCGTTGTCGAGACGCGAGCCGAGGCGCTCAAAGGCATGCCGGAAGCGGTCGAAACCAAGCTGACGCCGATGCCTGAGGCGATGGTGCGCGAAGCCCCGGCTGGATCCGCCTTCGTCGTCCTTACACATGACCACGCGCTGGACTTCCTGATCGTCGCCGAGGCTCTGAAACGCCGGGATGCCGCCTATGTCGGCATGATCGGCTCCAGAACCAAGAAGGCGACGTTCCGAAACTGGTTCCTGAAATCGGCGGACGGAAGCGAGGCGGAATTTGCCCACCTCGTCTCGCCGATCGGCGGCGATGCCGTTAAGGACAAGCGCCCGCAGGTGATCGCCGCACTCGCCGTAGCCGAGATTATGACAGCGTTGGCCGGCCATGCGGCGGCACCGTCCGCTCAGTCCAAAGCCCCTCACCGCAAGGCGATGGCTGGCTGACGTTTTGGCTATTCCTTCTCCTGCGTGTGCGCCTCAAGGAACCACAGCAATTTGTCGAGCGAGCGTGAATAGGCGGTGAAGATGTCGGCGGTGTCGGCGTCGCCCGCGCCAGCCGCTTCGTCGATCGCGGCGCGTGCCCGCTTGGCGGTCGCGGCATAGCGGTCGATCAGCGCCGCCAGATGGTCTCGGGTCTTGTGGATGTCGGTCGGATAGGCCTCCAGCATAGTCGCCTTCGACACCTCCTGCGAGGTGCCGAGCGCCGTGCCGCCGAGCTGTACGGCGCGCTCGGCAATGGTGTCGACATGGCCGTCGAGCTCCTCGCGGAACGTGTCGAGCATCTCGTGGATGGCGATGAATTGCGGTCCCTTGACGTTCCAGTGCGCCTGCTTGGTGATCAAGGCCAGATCGATGGCGTCGGCGAGGCGGGCATTGAGAAGATCGATACACTCTTTCTTGGCATTGGATTGCAGGTCATTGCGGGTGGCGATGGCATCCATGATCGGCTCCTATGGCGGTTGCGTCCGCGTGGTTTGAAAAGAGGGCGAAGTTTGGGATGGTCAATCGAATATGCGCGCAGACGCCCTCATCGCCGCGGCACAGCATCCCAAAACGGCGATCTCCGACTTTCGTTCCGCTCGTCGTTTACGCCGGCGTTTTCAAGCCCAGATGGTCGCGCAGAGTGCTGCCTTCATAATCCTTCCGGAAAAGCCCGCGCCGCTGCAGCTCTGGCACGACAAGCGTGGCAAAGGCTTCGAGTTCGCCGGGAAAATAGGATGGCATGACGTTGAAACCGTCTGCCGCGCCGCCCTCGAAGCGTGCCTCGAGCTGGTCGGCGATCTGGGCCGGAGTTCCGACGACGCGCCAATGACCGCGCGCGCCGGCGAAATGACGGGCAAGCTGGCGAATGGACAGCTTGTCGCGGCGGGATTGCTCGATGACGAGCGCCTGCCGGCTCTGCATGCCTTCGCTGGCCGGCAGCTCGGGCAGCGGTCCGTCGATGGGATAGCGCGCGAGATCGGATATGCTGAGATAGCTGGAAAGCAGCGCGACACCGATATCGTCCGGTATCAGCTCCTGCAGTTCGTCATGTTTTGCCCGGGCTTCCGCTTCGCTTGCCGCAACCACCGGCGCGACGCCAGGCATGATCTTGAGGTCGTCCGGCTCGCGCCCATAGGCCGCCAGCCGTCCCCTGAGGTCGTCGTAGAAAGCCTTCCCCTCCTCGAATGTCTGCGCCGCAGTGAACACCACATC
Organism: Mesorhizobium sp. M1227; assembly: GCF_040318315.1. Taxonomy (NCBI): domain Bacteria; kingdom Pseudomonadati; phylum Pseudomonadota; class Alphaproteobacteria; order Hyphomicrobiales; family Phyllobacteriaceae; genus Mesorhizobium; species Mesorhizobium sp. M1227. The sequence goes on from NZ_JAMYLZ010000001.1 coordinate 229,850, forward strand.
GGCGGTCCGGGCGGCGAGATCGCGGCCTTCGTCCGACGCTCCCGCCTGAACCATGACCGGCGCACCTTGGGGCGAGCGCGGCAGATCGAGCGGGTCGCGCACCGAAAAGCTTCTGCCTTCGTGTCCGCCCTGGCCTTGCCAAAGGCCAGCAACCACGGCAGCGAATTCGCGCGCGCGTTCGTAGCGGTCGGCATGCGGGCGCAGACCGGTCGAGCCGAAATTGGCGGCCTCGATCTGGCTGGCGGAAGTGACAAGGTTCCAGCCGGCACGGCCGCCGCTCAGGTGGTCGAGCGACAGGAAGGTTCGCGCCAGCCCGTAAGGCTCGTTATAGCTCGTCGACGCCGTTGAGACGAGGCCGATGCGCTCCGTCTGCACCGCGAGCGCGGCAAGCAGGCTGATCGGCTCGAAGCCGATCGAGCGTGAGGTCTGGCTGGCGATATCGACATTGGCCTCACGCACGCCGGCGGCGTCCTCGCAGAAGATCATGTCGAACTTCGCCGCTTCCGCCGTCCGCGCCAGCTGGATGTAGTGATCGATGTCGATGCCGGCCGTGACATGCGCCTGCCGATGGCGCCAGGCGGCGATGTGGTGGCCTGTCGCCCACAGGAAGGCGCCGAGCTTCATCTGCCGTAGACCGGTACTCATTGCCGATCCTCCCCGGCAAGTCCGAGATGGGAGCGAAGTGTCGCCCCGCGGTAACCAGGCCTAACGAGGCCGCGGCGGCGAAGGCCCGGCAGCACGCAATCAACGAAATTGTCGAGCGCTACCATCCGCGGCATGAGAATGTTAAAACCGTCACAAGCTGTGGAGCGAAAGCACTCTTCGAGCCGATCCGCAAACATGTCCGGGGCGGCGGCTATTTCGGCAACCGCGACAACGTTCATCAGCACTTTCAGCGCCTCCGGCCTGCGCCCGAACGCAAGCGCACGGCGCTTCAGATCGTCAACCCAGTCGATCGATCGCTGGTCCCGCAGGACAACATCGGCGGTGCGGGCGGCAATATCCATGTCGGGCTCGGACAGGCCGGACATGACCAGCACCGGCGTGTCCTGCGGCGACCGCGCCACGTTGAGCGGCCCGCGCACGGAAAAATATTCGCCCTTGTGGTCGAGAAGGTGCATCTTCTCGGGATCGAAGAAGCGGCCGCCAACTTTGTCGAACAGCAGCGCGTCTGCGTCCCAGCCTTTCCACAAGCCTTGCACGATGCCGATGAATTCCTCGGCGCGCAGGCGGAAATCATCGCCGGAAAACCCTTCCTGTCGGCTGAAATTGGCGGCCTCGCGCGGGTCGGGCATCATGCTCGCGTTCCAGCCGGCGCGGCCATGGCTGATAATATCGAGCGAAGCGAAACGGCGCGCGAGATTATAGGGCTGGTGGGCGACCGTCGACGCTGCCGCGACGAGACCGATCCTGCTTGTCACCGTCGCCAGCGCTGCCAGCAAGGTCGTTGCTTCGAAGCGCATTTGCCGGTTCGGCCCGCCTGCAACCGGTGCGGAATCGCCCAGCAACACCATGTCCAGACCGGCCGCTTCGGCTTCTTGCACGAACCGCGTCAGCAGACTGAAGTCCGAGCCGGCGTCGGGCGGATGGGAAGGGGCGGCTTCCGGAGACAGTGAAACGGCGAGACACATTGTGGCGCCGTTGGCCATCGCTTTTCCCTGTTGAGCGAGATTCCTTGAGAATTATCTCGCCGGCTGGACGGAAAGCAACCGGCCAGCCGACGATCATTTGCCGGCCAGAATATCCCTGATCAGCCGCTGGCAGCGCTCGGCCATGAAATCGAGCAGCAGCCGCACCTTCGGATCCTGCAGCTTCTTGTGCGGGTAGACGGCGGCGAACTGCACCGGCGTCGGCGGCGTGTTGCTCAGGATCACCTTCAGCCGCTGGTCGCGGATAAACGGCTCGACCTCGAAGCGCGGCTTGTTGATGATGCCGCGGCCGGACAGCGCCCAGCCGGTCAGCACGTCGCCATCATCGGTATCGTAGGGGCCGTGCACCTCGAACTTTTGCGGCCCATTCGGCGTCTGCAGCGTCCAGACATATTCGCGCGCGCCGGAATAGCGCAGCATCAGGCAATCGTGTTTCTTGCCGATCAACTCCTGCGGCTCGGTCGGCTCGCCGCGCACGTCCAGATATTGCGGAGCCGCTACCAGCACGCGCTCGCAGTCCATGATGCCGCGCATCCTGAGGCTGGAATCCTCGATGATGCCCAGCCGGAACGCAACGTCGATGCCTTCCTTCATGATATCGACATTGTGATCGGAAAGCCGGAGCCGCACCTCGATATCTGGGTATCTGTCGTGGAAATCCGGGATTCCGGATGCTACCAGCCGCCGCCCGAGGCCGAGCGGCGCTGTCACCTTTATGGTGCCGCGCGGCTGGCCGGATAGCGCGCTGACCGCCGCTTCTGCCTCGGTGACCGCCTCCAGCACCTGCTTGGCGCCGGAGTAGAACACGGTGCCGTGCTCGGTCGGCATCAATTGTCGCGTCGTGCGGTTGAACAGCCTGACGCCCAGGTGCTTCTCGAGCTCCTTGATTCGGTTGGAAGCGACCGCCGGCGAAATGCGCATGTCGCGCCCAGCCGCCGACAAATTGCCGAGCTCGACGACGCGGACGAAAACGGCGATGTTGTCGAGATAGGCCATGCGGCTTCCGTGGCTCTCGTGTGGCTGCGTATGATCAGCCTAGTATTTTCCAATTTTTTTTGAAAGTCATCGTGCAGCTCGGCCCTTTCCGTTTGCGCTCCAGTCCGTAAAGTCAGTGGATCGGCAGGGACGATTTTTTCATGATGGATTTCGCGATATTCTGGGATTGGCTGAGTTTCGCCGTGCGCTGGCTGCACGTCGTCACCGGTATCGCCTGGATTGGATCGTCCTTTTATTTCGTCGCGCTCGATCTCGGGCTGCGCCAGCGTCCGGGCATGCCTGCCGGAGCCTTCGGCGAGGAATGGCAGGTGCATGGCGGCGGCTTTTACCATGTGCAGAAATATCTGGTGGCGCCGGCTGAGATGCCCGAGCATCTGACCTGGTTCAAGTGGGAATCCTACGCCACCTGGCTGTCGGGCTTCGCCATGCTGTGCGTCGTCTACTATGCCGGGGCGGACCTGTTCCTGATCGATCCGAATGTCCTTGCCATGTCGGTGCCTACAGGCATCTTGCTGTCGCTGGCGACGATCGGCGTCGGCTGGGTGATGTACGATCTCTTGTGCCGTTCGCCGCTCGGCAACAGCGACACCGGCCTGATGCTGGTGCTGTATGGGGTGCTGGTATTCATGGCCTGGGGACTGACCCACCTGTTCACCGGCCGCGCCGCCTTCCTGCATCTCGGCGCCATTACCGCGACTATCATGTCGGCCAACGTTTTCATGGTCATCATCCCAAACCAGAAGATCGTCGTCGCCGACCTGATCGCCGGCCGTAAGCCCGATCCGAAATACGGCAAGATCGCCAAACAGCGCTCGCTGCACAACAATTACCTGACGCTGCCGGTTTTGTTCCTGATGCTGTCGAACCATTATCCGCTGGCGTTCGGCACAGAGTTCAACTGGGTCATTGCCTCGCTGGTGTTCATCATCGGCGTGCTGATCCGGCACTATTTCAATACCAGGCACGCGCGCAAAGGCAATCCGACCTGGACCTGGCTGGCCGCCGCCGTCCTGTTTGTCGTCATCATCTGGCTGTCGACGGCACCGAAGCTGCTGACCGGCGAGGTCAAAACGTCCTCGGCGGCACAGGTCTACGTCGCCTCGGCGCATTTTCCCGCCGTGCGTGATACAGTGCTTGGCCGCTGTTCGATGTGCCATGCGGCGGAGCCGTCCTACGAGGGCATTTACCACGCGCCTAAGGGCGTGATGCTCGATACCGATGCCGGCATCGCCGAGCACGCCGGCGAGATCTACCTGCAGGCCGGACGCAGCCACGCCATGCCGCCCGCCAACGTCACCCAGATCACCGACAAGGAACGGGCACTGCTGGTAGCCTGGTTCGAAGGCGCGGGGAAATAGCATGACCAGCACGCTGCTGCGCGGCCGCACGCTGTCGTTTTTGCGCTGGCCAGAAACCATCGACGACCATTCCGCCTGGCGCTACGAGCAAGATGGCGGCCTGCTGATGCGCGACGGAAGGATCGTTGCCGCTGGCGCCTATGCCGAGGTCGAGAAAAAGGCGGGCGAGGGAACAAAAAAGATCGACCACAGGCCACATCTGCTGCTGCCCGGGTTCATCGATGCGCATGCACATTTTCCGCAGATGCAGGTCATCGCTTCCTTCGGCGCCGAACTGCTCGACTGGCTGAACACCTACACTTTTCCGGAAGAGACCAAATTCCAGAACGCCCAGCATGGCCGCCGTATCGCCAGGCTGTTCCTGGATGAAGTGTTGCGCCACGGCACCACGACAGTCGCGGCCTATTGCTCGGTACACAAGGAATCTGCCGAAGCGTTCTTTGCAGAGTCGCACGACCGCAACATGCTCAACATCGCCGGCAAGGTGATGATGGACCGCAACGCGCCGGACGGCGTGCTCGACACGCCGCAATCGGGCTATGACGACAGCAAGGCGTTGATCGATGAGTGGCACGGCAAGGGGCGCCAGCACTATGCCATCACGCCGCGCTTCGCCATCACCTCGTCGCCCGAGCAATTGGAGATGGCGGGCGCGCTCTGCCGCGAATATCCTGATCTGCACATGCAGACGCATCTGTCGGAAAACCACGCCGAGATCGCCTTCACGCAGCAATTATACCCGCAGACGCGGGACTACACCGACATCTACGAACACTATGGGCTGCTCGGGCGCAGAAGCCTGTTCGGCCATTGCATCCACCTGTCGGAGCGCGAGGCGGATGCGCTTTCGGATAGCGGCTCGGTGGCGGTGTTCTGCCCGACCTCCAACCTGTTTCTCGGCTCGGGCCTGTTCGATTATCAGCGCTATAGCCGCCGCGAGAAGCCGCTTCGCATCGCCGCAGCCACCGATGTCGGCGGTGGCACCAACTATTCGATGCTGCGCACCATGGACGAGGGCTACAAGGTGATCGCGCTGAACGGCGAGAAGCTCAATCCGTTCCAGTCCTTCTGGCAGCTGACCCGCGGTAATGCCGAGGCGCTGTCGCTTGCGGAAAAGATCGGCACCCTGGAGGAAGGCAGCGACGCCGATATCATCGTGCTCGACGCCCGCGCCACGCCGGCGATGCGGCTGCGGGTGGAGACGGCGGACACGCTCGCCGAGGAATTGTTTCTGCTGCAGACACTCGGCGACGACCGCGCCGTGCGCGAGGTCTATGTCGCCGGCCGGGCGGCCAAGGCGGATATAGCGGTTTAGCCGTCGTATGCGGCCGGCTTGACCGGGCGGCAGCCATCCGCCAAAGCAACAGGCGAGATCGACAGGGGAACGACATGGCCGTTGCGGACGACATCGCTCTGATCAAGAAACAGGAAGCCACGCTTGTCTTTTCGGCCTTCGACGAAGCCGTCGCTTTCGAGATCGGCTCGGCGATCCGCGACCGGGCTCTCAAGGAAAACCTGCCAATCATCGTCGATATCAGAACTTTCGACCGGCCGCTGTTCTATGCGGCAACGCCCGGCTCGAACGCCTCCAATCCGGACTGGGCGCGGCGCAAGATCAACGTCGTGCGGCGGTTCCTGAAAAGCACCTACCGCATGGTGCTGGAGCAGCAGCGCCCCGACCGCAGCTTCAAGCCCGGCGAAGGGCTGGACATTGCCGACTATGTGCTGGCCGGTGGCGGCTTTCCCATCACTGTCAAGGGCGCTGGCGTCATCGGCGTGATCGCCGTCTCCGGTCTACCGGAGCGCGAGGACCACGGAGTGGTCGTCGATACGCTGTGTAGCTACTTGGGCGTCGATAGCCAGGAGTTGGTCCTGCCGTCGGAAGCAACATCGTGACGTTGGCGCTGCCCCTCATCCGCCCGCCGGCACCTTCTCCCCGCGTAGTGACGGGGACAAGGGAAACGCTCCAACGCTGGCGATCCCCTCTTGCCGTCTCTCTGCGGGGAGAGGGTAACGGTGAGGGGCAGCGCAAACGCCGCAGAAGCTCGCACAGCGTCCGTGGTACCTCAGTATGACCGCGCTCGATCCCAAGTCCTTTCTCATTTCGATCTTCAACGCCGCCGTTGCCGCCGCCGATCCCCAGAGGACGATCAAGGATCATTTGCCGGCAAGGCCGAAGGGCCGGACCATCGTCATCGGTGCCGGAAAAGGCTCGGCGCAGATGGCGGCGGCTTTCGAGAAAGTGTGGGACCGGCCGATCGAAGGGCTGGTCGTCACCCGCTACGGCTATGGCGCGGCCTGCCGGCGCATCGAGATCATCGAGGCGGCGCATCCGGTGCCGGATGCCGCGGGGCTAGAAGCTTCACGGCGGCTGCTCGAAAAGGTCCAGGGACTGACTGCGGACGACCTCGTCGTGGCGCTCATTTCGGGCGGCGGCTCGGCGCTGCTGCCGTCACCTGCCGAAGGTCTGACGCTGGCCGATGAGATCGCCGTCAACGAGGCGCTGCTCGCCTCCGGCGCGCCGATCGCCGCGATGAACACCATCCGTAAACATGTTTCCACGATCAAGGGCGGCAGGCTGGCGGCCGCTGCCTATCCAGCCAAGGTGGTGTCGCTGGTGGTCTCCGACATTCCGGGCGATAACCCCGCGCTGGTCGCTTCCGGCCCGACCGTTCCCGATTCCGGCAGCCGCGAAGATGCATTAGCGTCGATCGCCGCCTATGACATGAAACTACCGGCTTCAGTGATGGCGCACATCAATTCGCCCGCCGCCGATGCACCGCGCGTCGATGATCCGCGTTTTTCGCGCAACGAGGTACATCTGATCGCCTCGGCCGGCGTATCGCTGGAAGCGGCTGCGGCCGAAGCCAGGTACCAAGGTATCGAAGCGGTCATTCTCTCCGATTCCATCGAGGGCGAGGCGCGTGAGGTCGGCGGCGTCCACGCTGCAATCGCGCGCGAAGTGGCGACGCGCAACCGGCCATTCGCAAAACCGGTGCTGATCCTGTCGGGCGGCGAGACGACCGTGACCTTGCGCGCGAAAGGCAAAGGCGGCCGCAACTCGGAATTCCTGCTCGCCTTCGCCATTGGGATCAGCGGCCTGGCGGGCGTCCACGCACTGGCCGCCGACACCGACGGCATAGACGGTTCGGAAGACAATGCCGGCGCCTTCGCCGACGGCTCGACAGTGTCGCGGATGCATAAGGCGGGCATCGATGCCAAGGCCATGCTTGCCGGCAACAACGCCTGGACGGCATTCAATGCCGTAGATGACCTTTTCGTACCCGGTCCGACCGGCACAAACGTCAACGATCTCAGGGCGATATTGATCAAATAGCTCAGGCGGCCATCAGCTTTTTCACCGCTCTCATATCCTGCAGGAACCGGTCGCGTTCTGCCTGCCTGTCCGCCGGCTCGCGAATGCGCAGGATGAAGGACGGGTGGATGGTGACGAAGACACGCAAGCCATCGTCACGCTCCACGACGGCCCCGCGCATCTTCATGATCGGCACCACCTTGCCGAGCAGCGCCTGCGCCGCCGTTGCGCCGAGCGCCACCGCCAGATTGGGCTTGATCAGATCGATTTCCTTGTCGAGCCACCAGCGACAAGCCTGCACCTCGCCGGCGTTCGGCTTGGAGTGGATGCGCCGCTTGCCGCGCGGCTCGAACTTGAAATGCTTGACTGCGTTGGTGACGTAGACTTTCAGCCGATCGACGCCGGCATCGTCCAGGATCGCGTCGAACACCTTGCCCGCCGGACCGACGAAGGGCTTGCCCGCCAGGTCCTCCTGGTCGCCCGGCTGTTCGCCGACGAAGATCACCTTGGCTTTATCAGGGCCTTCACCGAACACGGTCTGCGTGGCGTCGTGCCATAGCGGACAGCGGCGGCAGATCTTGGCCGTTTCGCGCAGTTCAGGAATCGTCCTGGCGTCGATTTCTGTCGTTTCCGGAGACTTGCTTGCAGGCAAGCGTCTTGCCTGCACTTTGGCATGGTGCGGCGTCGGGGTTGTCTGCATCCTGGCGATCATGACTAAGGCGGCCTTGCTCGCTCCTGCAATCAGACACGCAATGAGCAAAGCCCGCCGAAGGTTCCGCTGAAATTATTCCGCATGGGCCTTCACCGGCGGATGGCCGACGATGTGATGCCCTACACCTCGTGCAGATAGAGGTGATAATCCAGTTCGCTGACCGTGCGCGCCACGCGCAGATATTCCGACTGCTTGATCGCCACGAACGTCCGGTGCAGGTCTTCGCCCAATGCGCCCTTGAGGAAGGTCGACGCCCTTGCCGCCTCGATCGCGGCACGCCAGTCGACCGGCATCGTCGTGCGCGTGACGGCTGATTCGTAGCCATTGCCGGTGGTTTCGGGACCGGGATCGAGGCCTTCGTCGAGGCCTTTGACGACACCGGCCAGCACCGTTGCCGCCACCAGGTAAGGATTCGCGTCGACGCCCGATGGCCGGTGCTCGATGCGGCGGTTCCTGGCATCGCCGGCCGGCACACGCAGTGCCACCGAACGGTTGTTGACGCCCCAGGTCGGCGCCACCGGCGCATAGGATTGCGAGACGAAGCGCCGCCATGAATTGGCGTGCGGCGCGAAGACCAGCATCGATTCCGCCATCGTCTGGATCAGTCCGCCGAGGCCGCGCAGCAGCGGCAGCGACCAGCTTTCGCCGCCGGTTTCGGCAAAGACATTCTTGCCGGCATCGTCTAGCAGCGAGACGTGAAAATGCATGCCCGAGCCGGCATATTTCTCGATCGGCTTGGCCATGAAGCAAGCGGTGACACCATGACGGCGCGCCTGCGCCCGCACCAGTCGCTTGAGCATGACGAGATCGTCGGCCGCCCGCATCACATCCTTGCGGTAGTTGAGCGTCAGCTCGTACTGGCCGGGCGCATATTCCGAGATGACCGTCTCGGCCGGGATGCCTTGCACCTTGGCTGCGGCGTAGATGTCGGAAAACAGCGGCTCCATGCCGTGCAGATGGTCGACGGAATAGACCTCAGTCTTGGCCGAGCGGCGTCCGTCAAGCACCGCGTGCGCCGGCTGCACCTTGCCTTCGGCGTCGCGCTCGTTGGCGAGCAGGAAGAATTCGAGCTCGAAGGCGCCGGCCGGATGCAGGCCCTGGGCCGCGAGGATGTCTACCTGGCGGGCGAGTGCCAGCCGCGGGTCGGACGACATCGGCTGGCCATCGAGATGGTACATCGCCATCAGCACCTGACCGCGCGGCGGCTGGGTGCCGAACAGCGGCACCAGTGTGCCGGGGATCGGCCACGCCCGCAGGTCGCCGTCGCCCGTCGTCCAGATCAGCCCGGTCTCGTGAACATCCTCGCCGGTGATGTCGAGGCCGAGGATCGAGATCGGCATGTGCCGGCCCCCCTCGAAGATGCTCATCAACTCATGCCGGCGCACGATCTTGCCGCGCCCGACGCCATTGGCGTCGGTCAGCACGATGTCGAACGCTTCGATCTCGGGATGAGCGTCGAGAAAGGCCAGCGCCTCGGCGGGCGTCGAGCCCGAAGGGGATGCCGTGACCAGGTTCAAACTTTGCTTGGGCGCTTGTTTCATGCCGCAAGCTTGTCTCACGCCGTAAGCTTTGCCGCAACCGCGCCGAAGGCAGTGATCAGCCGGTTCACCTGGGCGGCGCTGGTCGCAGGAGAGATCAGCATCATGTTGTGGAAGGGTGCGATCAGCACGCCGCGATTGACCAGCGCGACATGGATTGCCGCCTCGAGCTCCGGCACGTGCGCAGCCTCCGCTTCGCCGCCGTTCCTCAGCAGGCCCGGCGCGCAGATGAACTCGACACGGGCACCGACGCGAGCAACATGCCAGGGCAGACGATAGCGATCGATGACGGCGGTCAGCCCGGCGTCGAGCCGCCGCGCCAGATTGTCCATATGGCTGTAGTTCTCGTCGGTCATGACGTATTCGAGCGTGGCGCGCATCGCTGCGAATTGCAGCGGATTGGCCGACAGCGTTGTCCCCATGCCGGAGTAGCCGGGCTCTTTCCGGCTGATATAAGCGGCATAGCGGGCCGCAACGTCTTCGCTCATGCCCCAGACGCTCGCCGGTACGCCGCCGGCAATCGGCTTGCCTAGCACGAACAGGTCCGGCTCCAGCCCGTATTTGCTTGTATAGCCGCCGGGACCGGTCGAGATTGTATGCGTCTCGTCGATTAGAAGCAGCGTGCCGGTCGCACGGGTGAGACGCCGCAAGCCATCATGAAAGCCGGCTTCGGGCAGCACCATGCAGGAATTGGTCAGCACCGGCTCGGCGATGACGCAGGCGACATCGTTGCCCCGGAGTGCCGCGTCGAGCGCCGGCAGATCGTTGAACTCGACGACATCAGTCGCCCGCGTCAGGTCGCGGAACTCGCCGGCCAGTCCCGGTCGATTCACCGCTTTCCCGGCGACCAGCCGCACCATCGTCTCGTCGACCGAGCCATGATAGCAGCCGTTGAAGACCAGTATCTTCTCCCGGCCGGTAACGGCGCGGGCAACCCGCAGCGCGAAGCGGTTGGCGTCGGTCGCCGTCGTCGCGATCTGCCAGAACGGCAAGCCGAAACGCTGCTGCAGCAGCGGCCCGATGGCGAGCGCGTTCTCGGCAGGCAGCATGTAGGTCAGGCCGCGTCCGGCCTGCCTGCGGATGGCGCGTGCGACCGGCGGCGGCGAATGACCGAACATCGAACCGGTGTCGCCAAGGCAGAAATCGTCGAGCCGGTTGCCGTCGATATCTCTGATGATGGCGCCCCTGGCACTATCGACAAGGATCGGGAACGGCGTCGGCCAGTCGTTCATCCAATGCATCGGCACGCCGCCGAAGAAGCCGGGCAGGCCATTGCCGATTTTCGCCATCGATTTCGGCCGCGCCCGGCAGAAGACTTCTGCCTCGGTCGCGCGCAACTCGGCGATCCGGGCCGGGCCGATGCCGCCGATGGAAGTCTTTGCATGGTTCATGACGTTCATGGCGGCCCTCTCAGTCGCACATTAGACAATCGGCGGCCGCTACCGCAATTGGCCGGGCGGCTGCCCTGTGTTGGGTCAGCGGTCATTTGAATGAAAACAGGCGCTTGACCGCGAGCCGCCTTCGGGCGCCAATGGTACTTCGGCTGGAGGGCATAAGATGGTGCGGGCGACCGTCTGCGCAACAACGCTGCTGTCGTCGGTTGGTGCGGCTCTGGCGTCCGGCGGCATCTGGTGTTCCGCCGAGGATGCAGCCGTCAAATTTCAGATCGGTGCCGGGGTCACCAGAGGCATGGGCGGGCCGACCTTCAATTTTAGCGGTGAGCTCGAGATTCTGGGCAGGCCGGCTGCCGACAGTCTGCGCAAGACGGTGTTCGAGGATCAGAACCTCACGCAATATTGGCTCGACAACAAGGAATTGCGGCTGCTCGTCTACCACGAACGGCAGGTCGAAAACGCCTACGGCTACGTCGAACTGGCGATCCTGACCAAGGCCAGCGACGAAGGCGTCTATGACGGCCGCTATTTGCTCTCAATCTATGATGGAACGGCCGAGGCCGAAAAGGACGGCAAGCAGGCTGAATTGACCGGCAAAGTATCTTGCGGAGCCGAGTAAGTAACAGGCTACGCCGAAATATCGATGACGCCGCAGTCGCCAGCAGCGCTGCCAAAGGCGACGCGGCGCTCTTCCTTGTCCCACATCATCGAAGTGACGGCGCCCTTGCCGGGCCGGCGCAACAGCACTTCCTTGGCGTCGGCGAAGCGCACCGCCATCACCATCCCGTCATCATAGCCGATAGCAACGACGTCCTGGCTCGGGTGACAGGCGACGGAGGTGACCATCGCATTGCCGCGCGTGCCGAGTTCCAGCGGCGCCTTGCCCATCGGCCCGTCCTTGCCGGAAAACGGCCAGACGATCGCCGCCGGCGCGCCGGAACTCGCCAGCCATTTGGCCTTGGCGCTCCACGACAGGCTTTTCACCTTGCCGGGGTAGCCGGACATGCGCATGTGCTTGCCGTCGGCGAGCTTCCAGCCATGCAGCGCGTTTTCCTGCATGGTGGTGACGACGAAGCCGCCGTCCGGCGAGAAGGTGATGCCGGTGTGGGCGCCGGCCCATTCGAGCTCGACCGGCTTGCCGTCGGCAGCCGGGAAGTGCAGCGTCGCGCCATTGTAGCGGGCAACGCCGAAGCGCATGCCCTTGGGCGAGAAGGCAAGCCCCTCGACCGAGCGCGGATGCGAGAATTCCCTGGTTTTGCCGTCGGCAAAGCGCACATAGGCAATCTTGCCCGAAGCATAGGCAACAGCGCCTTGCGGCCCGGCGGCGACGCTGGTTATCCATTTTTTGCCTGCGGTCGCCAATTCCATTGTATTGCCGCCTGGGGTCACGGCAAAGATCCTGCCGTCCTCACCACCGGTGATCAGTCGGTCGTTTGCCGCATCATGGAAGGCGGCGAGCATTCCGTCATTGGCCTGCACCGTCTTGTGGCCGTGGTCGAGCCGATGGATTGTGCCGTCGGCCAGCGCAAAATGCGGCACGTCGCCGAGAAACACGGCGGCGAGGCAGTGGCCTTCGAGATCGAGCGGGGCGACTGTCGGCATGAGAGATCATTCCGTTCGAGATTTCTGCTTGTCATCTAACCCCGCCGGGCTGTCGGCGAGGCTCCGCCTTCTCCCCTTGTGGGAGAAGGTGGATTGGCGCGCAGCGCCAAGACGGATGAGGGGTGCTGGACGGAGTGCCGTCCTTGCCAAGCTGGAACACCCCTCATCCGACCGAGCTTTCGCTCGGCCACCTTCTCCCACAAGGGGAGAAGGAGAGAAGGGGCAGCGCTAGCGCTATAAAGTCCGGAAATCAAGCGGCCTGGCAGGCCTCGAAGCTTGTCTTCAGTCGCTCGGCGTCGAGTTCGCGGCCGATGAACACCAGCCGGCTCTCGTGCTTCTCGTTGTCCTTCCAGGCGCGCTGGTGGTCGCCCTCGATGATCATGTGCACACCCTGGATGACATAGCGCTCGTCATCGCCTTTCAGCGCAATGATCCCTTTCAGCCGCAGGATGTTCGGGCCTTCCATTTGGGTGACCTTCTCGATCCACGGGAAGAACTTTTTCGGGTCCATCTCGCCGCCGCGCAGCGACACCGACTGCACAGTCACGTCATGGATGTCGGAAGGGTGCGCATGATGATGCCCGTCATGATCGTGGTGATCATGGCCGTCGTGATCATGGTGATGGTGGTCATGATCATGATCATGATGGTCGTGATCGTCATGCGCCTCGAGGAAGTGCGGATCGTTCTCCAGCGCCCGGGACAGGTCGAACGCACCGCGATCGAGCACCTCGGACAGCGCCACGCTGGCGCGTGTGGTGCGGTGGATTCGTGCCGCCGGGTTGATGGCGCGGATCGTCGCCTCCACCTTGCTCAGCTCTTCGGGGGTGACAAGATCGGTCTTGTTGAGCACGACAACGTCGGCAAAGGCGATCTGGTCCTCCGCTTCGCGGGAATCCTTGAGACGCAGCGGCAGGTGCTTGGCGTCGACCAACGCCACCACTGCATCGAGTCTGGTCTTGGAACGCACGTCGTCGTCCATGAAGAAGGTCTGCGCCACCGGCACGGGGTCGGCGAGGCCGGTGGTCTCGATGACGATGGCGTCGAAGCGGCCGGGCCTGCGCATCAGGCCCTCGACGACGCGGATCAGGTCGCCGCGCACGGTGCAGCAGACGCAGCCATTGTTCATCTCGTAGATTTCCTCGTCGGATTCCACGATCAGTTCGTTGTCGATGCCGATCTCGCCGAATTCATTGACGATGACGGCGTAGCGCTTGCCATGGTTTTCCGAAAGGATGCGGTTGAGCAGTGTCGTCTTGCCGGCGCCGAGATAGCCGGTGAGGACGGTTACGGGGATCTGCGTCTGTGCGTCGCTCATATTGTGCCTCGAAAAGGATTGTCGGCTCCATATAGGATGTGTGCTCGGCTTTTGCACGAGGCAAACCGGTGGGCCAAAGAGGGGCTGGTATTGCCGAACTTTCCTCACATTGCCGAACTTTCATTAGCGCCGCCTGACAGCGGGCCCTAGACAGGCGGGGTCATTTACGGAGCTGTTCGCGTTGAAGAGGCGCCAGATGTCCGACAAGTCCTTGCCACTGAGCCGTCGGCAGGCGCTCGGTCTCGTTGCGGTTACCGCTGGCGGCATATTCCTGCCCGCCGGTGCAAGGGCCGGGAAGGTTTCGCCCTATGCCGGGCTTGCTTTGTTTGAAGCCGGTGCTGGTTTCTGCACCATCACGCCCGAGGTTACAGAAGGGCCGTTCTATTTCGACCCGAAGCTCGAACGCGCCGACATCACCGAGGGCAAGAAGGGCATCGCCCTCAATGTGCGGCTGCAAATCGTCGACGCCGCCTGCCGCCCGCTTCCCGGCGCACGCGTCGATATCTGGCATTGCGATGCCCAGGGCGCCTATTCCGGATATCCCGGACAGGGCGACGGGCAGGATATCGACACGTCCGGCCAGAGCTTTCTCCGCGGCTGGCAGAGAACCGATGAAAGCGGCATCGCTTCTTTCGCCACCATCTATCCCGGCTGGTATCGCGGCCGCACCACCCACATCCATTTCAAGATCTTCCCCGACGACCGCTCGGTGATGACCGGCCAGATGTTCTTCCCCGACAGCCTCAGCGAGCAGATATTCGCCACCGTCGCGCCCTATAAAGATCGCCCCGGCAAACGCGATACATCGAACGCGCGGGACGGCATTGCGCGGCAGGCCGGGCCGCTGTCGCAGGCAGCGCTGCGGGAAATGGCGGACGCCTATCAGGCGTTGATGATGGTCGCGGTGAAACCTGGTTGAGAACACCTCGTCACGTCCCCATCCAGCCATTGCGGAAAGTCGTTTGTCATCTAACTGAAATAAACATCTGGCATTAGCCACGGCGAACACCGCGAAGCTTGCCGGCAAAGCTATTTTCCGAGCCGGAATGTTTCGATCGTCATTGCCAATCGGCGGCCTGCTTCTATGCTGCCCGTTCCGGTTCGGCCGAGGAGGGATGAGCATGGCCAAGGCGGACAAGACTGCAACAATGAGCCGGCTGCATTCGGCGGCGCGGCTGGCGCGCACGGCGCTCGCCGCCCGGCTTCTGGCGCATGGTTTCTATGCCGGTCAGGACCAGATCATGCTGGCGCTCGACCGCGAGGACGGGCAGACGCCCGGCAACCTTGCCGGCCGCCTCGGCGTGCGTCCGCCAACCATCACCAAGACCATCAACCGGCTGCAGGCGCAGGGCTTTCTGGAGAAGCGGGCCTCGTCCGCCGATGCCCGCCAGGCGCATATTTTCCTCACCGACACCGGCCGCGAAATCATCCACGCCATCGAGAAGTCGGTGAAGAAGACCGAAAAGCAGGCATTGAAGGGTCTCGACAAGAAGGACCAAAAAGCGCTGTTCAAGCTGCTTGCCCGCGTCGAGGCGAACCTGTCGAACGGCGAACTGGTGCTCCCGGATGACGAACTGGATATCGAAGACAAGATGCTTGAATAGCTCACGCGTTCGCCGCTGACGGCCGCCGCGTCAGTGCCGACCAACGTCCCGGTGTGACGCCGAACGCCTTCTTGAAATGCCGATTGAAATGGCTTTGATCACTGAAGCCGGCTGCGATGGCGATTTGCGCCAGCGGCTCGTCGGCTTCGATCATCCGACGGGCCCGCTGAAGCCGGCGCATCACCAGGAACCGGTGCGGGCTGGTGGAGAAGGTGGCGCGGAAATGCCGCGAAAGGGCATAACGGTCCAATCCGGTTATCGCCTCCAATTCGTCTGAACGTACAATCCGCGCGACATTTTCCTCCAGATAGTCGCGCGCCAGGCTGGCGGCGCGCCACGCCGTTTTCGCTACCGGTTTCGCCGGCTGACCGGCGTGCCGGGCCAGGCTTTGCATAAGCTGCGTCATGAAATCGACGACAAACAGCTCGTCCAGTTCCTGATCCAGCGGCCCGAGCGCCGA
Organism: Mesorhizobium sp. M1227; assembly: GCF_040318315.1. Taxonomy (NCBI): domain Bacteria; kingdom Pseudomonadati; phylum Pseudomonadota; class Alphaproteobacteria; order Hyphomicrobiales; family Phyllobacteriaceae; genus Mesorhizobium; species Mesorhizobium sp. M1227. Next base: position 245,797 of record NZ_JAMYLZ010000001.1, read on the forward strand.
AAGCAGCGTCGCGCGGAGATCGCGGTCTGTCACCACGGCATTCCCGACGAATGGCAGTGATCCGCCGCCGAGACAATCGAGCATCAGGGACGGCTCCAAATAGAGCATTCTGTATCGCAAGCCGTCTTCGGTGCCGGCACCGCCATCGTGCAGTTCGTCGGGATGAAGGATAATGATCTGGCCAGGCAGGCTCTGATGCATTTGGCCGCGATAGCAGAAGCGCTGCACGGCATAAAGCGTCACCCCGATCGCATAGGTGTCGTGGCGATGGAGATCGAAGGCATTGCCGTGGAATCGGGCCTCGATGCGTTCCATCCCGGCAGCACCGGGTGCCGGTACGATGCAGTTCTCGGCTGCATCCACGCACAAACGTCCAAGACCCTGAAAGGCTTCCCGGTCTAGATCGTGCGGCATCGCTTCACTCGCAGCCTCGGATTGGCCCCCTTTTCGGATTGGAAACTGTCGCATGTTCGATACAAAATTTGCAATCGTGCTCAAGGATGATCTTCCCGTCTGGCAAAAGCTCAATGTCACCGCCTTTCTGACCAGCGGCATCGTCGCGCAATTTCCCGACATTATCGGCGACCCCTACCGTGATCGCGCCGGCAATATCTACAACCCGCTGTCGGTCCAACCGGTCATCGTGCTTTCGGCGGACGGCCAGACGCTTGGCGCAATCCAGCGGCGGGCGCTGGAGCGTGGTGTGACGGTATCGCTCTATGTCGAGGAAATGTTTTCGACTGGTTATGATCTGGCCAACCGTGCCGTCTTTGCCGAATTTGCGCCGGAGGATGCCAAGGTGGTCGGCATCGCGCTTCGCTCCGAAAAGAAACTCGTCGACAAGATCACCAAGGGCGCCCGCATGCACGCCTGAGTCGTCGGCCACTAGGTCGGCCACTGGGAAACAAACTGAGCCTGTCGGCGGCCGTCGTTGTGCCAGACTGTTTTGGCTTGCCCGCAGGCGACAATTGCCGCATGGGTGAAGGACTGCCTTGCTTCCCGTCCGGCCTGAAATTGAATGCTCACCCAAGACATGACGAAAGCGCGACATCGCCGGCGGCGATCCTGTGCATGCTTTCCGTCTATGTGTTTTTCACCTTCCTCGACACCAGCAGCAAGTACCTTGTGCTGGCCGGCGTCTCGGCGCTGATCGTCGCCTGGGCCCGCTTCGCGGTCCATGTGCTGCTCGTCGGCGTCTTTCTGCGTGGATGGCGCGAGCCGCTGCGCTTTCGTCCCGCCAACCTGCCGGCGCATCTCACGCGCGGTCTGCTCCTGTTCGGATCGACGATATGCAACATTCTCGCGCTGCGGACGCTGCAGCTGGCGGAAACCACCTCGATCTACTTCTTCGGCCCGATGGTGATCACCGCGCTTGCCGGTCCGTTGCTCGGCGAATGGGCCGGCTGGCGGCGCTGGCTGGCGATCATGAGCGGCTTTGTCGGCGTCCTCATCATCACCCGGCCGGGCATCGGCGTTTTTGGCGTCGGCCATCTCTTTGCGCTCGGCTCGATGCTATCGAACAGTTTCTACGTCATCATGACGCGCCGCATGTCGGCGACGGAAACCTCGGAAAGCCTCATCCTGTTTTCGGCGTTGGCGCCGGCCGTGCTGCTGCTGCCGACACTGCCGTTTTCGCTTTCGCTGCCGCAGGATGGCTGGCACTGGTTCATATTGCTGATGCTTGGCGTCTTCGGCGCCATCGGCCATTGGCTGCTTGTGCAGGCCTATCGCCTTGCCACCACCACGGCCCTGGCCCCCTATCCCTATTCGCAGATGATCTGGATGATCATCTCCGGCCTGATCGTCTTCAACCAGTTTCCCGACCGCTGGACGCTGGCCGGTGCGACAGTCATCGTCGCCAGCGGTCTCTACATCGTCCACCGCGAGCACCGGCTTCGTGTGCGCAACCGCGCAACGCTGGGCGCGGAGGCGGAAGCGCTGGCAAAAAAACTTTGATTTGCTCGGAATCGATGGCATAAGAGCCGGCCTTTAAACAGTTTAAATTGCTTCGGGAGCGCAGGGCGCTGGCACAGAAGATCAAGCTTTCGACCATCGCGGATGCGCTCGGCGTGTCCACGGCCACGGTCTCGCTGGCCTTGCGCGACAGCCCGCTGGTCGCCGGCGGCACCCGCGATCGCATCAAGGAACATGCACGCGCCATCGGCTATATCTACAACCGCCGCGCCGCCAGCCTGCGCACCTCGCGCTCGGGCATAGTCGGCGTCGTCGTCCACGACATCATGAACCCGTTCTTTGCCGAGATATTGCGTTCGATAGAGAGCGAGCTCGACCGCAGCCGGCAAACCTTCATCCTGTCGAACCACTACGACCAGCTCGAGAAACAACGCACTTTCATAGACACGCTTCTGCAGCTTGGCGCTGACGGGGTCATCATGTCGCCGGCCATCGGCACGCCGCCCGAAGACATAATCTTGGCCGAGGAGAACGGTCTCCCGGCAGTGCTGATTGCACGCACCGTCGAAGGTGCCGACGTGCCGGTGTTTCGCGGCGACGACGCCTATGGCACCGGGCTTGCCACCAACCATCTGATCTCGCTTGGCCACAAGCGCATCGCCATGATCGGCGGTACCGACCAGACGTCGACCGGCCGCGACCGCTATCAGGGATATGTCAACGCCATGGAGGCGGCAGGGCTTGAGGTCAGGCCGTCCTGGCGCATCCCCGGCCCGCGCACCAAGCAGGCCGGCTTCGAGGCGGCCGGGCAGTTCCTGGCGCTGAAGGACAGGCCGACCGCGGCCTGCTGCTGGAACGACCTCGTCGCCATCGGCCTGATGAATGGCATTGCCCGCGCCGGGCTGGTGCCGGGCATCGACATCTCGGTTACCGGCTACGACGACCTCGAGGAAGCGGCGATCGCCACGCCGGCGCTGACTACCGTGTGGAACGGCCAGCGCGAGGTTGGCCGCCGCGCCGCCAGCGCGCTGCTCGACAAACTCAACGGACAGACGGTGCGGCCGTCGCAGGAACTGATCAAGCCGGAACTGCATGTGCGCCAGTCGACCGGCAAACCGGTGGAACGTGCATGACAAAAACCGAACAGCAAGCTGTTACTATTCTGGTGCCGGGCCAGTTCAACGACCATGCGGTCGGCCGCATCGACGGGGCGTTCAGCCGCGTCCGGATCGAACGCGCCGATCCGTCGCTGGTCACCGACGAGATGCGTCATACGGTGCGCGGCATAGCCGCCTTTGGCGGCATAGCCGCCTTTGGCGGCATAAGCGCCGCGTTGATGGACGCGCTGCCAAAGCTCGAGATTATCGCCAATTTCGGCGTCGGCTATGATTCGGTCGACATCCGCCACGCCGCACGGCGCGGCATCATGGTCACCAACACACCGGATGTGCTGACCGAAGAGGTCGCCGATACGGCGCTCGGCCTGTTGATCAATGCCGTCCGCGAACTGCCGCGCGCCGAGGCCTGGCTGCGCGACGGAAGCTGGCTGAGCAACGGCAACTATCCGCTGAGCCGGCTGACTTTGCGCGGTCGCCATGTCGGCATCTTCGGCATGGGCCGCATCGGCCTCGCCATTGCCCGGCGGCTCGATGCTTTCGGACTGCCCATCGCCTATCACAACCGGCGCCGCGTCGAAGGCCTGTCCTATGACTATCACCCGACGCTGAAAGGTCTCGCCGAGGCGGTCGACACGCTGATCTCGGTGGCGCCCGGCGGGGCCTCGACGGAAAAGGCCGTCAATGCCGAAATTCTCTCGGCTCTTGGGCCGAACGGCGTCTTCGTCAATATCGGCCGGGGCAGCACGGTCGACGAACCAGCCCTTGCCGCCGCACTTGCCAGCGGCAGCATCGCCGCTGCCGGGCTAGACGTCTTTGCCGACGAGCCGAATGTGCCAGCGGCGTTGCTTGCCGCGCCCAACACCTCGCTTTTGCCGCATGTCGGCTCGGCGTCCGAGCATACGCGCCGCGCCATGGCCGACCTTTGCGTCGACAATCTGGTCTCGTGGTTTTCGCAGCGCAAGGCGCTGACGCCGGTGCCGGAGACGGCAAATGTCAAGGCAAGGCCGTAAGCGGGCTGCCATATCTATTAACTTCAGCTTAACCCTTCGGAATCATTCTGGTCCCCTCGCAGTGTATGTCCGCCTGACAGGACATGACAGCAACATGAAGCGCGCCTCCCTGATCTCTTCGAACCGGCGCGCTTGAAATGCGCGGAGAACCAGGATGAAGACGCTTCCTGCATTGATGGCAGCCGCTGTGCTGTTCGGCAGCGCCCAGCTGTTTTACGCCGGTAGCGGTGAAAGCCGTGCGGCCAGTGAGTCACCGCTTTCATCCGGCAACTACAGGCTGGTAGCCCATGGCAACGAGGGGTCTTGTGCGGTCAGCCGCGGCGCCGAGATTTCGCAAGGCCTGTCGCTGTTGACGGTCGCAGCAAATTGCCGCCGGGTGTTGCCCGGCGTCGAGCAGGCGAAGTTCTGGCGAGAGCAGGATGACGGCACGGTCACCTTCAGCGCCAACGGCACCGATCCGATCGTCATGTTCTCAGTCGCCGACGGCGATGGTTACGAATCCTACGCGCCGGCGCTGCCGCTGCTGACGCTGGCGTCAGCCGGCAACTAGCGAGCGCGGCAGGACTATTCCGCGGCTGCGCGCACACCCGATTTCGCCGCCTGATGCAGGCGCACCGCATCGCCGAATGCGCGAAATATCTTTACCGAGATACTGTCCGATTTGACCCAGTATTCGGGATGCCACTGGACGCCGACAGCGAAAGCCCGTGCATCGCGCACCGAAACCGCCTCGACAGTGCCGTCGGCGGCGACCGCTTCGACCTGCAGCTTTGGGCCAAGCCGGTCGATGGCCTGGCGATGCACCGAATTGACCATGATATCGCCGGCGCCGAAGACCCCGGCCAGGCAGCTGCCGGGTTTTATCGCCACGCTCTGGCGGATGGCGAAGCGTTCGTCCTGATTGTCGCTTGCCGGCGCACGATGATCGAGCGAACCGGCGCGTTCCTGGATTTCGGTGGCCAACGTGCCACCCAGCGCCACATTCATCTCCTGGATGCCGCGGCAGATGGCGAGCAATGGCACCCCGCGCTCCACCGCCCGGCGGATCAGCGGCAACGTCGTCGCGTCGCGGGCGGAGTCGTAAGGACCATTGGCTTCGCTGGCGTCACCGCCATAGAGCGAGGGATGAACGTTCGATTTGGAGCCGGTGACCATGACGCCGTCGACGGCGGAAAGCAGTTCGTCGAAGTCGAGCCGGTCGCCGAAGGACGGTACCAGCAGCGGGAACACGCCTGCACCCGAAAGCGCCGCTTCGAGATATTGCTGTGGCGCGGCATGCCAGGTGTAATTGTCGAACTGGCGGACATCGGTCGATACGGCGACGAGCGGCTGGTGCATTTGGTCCGGATCCCATCGGGTGCAACGAATTATCTGCCTGCAAAATAGGCGATCCGAAGGCGCATTTCCATGGCAAGTTTCGGCGTGTCGCGTAGGCCAGTTAATCGACCTTAGACTATAGTTGCAAGATCTGCCCCAACGCCGTGAATTTCCCCGAAATGCGCCACTCAAACCGGGCTGCCGTGCTGGACTCGACTCCTTGCCTGTGTATTGTCGGCTCGAAGCCGATCCGGGCGCCGAAGTGTCCCGAATGTCGGTCAGTGGATCCAAAAGGGAGGAACTTCATGGATCGTCGTTCGTTCATCCGCAAGGCCGGCACCACCGGTTTCGGCGCTGCGGCCGCTGCCGCGACACTTGCTGCGCCGGCCATCGCCCAGTCCAATCCGAAAGTGACCTGGCGACTGGCGTCGTCCTTCCCGAAGTCGCTCGATACGATCTATGGCGGCGCCGAAGTGTTTTCCAAGATGCTGTCGGAGGCGACCGACGGCAACTTCCAGGTCCAGGTCTTCGCCTCCGGCGAACTCGTTCCCGGCCTGCAGGCCGCCGATGCCACCACAGCCGGCACGGTCGAGGCCTGCCATACCGTGGCATACTATTACTGGGGCAAGGACCCGACGTGGGCGCTGGGAGCGGCGGTTCCGTTTTCGCTCAACGCGCGCGGCATCAACGCCTGGCACTATCATGGCGGCGGCATCGATCTGTTCAACGAGTTCCTGGCGACGCAAGGTCTGTTCGGGCTGCCGGGCGGCAATACCGGCGTGCAGATGGGTGGCTGGTTCCGCAAGGAGATCAAAACGGTCGCCGACCTTTCCGGCCTCAAGATGCGTATCGGTGGTTTTGCCGGCAAAGTGGTGCAAAGGCTCGGGGTGGTTCCGCAGCAGATCGCCGGTGGCGACATTTATCCGGCGTTGGAAAAAGGCACGATCGACGCCGCCGAATGGGTCGGCCCTTACGACGACGAGAAGCTCGGCTTCTATAAGGTTGCGCCCTATTACTACTATCCCGGCTGGTGGGAAGGTGGACCGACCGTCCATCTGATGTTCAACAAGGCGAAATACGACGAACTTTCGCCGGCTTACAAGTCGCTGGTGCATACTGCCGCTCAAGCGGCCGACGCCAACATGCTGCAGAAATACGACTATCTCAATCCGGCGGCGGTTAAGCGGCTGGTTGCCGGCGGTGCCAAGTTGAGCCCGTTCAGCCAGGAGATCATGGCCGCCTGTTTCGAAAAGGCCAACGAAGTCTATGCCGAGATGGAAGCCTCGAATGCGCCGTTCAAGAAGATCTGGGATTCGATCAAGGCGTTCCGCAAGGAGCATTATCTCTGGGCGCAGGTGGCCGAGTACAACTATGACACCTTCATGATGGTCCAGCAGCGCAATGCCAAGCTCTGATCCTGTTGCTTCGCGGCGGAGTGTTCCTTTCGGAACACTGGCGCCGTAGCGCATTCATTTGCGATCAGTCGGGCACCACCACGACCTTGACCTCGCCTGGCGCCGGCGGGTTGGCAATGATCGCCACCGCCTCGTCGAGGCTGACCTGTCGTGATATCAGCCGATCTACTTCGATCGTCCCCGAGGCGATAAGATTGGCGGCCCGGCGATGGGTAAAGGGGTTGAGGAAGGAACCCAGGACCTTCAACTCACGGAACAGCAGATCGAACGGTTCGAACGCCACTTTCATGCCTTGCGGCATCACGCCGACGACGACGACGGTGCCGCCCGCTTTGGCCAGCCGCATCGCCTGCTCAACAGTGTCTTTCACGCCGGCGCATTCGAACACCACGTCGACGCCGCCCGGCATCAAACCCGACCGGCCGACGATCGCATCGATGACATCGAAGGCGCTGGGATCGAGCGTCGCCGTTGCGCCAAATTGCTCGGCAAGAGCCCGCCGCGAGGCCTGACGGGTCGACAAGATAATGGTCGTCGCACCGGCGAGCTTTGCCAGTTGAACGGTGAGCAGGCCGATCACGCCGCCGCCGAGCACCGCGACCGACGAGCCTGGTTTGATCGCGGCAAGGTCCACGCCATGCAGGCAGCAGCCGAGCGGCTCGCAGAAAGCACCATGCGTAGGCTTCAGATCGCCTGGCAAGACGAAGGCCTGTTTCTGGGGCAGGACAAGATATTCGGCAAAGCCGCCATCGCGATGGATGCCGATGGCGCGTAGATTGCCGCAGAGATTGACCCGGCCGGCCTGACAATGCTCGCATCGGCCACAGGCAATGTTGGGATCGCCGGTGACGCGGTCGCCGACGGAAAAGCCGGATACGGCAGGTCCGACCGCCTCGACGATGCCGGAGAATTCATGCCCGAGCGTCACCGGCGGCGTGCACGGGAATTCACCATGGAAAAGATGCCTGTCGGTGCCGCAGACGCCGCACGCCTCGATGCGCACCAGCAGATCGTTCGGCCCGGCGGTCGGTTTCTCGACCTCGCACACGGCGAGGCTGCCCACTCGCTCCAACCGAACCGCCTTCATGGCTGCCGGGCCTTCCTCAGTTGAAACTCGGTGGTTGCGACAGATCGATTGCCGGCGCCGCCGGTTTCGCGGGCGGCTTTTCGTCGAAGCTCGGCGGCTGCGACAAATCCGGTGGGGAAGGTGAGGCCGGGGCAGTGCCGCCGTTGGCCGGCGGCGTGCCAAGCGGCGACAAGCCGATGCCAGGCGTTTCCGGCACCTGGTAGTTGATGGTGCCAGGATCGACGACAGTGCCTTTGTAGTGCATCACCATCTGCGGGAAGGCGATGGTCAGGCCGATCATGATCACCTGGATGCAGACGAAGGGCACTGCGCCCCAATAGATCTGCCCTGTGGTGACGGGCGCGATCTGCTTGCCGGTGAGTCGGTCGAGATAGGGCACGCGCGCGGCGACCGAGCGCAGATAAAACAGCGCGAAACCGAAGGGCGGATGCATGAAGGAGGTCTGCATGTTGACGCCCAAAAGCACGCCAAACCAGATCAGGTCGATGCCGAGTTTGTCAGCCGCTGGCGCCAAAAGCGGCACGATGATGAAGGCAAGCTCGAAAAAGTCGAGGAAGAAGGCGAGCACGAAGACGAGGATGTTGACGCCAATCAGGAAACCGACTTCACCGCCCGGCAGCGACGTCAACAGGTGCTCGACCCAGATGTGGCCATTGACGCCGTAGAAGGTCAGCGAGAACACCCGCGCGCCGATCAGGATGAACAGAACGAAGGACGACAGCCTGGTCGTCGAGGCCAGCGCCTGCTTGACCACGTCGAGCGACAGCCGCCCCTTCACCGCCGCCATTGCAAGCGCGCCGACGGCGCCCATGGCGCCGCCTTCCGTCGGCGTGGCGATGCCAAGGAAGATGGTGCCCAGCACCAGGAAGATCAGCGCCAGCGGCGGGATCAGCACGATGATCACCTGCTGTGCCAGTCTGGACATCAGGTTGATCTTCAGGCGCTGGTCGACGATCGCCACGACATAGATGAAGATGACGCCAGTAGTGGCGCCGAGGATATCGGCGTTGCCGCCATGGTTCGGTGCGAGGTAGCGATACGCCGCATAGGAAACAACCACCGCCGCCAGCAGCGCCGCCAGCAGCGACAGCACGCCGTGGCCGAGCGTGCGGGCCTCAAGCGGCAGGGCCGGCATCGACTTCGGCCGAAAGATCGACATGAGCAGGATGTAGAGCATGTAGATGCCGGTCAAAATGAGCCCGGGGATCAGCGCTCCCTTATACATATCGCCGACCGAGCGGCCGAGCTGGTCGGCCAGGACGATCAGCACCAGTGATGGCGGGATGATCTGGGCGAGCGTCCCAGACGCGGCAATGACGCCGGATGCCAGCCGCCGGTCGTAGCCGTAGCGCAGCATGATCGGCAGCGAAATCAGACCCATGGCAATGACGGAGGCCGCCACCACGCCGGTCGTCGCGGCGAGCAGCGCGCCGACGAAAATCACGGCATAGGCGAGGCCACCACGGACCGGTCCGAACAACTGGCCGATCGTGTCGAGCAGGTCTTCGGCCATGCCGGATCGTTCGAGCACGATGCCCATGAAGGTGAAGAACGGGATCGCCAGCAGCGTATCGTTCGACATCACCCGGCTGCCATAGAAATTATCCGGCAACGCATGCAGCAACGGCCAGGCGAGATTGATCGAACCGCCCGAATAGGGCGACAGAAGCACGCCGATGAAGAAGAACATCAGGCCGTTGGCGGCGAGCGAGAAGGCGACGGGGTAGCCGATCAGCAGGAAGACGACCAGCGAGGCGAACATGATCGGCGCCATGTTCTGGGCGATGAACTCGATCACGAGCGCACCTCTTCGGCGAGCGCCTTGGCTTCGAGTTCGGCCTGCTCATGCACCGATATGAACGGAGTGGGATCGTCCATCTGACCGCGCATGATGGCGATTTTCTTGATGATTTCGGAAATGCCCTGCAGCGCGAGCAGAAAAAAGCCGACCAGCAGGATCGCCTTCGCGGGCCAGATGATCAGCCCGCCGGAATTGTTCGACATCTCCCCGCTGCGATACGACAGCGACACATAGGGAACGAAATAGACCACCATCAACGTCACGAACGGCATCAGGAAGAAGACGTGACCGAAAAGGTCGATCCAGTGCTGCACGCGGCGCGAGAACATGCCGTAGACGATATCGATGCGGATATGATCGTTCTGCTTCAGCGTGTAGGCGGCGGCCAGCATGAAGGCGGCGCCGAACAGATACCATTGCAATTCCAGCCAGGCGTTCGAGGACATGTCGAACACCTTGCGGATGACGGCGTTGGCGGCGCTGACCAGGATCGCCAGCAGGATCAGCCACGAAACCCATTTGCCGATGAATTCGTTCAAACGGTCAATGGTTCTGGAAAGAGCGAGAAGCCCTGCCATGCATTCCTCCCTTGTGTCAGAGCGCGGCGGTTCCCTGTCCGTCGCGTCGCTGTGGACCAACGGTATGCAGTGCGTGGTCCGGCGGGTCAACACGGGACACCCCGCATAAACACAGTTGTGAGATGACGGGCGGCAAAATGCTGCCGCGTCCTTTGCATGTCCAAGGACATGCGGCGCTTTCATCCAAGCAAAGTCGGGTGCGGCTCAGGCGATCTTCTGTTGGTCGCGGCCGGCGCCGATCAGCACAAGCATGGCGACGAGGAACAGGTACATCCAGCCGTCCCGCCATTCGAGCGGGAAATAGCCGGCCCATAGCGATTCGGCCATGCCGAAAGCGGCGGCACCCAGTGCCGCCCGCAAAGGCGAGAGATAGCCGCCCACTGCGGTCACGAACAGGATCTTCAACCCGTAGACCAACCCTGTGCCGAAGCTGATGTTACCGTAGTAGAAGGCGGCGAGCACGCCGGCCAGTGCCGCGCAAAGGCCGCCGAAAAGCACCGCGTGCCGAAACACCGCACGAACATCGACGCCGCACATCGCAGCCGCCTTGGGATCGTCGGATACGGCGCGCCAGCTCCGGCCGAAGCTCGAATATGCGAAGCCCCAGGCAGCCAGCGCCATGGCCGCCAGTACGGCGGCGCAATCGAGCAATTGGATCAGCGTCAACGTCGCCTTGAAGCTGGCATTCTGCGCGAAGACGATGGTCTGGGCCAGCATTGGCGGCAACCATAGGTCATGGGTATCGGCGGCGATGCGGCTGGCTTCCGACAAGACCAGCAATATGCCGAGCGTCGTCACCACGATGGCGTTGGGCGAGCGGTCGGCCAGCGGTTCGAAGATACTTCGCGACAGGACATGGCTGAGCAGCGCCGCATAAAGGAATGCCGCAGCTACGCCGAGCGCGACCGATGCAAACAGCGTTAACCACAGCGCCTGATAGCCGAACGCCGCAGTGAGGATCATCGTATGCCCGCAAAAGGCGAACAGCGCGCCATAGGCAAGATTGGTACGGTGCAGGATGCCGTTGGTCAGCACGTAGCCGAATGCAAGCAATGCGTAGAGCGCGCCCGAATGCAGCCCGTTCAGAACCTGCTGGAAGAAATAGAGCATGCAAGACCCTCTATGCATGCCCCGCAATCGGGGCAGAGGTTTGGGACGAACGATATTCTCAGTACGGCGATCGCCTCAGTGACAAGCGTTGCACCCGGAATCTAACTTGTCAAACGCGAGTTATCAGTTAGATTCGCCATATGACAGTATCCTGGACTCCGCACCGCTTTACCGGTGGCATGCTGGCGCTCGATACGGCGAACACCGTCGTTTTGCGGAACGATCCGGAGAAAACTTTCGACCGTTTCGACGATCCGGCCGAGATCGCCCGCTTTGCCGAAGCCGCGAGTGCCTTTCGCGCCGCCGAGCTCGGTGGCAGGCGGCTCGTAGCGCCGGCGCCTGAAAAGATCGCACCGGTGGTGCTGTCGATCCGGGAGACGACCGATCGGCTGTTTCGCGGCGCGGTATCGAAAGGTGCGATCGCGACCGGCGATATGCCGAAATTCTTGGAAGCCTGCGCCGATGGCCTCGCTCATAGCCGCACCGAAATCGGCACGCCTGGAAAACCGTTCGGTGATCCGGCGACGCCGATTGCCTTCGAGGCCGCGCTTGCGGTCTCGGCGTTGTCGCTGCTGCGTAGCGACACCATTGCCAGGCTGAGGATATGTCCGAACTGCAGCTGGCTGTTTGTCGACAAAAGCCGGAATTCCAGCCGCCTCTGGTGCGACATGGCGGTGTGCGGCAACCGCCAGAAGGCAAACCGACACTATCGCCGCCGGACCGCGGCCAGGGAGGTCACCAATGTCTAGAAGATTCTCACGCGCGATGATTGTCGTCGCGGCGTTGTTCGCGGCGGCCGCGCTCGGCGCCTGCCGTGATTCCGGCAAGGACCAGTTGTTCGCCATTTCCGGGAAGCTGTTCGAGTTCAACTACCGGCTGGGTATCGCCACCTATGTCATCACTCTCAATCCGCTGCGGCCGGTGGGTGAGGGGCAGGTCGCTGTGGTCTCCTTCCAGAACCCGGCCGGCGGTGATCCGATCATCGTCACCCAGAAAATATGGCCGAAGCTGCCGCATGTGACGCTCACCAGCCCGCCGCTTACCTGCGTTGTCAAGGACAAGCCCTATGCGGTGTCGATCCGCATCGAGGATTCCAGCGGCAAGTTGCTGCAGAGTTTCGCGACCACTCTGACGTCCTCACTCGACCAGTCGGTCCTGCCCGACCGGCCTCTGGTGGTCGGGCCAGTCTACGAGCTCAACAAGGACCTGGCCGGCCATGTCGACGGCAAGCTGCCCGGTGAACCGAAGCCCAGTTGCCCAAAGGCTGCATGATGCATCACCAGCGGCACTGACCGCCGCCGGAATTTTTCATGCTCGGCCATCCTCCCCGACAGGCGTTTCGTGGCGCCACACGGCCGCGCACGGATCGTTTGTTGCGGACCGCCTGGCACCTTCGATTTTGTTTGACCTCCCCGGCAAGGGAAGAAAGACTGTGGGCACTCGACTCCGACGCTGGCCGCGCACCTCCAGGCGCGGCCTCCGCACAGGAAATGCCTGATGACGCTGCACAATGTCGCGCTCGACGACAAGTTCGACCTGGTAAAGGAGCGGATCTTCCTGTCGGGTGCCCAGGCAGTCATCCGCATGCTTCTGATGCAGCGCGAGCGCGACCGCCGGGCTGGCCTGAACACCGCCGGTTTCGTCTCCGGCTATCGCGGCTCGCCGCTCGGCGGCCTCGACATGCAGCTGTGGAAGGCCAGGAACCAGCTCGCGCAGTCGGACATCGTCTTCCAGCCCGGTCTCAACGAGGAGCTCGCCGCCACCGCCTGCTGGGGCTCGCAGCAGGCCGAATTGCTGGGCGAGGGTACCCATGACGGCGTTTTTTCGGTCTGGTACGGCAAGGGTCCGGGCGTCGACCGCTCCGGCGACGTGTTCCGCCACGCCAATCTCGCCGGGTCGTCGAAACATGGCGGCGTGCTGGCTCTGATGGGTGACGACCACATGGCCGAATCCTCGACCAACGCGCATGCCACCGAGTTCCTGTTCGTCGACACCATGGTGCCGATCCTTAATCCGGCCGGCGTCCAGGAGATCATCGACTACGGCCTCTACGGCTTTGCCATGTCGCGTTTTGCCGGCACCTGGGCGGCGATCAAATGCGTCAAGGACAACATCGAATCGACGGCCTCGGTCGATGCCGCGCTCGAACGGCTGAACATCATCGTGCCGGACTTCGACATGCCGCCCGGCGGCCTCAATATCCGTAACGAGATCGACATGCTCGGCCAGGAGGAGCGGCTGCATGAACACAAGCGCGCCGCCGCTTCGGCCTTCATCCACGCCAATGGGCTGAACCGGATCGTCTATTCGGGCGGCAGCAGCGCCAAGCTTGGCATCGTCACCATCGGCAAGAGTTATCTCGATGTTCGCCAGGCGCTGGAGGATATCGGCATCGACGAAGCGGCCGCCAGTCGCATCGGTATCAGGCTGTTCAAGGTCGGCTGCCCGTGGCCGCTCGACCTGCAGCACATCGCCGACTTTGCTCGCGGCCTCGATACCATCGTCGTCGTCGAGGAGAAACGCTCGCTGATCGAGGTGCAACTGCGCGAGAACCTTTACGGCACCGCGACGCAGCCGATCATCGTCGGCAAGAAGGACGAGCGCGGCGACTGGCTGTTCCCGGCCAAGGGCGCACTCGACCCCAACGATATTGCCATCGCGCTCGGCGAGAGGATTTTGCGAACGATCGGCCCGTCGGAAGAAATCGCCGCGCGGGTGGCGAAGTTGCGCCAGTTCCAGGCGATGCTGGCCGACACGTCAGACATCGCCTCGCGCACGCCCTTCTTCTGCTCCGGCTGCCCACACAATTCCTCGACCAAGGTGCCGGACGGCTCGCTCGCCGCCGCCGGAATCGGCTGTCATTTCATGGCGCTGTGGATGGACCGCAACACCGTCGGCTTCACCGCCATGGGCGGCGAGGGCGCGCAGTGGGTCGGCCAGGCGCCGTTCTCGAAGCGCGAGCACATCTTCCAGAATCTGGGCGATGGCACTTACAACCACTCGGGTGTGCTGGCGATCCGCTTCGCGCTGTCGACCGACGCCAACATCACCTACAAGATCCTCTACAATGACGCCGTCGCGATGACCGGCGGGCAGCCGCACGAGGGCGGCCTGACGGTGGACATGATCGCAAGACAGGTGCGCGCCGAGGGCGTGGAGCGCATCGCCATCGTCACCGACGAGCCGGACAAATATACCGGCAAGGTGGAATTTCCCGCCGGCGCCACCATCCATCACCGCGACGACCTCGATCTCGTCCAGCGCGAGTTGCGTTCGGTCAAAGGCGTCTCGGTGCTGCTCTACGACCAGACCTGCGCCGCCGAGAAGCGTCGCCGCCGCAAGCGCGGCACGTTCCCCGATCCGGACAAGCGTATCTTCATCAACGAGCTGGTCTGCGAAGGCTGCGGCGATTGCGGCGTGCAGTCGAATTGCGTCTCGATCCAGCCGGTCGAGACCGAATTCGGTCGCAAGCGCAAGATCGACCAGTCGAGCTGCAACAAGGACTTCTCTTGCGTCAACGGTTTCTGCCCCTCCTTCGTCACCGTTCACGGCGCCAAAATCAGGAAAGCCGAAGGCATAGCCGGTGCGGCCGACCCGCTCGCGGGGGTGCCGGCGCCGGCGCAATTTACGCTCGGTGAACAAGGCTGGGCGGCGATCATCGACGGTGTCGGCGGCACCGGCGTCGTCACAATAGGCGCGGTGCTGGGCATGGCCGCGCACCTGGAAGGCAAGGGCTGCGGCATGATCGACATGGCCGGCCTCGCCCAGAAGGGCGGCTCGGTGTTCACCCATGTCCGCATCGCCCGCACGCCGGACGACATCCACGCCATTCGGGTATCGGCCGGCAAGGCCGATCTCGTGCTCGGCTGCGATCTCGTCGTTTCAGGTGCCAAGAAGGTGTTGGCCGCGGTGCGCGAAGGCCATACCATCTTCCTCGCCAACACTGCCGAGATCATGCCGGGCGAGTTCGCCCGTTCGGCCGATTTCTCGCTGCCCGTCGAGCGGCTGAAGAAGGCGATAAGAACGGCCGCGGGCGACGACAGGACGCATTTCTTCGACGCTACCCGCACCGCCACTGCCCTGTTCGGCAGCTCGCTTGGTGCCAACATGTTCATGCTCGGATTCGCCTTCCAGCATGGCGGCTTGCCGCTGTCGGCGGAGGCGGTCGAGAAGGCGATCGAGCTCAACGGCGAGGCAGTAGCGATGAATGTCGCGGCATTTCGCTGGGGCCGCCGCGCCGCCCACCAGCCGGATTTCGTCCGCAGCCTTCTCGCCCAGCCGGGCAAGGCCACGCAGCATGCCGCCATTGCCGAGACGCTGGACGATATCATTGCTCGCCGCGTCGGCTTCCTGACCGCCTACCAGAACGCCGCCTATGGCAAGCGCTATGCCGACAGACTGGCGGCGCTGCGCAAGGCCGAAACCAATGCTGTGCCCGGGTCGACCGTGGTGACCGAGGCTGCCGCAAAGAACCTGTTCAAGCTGATGGCGATCAAGGATGAATACGAGGTGGCGCGGCTTTATACGGACGGCTCCTTTGCCGCAGAGCTCGCAAAGCAGTTCCAGAGCTACGGCAAGCTTGAATTCCATCTCGCACCGCCGATCATGGGCAGGCGCGGCAGTGACGGGAAGCCGAAGAAATCGAGCTTTGGCCCGTGGATGATGAACGGGTTCCGCCTGCTGGCGGCGATGAAGGGCCTGCGCGGCACCGCTTTCGACCTGTTCGGCTACAGCGCCGAGAGGCGTATGGAGCGGCAGCTTCTTGCCCTCTATGAAGCCGACCTGGAACTTGTCGCCGGCGCGCTGGCGCCGGGCAAGATCGAGGTTGCTGCCGCGCTTGTTTCGGTACCGGCGCTCATCCGCGGCTTTGGCCACGTCAAGCAGGCCAGTGCCGAAAAAGCCGCCGGCGAACGCCAGCGTCTGCTCGACCGCCTCTCGACGGCGCCGCTGCGGCCGCAACTTCAAGCCGCCGAATAATTCAGCGCTGTGATACGCCTTGTTTACCTGAACTGTAGTTTCCCTGCTTCCGCCGCGTCACCAATGGATGTTGGCAGGGTTCGAAACGCCGCTCTAAACCTTTCTTAAGGCCAATGTGACACTGCTGGGTTCCCCAGGGTTGGGATCCAGGCGTGAATCTGAGACGAAAAAACGAGATTCCGGTCGACGTTTACATTCCGTTCGTGGAAACGCTGTTTCGCGACGGGTTCACGCTGTCGATCGGCCTTGTTGCGCAGACACTCCTCGTCATTCTGGTCTATTGGAAGACCATGGACTTGGCGTATCTTCTAGTTGCCGCTGGGCTCATCATTGTCGGTACTCTGCGCCTTCGCAACATCCGAAAATACGGGCGACTTCCTTCCCCGACGACGTGGGAAGAAGCCCATGATCGCGAAAACGATTACATAATTTTCGGTTCGATGCATGGTTTCATGCTTGGCGCGTTCTGTTTCGTCAGTATCTATCTGGCAAATGACAGCCACGACAACTATGCCGAAATAGCCTCTGTCTGCGTCACTCTGGCATCGGTCACGTCGATTGCCGGCCGCAATTATGGGTCGCCGCGGATGGTCATGATTTTTATCATAACCACCACATGGCCCATATCGCTTGGCTTTATCCTGCGCGGCGATATCTACCACATCATCCTCGGTCTGATGTCGGCCCCTTTTCTGTTTGCGATCAAACGGTTCGCCGACATCGTCCGCGAAGTCCTGTTTACCGCCCTGTCGGAGGAAAAGAAGGCGAACCGCATCGCGCAGCGTTTCAACCGCGCGCTCAACACCATGTCGCATGGCCTTGTCATGCTTGGTCCCGACGGCCGGGTGGCGGTGGCCAATGCCGAAGCCGCGCACCTGATGTCGCTCAAATCGGCCGATGCGCTGCTAGGCCGCTCGATCCACGGTCTGCTGATGCGCGGCGCTGCAGGCGGCATGCTGGCGCCGAAAGATTGCCGTTACATCGAAGCCCAGCTGACGCGTGCGTTGCGCGAGGGCCGCGACCGCAAGGTCCTGGTCTCGCTCACCAACGGCCAGCACTATGAATTTTCGGCGCGCGAAGGCAGCCAGGAACTGGGCGTCGTCACTTTCGAGGATGTGACCGCCCGGGTCGAGGCGGAAGACAAGATCCGCTTCATGGCGCGCTACGACAGTCTCACCGGCCTGCCCAACCGCGCCTACTTCCACGAGTTGGTGGTGGAAGCCATGGCCTCAGGGGATCCCGAGCGTCTCTGCGGGCTGGTGGTGCTCGATCTCGATGATTTCAAGAGCGTCAACGACACGCTCGGCCATCCGGTCGGCGACGGATTGATCTACGCCGTTGCCGAGCGGCTGGCGGCAGTCGCTGGGCCAGGCATCACCGTCAGCCGCTTCGGCGGCGACGAGTTCATGATCTTCTTCGAGCGCATCGAGGATGAAAGCCACCTGACCGGCCAGGTTGACGAGATCTTTGTCAATCTACAGGGCGAGGTCGATGTCGCCGGCCACGGATTACGCATCCAGGCCTCCGGCGGCGCGGTGCTGTCGCGGGTCAAGGATACCGACGTTGACGCCATGATCGTCAAAGCCGACCTTGCACTCTACAAGGCCAAGGAGCTTGGCAAGAACGGTTGGCGGCTGTTCGAGGCCTCCATGGATGCTGCCTTCCGCAGCCGTCAGCTGATGAAGGCGGACCTGCGCAGCGCCGTGGAAAACAACGAATTGCGGGTGGTCTATCAGCCGATCGTGGCGATGAGCACGATGCGTATCGCCAGTTGCGAAGCGCTGTGCCGCTGGGATCATCCCGATCTCGGGCCGATTTCCCCCGGTATCTTTATTCCGCTGGCGGAGGAAATGGGGATTATTTCCGACATCAGCACCTTCGTCCTGCATGCGGCCTGCACGGAATGCGCCAAATGGCCGGCCCAGACCAGCGTGTCGGTCAATCTCTCGGCCAAGGATTTCCGCAACCGTGATGTCATCCAGAAGGTTCGCGACGCGCTGGCTGAATCCGGTCTCTCCGCCGGACGTCTGGAGATTGAGGTCACCGAGACGGCGCTGCTCGACGACAAGTCGCTGACACGCCAATATATCGAGGAGTTGAAGCGGCTCGGCGTGCGCATTGCGCTCGACGATTTCGGTACCGGGTATTCGAGCCTCAGCTATCTCCACAAACTGCCGCTCGACAAAATCAAGATCGACCGCTCGTTCCTGATGGATGTCACTCAGAACAGCCGGTCGCTCGAATTGCTCAAGGGCATCGTCAACCTGTCACGGCCGCTGGGACTTTCGGTTACCGTCGAAGGTGTCGAGACCTTCGAACAGCTCAAGATCCTGGCATTGCAGGTCAAGCCGGACCTGGTCCAGGGCTTTCTGTTCGGGTCGGCACTCAGCGCGTCCGGCATCGAGACGATGTCGAGCACCGTCTGGCCCTTTGCCAAGGACATCCAGACGGCAAGGAAGGCGCCGCGGCGCTGACTTCGCGCTGAAAACCCGCGTATTTTAGTATAATTTTATTAATTGTTAACCTTAACGAGCGGTAAACGAGCTCCTACTTATTTTCATCTTTACATCTCATGACCCGTCCGTAGTGTCGGCTGGTGGCGGTAATCGCGGGGAATAGAGTTCATGTGTGCCCAGTTGAGTTCGCTCGGCCATGCGGCGGGCGCTGGTGGGAAAGATGCGTCCGAGACCATGTCCAGCTTCGCGCAACATGTTTATGCGCTGCTTGACCGGACGGAGTACCGACGCTGTGAAAGCGGCGAGGACTTCGAAAACATTTACAGGCTGCGCTACAATTCCTATCGGATGAACGATCTGGTGCCCGAGAATGCGTCTCGTCAGGTCCATGACGAGTTTGACGAACTGCCCAATTGCCATACGTTCGGAATCTATATCGAGGGGCGGCTGGTCAGCACAATGCGCCTGCATAACGTGTCCGCTGATAACGCCACATCACCAGCGCTCAGCGTCTACAAGGACTTGTTGATGCCGCGTCTGGCGGCCGGCGAAGTCTTTATCGACCCGAGCCGTTTTGCCGTGGACGCCGAATGGTCACGGCTTTACCCGCAGATCCCGTATGTGACGCTGCGCCTTGCGGGCATGGCTTGCTTCCATTTCGGCGCGCCTTATTGCATATCCATGATCCGCGAGGACCATGCGGCTTTCTACAAGCGCATCTATCGGGCGCGACCGATTGGCGATGCGCGGCCCTATGCCGGCGTGATCAACTGTTTCGCGCTGCTTTATCAAGCCGATGTCCTGGCGATCAAGAATGAAACCTACGCTCGCTTTCCGTTCTTCCGTTCGACGCCAATGGAGCAGCGCATGTTGTTCGATACGCCCGGTGCCGGCGAACTCGCGCCGCTGACCATCCTGCCCACCGCCAAGTATTTTCGCGAAGCCGCCTGAACGAGCCCATGGAGCCTTCCGGTCGCTTCGGCGTTCTGGGCAAGGGTGCTGGTGGTAGGTCGGCATGGCCGGCATCCGCCAAGCATCGCTTCGATAGCGATCCGATCAAAGGAACCGATATGACCATTTCCACGCTCGCCCTTACCCCGCTTATCTCGCTGATTGCAGGCGTGCTGATCCTGGTGATGCCGCGGCTGCTCAACTATATCGTCGCCCTTTATCTGATCGTTGTCGGCCTGCTCGGCCTGTTCCCGCATCTCGCCGGCTAACGACATCGGCAATAGCGGACCTGCCATCCATTGTGATTGGTATCGCCGCGCTCCGCGCAGCGATTTCAAGTTTTGCTTGAGATTGTTGGCTGCGGCGATGCGGCAATAGCGCCATTGCCCTTAACGCGGCTTTTCGCTATGTGCCTGAAAGATGTCTTCGAAGGGGTATTCCAATGGCTGAACACACGCCGACCGGTCCTGTCGAACTAGGCGCGAAGATGGACTATGCCGAGCACGACCGCACCTATGCCGGCTTTGTGATGCTGGCCAAATATGGGTCGCTATTTTGCGCCGCCGTGCTTCTTGCCATGGCGTTCGGCTTCTTTGTGGGCGGCTTCTTCTCGGGGACTATCCTATTCGTGCTGATCCTGGCCATCGGCGCCTTTATTCTCCGATAACTCCTCCAACCTTTGTCGAAGGCGCCGCCGGGGTCGGTCGATGTCTTGCGGTAACAGGGTTCCGGCCGAAAGGATCATGCGGTGGGACAGACGGTTTTCATCCCTCGTGAGCTCGACGCAAACGAGCCGCGCGTCGGGGCCTCCCCCGACACGGTGAAGCGGCTGGCGGCACTGGGTTTCGACGTGATTGTCGAAACCGGCGCCGGCACAGCGTCGCGCATTCCCGACGAGGAGTTCGCCCGGGTGGGCGCCGCGATCGGCAAGGCCGGCGATGCAGCCAGGGCCGATGTGGTGCTGAAGGTGCGCCGCCCCACGGACGCCGAGCTGAAGGGCTATAAGTCCGGCGCCGCTGTCATCGCGATCATGGATCCCTACGGCAACGATGCTGCCGTCGCAGCCCTTGCCAGGGCCGGTGTTACTGCCTTCTCCATGGAGTTCATGCCGCGCATCACCCGCGCCCAGTCGATGGACGTTCTATCCAGCCAGGCCAACCTCGCCGGCTATCAGGCGGTGATCGACGCGGCTGCCGAATATGACCGGGCGTTACCGATGATGATGACGGCGGCCGGCACCGTACCGGCAGCGAAGGCGTTCGTCATGGGCGTCGGCGTCGCCGGTCTGCAGGCCATCGCCACCGCGCGCCGCCTCGGCGCCGTGGTCACCGCCACCGACGTGCGCCCGGCCGCCAAGGAGCAGGTCGCCTCGCTCGGCGCAAAATTCCTGGCCGTCGAGGACGAGGAGTTCAAGGCGGCCGAGACGGCCGGCGGCTACGCCAAGGAAATGTCGAAGGAATACCAGGCCAAGCAGGCGGCGCTGACCGCCGAGCACATCGCCAAGCAGGACATCGTCATCACCACGGCGCTGATCCCCGGCCGTCCGGCGCCGAAGCTGGTCTCGGCGGCGATGGTCGCCTCGATGAAACCCGGCTCTGTGATCGTCGACCTCGCGGTCGAGCGCGGCGGCAATGTCGAGGGCGCCGAAGCCGGCAAGGTGGTGACCACCGCCAACGGGGTAAAGATCGTCGGCCATCTCAATGTTCCCGGTCGCGTCGCCGCCTCCGCTTCGCTTCTCTATGCCAGGAACCTCTATGCCTTCCTCGAGACGCTGGTCGACAAGGCGGCGAAGACGCTTGCCATCAATCACGATGACGAACTGGTCAAGGCGACGATGCTGACCGATGCTGGCAAGATCGTGCATCCGGCTTTCGCAAAGGCTGAGCAGGAGCCGCCAAAGGGCCAATATGTCGAGCCACCGGCCATTCCGGCCAGGACGATGGTTGCCGAGGCTTCGGCGAAGCCGGCTGCGAAGAAAACGGCCGCTTCGAGGAAGCCCAAGACCACCGGAGGGATCGCGTGATGGACCAGACCCTGCAGAAAGCCCTCGACCAGCTCGACCAGGCGACAGCTGCCGTGCGGCTCGCGGTGCAGAACCTGGCGGCCGCGCCCGGCACCGAGGCGGCGGGTGACGCCGCTCACGCGCTGTCCGGCGGTGCCATCGATCCCTTCGTCTTTCGCTTCGCCATCTTTGTCCTGGCGATCTTCGTCGGCTACTACGTCGTGTGGTCCGTCACGCCGGCACTGCACACGCCGCTGATGGCGGTCACCAACGCCATTTCCTCCGTCATCGTCGTCGGCGCGCTGCTGGCCGTCGGCATCTCGGCCTCAGGGCTTGCCACCGGCTTCGGCTTCGTTGCGCTGATGCTGGTATCGGTCAACATCTTCGGCGGCTTCCTCGTCACCCAGCGCATGCTGGCCATGTACAAGAAGAAGGAAAAGTAGGCCGCTATGAACGCCAACTTCGCCTCCTTTCTCTATCTGGTCTCCGGCATCCTGTTCATCCTGGCATTGCGCGGCCTGTCGCATCCGACCACCAGCCGCCAGGGCAACATGTACGGCATGATCGGCATGGGCATCGCCATCGCCACGACGCTGGCGCTGGCGACCCCTTCGGCCGGGCGCTTCGGCCTCATAGTGCTCGGGCTGCTGATAGGCGGCTCGGCCGGTGCGGTCACGGCACGGCGCATTGCCATGACCTCGATGCCGCAGCTGGTCGCCGCCTTCCACTCGCTGGTCGGTCTTGCCGCGGTCATGGTGGCGGCCGCCGCCATCTACGCACCGGAAAGCTTCGGCATCGGCACCGTCGCCGATATTCATGCCCAGGCACTGATCGAGATGAGCCTCGGCGTTGCCATAGGTGCCATCACCTTCACCGGCTCGGTCATCGCCTTTTTGAAGCTCGACGGCCGCATGTCGGGCAAGCCGATCATGATCGGTGGCCGCCACTTCATCAACGCGGCCCTGGGCATTGCGCTGATCGTGCTGATCGTGCTGCTCGTCACCGCCGAGTCCAAGGTGGTGTTCTGGCTGATCGTTGCCGCCTCGCTGGTGCTGGGTGTGCTTCTCATCATCCCGATTGGTGGCGCCGATATGCCGGTGGTCGTATCGATGCTGAATTCCTATTCGGGCTGGGCCGCCGCCGCCCTGGGCTTCACGCTCGGCAATCTGGCGCTGATCATCACCGGCGCGCTGGTCGGCTCGTCGGGCGCCATCCTGTCTTACATCATGTGCAAAGGCATGAACCGGAGCTTCATCTCGGTCATCCTCGGCGGCTTCGGCGGCGAGACATCAGCCATTGCCAATGACGGCATCGAGCGCACGGTCAAGCAGGGCTCGGCCGAGGATGCCGCCTATCTGATGATGAATGCGCAAAAGGTCATCATCGTGCCGGGCTACGGCATGGCCGTCGCCCAGGCGCAGCACGCGCTGCGCGAGATGGCCGACAAGCTCAAGGCCAACGGCGTCGACGTCAAATACGCCATCCACCCGGTTGCCGGCCGCATGCCCGGCCACATGAACGTGCTCTTGGCCGAAGCCAACGTGCCTTATGACGAAGTGTTCGAGCTGGAGGACGTCAACTCTGAGTTCGCGCAGGCCGACGTCGCCTATGTCATCGGCGCCAACGACGTCACCAATCCCTCGGCCCGTGACGACAAGTCGTCACCGATCTACGGCATGCCGATCCTCGATGTCGACAAGGCCCGCACCTGCCTGTTCGTCAAGCGCTCGCTCGGCTCCGGCTATGCCGGCATCGACAACACGCTGTTCTACAAGGACGGCACCATGATGCTGCTCGGCGACGCCAAGAAGATGACCGAGGAGATCGTCAAAGCGATGGATCACTGAAACGGCGTCGCTGCCAACTCACTGCCGATCGTCGAATACAGCCCGGCTCCGCACCGGGCTTTTTCTTGGCTGCTACCGGTTCTGAAGCTACGATGCCGACCCGTCGTCTTGCTAACGGCGTCATCGTGGAGGTGCTGGTGCCCGACCCTGGTTCTGCTGCATTGCCGGCCGCCGATCTGACCGCAGCAGAGAAGGCGCCACGCAAGCGCAGCCAGGCGGTGGTGGTCGTGCACGGCATGGGCGAGCAGCGGCCCATGGACACGTTGAGGGAGTTTGTCCAGGCCGTATGGAGCCACGATCCGGCCCGTGCACCGTTCTATGCCCATGTCCCCGATCCGGCCGACCCGATGGGTGCCAAGATCAACCAGAGCTGGATCACGCCCGACAGCCGGACCAATTCGCACGAACTCCGCCGGATCACCACGCCCTATGATGTCGATGGCCGCCGCACCGATTTCTACGAGCTGTACTGGGCCGACATCACCCAGGGCACGACCCGAAGCCGCCTTGCTGCCTGGGTGACGACCCTGCTCTGGCGCAAGCCGGCCGATATTCCGCGCGATGTGCTCAAACTCTATGTCGTCACGCTTTTGGCCACCATCGTCGTCCTCGGCGCGGCGCTGGCGCTCGCAACGTCGACCTGGCAAGGCTACATCTCCTGGACGACCGGTGTGCTTGTCACGGTTCTGGCATCGTTCGTCATCTGGTCGGTGGACCAGTTTGGCTTGCCTCATTTCGGCGACGTCGCCGCCTATGTGCGGGCCGAAGCGGCAACGGTCGAGAAGCGGGCACTGGTCCGCGAGCGTGGCCTCAAGCTGCTGAAGCGTCTCATGATGGACGATGCCTATGACCGCATCGTGCTGGTCTCGCACAGCCTCGGGTCGATCATCGCCTATGATCTGTTGCAGATATTGTGGGCCGATTTCAGGCCTAGAAAGTTGGAAGCCATTCGCGACAAAGCGAGGCTGAAGGCGATCCACGCCGTCGACAAGGCGACGCTGGCCGCCGATGCCTCCGCGTGGCCCGACAGCCTCGATGACCTCCCCGCATTCCGGCGCAGCCAATGGGAGCTCTACCGGCAGCTTCGCGTCGGCGACGCCGATCATCCGCTGCCGTGGAAGATCAGCGATTTCGTCACGCTCGGCAGTCCGCTGACCCACAGCGAGTTTCTGGTGACTTACAACCTCGCCGAATTCAGGCGCGGCATCGCCGAGCGCCTGTTTTCGGCATGCCCGCCGATCGCCGACAGGGCGGCGGGCGGGACCATGCTCTACCAGGAAGGGCGCAGCCATTCCGGCAAGCCGCAGCGGGCGGTGCATCATGGCGCGGTGTTTGCCGCGACGCGCTGGACCAATATTTTCGACAGGGGCAATGGCTGGCTGACCGGCGACCCGATTTCAGGGCGGATGACGGAAAATTTTGGTCCCGGCGTGGAAAACATCCAGGTCGAGCTGCGCGGCTCGGGCGGCCGCGTCTTCACGCACAGGCTCTACTGGTCGCTGACGGCGAGCGGCGTCGAGGTCAACGCGCCGGCCGGCGTACAGCCGCGCTCGCACCTTGCCGTGCTGCGCGATGCGGTCGATCTCGGCCGCAAACTGGAAGCTGAGCTGTAGGCGGCGAGCAGCGCACGACAATGCCGCGGCGGCAGTTCAAAGCAAGGTCCCCTTCGGGCGTAATCTTTCCGAAGCGGACCGAGTTCGCTTAGTCACCGATCAACGATTGGTTAGGAAAATCGCTTCCTCGTCGTCGCGCTGCCTGCCGCCAAGTGCTGCAGCCGCGCTGGCAATGAAGGCCCCGACGACCAGCGACAGCGCGCCAATCAGCGAGAAGGTGGCGCCTGCCTTTCTGGCGGTGTCGGCCGCGTGCTGGGCCTTGACCTTGGCGTCCTGCGATCTGGCGATTACCGTATCGACGCGAGCGGTGGCATCCGCTTCGGACAGGCCTGTGCGGGCGGCCACCAGCCGCGACAGATAGGTCTTGTCGTCGGCCGATATTTCGCCTGCTGCGGCACTCGCGATTAGAATGCGCGATGCCTGCGCCGTTGCCGCAGCGTCGCTCTCCGGATTGGCGGCAGCGAGCCTTGCCGGATCGGCCGGGCGGAACAGCGTATCGACGAAATACGATGTGGCGTTGTCAGTCGAGGCGCTACCCGCGTTTGCAGCAGCACCTGCCGAAGCGCCCATTGCCGCGCCCGATGCCACAGTCGAAGCAGCCTGGACACCGGTACCTATCGCGGCCGAAAGCGCCGTGCCGAGCACGCCGGCGACGAGCAGCGTCGCCAGCGCCCAGGCCAGGAAGCCGTGAGCGGTATCGCGGAAGAAGACTTCATCGGTGTGGATGCCGACCCATTTGGTGCGCAGGCGTCCGGCGAGGTAGCCGCCCAGGGCCGACGACAGCCACTGCACGACGATCAGCCAGACGGCGGTGGAAACGGCGAAAGTGGTGACTGACGCACCCGAGCCTGACCATGGCGACACCATGCTCAGCCCAAGCCCGGAGCCGAGCAGCATCAAGATAAAGGTAAGCGTTGACGCAGCAAAGGCGCCGGCGACGATTGGCCCCCAGCTGACAGCAGTGGAAGCGGATTCCGTCGGGGCGGAAACGTCGACAGCTGTTACGGTGGACTGCATCGAAGCCTCCCTACCGTGCGAACAGCATGATCAGAATAATGATCGGAATTGGGACTCCGAGAAGCCAGAGCAAAATGCCACGTCCCATGGATGCCTCCTGCGGCGATTGTGATCAACTACAATGCCTTGAAAGCCTTTCCGTTCCGGCGGTCCTGGTGATCTTTGTTGCGTTGCAGCAGTCGTATTGGTGCGCCAAGGCGCACCAATACACTTCATGCCTGCTGGCTGGGTATCTGGATGGCGGCTCAGATGTCCAGATTGGCAACCGACAGCGCGTTTTCCTGGATGAATTCGCGCCTTGGCTCGACCTCGTCGCCCATCAGCCGTGAAAACAAGCTGTCCGCATCAGTCGCGTCATTGACCTTGACCTGTAACAGCGAGCGCACATTCGGGTCGAGCGTCGTTTCCCAGAGCTGCTCGGCGTTCATTTCGCCAAGGCCCTTGTAGCGCTGCATGGTCAGGCCCTTGCGGCCGGTGGCAAACACGGCATTGAGCAGTGCCAGCGGCCCCGAAATGGTTTCCGAGACATCCTTGCGGCGCAGCACCGGCGGCTCGCCGTAGATTTCCGCCAGGCGCGGCGCATAGCGGTCGAGCTGGCGTGCGTCGGCGGAATTGATCAATGCCAGGTCGAGATGCGCGAACTCCTTGACGCTGCGCACCGTTCGCTCGAAGACATAGCCGCCAATGCCCTCGTTCGAGGTCGACATGCGGCCGATCCAGCCGCGCTCGGTGTCCTCGGCGATAATGTCGAGACGACGGGCAACACGCTCGGCCGTTTCGTTGGCGCGGCGGAGGTCGGTGAAGATCTCCGGGTTGAGCGCGCCGGCAATCGCTGCCTGCTCGACCACGCCTCTGTTATAGCGCGTGTGCAATCCGTTGATGAGCTGGCGGACAGCCAAGGCGTCGTCGATGGCGCTGCGCAGGTCCTGTCCAGCCCGCACCTCGCCTGTGCTGAGCGCAAGCGACGCTTCTTCCAGCCCGGAGCCGATCAGGAATTCCTCGAAGGCGGCTTCGTCCTTGATGTATTGCGAGCTCTTCCCGCGCGTCACCTTGTAGAGCGGCGGCTGCGCGATGTAGAGATGCCCGCGTTCGATCAGTTCCGGCATCTGCCGGAAGAAGAAGGTCAGCAGCAAGGTGCGGATGTGGGCGCCGTCGACATCGGCGTCGGTCATCAGGATGATCTTGTGGTAGCGCAGCTTGTCGGCGTTGAACTCGTCCTTGCCGATCGAGGTGCCGAGCGCGGTGATCAGCGTGCCGATCATGTCGGAGCCGAGCATGCGGTCGAAGCGGGCGCGCTCGACATTGAGGATCTTGCCGCGCAGCGGAAGAATGGCCTGGTTCTGGCGCGAACGGCCGCCCTTGGCCGAGCCGCCGGCGCTGTCGCCCTCGACGATAAAGATCTCGGATTTCGCCGGATCGCGCTCCTGGCAATCGGCCAGCTTGCCGGGCAGCGAGGTGACGCCGAGCGAACTCTTGCGGGTGATGTCGCGTGCCTTGCGCGCGGCTTCGCGCGCGGCAGCGGCCTGGATGACCTTCTCGATGACCGCCTTGCCCTCGGTCGGGTGCTCCTCGAGCCAGGTGCCGAGCGCTTCGTTGACAAGCCCTTCGACCACCGGGCGGACCTCGGACGACACCAGCTTGTCCTTGGTCTGCGAGGAGAATTTCGGGTCGGGAACCTTGACCGACAGCACCGCGGTCAGCCCTTCGCGGCAATCATCGCCGATCAGCGCCACTTTTTCCTTCTTGGTCAGGCCCGAGGAGTCGCCATAGCCGGTTATCTGGCGCGTCAGCGCACCGCGGAAGCCTGCCAGATGCGTGCCGCCGTCGCGTTGCGGGATGTTGTTGGTGAAGGCCAGCACGTTCTCGTGGTAGCTGTCATTCCACCACATGGCGACTTCAACCGTGATGCCGTCGCGCTCGGCGCGGATCGAGATCGGCTTGTCGAGCAACGGCTTCTTCGTCCGGTCGAGATATCGGACGAACTCTTCCAGCCCGCCATCGTAGTGCAGTTCATGGCGCATGATGTCGGCATGGCGGGCATCGGTCAAAACGATGCGCACGCCGGAGTTCAGGAAGGCGAGCTCGCGCAGCCGATGCTCCAGCGTACCGTAGTCGAATTCGACCATGGTGAAAGTCTCGGACGACGGCAAAAACGTGATTTCGCTGCCGCTGCGCCCTTCATAGGTGCCGGGGACCTTGTCTTGTTCATAACTGCCGGTGATGCGCAGCGGCGCGTCGGCATTGCCATGCGTGAAACTCATCTCGTAGATCTGGCCGTTGCGGCGGATCTTCAGTTTCAGCCAGGCCGACAGGGCGTTGACGACCGACACGCCGACGCCGTGCAGGCCGCCTGAGACCTTGTAGGAGTTCTGGTCGAACTTGCCGCCGGCATGCAGCTGCGTCATGATCACTTCGGCCGCTGAAATGCCTTCGCCGGTGTGGATATCGGTCGGAATGCCGCGGCCATTGTCGATGACCGTCACCGATCCGTCCGGATTGAGCGTCACCGTCACCAGGTCGGCATGGCCGGCCAGTGCTTCGTCGAT
Source organism: Mesorhizobium sp. M1227 (assembly GCF_040318315.1). NCBI lineage: Bacteria > Pseudomonadati > Pseudomonadota > Alphaproteobacteria > Hyphomicrobiales > Phyllobacteriaceae > Mesorhizobium > Mesorhizobium sp. M1227. Next base: position 274,556 of record NZ_JAMYLZ010000001.1, read on the forward strand.
GGCGTTGTCGACCACCTCATAGACCATGTGGTGCAGGCCCGAGCCGTCGTCGGTATCGCCGATATACATGCCCGGCCGCTTGCGAACGGCATCCAAGCCCTTCAAAACCTTGATGGAATCGGCGCCGTATTCGGCTTCAACGCCGTTGGCGATGTCGGTCTGGTCGCTCATGAAAACCTGTCTGATTGATGCCGTGTGCAGAGCGCGAAAAATCGGCTTCGAATCGCGCATTTCTAATGTCGTAGATATAGGCGCAAAAGGCGGTTTTTCCAAGGTTTGCAGGCATTTCGGAACGGAATGACCATCGCGTGAGCCGGCTATCGGCGCCTGGCTTCGATCCTGGCCAGCCGCTCACGTAAAAACTTGATCATGAACTTGTGGCGCGGTGCCAACCGCCCGCTCCGGGCGAGCTCGAGCGTCATGTCGAGCGCCTTGGAAAGCACAGCCTTCGGGTCCTTTGCGACTTGGGCGTAGTCGATATAGGCGACCACCAGGTCGCGCTGCCAGGTGGCGTTGTCCGGATCGGACCGGGCAAGTTTCTCGCGAATGGCCAGGCTGTCCTGAAGGGCTTGCCGGGCGCCCCTGACGTCGCGCTGCCTGAGGCGCAGCGTGGCGACTTCGGACAGCGTTATCGACAAGTCCCGCTGCCAGTCGGAATTGGCGGGATCGAGCTTGGCCAGCCTCTGCGCAATCGCGTAGCTGTCCAGATAGGCTTTCAGCGCGCCTTTGTGGTCGCCCTGTATCGCCAGGATGCCGGCGACTTTCTCGATGCACACGGACAGGTCGCGCTGCCATTCGGTGTTGTTCGGGTCGCCGGCGGCGAGCACGCTGGCCTGCGAAAGTGCCTCACGATAAGCCGAAAGTGCCGCCGGCCAATTCTGCTGGTCGCTGAGCGCATTGCCGATCTTGGCGTTGCCGACCGACAGGTCGCGCTTCAACTCGGTGTCGTCCGGATCGCGTTTCGCCAGTTGCTTGACGATCGCCAGACCTTCCTTGTAGGCCGCCAGCGCCCCGGCGGCGTCGCCGCGTTCGCGCAGCAGGTCGCCTATCGTATCGTGGCTGACCGAGACGTCACGCTGCCGGTCGGCGTCTCCCGGTTTGTCCGCCGCCAGCGCCAGCCGCACCTTCAGGCTCTCTTCATAGGCCGCCTGTGCGTTGTCCAGTTGGCCTGCGATATGGGCAAGGTGACCGATCTCATCGTAGGTGATGGTCAGGTCGCGCTGCAGTTCGGCACGGTCCGGCTCTCCGGCGGCGAGCTGTTTCTTGATCGACAGGCTTTCCTGGTAGACCTCTGCGGCGCCGGCCAGATCGCCTTGCGTCGCCAATACGTTGCCGATCTTGTCGTCGGCCATGGCGAGGTCGCCGAACCACTCCAGATTGTCCGGTTCTGCCTCGGTCAGGCCCTGCAGAATGGTCTTGGCGGTCTCATAATTCTGCAGCGCTGACGGCAGATTGCCTTGCGCCATCCGCACGTTGCCGAGCTTGACGTGGCTGACGGCGAAGTCGCGCTTCACGTTGAGATCGGTTTCATGATGCGACCGCCGCTCGAGATCGGCTTGCAGCGCCTCGAAGGCACGGCCAGCCGCATCGATATTGCCGACCGTGGTATACAGCTTGCCGAGCTCGTCCAGCGTGCGGATCAAGCGGTCGGCGTCGTCGAGCGACAGCACCACCTGTCCGGCTTCGTCATAAAGCGCGAGCACGGACTCATAGTCCTTGATGGCTGTGGCGTAGTCGAGGTCGGCGCGCGCCGCCCCGCCGGACAAATAGCGCGTTGCGGCCTCGGAGAGCGTGCGGCTGACGAAATTGGCCTTCAAAGCGTTGCGAGAGACACTGTCGATCTCGGCTGCCTCGGCGAGCTTTTTCCGAGCCGCATCGAACGCTCCCAGCGAAAGCTGCTCTTCGGCCTGCCGGCGCAACGCCGACACTCTGAGATCGTCGGATCCAAGCGTCTGCATTTCGCTCCGCACCTTGACGAAGGCGTCGGCTGCCTCACGCAGCCTGGCGTTCAGACTGTCCGCGGAGAGGTGGCCGGCATCGGAACTGATCAACGCGCCATAGAGCGGTGCCAGCGGCATGTCGGCGTCGCTGGCGATCTTCTCCACTTCGCCGCGCATCTGAGGCGTCACCTCGGCCATGGCCAGCAACAGGCGTTCGCGTTCCGGCAATTTCTCCTTGGCCGAGGCGGCAAAGAACAGCTGCGGCAGGCCGCTCTCGACATAGGGCAATTGCTTACCGCGCGAGAGGTCGTAGACCTCCTGCTGCACGAGCGTCAGCACGGAGCGGATCTCGAGACCTTCGGTGCCGAGATATTTCGTCAACGCCGCGGTGAACGGCGAATTCTGGCCGGTCCCATCCGCGGCGGTCTCGCCGGGCGCCGCCGAGAAAGCAAACAGAATGTTTTCTGCCCGCCCGATGCGGCCAAGACCCGGCCGGACCTTGTCGCTGACCTCTTTTACCAGCGCCGTTGCGCCGCGGCCTTCGCCGCCCGTAGCCGCAAACGGATCGCTGCGGCAGGCATCGAGCACGATCAGTCCGACCTTGCTGGTGGCGGCGACGGTCGCGCGGATCTCCTCCAGCGGCAGGCTGGTCCTTTCCAGCGTAGCGAGCGACGACGCGTCTGCATCGACCGGCAGGAGCCGATTCTCGCCGGCTATCTCGACGCCGTGGCCGGAGAAGAACACCAGTGCCACGTCGGCGCCTTTGGCATCCTCGCGGAAATCGTCAAGCGCCCGGCGCATGCGCCGCAGGTCGCGGTTGGTTTCGAGGAAGACCTCGAAACCGAGCTTCCTCAGCACCGTTTCCATGATCTCGCCGTCATTGACGGGATTGGCGAGCGGCCGGATCAGCCGGTAGTCGTTCTCGGCGATGACCAGCGCAGCGCGCCGCTCCGCCATTGCAGCGGAGGCCGTCGAGAGGATCAGCAGCAAGGCAAACAGAAAACGCAAATCGAACCGCCCCGGCCCGGTCATTTGCCGGAGCATTCCATCTCTTTATGGCATGAGCAAGTTATGGCATCGGCCAGTTCGGCCGTTCGCGTTGTTAGCTGGCGCGCATCGGCCTCAGCGCTTCGCTCCAGCGGAACAGCTCGTCCAGCATGGTCCTGGCCCCGCCGAGCACCTGCTCGCTGGGCAGGAAGGCGCCGGTCTCGTCGAGCAGCTTCTGGTACATCGGCAGCGCCACGCCTTCCGGAATCGGCATGACACCGACGGCGGTCAGCAACGGTTTGACCGCCTGCGCCGCTCGCAAACCGCCGGAGACACCGCCGTAGCTGAGGATGGCGGCCGGCTTGTATCGCCATTCCCTGAGCAGGTAGTCGACCGCGTTGACGATCGCGGGAGCGGTGAAATAATTGTACTCCGGCGCCACGAAGACGAATGCGTCGGCGGCGTCGATTGCCTTCGACCACGCTTTCGTGTGGCTGTTTTCGTATTTGGCGAGCCTCGGATGATGCGGCTCGTCCAGCACCGGCAAATTGAAGGCGGCGATGTCGGTGAGCACCGGCTCGAATTTCCCGTGCTCGCGCGCAAAGCTCTCCAGCCAATTTGCGAAAACCGGCCCGGCGCGGCCCGGCCGCGTGCTGCCGATGATGACGTTCAACTGGTGCTTCAAGGCAGGCTCCCGCCGGTTAGTGGCATCTGTGGTGCTGCCACCTAAGACACGCAGCCCGACACAGCAAGCAGGCACTTTCCGGTGCCCCGGTCACATTCCAGAGAGCGGATGCTTCGCCTTGTCGTCCAGTCACATGGACGCCTGCCTTGCCCGCCACTACATTGAGGTGTCAGCGGAGCAAGCCATGGACAGTCAGCCCGTCCCCTTCGTCCCGCCGGCGCCGAAGCCGCGCACCGCGCCGCCTTCAACGCTGGAGATGATCCGCATCGTCTACCGCAATCCGCTCGAACTGTGGGGTGAGGCGACCTACAACGAGCCCTGGATTTCGGTGAACGGCGTCGGGGGACCGCTGGTCATCGCCAACGATCCCGGCCTCATCCGCCATGTGCTTGTCGACAACGCCAAGAACTACAAGATGGCCACGGTGCGCCAGTTGATCCTGCGGCCGATCTTGCGCGACGGGCTGCTGACCGCCGAGGGCGAAGTGTGGCGGCGTTCGCGCAAGGCGATGGCGCCGGTGTTCACGCCGCGCCACATCTTCGGCTTCGCCGAGCCGATGCTGACACGCACGCTCGAATTCGTCACCCGTTACGAGCAAGGTGGCACGTCGGATATCGCCCACGACATGACGCTGCTCACCTTCGATATCCTGGCCGAGACGCTGTTTTCGGGCGAGATATCGGGCGAGCCCGGTAGCTTCGCCAAGGAGATCGATCGCCTGTTCGAGACGATGGGCCGGGTCGATCCGCTCGACCTTTTGCGTGCGCCCGACTGGCTGCCGCGCCTGACCCGCATCCGCGGCCGCAAGACCATGGCCTACTTCCGCAAGATCGTCACCGACACGGTGCAGATGCGCGAGGCGCGGCTGAGGCGCGCTCCGGACACCGTGCCGCAGGATTTTCTCACGCTGCTGTTGAAGGCTGAGGGACCGGGCGGGCTGACCCGGGCCGAGGTCGAGGACAACATCATCACCTTCATCGGTGCCGGCCACGAGACTACGGCCAGGGCGCTCGGCTGGACGCTCTACTGCCTTGCCGAAGCGCCGTGGGAGCGCGAAAAGATCGAGCACGAGATCGATGCGGTGTTGGCGCGTGAGCCCGACCCGACGAAATGGCTCGACGCCATGCCGCTCACCCGCGCCGCCTTCGACGAGGCGCTCAGGCTCTATCCGCCGGCGCCATCGATCAACCGCGAACCGATCGAGCCCGAAACCTGGAACGGCCTCTACATACCGCGACGTGCCGCGGTGCTGGTGATGCCGTGGGTCGTCCACCGCCATCGCAAGCTGTGGGACAGGCCCGACGCCTTCATGCCGGAACGCTTCCATCCGGGAAACCGCGAGAAGATCGACCGTTTCCAGTATTTGCCGTTCGGCGCCGGGCCTCGCGTCTGCATCGGCGCCAGCTTTGCCATGCAGGAGGCAATCATCGCGTTGGCGATCATGCTGTCGCGCTATCGTTTCGATACCACCGCGCAAACCCGCCCCTGGCCGGTGCAGAAGCTGACGACGCAGCCGCAAGGCGGGCTGCCTATGCAGGTTACCAGGCGCGCGGCGTAGGCAACCCGACGTCCGTTCGTGTTATGCGGCGGTCTTGCGTTGGAACTGGCCGGCGGCGCGGTAGCGCCAGAGATAGCTGGGCAGGATGGTTCCGATCGACCGCGGCTGGATACCGAGGCCGGCGAGCGTCCTGTTGTCCTTGACGGCGGCATCCGACACCACATTGTGCTGGCGCAACAGCAGGACCTGGTCCTTGGTCAACAACGGATTGGGCAGCAGCCCGAGAATTGATGCCTGGAAGTTCGCCAGCCACCATGGCACGGGCAGCAAAAACCGCTTGCGTTCGATGATGACAAGCAGCTCTTGCATGCATTCCTTGAAGCTAAGCACCTGCGGCCCGCCGAGTTCATAGATCCGGCCGCCCTGGACCTTGCCGTCGACCGAGTGTGCCACCGCTTCGGCGACGTCGCCGACATAGACCGGCTGGAATTTCGTCTGCCCGCCGCCGATCAGCGGCAGCACTGGGGAAAAGCGAGCCATGTTTGCAAAGCGGTTGAAGAAACCGTCCTCCGGCCCGAAATTGATCGATGGCCGAAAGATCACGGCGTCCTGGACCGTCTCAAGAACGGCCTTTTCGCCGAGCGCCTTGGTACGCGCGTAGTCCGATTGCGCGTGGAGATCCGCACCCAGAGCCGAGATATGGGTGAGGCCGGCGCCGACGGCGCGCGCCGCTTCAGCGACAGCCCGCGCGCCGAACTCGTGGACGGCAGTGAATTTCTGCCGGCCGGCCTCATGCGCGATCGCCACCAGATTGACGACATGGTCCGCGCCTTGCACGGCGCGGTCGACCGACCAGCGCACCCGGACATTGGCTTGCACCGGCTGGATCTGCCCGACATTGCCGAGCGGCTGCAGGTGGCCGGCGAGATCGGGCCGGCGGCAGGCGACCCGGATGCGGTAGCCGCGCTTGGCCAGCGCCCGCACGACATGACGACCGACAAAGCCGGAGCCGCCGAACACGACGACGAGCTTTGGGGTCTGCAGGATTTCGGTCATGGCTGGCTCCGGCGGCTATCCAGATGGCTTGGTTGAAGCCGTTTCATAGTCGGTTTCGCGCCAAAGGCAAAGGGCGACCATCGGTCGCCCGGCATTGTTGAAGCATGATTTCCAGTATCCGTTGGAAACGGCAGAAAACCCGCCGACGCCGGGCTTTAGGGTAACTCCATTCGGGACAGGAACCTTTGTTCCGGCCGGCGATTTTAGGATGTATGATTTGATTCCGAATGGAGGATATTGCCGATGACGACAAAACGCGTTGCGATCTTCGCTCTGGCTTTCGCAACAGGCTGCAGCATTGGTGCCTCGGCATTCGCGGCAAACCGGCATCACCACCAAGCTCAACCCGAACGCTACGTTCCGGCCAACGGCAACATCATCGACATTCTGTTCGGTGGCCCGCGCTACTATGACAACCACCTGTTCACGACGGCCGCCGAACCCTGCTCCTACAACAGGGTAGGGCCGGACGCGAATGCGGCGAACGTCATCAACGATCATTATTGCGGGAAGTAGGCTCGCGCTGCCGGATCGGCAGGCGTTCTCAGCCGCTCATCGGACAAACGAATTTCTTCAGGACGAATAGCGGGCGGCGAATTCGGAAATGCGCTGCACCACGGCTTTCGGCGCGCTTATGCCGCGCGCGGCCGCCTTCTCCGCGGCCTCGGCCCGGGCACGCCCCGGCACATGCACGCCATAGCGCCGCCGCAGCCGGTCGAGTTGATCCTTCATCCGCTTTTCGAAGTCCGGATCGAGCAGCTTGGGCTCGACGGCAAGCACGAACAGGCCGGTCCCCGGACTGTCCGGCCCGCCGCTGAACCATGGCGCATCGAGCGACCAGTTGGCGCCCGACAGGCCCGCAGCCAGCACCTCGACCATCAGCGCGATGTTGGCGCCGCGCTGGCCGCCGAAGGCAAGCATGGCGCCCTTCATTGCAGCTGCCGGGTCCGTGGTCGGATTGCCGCTCGCATCCAGTGCCCAGCCTTCGGGTATCTTCTTGCCGTCCTCGGCCGCCTTGCGGATGTTGACGAAGGCGGTGGCGCTCGACGATTGGTCGATGACCAGCGCCGCCCCGTCCGCGGCGGGTGCCGCAAAGGACATCGGGTTGGTGCAGTAGACCGGCTTGACCGAGCCCGAGCCGGCAAGCACGGCCGGGCCGTTGGTGGCGGCGAACGACACCAATCCCTGCGCGGCCAGCCTTCCGGTGAAATAGCCGAGCGCGCCGCACGTATAGGCATTCTTCTGCGAAAAAATCGCGACGCCGAACAGCCGCGCCGCCTTGGCGAGTTCATCGATCGTGCGGTCGAAACCGGTATGCGCCAGTCCGCCGCGCGCATCGGAGAGATAGACCGCGAGCGCCGGCCTGGTGATCACCGGATCGGCGTTGCCGTCGATGCGGCCGGCTTCCAGCGCTTCGAGATAATCGATGAAGTGCGACAGCCCAACGGTCGACAGTCCTTCCGCCTCGGCCGCGACGATCGAGGCAGCCAGCGACTGCGCCGCCTCTTCGTTGGCGCCAGCGCCAAGTGCGGCCATCCGGCACAGCCCTGTCGCCTGGTCGAGACTGAGTTGCATCGTAGCTGCCCTGAAATTTCAGCGAGTAGCGAATAGGGAGTAGCGAGTAGGGAAATCAGCAAAACTATTCGCTATTCACTACTCCCTATTCGCTAACCGATCTTGTTCGGAATCCGCGCCTCGATCTTGCCCAGGGTGAAGACGAGAATGCCGGTGATCGCCATATAGATCAACGCCAGGAGCAGCAAGGGTTCATAGGTGAGGTAGGTATCCTGACGCACCTTTGAAGAGACGGCGAATATGTCGATCACGCTGATGGTCGCCACCAGCGGCGTCGATTTCAGCTGCAGCACGATTTCGCCCGTCAGTGTCGGCAGCGCGCGGTAGAAGGCCTGCGGCAGCCAGATTCGCCGGAAAATCCTCCAGCGGCTCATGCCGAAGGCGCGGGCGGCTTCCAATTGGCCTTTCGGTACGCCGGCAAAAGCGCCTCGCATCACCTCGCCCTCATAGCCGGCGAAGGACAGCGTCAGCCCGAGCACGCCATAGGGCCATGCCTGCCTCAGATAGGGCCACATCCAGGACTCGCGAATCCATGGATATTGTGGAAACAGCGAGCCCAGCCCGTAATAGAGCAACCAGAGCTGCAGCAGCAGCGGCGTTCCCCTGATGACCGTGCAGAAGGCCTTGGCGGGCGCCGCGAACCAGAAAGAGCCTGCGGCTTGTGCCAGTCCGAGCGGCATGGCGAGCAGGAAGCCCAGCGTGCAGGTGACGGCAAGAATCCACAGCGCGCGCCAGATGCCGAGCAGTCCCATCCCGTAATATTTCGGCAGCCAGTCCCAGCGCATGAAGACGGCCGCCGCCAAAACCAGCCCCAGCGCGATCAGGATCAGCGCGATACGATGCGGCTTCAGCCACAGCGAAGCGCGTGCGGCTATCTCGACGGCCGCTTCGCCAGTCATCGCCGGGCCAGCCATCACCGGGCCTCCTTGAGCGACGGCATGCCGCGGCGGGCCCATGTCTCGATGCGGCCGATGATCAGATTCGAAACCAGCGTCAACAGAAGGTAGATCGCCCCGGCGGCGATAAAGAATGTCAGATAGGCTTTGGTCACGCCGGCCGCCTGCCGTGTCGCCAATGTCAGCTCGAAAAAGCCGACGACCGCCAGCAGGGCTGTGTCCTTGGTGGCGATCAGCCAGAGATTGGCAAGGCCGGGTATGGCGAACGGCAGCATCGCCGGCAGCGTGATGCGCCGCAGCAGCAGGCCGGGAGACATGCCATAGGCGCGCGCGGCTTCGATCTGGCCCTGCGGAATGGCGAGGATCGCGCCGCGGATCACCTCGGTCGAATAGGCGCCCTGGACGAAGCCGAGCACGGCAATGCCGGCCGCCAGCCCGCTAATGTCCATACGCTGATAGCCCGTTGCCGTCAGCATCTGATTGATCAGGTCGGTGCCGGCGTAATAGAGCAGAAGGATCAGCACCAGCTCCGGCACGGCGCGCACGACGGTCGTATAGACTGCCAGGAGATCGCGCACCACCGGACCACCATACAGCTTGCCGGAGGCGCCGCCGATGCCGATCAAAAGGCCGAGACAGGTGGCGCCGACCGCAATCTCGATCGTATGGAGCAGCCCGACGATGAGCGTTCCACCCCAGCCCGGCGGCACGGGCGAGAGAAGCGCGATGGCAGAGGCGGCCCAAGCCGGAACAAATGCGTCGATCAGCGTCGCCCTCGAATTGCTGGCGCTAAAACCGCCGGCGATTTCCGCCCGCGGAAGCTCGCGTCGATGGATTTCGACCAACCACGCGGCTCTATCGGGGCCGCGTGGTTAATCGCTCATGGATGAGGCCGTCAGTTCGACTGCGTGTCGGAGCCGTAAATATCAAAGTCGAAGTACTTCTTCGAAATCTCGTCATATTTGCCGTTGGCGCGGATGGCCTTGATACCGGCGTTGATCTTTTCCTTCAACTCGGTGTCTTCCTTGCGGACGCCGGCGCCGACGCCGGGCCCGAGAATGGCCAGATCCGGCGCGACCATGCCTTTCAGATCGCAGCATTGCTTGCCCTGGTCCGATTTCAGGAAGGCGTCGAGGGCGATGGAATCGGCCTGCACCGCGTCGACCCGGCCGGCGGCAAGATCCTGGTTGGCCTCGTCCTGGGTCTGGTATTCCTTGATTTCCGCCGCGTCGGCGAAGTGCTTCTTGGCGTAGTCGGCGTGTACGGTCGAGACCTGGACGCCGATGATCTTGCCCTTGAGGTCCTCCGGTGTCGAGCCGAACTTCTGGTCCTTCGGCCCGATGATCGCAGTCGGGGTGTTGTAATATTTGTCGGAGAAGTCGATCGTCTTCTTGCGTTCGTCGGTGATCGACATCGAGCTGGCGATGACGTCGATCTTCTTGGTCGTCAACGCCGGGATGATGCCGTCCCAGGCGACCGGCGTGATGACGCAGTCGAGCTTCTCTTCGGCGCAGACAGCGTCGATGAATTCGATTTCCCAACCGACCCATTTGCCGGAAGCATCCGGCGAGGTGAACGGCGGATAGGGCTCGGCAGCGACACCGATCTTGACCGGATCGGCCTTGGCCACGCCCATGGCGGCAACGCCAACCAGCAGCGCTGCGGCAAAGGTCTTGAGAATAATCTTCATCGTCATGACTCCCAGTTTTGTTGTTGTTCCCGGTTTTCGTCCGCCCACAGTTTAACTGATGTTGCGGATGAACTGCTTCAGCCTTTCGGATTTTGGTGCGCCGAAGATCTGTTCCGGCGGCCCTTCTTCCTCGACCAGCCCGTTATGGAGGTAAACGACGTGCGTCGCGACCTCGCGGGCAAACTTCATCTCATGGGTGACCAGCACCATGGTGCGGCCTTCGCGCGCCAGGTCGCCGATCACCTTCAGCACCTCGCCGACGAGTTCCGGGTCGAGCGCCGAAGTCGGCTCATCGAACAGCATGACGCGCGGATTGATGGCCAGCGCCCTGGCGATCGCGGCGCGCTGCTGTTGGCCGCCCGACAGATAGGCAGGATAGACGTCGCGTTTTTCGGCCAAGCCAACGCGGGCGAGCAATTTTTCCGCCTCGCCGATCGCCACATCGCGCTTGACGCCGAGCACATGCACGGGAACCTCGATGACGTTCTCGATCAACGTCATGTGGCTCCACAGATTGAAGTTCTGGAAGACCATGCCAAGCTTGGAGCGGATGCGTTCGATCTGCTTGCGGTCTGCGGGCACGGTGTGGCCGTAGCTGTCGGCCTTCAGCTTTATCTCTTCGCCATTGACCCGGATAATGCCGCTGGTCGGGTTCTCCAGGCAGTTGATGCAGCGCAGCAGCGTCGATTTGCCCGAGCCGCTGCCGCCAATGATGGCGATCACCTCGCCATCGCGCGCCGACAGCGAAACGCCCTTCAATACATGCAGCTTGCCGAAATTCTTGTGCAGGTTCTCGACGTGGATGGCTTCGGCAGCGCCGTTCTGCGCCGTATGCTTCAGGGCAGTGGCCGGCGCTGTCATCGTCGCGGTGCCCCGCGGAGCAGCCGAGGCAGTCCTTGCTGGAATTTTTTACCCATTACCCGTCACTGGACAGCGTTCCGATTCTCAAGATGGACCGTTCCGCTTGTCTCCGTCAACCGCAGTTTTTTGGACCATTGATCACCGCCTGCCGAGTGGCTATTGGCAGGAGGGGCGCGTTTCAGGAGAATTTAGTGGGCAAAGCATACGGGTCGCAGTCGATGGCCGGGACGCTGCAGCGCGTGCTGATGCGCTCCGCTGCCGGCGCCATGCGTCGGGCCGAAGCGCTGGAGTGGCACTATGGCCCCGGCTTCAATCCGCAAAAAGCGGCGGTCCAGCATGATGCGCTGGCCAGGCTGATTTCGGCCTCAGGCGCCGAAATCGAATGGCTGAGTGACGCCGACGACGGGCTTGCCGATTCGGTTTTTACCCACGATCCCTCGCTGATGACCGATCATGGCGCGGTCATCCTTGCCATGGGCAAGGCGCTGCGCCGGCCCGAGCCCAGCCTCCACGAGGCAGCCTATGGGCGCATGGGCATCCCCGTCCTCGGCCGAATCGAGGCTCCCGGCCAGGTCGAGGGCGGCGACTGTGTGTGGGTGGATGCAAACACGCTGGCCATCGGCCGCGGCGTGCGCACCAATCAGCACGGCATCCAGCAGCTCTCCAACCTGCTTTCACCCAAGGGCATCCAGGTCTATGGCTTCGACCTGCCGCTCTGGCAGGGCGAGGAGGCCTGCCTGCACCTGATGTCGGTGATCAGCCCGCTCGCAGACGATCTGGCGCTGGTCTATGCGCCCCTCCTGCCGGTCGCCTTCCACCAGATGCTGCGCGAACGCGCCATTCGGCTGGTCGAGGGCGACGCCGACGAATTCTTCGCCTCGAATGGGCTCAGCCTCAACGTGCTGCCGACCGCGCCGCGCCAGGTTATCGCCGTTGCCGGTTTTCCGAAGACGGCGGCTGCCATGCAAGCCGCCGGCTGTACGGTCTCGACATTCGAGGCCGATGCGCTGTGCATTGCCTGCGAGGGCGGCCCTACCTGCCTCACGCGCCCGGTGTTAAGACAATGACGACCATCGGCGAAGCGCTCATCACCTTGCTCGAAGCGCACGGCGTCGACACCGTCTTCGGCATTCCCGGCGTACACACGGTCGAGCTCTATCGCGGGCTTGCGCGATCGAAGATCCGTCACGTCACGCCGCGCCACGAGCAGGGCGCCGGCTTCATGGCTGACGGCTATGCGCGCGCCAGCGGCAGGCCGGGTATCGCCTTCGTCATCACCGGGCCGGGGCTGACCAACACCATCACCGCCATGGGTCAGGCGCGCGCCGATTCGGTGCCGATGCTGGTGATCTCGGGCGTCAACGCCACGCCGACGCTGGGCAAAGGCCTTGGCCATCTGCATGAACTGCCGGACCAGCGCGGCATGATGGAGAAGGTGGCGCTGTTTTCGCACCGTGTCACCGAGGCCGGCGAACTGCCCGGCGTGCTCGCCCGCGCCTTTGCGCTGTTCTCATCCTCGCGTCCGGGTCCCGTGCATATTGAGATCCCGACCGATGTCATGACCATGCCGGCCAACGGCATCGTGCCGCTGCTGCGGAATTCAGCGCCGCCCGAGCCGGATGTAGCGGCGATTGCCGAGGCGGCAAGGCTATGCGCGTCTGCCCGCCGGCCGCTTATCCTTGCCGGCGGCGGCGCCAAAGCTGCCGAAGCGCCGTTGCAGCGCCTGGCCGAGAGGTTGGGAGCGCCGGTCGTCCAGACTGCCAATGCGCGCGGCCTGCTCTATCGCCATCCGCTTGGCGTGCCGGCCAGCCCCAGCCTGAAGGCGGTGCGTGCGCTGATGGCCGGCGCCGACCTGGTCATTGCCGCTGGCACCGAATTCGGTCCGACCGACTATGATGGCTATGGCAACGGCGGTTTTGTCCTGCCTGCCAATCTGATCCGCATCGACATCGGCGCCGACCAGCTTGCCCGCCGGCCGGCTCGGATTTCGATCCAGGCCGATTGCGGTGCAGCGCTCGAGGCGCTGCGTGCCGAACTCGGCACGGGCCAGGCGCAATCGGTCGACGGCGCCGCTCGCGCCGCCGCGACGCGGCAAGCGGCCTTTGCCGAGATCGGCCCGGCTATGCAGGCGCAATTGCGCGCCGTCGAGACGATCCGCGATGCGCTGCCTGGCGCGATCATCGTCGGCGATTCGACCCAGCCGGTCTACGCCGCTAACCTCTATTACGATCACGACCGGCCGGGCGGCTGGTTCAACGCCGCCACCGGCTTCGGCGCGCTTGGCTATGGCCCGCCGGCGGCGATCGGTGCCGTCCTTGCCAGGCCTGAGGCGCCGGTCGTTTGCCTCACCGGCGACGGCGGCTTCCAGTTCACCCTGCCGGAACTGGGCGCCGCGCTCGACGCGGCGGCGCCGGTGATCTTCGCCGTCTGGAACAATCGTGGCTACCGCGAGATCGAAACCTCGATGCTCGACGTCGGCGTCGAGCCGGTCGGCGTCTCCCCGGCACCGCCGGATTTCTGCAAATTGGCCGAAGCGTACGGCATTGCCGCCGAGCGGATTTCCGGCACCGGCGGCTTGGCGGACGCGCTTGGGCGCGCGCGGGCGACTGGACGACCTTACGTCATCGAGATTTCGGTTGAGTGATCGCGCGAAAGGCGCGACCTTCCGCATCGGCGGCGCGCAATGACGGAGCGGTCGAATATGACGGAAACACTGGACGGCAGACATATCGTGGTGACCGGCGGCACCGGTGCCCTTGGCGGCGCGGTCGTAGGAAAACTGCTGGAGCAGGGCGCGATCTGCCATGTGCCCAATGCCCACGCTGCCGCGCCTGCGCATTTTCCCTTTCCGGCGCATGACCGCGTCAGGCTGGCGCACAATGTCGACCTTGCCGACCCTGCCAAGGTCGACGCCTTCTATGCCAGCGTTCCAGATTTATGGGCATCGGTGCATCTTGCCGGCGGCTTCACCGCGGCGCCGGTCGAGAAGATCGAACCCGCCTCCTTCGCCGAGATGATGGACACCAATGCCCGCACCACCTTTCTGTGCTGCCGCGCCGCGATACGCTCGATGCTGGGATCTTCCGTGCCGGGCCGCATCGTCAATGTCACCGCGCGAGCCGGGCTCGATCCGCGGCGCGGCTCCGGCAAGGTGGCCTACGCCGCCGCCAAGGCGGCAGTCGCCGCGATGACCGTGGCGATGGCCGAAGAGCTGAAGGGCAACGGCATTCTGGTCAATGCCGTGGCGCCCTCGACGCTCGACACGCCGGCCAACCGGGCTGACATGCCGAACGCAGATTTCAGCAGATGGGTCAGCCTTGAAGCGGCCGCCGAGGCCATTGCCTACCTTGCCTCGCCGGCCAACATGGCGATCAGCGGCACGCTGGTGCCACTCTACGGCCGGGCCTGAGCCTGCGGTCCGTCGCAAGCAAAGGTCACAAGCAAAAGCCCCGCCGGATCGTTCCGGCGGGGCTATTTGTTTCGTTTATAACCCGCGCGAGGCGCGGTATTGGCTTAGCTGCCCTGCTTCTTCAGCGCGGCACCCAAAATATCGCCCAGCGAAGCGCCGGAATCGGTTGAGCCGTACTGAGCGACCGCTTCCTTCTCTTCGGCGATTTCCAGCGCCTTGATCGAAACCTGCAGCTTGCGGGTCTTCTTGTCGAAGGCGATGACGCGGGCGTCGACTTTCTGGCCGACGGTGAAGCGCTCGGGGCGCTGCTCGTCGCGGTCACGGCTGAGGTCGGAGCGCTTGATGAAGGTCTCGATGCCGCTGTCGACCAGCCGCACTTCCAGACCGCCATCCTTCACGCCGATAACCTCGCAGGTGACGACTGCGTTCTTGCGCAGTTCGCCTGACGTCGCTGCTTCGCCGACCGTGTCCTTGGCCAGCTGCTTGATGCCGAGCGAGATGCGCTCCTTGTCGATGTCGACGTCGAGCACCTGCGCCTTGACCATGTCACCGCGATTGTACTCTTCGATCACCTGCTCGCCCGGACGGGTCCAGTCGAGGTCGGAAAGGTGGACCATGCCGTCGACGTCGCCTTCGAGGCCGATGAACAGGCCGAACTCGGTCTTGTTCTTGACCTCGCCCTCGACCTGGCTGCCGACCGGATGGCTGCGCGCGAAGGCCTCCCACGGGTTCTCCAGCGTCTGCTTGAGGCCGAGCGAGATGCGGCGCTTGGCCGGATCGACTTCGAGCACCACCACGTCGACTTCCTGCGTCGTCGACAGGATCTTGCCGGGATGCACGTTCTTCTTGGTCCACGACATTTCCGAAACGTGGATGAGGCCTTCGATGCCCGGCTCCAGCTCGACGAATGCGCCGTAGTCGGTGATGTTGGTGACGGTACCCTTGATCTTCTTGCCGATCGGGAACTTGGTGCCGATCTCGGACCACGGATCGCTCTCGAGCTGCTTCATGCCGAGCGAGATGCGGTGGGTTTCCTGGTTAATGCGGATGATCTGCACCTTGACCGTCTGGCCGATATTGAGGATTTCGGTCGGATGGTTGACGCGGCGCCATGCCATGTCGGTGACGTGCAGCAGGCCGTCGATGCCGCCGAGGTCGACGAACGCACCATAGTCGGTGATGTTCTTGACGACGCCTTCGACCACCTGGCCTTCTTCGAGATTCTGCACGATTTCCGAACGCTGTTCGGCGCGGCTTTCCTCAAGCACGGTGCGGCGCGACACCACGATGTTGCCGCGGCGGCGATCCATCTTGAGGATCTCGAAGGGCTGCGGGTTGTGCATCAGCGGCGAGACGTCGCGGATCGGACGAATATCGACCTGGCTGCGCGGCAGGAAGGCCACGGCACCGTCGAGGTCGACGGTGAAGCCGCCCTTGACCTGGTTGAAGATGACGCCTTCGACGCGTTCGCCCTTGGTAAATTTCTCCTCGAGACGGACCCAGCTCTCTTCGCGGCGGGCCTTTTCACGCGACAGCATGGCTTCGCCAAGCGCGTTCTCGATACGCTCGACATAGACCTCGACCGTGTCGCCGACCTTGAGCGTCGTGTCCTTGCCCTTGACGCCGAATTCCTTCAGCGGCACGCGGCCTTCGACCTTGAGGCCAACGTCGATGATGGCCATGTCCTTTTCAATGGCAGTGATGATGCCCTTGACGACCTGGCCTTCGCCGGAATGGCCGGCGGAAAATGATTCTTCGAGCAGGCTCGCGAAATCATCGCGAGTGGGATTTGCAACTGACATAGTTTCTCCTGGAATGCCCCGCAATCTGTCGCGGGGCGGGCGCCGTGGGTTAGCGTTGCGTTGGCCTGCCGGCGTTCCGGGCAAAAAGCCCTTGGCCGCCCTTGAGCGGCAATTCCGGCGCATGAAGAATGCTGACAGGCTGGTTCATGCCCGATATGGGAATTCTTTTTGTCGCCGGCAATCGGCGGCGGCAGGAAAACCCGGCTCAGGCTTCGTTTCTCTTGGCCAGGACATCGTCGATGATCGCCCGAGCTGCCAGAAACGCGGCTTCTATAGCCATTTCCGACGTGTCGAGCAAGTGCGCATCGGCGGCCGGCTTCAAGGGTGAGTCCATGCGGCCCATATCGCGCTCGTCGCGGCGCACGATATCGGCAAGGATTTCGTCGAAATTGGCAGTGCCGCCGATGCTCTCGATTTCATCCAGCCGCCGCTTTGCCCGCACCTCGGCACTTGCCGTGACATAGAGTTTTACGTCGGCATCGGGACAGACGACGGTGCCGATGTCGCGGCCGTCGAGCACCGCGCCAGGCGGTGTTCTTGCGAAGTCGCGCTGTTTCTCGACCAGGATGCGCCGCACCGACGGGATCACTGCCACTTTCGAAGCCGCCTCGCCAACGGCGTGTGCCGAAAGCACTGCGCGGTCGAGCTTTGCCAGATCGACCTGCCGGGCCGCGGTTTCAGCGGCCGAAACATTGTCGAGCGGCAGGCCGAGCCGGAGCAGCGCATGCGCCACCGCGCGATAGGTAAGGCCGGTATCGAGCAGGTTCAGCCGGTAATGGTCGGCGAGCCGTCGGGCGAGGGTGCCTTTGCCGGCGCCGGCAGGGCCGTCGATGGCGATGGTGAAGGTTGGGGTCATTGGCCGCCCACCGGAATCGAAAAGCGCAATGATCCAGATAGGCGTGGCGATCCTTCGCGCCCCCCTCTGTCCTGCCGGACATCTCCCCCACTCGGGGGGAGATCGGCGGCCATCGCGGCTTTCGCCAATTGTCTACGTCGCAGGATTGAGCGGAGCGCCGAAGCTGCCAATCTCCCTCCTTGTGGGGGAGATGTCCGGCAGGACAGAGGGGGGCGCTGTCCCGCCGACGTTCCAGTTTGGCCCCAACCCCCAAGGCTATTGATTGCCATCAAGCTACTCGATCTCCGCCCCAAGCCCCTTCATCAGCCCCATAAACTCCGGAAAACTCGTTGCGATCATCGCCTGATCGTCGATGGTCACCGGTTTTTCCGTCGCCAGCCCCATCACCAGAAAGCTCATGGCGATGCGGTGGTCGAGATGGGTCTGGACGATGGTGCCCTGTCCGTTGGGATGCTGGCCGAGGCCCTTGCCGCCGGGTTTTCCGCGCACGACAAGCGAGGCCTCGCCCTCGGTGCAGTCGACGCCGTTGAGCTTCAGCCCGTTGGCGACCGCCGACAGCCGGTCGGATTCCTTCACGCGCAGCTCTTCCAGCCCGAGCATCAGCGTTTCGCCCTCGGCGAAGCTCGCCGCCACGGCAAGCACCGGATACTCGTCGATCATGGTCGGCGCCCGTTCGGGCGGCACGGTGACGCCCTTCAGCTCGGAATAGCGCACGCGCAGATCGGCGACATCCTCGCCGCCTTCGTTGCGCGGATCGATTATGTCGATGCGCGCGCCCATTTCCTGCAGCGTCAACAGAAGTCCGGTGCGGGTCGGGTTCATCAGCACGTTTTCGATTGTAATGTCCGAGCCGGGCACGATCAGCGCCGCCACCAGCGGGAAGCCGGCCGAGGAGGGGTCGCCAGGCACTGCGATCGTCTGCCCCGTGAGCTTGGCCTGGCCTTCGATGAAAATGTGGCGCACGCCGCGCTCGTCGGTCTCGACCGACAGATTGGCGCCGAACCCCTTGAGCATCTTTTCGGTGTGGTCGCGCGTCATAACCGGCTCGATGACGGTGGTGATGCCCGGCGTGTTCAGCCCAGCCAGCAGCACCGCCGACTTGACCTGTGCCGATGCCATCGGCACGCGGTAGGTGATCGGAGCGGCGTGCTTGGGCCCGTGCAGCGTGATCGGCATGCGGTCGCCGGGCGTCGCCTTCAGCACCTGCACGCCCAT
This sequence comes from Mesorhizobium sp. M1227, assembly GCF_040318315.1. Taxonomy (NCBI): domain Bacteria; kingdom Pseudomonadati; phylum Pseudomonadota; class Alphaproteobacteria; order Hyphomicrobiales; family Phyllobacteriaceae; genus Mesorhizobium; species Mesorhizobium sp. M1227. Next base: position 293,026 of record NZ_JAMYLZ010000001.1, read on the forward strand.
CTGGCGGAGCGGCTCGAGCACCCGGCCCATCGGCCGGCCGGACAGCGAGGCGTCGCCGATGAAGGTGGTTTCCATGTCATAGGTGCCGACCAGGCCCATGGTGAGGCGTGAGCCGGTGCCGGCATTGCCGAAATCGAGCGGGCCTTCCGGCTGCAGCAGCGCGCCGTTGCCGGTACCGCGGATCACCCACTCAGCGCCATGCTTCTCGATATGGGCGCCCATGGCCTTCATGGCAGCGCCCGTACGCATCACATCCTCGCCTTCCAGCAGCCCGGTGATGCGGGTTTCGCCGGAGGCCAGGCCACCGAACATGAACGAGCGGTGCGAGATCGACTTGTCGCCCGGCACCCGTGCCGCGCCTGAAAGGCCAGATGATTTGCGGGCGGTGGCCTGCTTCGGGGCGGCAGTGTGCGACATGGTTCTTTCCTGGAAACGCCGGCGGCCGGCCATTTTCTGCTGGTTTGCCGGGTCTCCTATCATGGCGTGCCGAAATGGTCATCCCCTTGGTATGAAGGCCTTCGAATTCAAGCTTTTTGGGACGCCGGCTTTTCGCTTTGACAGCGCCGTAAACTCTGGTTAAGGGGACCAAACTTTCATCGACGAGGCTTGCTGTGGCAAAACCCGAACTTGGCACCAAACGCATCGACCCGGAGACAGGTCGAAAATTCTATGACTTGAACAAGGACCCGATCGTCTCGCCTTACACGGGCAAGAGCTATCCGCGCTCCTATTTCGAAGAAGGCAAGATCGCCGCCCTCGAGGAGGAAGAGGAAGTTGCCGAGAAGGAAGTGGACGCCGAGGAGGAAGAGGGCGTCGAGGTCGTCTCGCTCGAAGAGGCGGACGAGGACGCGAAGGCCGACGAGCTTCCCGATCTCGGCGATGACGAAGACGACGTTGACCTTGGCGATGACGAGGATGACACGTTCCTCGCCGACGAGGAGGAAGAAGACGACGACGTTGCCGACATGATCGGCGTCGGCGAAGACGACGACGAGGTCTGAGCGAACCGCATTCGCCGGCTTTCGCGGCGCTGCCTAGAAAAAGCGGTTCTTGAAGGCTTGATATTGACTGAAGGCGGGGTTAGAAGCCGCCTTCACTAACGGCGCGGTCTAGAACCCGCGCCGGATCTCTTCGCCGGAAACGGCGCCGGTGAACTGCCGGAGTGGGGCCATAGCTCAGTTGGGAGAGCGCTTGAATGGCATTCAAGAGGTCGTCGGTTCGATTCCGATTGGCTCCACCAGTTCTCTCCGCGAAAATCAGCAGAACGGCCGCCCCGCCCGCCGGGCTGGCCGCCGCCTATCGCAGAACCTAGCTGAAACTAGTTAATCGGCCGCCCGGCTTGGGCTCGCCGATCCATTCAGAAGTAATGAGCCCGTGCCCGGTCTCTGCATATTTCTGGCTGTGGTTTGAACCGCGAGCACCGGTCTGGACCAGGCCGCGGGCTGAATGACCGCTGCGCAAAACTCCGTTACTTGTTGCAGTTCTGCATATCCGACGTCATAGCGCCGCTGGGTGTGTTGTTGTCGGTATCGCTGCCCGCCGTATCCTTGCAGCGATCCTCCATACCGTTTGTCTGCGGCGTGGTAGCGTTCGTTGCGTTCGGATCGATTGTGTTCGGGGTAGTTGCGCTGCCGGTCCCGGTGTTGCCGCCGGAAGTGCCTGTGTTGACGCCGGTATTGCCATCGGCGCTACCGGTCCCGGAGCCCATGGATTGTGCCATGGCAGATGTGGCCAGGCCGATAGCAAGTAGGGATGCAGAGAGAATTTTCATCATCTTAGTGTCTCCATCGAGTTGCATCGCTGGATCGCGATCTATACCAACGAGAGTTTTTTCGAGATGTTCCGTTGGGCAGAAATATTGATCGATACAATCATTATGGATCTTTGTTGCTCGTCGTTTCGTGAATGCGGCTGCGAAATTCCTGCCGCATAGCGGCAATTTCGTCTGGAACCAAATCGAGCATGCCGCGTTCTTGCGCTTGCGGGGAGTTGTGTCGGCCGCAGGGGACAGTTTCACCAGGACATTCAAGAAATCCGTGAGCTGGGAGGGGCGCTGTGAGCGTGCTTGCATCCACAAGGCAATTGGACCGTCGTCAAATACTGAACGCGCTGAAGGCTTTTCGGAGCGGTGATTTCTCCGTTCGTATCGACAATGTCTACGCCGGCCTTGATTCCGAGATCGCCGACACCTTCAACGAAATCGTAGAACTCAACGATCAGGTCACGCGCGAGTTCGAACGCCTCAGCAAGGTCGTCGGCAAGGATGGCCGGATCGGCGAACGCGGCCGTGTCCGCAACGCCACCGGCAGTTGGGAATCGAGCGTCCGTTCCGTCAACGATCTGATCGAGGACATGGTTCAGCCGACGGCCGAAGTGGCGCGCGTCATCGGCGCGGTGGCCAAGGGTGACCTGTCGCAGACGATGATGGTCGAAATCGACGGCCGGCAGCTGCGCGGCGAGTTTCTGCGCATCGGCAAGATCGTCAACACCATGGTCGGGCAACTGGCCTCCTTCGCCTCGGAAGTGACGCGCGTGGCGCGCGAGGTCGGCACCGAAGGCAAGCTGGGCGGCCAGGCTCGCGTGAAAGGTGTGGCCGGAACCTGGAAGGACCTGACCGACAACGTCAACGCCATGGCGACGAACCTGACCGGGCAGGTGCGCAACATCGCCGAGGTGACGACCGCCGTCGCTTCCGGCGACCTGTCGAAGAAGATTACCGTCGACGTGAAAGGCGAAATCCTCGAACTCAAGAACACCATCAACACGATGGTCGACCAGCTCAATTCCTTCGCCTCGGAAGTGACGCGCGTCGCGCGCGAAGTCGGTACAGAAGGCAAGCTCGGCGGTCAGGCGCGCGTCGAAGGTGTCGGCGGCACCTGGAAGGACCTGACCGACAACGTGAACCTGATGGCCGAAAATCTGACAGGCCAGGTGCGCAATATCGCCGAGGTGACCACGGCCGTGGCGCTTGGCGACCTGTCGAAGAAAATCACGGTCGACGTCAAGGGCGAGATCCTCGAACTGAAATCGACCATCAACACCATGGTCGACCAGCTGAACTCATTTGCCGGCGAAGTGACGCGTGTCGCCCGCGAGGTCGGCACCGAGGGCAAGCTCGGCGGCCAGGCTCAGGTGCGCGGCGTCGCCGGCACCTGGAAGGACTTGACCGACAACGTCAATTCGATGGCCGAGAACCTGACCGGCCAGGTCCGCAACATCGCCGAGGTGACGACTGCGGTCGCTTCGGGCGACTTGTCGAAGAAGATCACCGTCGCCGTGCAGGGCGAAATCCTCGAGCTCAAGGACACCATCAACACGATGGTCGACCAGCTCAATTCCTTCGCCTCGGAAGTGACGCGTGTGGCGCGCGAGGTCGGAACCGAAGGCAAGCTCGGCGGCCAGGCCGAGGTGAAGGGCGTCGGCGGCACCTGGAAGGACCTGACCGATAACGTCAACCTGATGGCCGCCAACCTGACCGGCCAGGTCCGCAACATCGCCGAGGTGACGACCGCCGTTGCCCGCGGCGACCTGTCGAAGAAGATCACCGTCGACGTCAAGGGCGAAATCCTCGAGCTCAAGGACACCGTCAACACGATGGTCGATCAGCTCAATTCCTTCGCCTCGGAAGTGACGCGTGTGGCGCGCGAAGTGGGGTCGGAGGGCAAGCTCGGCGGTCAGGCGCATGTCGAGGGCGTCGGCGGCACCTGGAAAGATTTGACCGACAACGTCAATGCCATGGCCGGCAATCTGACCGTGCAATTACGCGACGTCTCCAAGGTAGCAACCGCGATTGCGACCGGCGACCTGACCCAGAAGATCACCGTCGATGCATTGGGCGAGATCCTGCAGATCAAGGACGTCATCAATACGATGGTCGACCAGCTGAATTCCTTCGCCTCCGAGGTGACGCGCGTGGCGCGCGAAGTCGGTTCGGACGGCAAGCTCGGCGGCCAGGCGCAGGTGCGCGGTGTTGCCGGTACCTGGAAAGACCTGACCGACAACGTCAATGCGATGGCCGCCAATCTGACCGGCCAGGTGCGCAACATCGCCGAGGTGACGACGGCAGTGGCGCTGGGCGACCTGTCGAAGAAGATCACCGTCGATGTGCGCGGCGAGATCCTCGAGCTGAAGGACACCATCAATACGATGGTCGACCAGCTGAATTCCTTTGCCTCGGAGGTGACGCGCGTGGCGCGCGAGGTCGGCACCGAAGGCAAGCTCGGCGGCCAGGCGCAGGTGCGCGGCGTTGCCGGCACCTGGAAGGATCTGACCGACAATGTGAATTCGATGGCCGAGAACCTGACCGGCCAGGTCCGCAACATCGCCGAGGTGACCACCGCTGTGGCGCGCGGCGACCTGTCGAAGAAGATCACCGTCGACGTCAAGGGCGAGATCCTGGAGCTGAAATCGACGATCAACACCATGGTCGACCAGCTGAACTCCTTTGCCGGCGAAGTGACGCGTGTCGCCCGCGAGGTCGGCACCGAGGGCAAGCTCGGCGGCCAGGCGCGGGTCGAGGGCGTCGCCGGCACCTGGAAGGACCTGACCGACAACGTCAATCTGATGGCGACGAACCTGACCAACCAGGTGCGCGGCATCGCCGATGTCGTGACCGCGGTCGCGCAAGGCAATCTCAAGCGCAAGCTGACGGTCGATGCCAAGGGCGAGATCGCCTCGCTCGCCGACACCATCAACGGCATGATCGAGACGCTGGCGACCTTCGCCGACCAGGTGACCAACGTCGCCCGCGAAGTGGGCATCGAAGGCAAGCTCGGCGGCCAGGCCCGGGTGCCCGGCGCTGCCGGCCTTTGGCGCGACCTGACCGACAACGTCAATCAGCTCGCGGCCAACCTGACCACCCAGGTGCGCGCCATCGCCGAGGTGTCGACGGCGGTGACCAAGGGCGATCTGACCCGCTCGATCAGCGTCCAGGCCTCCGGCGAGGTGGCGGCGCTGAAAGACAACATCAACGAGATGATCCGCAATCTGAAGGACCAGACGCTGAAGAATGCCGAGCAGGACTGGCTGAAGACCAATCTCGCCCGCTTCTCGCGCATGCTGCAGGGCGAGCGTGACCTGGCCACGGTCTCGCGCCTCATCATGTCCGAACTCGCCCCGCTGGTGAATGCGCAATATGGCGTGTTCTATGTGACCAACCGCGACGAGGATGAATTCTATCTGGAGCTCGCCGCCTCCTATGGCGCCGAAAGCAAGGCGGAAATCAAGCAACGCCTCGATCTGCGTGAAGGGCTTGTCGGGCAGAGTGCCGCCGACAAGCGCGCCATCATGCTGGACAATGTGCCGCCGAATTTCCTGCGCGTTACCTCCGGCCTTGGCAATGCCGCGCCGGCGAACGTGATCATTCTTCCGGCTCTGTTCGAGGACGAGGTGAAGGCCGTCATCGAACTCGCCTCGTTCAGCGAATTCCGCGACACGCACCAGTCCTTCCTCAACCAGCTGATGGAATCCGTCGGCATCGTTCTCAACACCATCGCCGCCACCATGCGTACCGAAGGCCTGCTCAAGCAGTCGCAGCTGCTGACCTCGGAATTGCAGGCGCGTCAGACCGAACTGACCAAGAAGCAGGAGGAGCTGCACGCCACCAACGAGGAGCTGCAGGAAAAGGCGCAGCTGCTCGAGAACGAAAAGAAGCAGGTGGAGAACAAGAACCTGGAAATCGAGATGGCGCGGCGGGCGCTGGAGGAGAAGGCCGAGCAGCTGGCGCTTACCTCGAAATACAAGTCGGAATTCCTCGCCAATATGAGCCACGAACTGCGCACGCCGCTGAACTCGCTGCTCATCCTTTCAAACCTGCTCGCAACCAACCAGCAGGGCAATCTCAACGACAAGCAGGTCGAGTTCGCGCGCACCATCAATTCGGCCGGCACCGACCTTTTGAGCCTGATCAACGACATCCTCGACCTGTCGAAGATCGAATCGGGCACCGTCTCGATCGACATCAACGACATGCCGGTGGTGCATCTTCGCCAGCACATGGAGCGAACCTTCCGGCAGCTGGCGACCGACAAGGGGCTTGGCTTCACCATCAACGTCGATCCCGAGCTTCCGGAGACCGTCCGCACCGACGAGAAGCGATTGCAGCAAATCGTGCTCAATCTTTTGTCGAACGCGTTCAAGTTCACCTCGCAAGGCGAGGTCCGCTTGAATTTCCGGGCCGAAAAGGCGGGCCGTCACAACGGTTCGGCGCAACCGATGGAGGCGCTCGCGATCGTCGTCAGCGATACCGGCATCGGTATTCCGCAGGACAAGCAGAAGCTGATCTTCGAAGCCTTCCAGCAGGCCGACGGCACAACAAGCCGCAAATATGGCGGCACTGGGCTTGGGCTCTCGATCAGCCGGGAGATTGCCCGGCTGCTCGGCGGCGAATTGCGGGTCGAGAGCACGCCGGGCAAGGGTTCGACGTTCACTCTGGTCATTCCATTCGACGGACCCCGGATGGCCTTGGCCCCGCAAGCGGCGTTGCTGCCGGCGATGGAGGTGGCCGCGACGACGGCGCAGCCGAGCCCGCCGTCCTCCGAATTGCTCGATGACCGCGACACGATCTCGTCGGAAGATCGGGTCGTGCTGATCGTCGAGGACGACCCGACCTTCGGCGGTTTGCTGCTCGGCCTTGCACGTTCGGCCGGGCTGAAAGGCGTCCTGTCGACCGCGGGCTCCGGCACGCTGGCTTTGGCACGCAAGCTGGTTCCCGACGCGATTACGCTCGATCTCGGACTGTCGGATATCGACGGCTGGGTGCTGTTCGATCTGCTTCGCCATGACCCGAAAACCAAGGACATTCCCGTTCATGTCATCTCGGGCGCCGAAGACATCGAGGTGCTTGCCCGCAAGGGTGCATCCAGCATTTCAACCAAGCCCGTATCGTCGGACGAACTGATGAAGGTCTTCCAGGATATTCATTCCAGAAAGCTCCGCGTCCAGAGCCGCGTCCTGATTGCCGATCCCGATCCCGAGCGCCGCCTTTCGCTGATCGAGGCGATCCGCGACGGCGTCACCTCGGTCACGGCGATCGGCCGCGTCGCCGCGAATGCGGACGATATCGGCATCGCCAACTATGATGCCGTTGTGCTCGGCTTTGGCCGCTCGGCCAAGGACAACGCCCAGATGCTGGATGAGATTGCCGTCCTGTTCGGACAGTCGGTGTCGCGGCTGCTGTTCTTTGCGCCTCATCCGGAAGCGCTGCAACAGTCGCTCGCCTTGCATCCGGCATTGGCGGACGTTCCGCGGGCGGAGAATTTCGCGCAGCTGGCTCTCCTGATATCCGCGACGCTCCCGGGGCGAGGCCACGACAACAATAGTGCGGCAGCCGAACAGCCGGACAAGTTCGACCTCGCCGGCGCAAAGGTCCTCATCGTCGACGACGACATCCGCAACATCTATTCACTCACCAGCGTTCTCGAGACCTATGACATCCAGGTGCTGCATGCGGAGCGTGGCCGGGAAGGTATCGCGCTTCTGGAGCAGAGCCCGGACATCGATGCGGCACTGATCGATATCATGATGCCGGAAATGGATGGCTACGAGACGATGCGGCAGATCCGCAGCATGCCGGCGATCGCCCATATCCCGTTGATCTCGGTCACAGCCAAGGCAATGAAGGGCGACCGGCAGAAGTGCCTCGACGCCGGCGCCTCCGACTACATCGCCAAGCCTGTCGACCTTGATCTGCTGCTGGCATTGCTGCGTGTCTGGATCGGCCGTTCGCGATCCCGTGTTCATGGTCCGGAAAAGACGCTCATGGCAGTGAACTGACGGCCGCTCGATGCAGAAACTGTCGAGAAACGGAGCAAGGAAGCTGGAGGTTATGGCGCCGGCAGCAGGGCCGGCAAAGGCGCGCATCCTGGCCGTGGATGACGACGAGCGCAATCTGCTGGCGATCGGCGAGGTTCTGGCCCCTATCGGTGAAGTCGTCTGCGTGCAGTCGGGCGAAGAGGCGTTGCGCGCACTGCTGAAGGAGGATTTCGCAGTCATCCTGCTGGATGTGCTGATGCCCCGGCTGGATGGCTACGAGACCGCGGGATTGATCCGCCAGCGTGAGCAATCCAGGCGAACGCCGATAATTTTTCTCACCGCCATCAACAAGGAAGACGCGCACATGCTGCGCGGCTACGACGCCGGCGCGGTCGATTACGTGTTCAAGCCTTTCGACCCGGCCATGCTGCGTTCCAAGGTCGCCGTGTTCGTCGAACTTCATGAGAAGACGCTGGAAATCCAGCAAAAGGCGGCTGCCGAGCAACGGCTGCTGGCCCAGGCACTGCAGGCGCAGAAGGAAAAGCTCGAGGCCGAGCGAGCCCTGCGCAGCGCCCAGGAGCGGCAGCATGCCATTTTGAGCTCTCTTCCGGTCTGCTTCCACGCAAGGGCGGCGGAGCCGCCGTTCGGCGCCAGCTTTGTCACCGAAGGGGTCGAACGCCTGACCGGCTTTCCTGCCGAACGGCTGATCGCCGATCCGGGCTTCGGCCTGAGCCGGGTTCATCCCGACGATCTGCCGAGAGTGAGGGAGGTCCTGCTCGCAGCCAAGGCCACCGGCTCCTACACCTGCGAATTCCGCTGGCAATGCGCCGACGGCAATTACCGGATTTTTCTCGACCAGGGCGTCCTGTCGAATGGCTCCGACGGCAAAGAGCCTGAGATCCTCGGCACGTTGCTGGACGTTACCGAGCGGCGCGAGCTTGAGAACCAGCTGCTGCAATCGCAGCGCCTCGACGCGATCGGCAAGCTTACCGGCGGGCTGGCGCATGATTTCAACAATCTGCTTGCCGCAATTCTCAGCGGATTGGGATTGCTCGAGCGCCACGCCGAGTTCGATGGACAGACCAGGCAGGTTCTGGAACTGACACGCCGGTCGGCAAAACAAGGCGCCGAGCTCGTCAACCGCATGCTTGCGTTCTCGCGCCGCCAGACGCTGAGGCCGCAAGCCGTGCGCCTCGCCGCGCTCGGCGATACAATGAACGGGTTGGTGGCCCCGGTCCTGGGCGGCCTGATCCGTTTCGATTGGCTTGTCGACGACACTGTGTGGCCGGCGCATGTCGATGCCAGCCAGCTGGAGCTCGCGCTGATGAACCTGGTCTTCAACGCGCGCGATGCCATGCCGTCCGGCGGCACGATAATCGTGGAGGCGCAAAATCGAACGCTAGGCCGTGCAGCCGAGGATATTTCGGCGGGCGACTATGTCGTGGTCACCGTCAAGGACACCGGGTCGGGCATACCGGCTGACATTCTCGCCAAGGTCGTCGAACCGTTCTTCACCACAAAACCGGTCGGCAAGGGCACTGGCCTCGGTCTGAGCACGGTGCATGGTTTCGTCAAGCAATCGGGCGGCACGCTTCGCATTGAAAGCACCGTCGGCAGTGGAACATCCGTCCAGCTCTGGCTGCCGCGTTCAATCGAGCGTCCGGTCGAAATCCCCGAGAAATCCGATGCCGACGACAGCGTCGTGAATGCCGGCGAGGACTATCCATCGGTCCTGCTGATCGACGACAGCAACGTACTGCGGGAACTGACGGCGCAATCGCTTCGCCAACACGGCTTTGCGGTTACCTGTGCCGCGGGCGGTGCCGAAGCGCTGGCGATGATCGAGCGCGCGCCGTACGATTTCGATGTCATCGTCACCGATTTTGCCATGCCGCTCGTCTCGGGCCTGGAGGTCATTCGGTTCGCCCGCAATCTGCGGGCCGATTGGCCGGCGGTGATGATAACCGGATATGCCGATGCCGACGCGATCGCCGGCCGGCCCCCCGACGTGCCGCTGCTCGGCAAACCGCTGCGCGATAAGGATCTGGTGGAGAGCATTCTTGCAGCGGCCGCGCGCGCCGGCTCGCAGAAAGCCAGGCAGGCCCAGCCGGTGAAAGGCGGGTACCGGTTTTCGACCTGAGGAGACAAGCCTCATCGAATCGAAACGGTACGTTCCGTATCCTCGATCGTCCGCGACATCCAGCCTGTGCGCAACACGGAGCGCCGGCCATGCCGCGCTCGACGGGCTGTGATGCGATTGATAAGCCCTCTCCGCAAGGAGAGTCGAGACATGACCGTTGCGATCGAGATGGGCCAGACGAGCGCAGGCGCCCCGGCGGCGCTGGATCTCGAGGAGCTGCTGGCGACCCGCCTTTTGGTGCAGGGCAATTCGGGCTCCGGCAAGTCCCACCTGCTGCGCCGGCTCTTGGAGCAGAGCGCGCCCTGGGTGCAGCAGACCATCATCGACCCCGAAGGCGACTTCGTGACGCTGGGCGACCGTTTCGGCCACCTGGTGATCGACGCCGAGGAGCATACCGAGCGCGGCCTGCAGAGCGCCGGCGAGCGGGCGCGCATCCACCGCGTCTCCACGGTGCTCAATCTCGAGGGGCTCGACGCCGAGAACCAGATGCGGCGCGCCGCCGCCTTTCTCGGCGGGCTTTTCGAGGTCGCCCGCGACCACTGGTACCCGATGCTGGTGGTGGTTGACGAAGCGCAGCTGTTCGCGCCGGCTGTCGCCGGCGAGGTTTCCGACGAGGCGCGCAAGCTCTCGCTCGGCGCCATGACCAATTTGATGTGCCGCGGCCGCAAACGCGGGCTGGCCGGCATCATCGCCACCCAGCGGCTGGCCAAGCTTGCCAAGAACGTCGCGGCCGAGGCTTCCAATTTCCTCATGGGCCGGACCTTTCTCGATATCGACATGGCGCGCGCCGCCGACCTGCTCGGCATGGAGCGGCGCCAGGCGGAGGCTTTTCGCGACCTCGAGCGCGGGCAATTCATGGCGCTCGGCCCGGCGCTGTCGCGCCGTCCGCTGGGCTTGCGGATCGGCCCGACCGATACAAGTCCGCGCAACGCGACCCCGCGCCTGATGCCGCTGCCGGAATCGGCGTTGGAGGACGCGCGCGCGATCATCCTGGCGGCCCCGCCGCCCGAAACCGTCCGGCCGCAGCGCCGGTCGTCGCCGGACCTGCTCGACCAGCTGATGGCGGCGAAATCGGCGGCGCTGGAAATCCGCCCCGAAGCGGTGGAGCCGCCGATCAGCGCCGAGGATTTGGCGGAGCGCCGCGAGCGCGTCGACCGGGTGCTGCGCGCCGTGCTGGCGCAACCCGATGCCGGCTTCCGGGTCATCGGCGTGCTTTATCAGGAGTTCGTTGTCCGCTGCCGCATCGAGGGCCTCGCCTCGGTCGTGCCGGACCTGCCGGAGTTCCGCCGCATGCTGACCCGCGCCCGCGCCGGCCTCGGCTCCGACATGGCAGGCGATGACGCTTGGCAGGACGTCTCGGCGCGCGCCTCGCTGCTCCCCGAGGACATGCAAGGCGTGTTCATGATGATCGCCCGCGCCGCCAAGGAGGGCTGGCCCTGCCCGAGCGACGCGGCGATCGCCCGCGCCTACGGCTCGCACTCGCTACGCCGCGCCCGGCGCCTGCTGATATATATCGAGGAGCAGGGGCTGATCGTCTGCCAGCTCGACGGGGTTGGAAGGCGGACGGTGACGCTGGTGGAGCTCGCCTGGGCGACCGCGCCGGGCGATCCCAATGCAGAGGACGCGGAGCAGGGGAGGTTGGTGGTGTAAGGGCTGACGCGGTTTGGGCGAAAGCTGACGTCGCTCAACATCAGCAAGCGCCAGAGTGTTCATCGCCGAACCAGTACTCAGACGTCGCGTTTGGGGCCGATAGCGAAATGGCGGCTTTAACGTTTGAAGAAGGATTGCGGACGTTCAGCCCGACGGGACCAAGGTCTGTTCCCAGGTCTAGCCGCCCCCTCTCAATGGCATCCCCGGACCGCCCGGTGGATCTGCATCGCAAGTGGCGGGTGGCGGGGCAGCCACAGGGTGGACATTTCAGCCCACATCGAAAATGATCATGTTGCCATGCACACACTGTAGTGCTCTGATTTCGACGAAAAGCCTGAGCGTAGAAGCGGATCAACCGACCTCCGGGTCCAGCGAGCGAGGACGCAAATGGACACCCAAGAGAATGGGCAATTGCATCGCGACGCGGGCGGGCGACCCTGTCGATCGGCCGGCTGGCTTACCCGCGCCGCCGTGTTGGCGGCATTCCTGCTCGGCATGGCTTTCAGCAGCACTGCGTTTGCGCAGGACCAACAGTTACCCGTGGTGACGGCGGCCAAGCCGGTGGTCCGTGAAATCGTCGAAGACGACGAGTTCGTCGGGCGCTTCGAAGCCCTCGACCAGGTCGCCATCCGTTCGCGCGTCAGCGGCTATCTGGACAAGGTCAGCTTCCAGGACGGCGCACTGGTCAACAAGGGCGACCTGCTCTTCACCATCGATCAGCGTCCGTACCAGGCGGCTTATGATGCTGCCAAGTCGCAAGTGGACGTCGCCAAGAGTCTGCTCGAATTCTCCAAGATGCAGCTGGATCGCGCCGACGAACTCGCCAAGACCGGCAATATCTCAACCGCGACGGTCGACGACCGCCGGCGGGAATACCTTTCGGCGCAGGCGCAGATGCAGGGCGCGACGGCTGCGCTGACGACGGCCAGACTGAACATGGAATTCACCGAGATCAAGGCACCCTTGTCCGGCCGCATCGACCGCCGGCTGGTGTCGGTCGGCAACCTCGTGCAGCCGGATTCCACCTTGCTGACGACCATCGTTACGCGCGATCCGATCGACTTCTATTTCGACGTCGATGAGCGCCTGTATTTCAGCTACGCCCGCGACGCGAAGGAGCGCGGCGGCAGCATGCAGGAAGGCGCCGGCGGGCTCGAGGTGGTGGTTCGCGTCGCCGACCGCGCGGAGGCAGTATTCAAAGGCAAGCTCGATTTTGCCGAGAACCGGATCGACAACGCGACCGGCACCATGCGGGTGCGTGCAAGGTTTCCCAACGCCGACGGCATTCTCCAGCCAGGCATGTTCGGACGCATCAACGTGCCGGGGTCGCTGCCGCATAGCGGCGTGCTGGTGCCCGACGAGGCGATCGGCGCCGATCAGGATCGCCGCATCGTGTTCCTGGTGGATGAGGCCGGGATGGTGTCGGCGAAGCCCGTGCGCACCGGCCCGCTTCTCGACGGCTACCGGGTGATCCGCCAGGGCCTGACCGGCGATGAGACGATCATCGTCAACGGGCTGATGCACGCCAGGCCCGGCACCAAGGTCAAGGTCGAGATGGTGACGTTGCCGCCCAGGGCCGAGACCGCCGAGTTGCAGCAATGAGGTTCGCACATTTCTTCGTCGACCGTCCGATCTTCGCATCGGTCGTTTCGATCGTCCTGCTGATCCTCGGCGGGATTGCTTATACCCAGCTGCCGGTCGCGCAATATCCCGAGATCGCGCCGCCGACCATCGTCGTTCGCGCCCAGTATCCGGGCGCAGACGCCGAGACGGTCGCAGCGACGGTGGCAACGCCGATCGAGCAGGAGATCAACGGCGTCGAGGGCATGCTCTACATGTCGTCCTATTCGTCGGGCGACGGGGCGATGGCGCTGACCATCACCTTCAAGCTGGGCACCGATCTCGACCAGGCGCAGGTGCTGGTGCAGAACCGCGTGTCGGTCGCCGAGCCGCGCCTGCCCGAAGAAGTCCGCCGCCTCGGCATCACCACCACCAAGACCTCGCCCGACCTGATGATGGTCGTGCACATGCTGTCGCCCGACAATACCTACGACCAACTCTACGTCTCGAACTACGCCCGCTCGCGGGTGCGCGACATACTGCTCAGACTAGACGGCGTCGGCGACCTCATCATCTTCGGCGAACGCGAATATTCGCTGCGCATCTGGCTCGATCCGGAAAAACTGTCCGCCCTGGGGATGACCTCGGGCGATGTGGTGCAGGCGCTGCGCGACCAGAATGTCCAGGTCTCGGGCGGCTCGATCGGCGCGCCGCCGACCAGCACCGGCACGGCGTTCCAGTACACGGTCACAACGCAAGGCCGCTTCAACGACGCACGCGACTTCCGATACGTGATCGTCAAATCGACCGACGACGGCCGCCTGATCTCGCTCCAGGACGTGGCGCGCATCGAGCTCGGCGCCAAGGATTACGTCACCAACTCCTATCTCAACGGCAAACCGGCGGTGGCGCTCGCCATCTTCCAGCGGCCGGGCACCAATGCGCTCGCCGCAGCCGCGGAGATCCAGGACAAGATGAAGGAGCTTTCCCGCGACTTCCCGAAGGGGTTGAGCTACGACATCGTCTACAATCCGACCGAGTTCGTCGCCGAGTCGATCCAGGAGGTCTACAAGACGATCCTCGAGGCGATGCTGCTGGTCATCATCGTTATCATCGTCTTCCTGCAATCGTGGCGCATGGCGATCGTGCCGATCGTGGCGATTCCCGTGTCGCTGATCGGCACGCTGGCGGTACTTTACGCCGCCGGCTTCTCGCTCAACATGCTGACGCTGTTCGGCCTCGTTCTGGCGATCGGCATCGTCGTCGACGATGCGATCGTCGTGGTCGAAAACGTCGAGCGCAATATCGCCAGAGGGCTGGCGCCCAGTCCGGCGTCGCACCTGACCATGGACGAAGTCGGAACGGCCGTCATCGCGATCTCGCTGGTGCTGATAGCCGTGTTCGTGCCGACAGCCTTCATCCCCGGCATTTCTGGGCAGTTCTATCTGCAGTTTGCTATCACCATCGCGGTGTCGACGGCGATCTCGGCATTCAATTCGCTGACGCTTTCGCCGGCGCTGGCCGCACTGCTGTTCAAGCCGCATCACGCCGCGGCGGCGCCGCCGCGCTTTTTCCTGGCGCGGTTCGGACGGGCGCTCGCCGACGGCTTCAATCGTGGCTTCGACAGGGTCGCCCATTGGTATTCGAGCATTATCCGTGTGCTGGTCGGCTCGTGGATAACGATGGCCGCCATGCTGGCCGTTTTCGCGGCCCTCATCTACGCCACGGTCTACATGGTGCAGGCGGTGCCGCGCGGTTTCATTCCGTCGCTTGACCAGGGCTATGCGATCGTCGTCGTCCAGTTGCCGGACGGCGCTTCGCTGTCGAGGACCGATTCGGTCATCCAGCAGGCGTCGCAGATCATCCAGAAAACGCCAGGCGTCGATTACGCTGTCGCCTTCGCCGGCTTCTCCGGCGCGACCTTCACCAACGCCAGCAACGCGGGCGTGATCTTCGCCAGGTTCAAGCCGTTTGACGAGCGACTGAAAGCCGGCCAGTCGGCGACCCAGGTCATCGGCAATCTGTTCGGCAGCCTGCAAAGCATCAAGGAAGCCTTCATTATCGCACTGCCACCGCCGCCGATCCGCGGCGTCGGCAATGCCGGCGGCTTCAAGCTGCAGATCCAGGAGCGCAACAGCGCCGACATGCGGCAGATCCTGGCGCTTGCCTACGAAATCGCCGGCAAGGCCAACAAGACGCCGGGGCTGACGGGCGTGTTCACCACCTTCTCCGCGTCGAGCCCGCAATTCTTCCTGGCGATCGATCGCGACAAGGCGCGCATCCTGAACGTGCCGATCCCCAACATCTTCGAGACGCTGTCGATCAATTTGGGCACCGCCTACGTCAACGACTTCAACGCGTTCGGGCGCGTCTACCAGGTGCGGGCGCAGGCCGACCAGGCGTTCCGCCTCGATCGCGCCGACATCTTGAAACTGAAGGTGCGCTCGGCGACCGGCGCGCTGGTTCCGCTCGGCACGTTGATCGAGATCCGCGACGTCACCGGCCCGGCGCTGGTCCAGCGCTACAACATGTACGTCTCAGTGCCGCTGCAGGGCAACGCCGCGCCCGGCGTTTCCACGGGCGACGCGCTGGCATTGATGGAAGGGATCACGGCAAAGACGCTGCCGGCCGGTACCTCCTATGAATGGACCGAGCTCGCCTATCAGGAGCGCAACACCGGCAATGCCGCTGTCTATATCTTCGGACTGTCGGTGCTGTTCGTGTTCCTGGCGCTGGCGGCGCAATATGAAAGCTGGGTGCTGCCGTTCGCCATTGTGCTGGTGGTGCCGCTCGGCGTGCTCGCGGCGTTGCTCGGCGTGTCTTTCCGAGGGCTGGACAACAACATCCTCGTGCAGATCGGCCTCATCGTGCTGATCGGGCTTGCCGCGAAGAACGCGATCCTGATCGTCGAATTCGCGCGGCAGGCGCAGGAACGCGGGCTGTCGGCCGCCGAGGCTGCCGTCGAAGCCTGCCGGCTCAGGCTGCGGCCGATCCTGATGACCGCCTTCTCGTTCATCCTCGGCGTCGTGCCGCTGATGATCGCAACGGGACCGGGCGCAGAAATGCGCCAGTCGCTCGGCACCGCGGTATTCTCCGGCATGCTCGGCGTCACCTTCGTCGGCCTGTTCCTGACGCCGGTGTTCTACGTCACGCTCAGGTCGCTGTTTTCACGGCGCAAGCCCCGTGCCGAGGCCGAACCTTCGGGGCCGGCAGAGGCGCCATCGGAGACGGCCGCCGAGTAGGGTTACGAATTCGCCGCGCGAGCGCGGTTATCACTCCAGAAAATCGGCGCGGCGCGGCAACGGCTACGATCTGCGCAACCTCGGCGTCGAGGTGCCGCGGAGACCCTGCTCGGTCTGATCCAGCCTGACAGCCGCATCCAGTTCAGCGAGACGATGCCGGGCGGAGAGGCCAATGCGATCTTCTATCTGGTCGACCAGGCGGGGCTTGAGGGCGCAACCACGACCTCCGGAGTCCTCGCTTGCGATGTCCGCTTCCGCCCGACGCGATCACCGTGCGCCGACAGACCTGCAGGCAACTGATCAGGCGGGTGCCGGCGCCCGCGGCGTCAAGTTCGTCGCGCCGGCCGTCGTCCAATTCCTCAGGCGGCGCCTGGACGCCGGCTTTGTTTCCGTGAATCTCGCCATGCCGCATTGCACAATCGTCTCGCCTGCGCAAAATGCGGCATGATCCGCAAATCCCTCACTGTTCTGGTGATCGATGAAAACCACATCCGCGCTTCGATAATCGAAGCGGGATTGCGGGAAGCCGGGCATCAGCAGGTCACGGTCATCCACGACGTCGCCGGCATCGCGCGGCGGATCGCCGAGATCGAACCCGACGTGATCGTCATCGATCTCGAAAATCCCAACCGCGACATGCTCGAAAACATGTTCCAGCTTTCGCGCGTGGTGAAGCGGCCGATCGCCATGTTCGTCGACCGCTCGGATCAGGCTTCGATCGAAGCTGCGGTGGAAGCGGGGGTATCGGCCTATGTCGTCGACGGCCTGCGCCAGGAGCGGGTCAAGCCGATCCTCGACATGGCGATCAGCCGCTTCAACGCCTTCTCGCGCATGGCGCGCGAACTGGAAGAAGCCCGCAGCGAGTTGGAGCGCCGCAAGGTGATCGATCGCGCCAAGGGCATCCTGATGAAATCGCGCGGCCTGTCGGAGGACGCGGCCTACACGCTGCTGCGCAAGACAGCCATGAACCAGAACCGCAAGATCGCCGAAATCGCGCAGAGCCTGGTGACGGCGGCAGGGCTTCTGGATCCCGAGGAGAGTTGAGAATGGCGGCCGAGCACCGGATCAATGCTGGCTTCACGCCGCTCTTCGACAGCGCCATCCTTGTCGCGGCGAAGGAAATCGGCTTTGCTTTGCGCGAAGGCATCGACCTCACCCTCAACCGGGAAACGTCCTGGGCCAACATCCGCGACCGCATCGCCATCGGCCACTTCGATCTGGCGCACATGCTGGGGCCGATGCCGATCGCCTGCAATCTGGGGCTGACGCCGCTCGCCTCCGACACGGTCGTGCCGTTCTCGCTCGGCCTCGGCGGCAATTGCGTGACGGTTTCAAACGCGGTCTGGGCCGGCATGGCCGCGCACGGCGCCCAACCCGATCTCGATCCGGCGCGGGCCGGCAAGGCATTGCGAGCGCTGATTCGCGAACGGGCGAATGGCGGCGGCGATCCGCTGCGCTTCGCCGTCGTCCATCCGCATTCCGGGCACAATTACGAATTGCGCTACTGGCTCGCCGCCTGTGGCATCGACCCGTCGCGTGAAATCGAGATCGTCATCGTGCCGCCCCCCTTCATGGCCGACGCGCTCGCCGCCGGCAGGATCGACGGCTACTGCGTCGGCGAACCCTGGAACAGTGCCGCGGTCGTCGCCGGCACCGGCCGCATCGCCACGGTCAAGGCGGCCATCTGGAAGACCAGCCCGGAGAAAGTCGTTGGCGTGCGCAAGGCATGGGCGGAAAGAGAGCCGGACGCGCTTTCAGCCCTGCTGCGTGCGCTTCATCACGCGGCGCGCTGGTGCCAGGATCCGGCAAACCGTGACGAACTCGCGGCCCTGATGGCGCAGCCGGCCTTCCTCGGGCTTGCGCCGGCGCTGCAGATGCCGATTCTCAGCGGGCATCTGGCGCTCGGCGGCGGCGCCGAACTCACCGTCGGCGACTTCTTTCTGCCCTTCAACAAGGCGGCGAACTTCCCGTGGAAGAGCCATGCGCTGTGGTTCTACACGCAGATGGTGCGCTGGGGGCATGTCGCGCACACGCCGGAAAACCTCGCTATTGCCCGCGACTGCTACCGCCCCGATCTCTACCGCTCGGCGTTGAAGCCGCTTGGCGTGGCGCTTCCCGGTGCCAATGCCAAGGTCGAGGGCGCGCTGAAGGCCGCGACTCCGGTCGGTTCGGCGGGGGCAAGCCTGGTGCTCGGTCCCGATGGCTTCTTCGATGGCCAGATATTCGATCCCGACGAGATCGACGCCTACATTGCCGGCCAGAAATTGGCGCGCGCTGAAGCCTGATCATTTCCCCGGCATTCTTGTGCGCTGCACAAAAAATGTGCGTGCGACTGCGCTAATGAACAATCCTTGGCTTGCTCGCCCAGCGGGCCGGCGCGCCGAAGATTGTGGCATGCCGTTGATCTCATTGATGTTTGTCATCCATTCCGAAACTGGCACGGTTCCTGCTTTGCAATAGGCAGACTCTTCTCGGGTCACGGAATAGGCGTCCAATGGCGGGCGCTACAGGCAAAGCTGCCGCTCAGGTCGACACGCGATCCCGGATGGACGGACGCGCGCGGCCTGGCCGGCGGCTTTTTTTGTTTTGGTCGAACACGCAATCGACGGCGCCGATCCCAAGCCGCGCCCAACCGGAGATGACGATGACGAAAAGCACCAATAGCCATTCCGCCCAAACGGCGATCAGCCGCCGGGATTTCCTGAGGATCAGCGCGGCCACCGCGGCAACGCTGGCGGCGGCGCGTGCGCTGCTGCCCTCCGGCGCCTATGCGGCGCCCGCCGCGCCGGAAGTCACCGGCGCCAAGCTCGGCTTCATCGCATTGACTGATGCAGCACCGTTGATGATCGCCAAGGAGAAAGGCCTGTTCGAGAAATTCGGCATGCCCGATGTCGAGGTGCTCAAGCAGGCCTCCTGGGGGGCGACGCGCGATAATCTGGTGCTCGGCGGCGAAGCCAACGGCATTGACGGCGCCCATATCCTGACGCCGATGCCTTATCTGATGCACACCGGCAAGGTGACGCAAAACAAGCAGCCACTGCCGATGGCGATCGTGGCGCGGCTCAACTACGACTGCCAGGGCATTTCCGTCGCCCAGGAATATGCCGGCACCGGCGTCGGCCTCGACGCCTCCAAGCTGAAGGACGCCTTCGCTGCGAAAAAGGCCGCAGGCAAGGAGGTGAAGGCCGCCATGACCTTCCCGGGCGGCACGCACGATCTTTGGCTGCGCTACTGGCTGGCTGCCGGCGGCATCGATCCCGACAAGGACGTCTCGACCATCGTCGTGCCGCCGCCGCAGATGGTCGCCAACATGAAGGTCGGCAACATGGACGTGTTCTGTGTCGGCGAGCCGTGGAACGAGCAACTCGTCCACCAGGGCGTCGGCTTCACCGCCGCCACCACCGGCGAACTGTGGAAGGGCCATCCGGAAAAGGCGCTCGGCCTGCGCGCCGCCTTTATCGACAAGTACCCGAACGCCACCAAGGCGATCCTGATGGCCGTCATGGAAGCCCAGCAATGGTGCGAGGCAAAAGAAAACAAGGACGAGATGGCCGCCATCATCGGCAAGCGGCAGTGGATGAACGTGCCGACTGCCGACATCATCGGCCGCCTCAAGGGCGACATCAACTACGGCAATGGCCGCGTCGCCAACGGCACCGACCTCTATATGAAGTTCTGGAAGGGCGGCGTGTCCTATCCCTTCAAGAGCCACGACAGCTGGTTCCTCGCCGAAAATATCCGCTGGGGCAAGTTCGCGCCGACCACCGACATCAAAGCACTGGTCGGCCAAGTAAACCGTGAGGATCTGTGGCGCGAGGCGGCCAAGGATCTTGGTGTCGCCGCGGCCGATATTCCGGCGTCTACGTCGCGCGGCGCCGAAACCTTCTTCGACGGCAAGATCTTCGATCCGGAGAACCCGTCGGCCTATCTCGACAGCCTGAGAATCAAGGTGTCGGCCTGAGCCTGACATAGGTGCAAGGCAGGCGGTGGCACCGCCGCCTGCCTTGCACCTGCCGCCAAGGAGTTTTTCGAGAATGTCTATCCAAGCCATCGAGGACCGCAAGGTGAAGCCGTTCCCCGCACCGGCCAAGCCCGCCGAAATCATCGCCTTGACCGCCAGGGCGCCGCGCCGCTTCGACCCGGCCGCGATCGCCGCCAAACTGGCCAGCACGCTGGTGCCGCCGGTCATCGTCATCACCATTATGCTCGTCGTTTGGCAGGTCGCCTGTTCGTCGCCGACGGCCAGCCTGCCACCGCCGAGCCAGGTGTGGAACGAGGCCTATGACCTGATCGCCCACCCGTTCTTCGACAATGGCCCGCAGGACATCGGACTCGCCTGGCGGGTGCTGATGTCGCTGCAGCGCGTCGCCATGGGCTTCGGCCTGGCAGCAATCGTCGGCGTCGCGCTCGGCGCGCTCGTCGGCCAGTCGATCTGGGCGATGCGCGGTCTCGATCCGGTCTTCCAGATCCTGCGCACGGTGCCGCCGCTCGCGTGGCTGCCGCTGTCGCTGGCGGCGTTCCGCGATTCCAGCCCGTCGGCGATCTTCGTCATCTTCATCACCTCGATCTGGCCCATAATCATCAACACCGCGGTCGGTGTCCGCAACATCCCCGAGGACTACCGCAACGTCGCCCGTATCCTCCGGCTCAACCAGTTCGAGTTCTTTGTGAAGATCATGGTGCCGGCGGCCGCGCCCTATATCTTCACCGGCTTGCGGATCGGCATCGGCCTGTCCTGGCTCGCCATCGTCGCCGCCGAAATGCTGACCGGCGGCGTCGGCATCGGCTTCTTCATCTGGGACGCGTGGAACTCGTCGCGCCTGCCCGACATCATTGTCGCGCTCGCCTATATCGGCGTCACCGGCTTTTGCCTCGACCGCCTGGTCGCGGCGGTCGGCGTCTTCGTCACCCGCGGCACAACAGCAAAGTGAGGAGAGGGACGATGACGGCCTATCTGAAACTCGACCACATCGACAAATCCTTCGCCCGCGGCAGCCAGGTCAGCGACGTGCTGAAGGACATCCGGCTGACCATCGACAAGGGCGAATTCGTCTCGATCATCGGCCATTCCGGCTGCGGCAAGTCGACCTTGCTCAACCTGATCGCCGGCCTGACCAAGGTCTCGGCCGGCGCCGTCCTGCTCGAAGACAAGGAGGTCGACAGCCCCGGCCCGGAACGCGCCGTGGTGTTCCAGAACCACAGCCTGCTGCCATGGCTCACCGTCTACGAAAACATCAGCCTCGCGGTATCCAAGGTCTTCGGCGGCAAAAAGAGCCGGGCCGAGCGGCATGAATGGATCATGCGCAATCTCGATCTCGTGCAGATGGCGCATGCCAAGGACAAACGTCCGGCCGAGATTTCGGGCGGCATGAAGCAGCGCGTCGGCATCGCCCGGGCGCTGGCCATGGAGCCGAAGATCCTGCTGCTCGACGAGCCCTTCGGCGCGCTCGACGCGCTGACCCGCGCGCATCTTCAGGACGCGGTGATGGATATCCATTCGAGGCTCGGCTCGACGACGATCATGATAACTCACGATGTCGACGAGGCGGTGCTGCTGTCCGACCGCATCGTGATGATGACCAACGGGCCGGCGGCCACCATCGGCGAGGTTCTTCCCGTGCCGCTGGCCCGGCCGCGTCGGCGCATTGAGCTTTCCTCCGACCGCACCTTCCTGCGCTGCCGCGAGGCGGTGCTGAAATTCCTCTACGAACGCCACCGCTTCGTCGAAGCGGCGGAGTAAGGCCATAATTGGAAACTCGTCATCATCATTGGCAAATCTGCATCGGCAATGGGCAATCTACCGCATTGCACAAATATTATGCTGCTGTGCAAGGCATTTTGACTAATCTTTGATCCGCTGCCGAGCTTGGTCAAAAGTCGCGCGGCTGCGGTTCATGTTGATTTCATTCTATAATTAAGAGCGCTATCGAATTGGCACGCTTCCTGCTTTCCAAAATGTAGGGTCCGCAAGGGCCAAGTGACACGGCGTCCAATGGCGGGCGCCACAGGCAAAGCTGCCGCTCAGGTCCACACGCGCTCCCGAAATCCCGGACGCGAAGACCTGGCCGGCGGCTTTTTTGTTTTGACGCAATCGACGCGCTGGTCCCAAGCGGCGCCAACCGGAGACGACGATGACGAAACGGATCGGAACTGGCGCGTCCCTCGCGGACTTCACGCGCCGCGATTTTCTGGCCGCCAGCGCGCTGACGGCGGCGCTGTTCACCGCCGCGCTCCTCGTCTTTCCCGCCGGCGCCAAGACTGACGGCAAGGGTCTCGAAGTGACCGCGCAAAGGTCGGTTTCAACCAGTTCGCCGATGCTGCGCCGCTGACAGTCGCGAACGAACAGACAAGGGCGGTGCCTCCCACGCCGCAAACCGGAGCCAGAAAATGACCGCAAATCTCCCAGCCGCGCCCAGCCAGGACAGCGCTCCCCGGCAGGCGCTTGCCATGTCCACCATCGCCTTCACCGTCTGCTTCGCGGTGTGGACGATCTTTTCAATCATCGGCGTGCGCATAAAGCAAGAGCTGGGGCTGAACGAGACGGAGTTCGGCCTGCTCGTCGGCACGCCGATCCTCACCGGCTCGCTCGTGCGTATGGTGCTCGGTGTCTGGACCGACCGTTTTGGCGGACGGCTGGTATACACCGCGACCATGCTTGCGGCGGCGGTCGCGACCTTTCTGCTCGCTTTTGCGCACACCTACGGGCAGATGCTGGTCGCCGCATTAGGCGTTGGGCTCGCCGGCGGTTCCTTCGCCGTCGGTGTCGCCTATGTCTCGCGCTTCTTCCCGGCCGGCAAGCAGGGTACGGCGCTTGGCATTTTCGGTGTCGGCAATGTCGGCGCCGCGGTCACCAAGTTCCTGGCACCGTTCGTGCTTCTTTCCTGGGGCTGGCAGTCGGTCGCGCTGATCTGGGCGGCAGCACTAGTCGTCATGGCCGCCGTCTTCTGGTTCACGACTGGCGACGATCCGGTCATCCGCGAGCGCCGCGCCGGCAAGGCAGCGCCCAAGAGAAGCTTCTTGCAGGAATTCGCGCCGCTCAAGAACCTGCAGGTCTGGCGCTTCGCCTTCTATTATTTCTTCGCCTTCGGTGCATTCGTGGCGCTCTCGCTGTGGCTGCCCCGCTACCTGATCGGCGTCTACGGCTTCGGGCTTGCGACCGCCGGCATGATTGGCGCGGCCTATTCAATTCCGGCAAGTATTTTCCGCGCCTATGGCGGCGTGCTTTCCGACCGGATCGGCGCCCGCACCGTGCTCTACTGCACCTTCGCTGTCAGTGCCGTCGCGACTCTCGTTCTGTCTCTCCCCTCGGCAGACTACGTCGTGCGCGGTATCAGCGGGCCGATCGCCTTCCATTTCGAGATCGGCCCGCTTGCCTTCATAGCCGTTGCCTGTGTGCTCGGCTTCTTCATGAGCCTTGGCAAGGCCGCCGTCTACAAGCACATCCCGGCTTACTATCCGCAGAGTGTCGGCGCGGTCGGCGGCGTTGTCGGCATGATTGGCGGGCTCGGCGGCTTTATCCTGCCAATCGCCTTCGGCGTGCTCAACGACCTCACCGGCGTCTGGTCGAGCTGCTTCATGCTGCTCTTCGTCATTGTCGCCACCTGCTTTGCCTGGATGCATTTTTCCATCCGGCGGATGGAGCGCACGGCGTCTGACGAAGCTTCAGGCCTTTCCTACGCGGCTGAGTGAGAGCGGAGTGGATCAGGACATGACCGAGAAACTCGTCATCATCGGCAACGGCATGGCCCCCGGGCGCATGCTGGAGCATCTCCTGGAAAAGGCGCCTGGGCGCTACCAGGTCACCATCTTCAACGCCGAGCCGCGCGTGAACTACGACCGCATCATGCTGTCGCCGGTTCTGTCGGGCGAAAAGGCCTATGAGGAGATCATCATCCATGGCGACGGCTGGTACATCAAGCACGGCATCACCCTCTACAAGGGCCACAAGATCGTCGCCATCGACCGGCAGGCAAAGACCGTCACCTCCGATCATGGCGTGACCGAGCCCTACGACAAGCTCGTCATCGCCACCGGCTCGGTGCCGTTTATCATTCCGGTGCCAGGCCATGACCTGCCGGGCGTGCTCACCTATCGCGATCTCGACGACGTCCGGGCGATGATGCTTGCCGCCCAGTCGCGGGCCAAGGCTGTCGTCATCGGCGGCGGCCTGCTCGGTCTGGAAGCGGCTGCGGGTCTGAACGCGCAGGGCATGGACGTCACCGTGCTGCACGTCATGCCGACGCTGATGGAGCGTCAGCTCGATCCGGCCGCCGGATATCTCCTGCAGCGCGCCGTCGAGCAGCGCGGCATCAAGGTCATCACCAAAGCCAACACCCAGGCGATCACCGGCAACGGCAAGGTCGAGCGGGTGGAGCTTGCCGACGGCACAGTCATTCCCGCAACGCTCGTCGTCATGGCGGTGGGCATCAGGCCGAATGCGGCGCTGGCGAAGGAAGCCGGCATTGCGGTCAATCGCGGCATCGTCGTCGACGCCGGCATGCGCAGCAACGATCCCGATATCTACGCAATCGGCGAATGCGCCGAGGTCAACGGCCAGGTCTACGGGCTGGTCGCGCCGCTCTACGAGATGGCGCGCGTCGCCGCCAGCCATCTGGCCGGCAATGAGGCGGCGGCTTTCGTCCACATGGACACGCCGACTAAGCTCAAGGTCACCGGCATCGAGCTGTTCTCTCTCGGCGACTTCGCCGAGGGCGATGACCGTCAGGAGATCGTGCTGCGCGATGCCGCGGCCGGCGTCTACAAGCGCCTCGTACTCAAGGACGACCGCATCATCGGCACTGTGCTCTATGGCGAGACGGCGGACGGCGCCTGGTTCAACGACCTCAAGAAGAAGCAGACCGACATATCCGAGATGCGCGATACGCTCATCTTCGGCCAGTCCTACCAGGGAGGCGCCCCCCTGGACCCTATGGCGGCCGTTGCAGCCTTGCCGGATGATGCGGAAATCTGCGGTTGCAACGGCGTATGCAAGGGAAAGATCACCGGCGCGATCACGGCCAGGGGCTTGACCTCGCTCGACGATGTGCGCGCCCACACCAAGGCGTCGGCCTCCTGCGGCTCCTGCACCGGGCTGGTCGAAAAGCTGATGGTGCTGACCATCGGCGACAAATACAACCCCGCGGCGGTCCAGCCGATGTGCAGCTGCACCGCGCTTGGCCATGACGAGGTCCGCCGGCTGATCAAGGCCAAGGGCCTGAAGACCATTCCCGCCGTCATGCAGGAACTGGAGTGGAAGACCTCCTGCGGCTGCGCCAAATGCCGGCCGGCGCTCAACTATTATCTCGTCTGCGACTGGCCCGACGAATACGCCGACGATTACCAGTCGCGCTTCATCAACGAGCGCGTCCACGCCAACATCCAAAAGGACGGCACCTATTCGGTAGTGCCGCGCATGTGGGGCGGCGTCACCAACGCGGCCGAATTGCGCGCCATCGCCGACGTCGTCGACAAGTTCGAGATCCCGATGGTCAAGGTCACCGGCGGCCAGCGCATTGACATGCTCGGCATCCGCAAGGAAGACCTGCCGGCGGTATGGGCCGATCTCGGCCAGGCCGGCTTCGTCTCCGGCCACGCCTATGCCAAAGGACTGCGCACGGTGAAGACCTGTGTCGGCTCGGACTGGTGCCGCTTCGGCACGCAGGATTCGACCGGCTTGGGCATCCGTATCGAAAAATTCATGTGGGGCTCGTGGACCCCGGCCAAGGTCAAGATGGCGGTGTCGGGCTGTCCGCGAAACTGTGCCGAGGCGACCTGCAAGGATGTCGGCGTGATCTGCGTCGATAGCGGCTACGAGATCCATTTCGCCGGCGCCGCCGGTCTCGACATCAAGGGCACCGAAGTGCTCGGCCTGGTCAAGACCGAGGACGAGGCGCTGGAGCATATCGTGGCATTGACGCAGATGTATCGCGAGCAGGGTCGCTATCTTGAGCGTATCTACAAATGGGCCAAGCGCGTCGGCATAGCTGAGATCAAGCGTCAGATCATGGACGATGGCGAGAAGCGCAAAGCCTATTTCGACCGCTTCGTCTTTTCGCAGAAATTCGCCCAGGTCGACCCATGGTCGGAACGTGCTTCCGGCAAGGACAAGCATGAATTCCGGCCGATGGCTTCGGTCGGCTTTGCCCAGGCGGCGGAGTAGGCGCGTGTTCCCGAAAAGTGGAATGCGGTTTTCGGACAAGAACACGCGCAAAAGAGGAATGGCCACATGAATTGGGTATCGATCGGCACGCTCTCGGACATTCCGCGTCGCGGCGCGCGCTGCGTCGCCACGCCGGAAGGAAAGATCGCCGTCTTTCGCACGGCCGACGATCAGGTCTTTGCCATCGACGACCATTGCCCGCACAAAGGTGGGCCGCTCAGCCAGGGCATCGTCCATGGCACGGCGGTGACCTGTCCCTTGCACAATTGGGTGATCTCGCTGGAGACAGGCAAGGCGCTCGGCGCGGACGAGGGCGCGGTGCGCACCATTGCGGTGCGGATCGACGGCGAGCGGCTGTTCATTGCGCTGGAAGCGCTGGCCAGCCGCGCGGCGTGAACCATGCAGATTGATGAAGCGCGCGAGGTGAGGACCACCTGCCCCTATTGCGGGGTGGGTTGCGGCGTGCTGGCGAAGCTCGCCGCGGACGGTGAAATAACCGTTCGCGGCGACCCGGACCACCCGGCGAATTTCGGCCGGCTCTGCTCCAAAGGCTCGGCGCTGGCTGAGACCATCGATCTCGACGGCAGGTTGCTATACCCGGAGATCCACGGTCGCCGCACCGACTGGGACGAAGCGCTCGACCTTGTCGCTTCGACCTTCTCGCAAACCATTGCCGAACACGGCCCTGGTTCGGTCGCCTTTTATGTTTCCGGCCAGTTGCTGACCGAGGACTATTACGTCGCCAACAAGCTGATGAAAGGCTTTATCGGCTCGGCCAATATCGACACCAATTCGCGCCTGTGCATGGCCTCGTCGGTCGCCGGCCACCGCCGCGCCTTTGGCTCGGACACCGTTCCGGGAAATTACGAGGATCTGGAACTTGCCGACCTGATCGTGCTGGTCGGCTCCAATCTCGCCTGGTGCCATCCTGTACTCTACCAGCGCATTGCCGCCGCCCGGGAAAAGCGGCCCGAGATGAAGGTGGTGCTGATCGATCCTCGCCGCACCATGACCTCAGACATCGCCGACATGCATCTGGCGATCGCGCCCGATGGTGACGTCGCTTTGTTCACCGGCCTGCTCGCCTATCTCGGCCAGCACAACGCGCTGGACCGCACCTATATCACGGCGCACACGACCGGCTTCGGGCAAGCGCTTTTCGCCGCCTCGGCGCTCGATCTTGCCGGCATCGCGGCTGCCACGGGTCTCAGTGAGGACGAACTGGCCCGCTTCTACAGCCTGTTCGCCGCGACGGCGAAGACGGTGACCGTCTACAGCCAAGGCGTGAACCAGTCGTCTTCGGGCACCGACAAGGTCAACGCCATCATCAACTGCCATCTGGCCACCGGCCGCATAGGCCAGCCCGGCGCCGGGCCGTTCTCGGTGACCGGCCAGCCCAACGCCATGGGCGGCCGTGAGGTCGGCGGCATGGCCAACATGCTGGCCGCCCACATGGAGATCGAAAACCCCGAGCACCGCGAACGCGTGCAGCGCTTCTGGAATGCCCCAACCGCCGCCGAAAAACCCGGCCTGAAAGCGGTCGAGATGTTCCAAGCGGTGGCCGACGGACGCATCAAGGCGCTGTGGATCATGGCCACCAACCCCGTCGATTCGATGCCGGACGCCGATGCCGTCGAGGCGGCGATCAAGGCCTGCCCGTTTGTCGTGGTGTCGGACGTGCTGGCCAAGACCGACACGGTCCGCCACGCCCATGTCCGGCTGCCGGCCACCGCATGGGGCGAAAAGGATGGCACCGTCACCAATTCGGAGCGCCGCATCTCGCGCCAGCGAGCCTTTTTGGCCACGCCTGGTGAGGCAAGGCCAGATTGGTGGATCATCGCTGAAGTCGCCAAGCGGATGGGCTTCGGCGAGGCTTTTTCGCATGTGTCGCCGGCCGACATCTTCGCCGAGCATGCCGCGTTGTCGACATTCGAGAATGACGGGGCACGCGATTTCGACATCGGCGCCTACGCCGGGATCGATGCAGGGACGTATGAGGAGTTGGCGCCATTCCAATGGCCAGCGCCGAGCCAGGGAACCCCCCTCTGGCCTGGCGGCCATCTCCCTCTCAAGGGGGGAGATTGGATGTCGCCACCGGTTTCGCCAATCGTTGCCATTGCTGAAAAGGCGGTGCCGGCAAAACTGTCAATCTCCCCCCTTGAGGGGGAGGTGGCCGGCAGGCCAGAGGGGCGCGCGCGGCGCCAGCTGGAGGACAAAAGCACCCGCTTCTTCGCCAACGGCAATTTCTACACACCCGACGGCAAGGCACGCTTCATTGCCATCCGCCCAGCCGCACAAACCCGCACCAGCCCGGACTTCCCGCTGGTGCTCAACACCGGGCGCGTGCGCGACCATTGGCACACCATGACGCGGACCGGCAAGAGCCCGCGCTTGTCGCAGCACATGGCCGAACCGTTCGTCGAAATCCACCCGTCGGATGCGCAGCACTTCGGCATCGGCGATGCCGAGATCGTCCGCGTCTCGACTGCCCATGGCGAGGTGCTGGTCCGCGCCTTGGTGACGGTGCGCCAACGCCAAGGCTCTGTATTCGTTCCGATGCACTGGACCGATCAGTTCTCCGGCCGCGCGCGCGTCGATGCACTGGTCGCGCCGACGACCGATGCGATTTCAGGCCAACCGGCCTCGAAGAATGTTGCCGCCCGCATCGAGCGGTTCGCCGCCACAGCCTTCGGCTTCGCCGTGCTTGCCGAACGGCCCGCATCGATCGACGCCGATTACTGGAGCCTCGCCCGCGGCCCCGCCGGCTGGCGGCTTGAAATTGCGCTGCAGGACAGCCGCGACTGGACCGGGTTTGCCGCCGCGCTATTAGGCATGGAAGGCGAGACGCTCGCCTATCACGACATCGCCGGCGGGCACCATCGCTTCGCCCGTTTCGCAGGCAATAGGCTGGTCGGCGCGCTCTATCTTGCGCCAACCCCGGTGGCGGTGTCGCGCGGCTGGGCAGTCGAACAACTTGGCGCTGACCATGCCAATCGGCAGGCGCGGCTGGCGATTGTCGCCGGGCGGCCGGGCGGCAACAGCGTCGACCGCGGTGCCATCGTCTGCGCCTGTTTCGGGGTTGGTGCCAACCAGATCGCGGAAGCGGTACGCGGCGGCTGTACCAGCGTCGCGGCAATCGGCGCCGCCCTTCACGCCGGCACCAATTGCGGCTCTTGCCGCGCCGAGATCAAGACCATTATCGACGGGCGGCGTCTGCAAGCTGCGGAGTGAATGCGCCGAGAAACTCTGCCGTGCCGCTGCATGATGCTTACTAGCAATTTACAAACCATGGGCTACCAACGTTCTGACTTCGATTCGCTCGCAACGGGAGCCTCATGAGCAAAGCCCTGACCTCATTCGCGCTTGCCGCCGCGCTGACGGCCTTGCTGATGGCGCTCAGCCTGATGGTGGCCAGGCATGGCTATCCCTATGGCGCGATCGGTGCCAAGCGCTTGAGCGACATCGCCGATGCGGGGACGTTCATTCCGCTCGCGGCGATGTATTTTTTCAGCGCACTGCTGATGATGGTTCTGCCGATCAGGCTCGCTGGCATCGTCCTGACACATGCCGCCGATGCGATCTTCTGGACGGTCATCTTGTTGTTTGCGGTCATCGTTGGATGTCTCGCCGCGAGATTTGCTTTCGGTCAGCGCGATGTGCTCCCGGCACTGCTGAACTGGCGGTTCCTGTTTGTCGCAGCCGTCGTCGGATGCCATCTCTTCATCAACGAGCTGCGCCGGAACATCCTGTTGCGAAGCCTGTTCTTCGTCGTCTTCGCCGCAGCGACACTGGCCTGCCTGTTTTGGTCCTTCACCATCTGAGCATGTGCGACCCGTCGGGCAGACGGCCTAATTCTTGTCGACCGGCTTCGAACGCATTCGCGAAACGGTCTCACGCTCGGCCCGCTTCGAACGCATCGGCGGCAGGCCGCGGTCGACCAGGTCCATGTCTTCCAGCACCATGTCGCCCATCCGCTTGAAAGCGATGTCGAGCGCACCGGCCCGGTGGGCGGAGCGCAGGAACCCCGGCAATGTGCGGACCGGGTGATCCTGGGCAAGCGGCTCCTCAGGAAAAACATCGCTGGCGGCGACGATATGGCCGCTGCGGACGACGTCAATCAGTGCCGGGAAATCGACCACGCCGGCTCGGCTGAGCAGGATGAAAGCGGCTCCCTTGCGCATCCTGGCAAACGCCTCGGCGCCGAGGAAGCCCTGGTTTTCGCGAGTCACCGAAGCGACAACGAAGACGAAATCGCTGTTCGACAGAACGTCGTCGAGAGAGGCGGGCTCGACGCCGTTTTCGATCAGGATCGACGGCGGCAGCCACGGGTCGAAGACTTTTGTCCGCGTGCGAAAGCCTGACAGCAACCGGTTGAGCGCACGGCCAAGATCGCCGAAGCCGATAATGCCGACATCCGCGCCGGAAAGAAGCCGCGCCGCCCGGTTGCCGTCGCCGCCCCACAGCTCCTTGCCCTGTCGAAAGGCGAGGTCGGCGTCGACGATGCCGCGGGCGAGGTTGAGCGCCATGGCAAGGCCGAGCTCGGCCACCGGTTCGGCAAACACCAGCCCGGTGGTGACGACATGGATGCCGCGCGAAAACAGCGTCTCGTAGGGCATGTTGTTGATGAGGTTGCTCTCGACATTGAAGATGCAGCGCAGCGCCTTCATTCTTTCCAGCGTCTCCGGCACGATAGGTGGCTGGCCGACGATGTAGCGCGCCTCGGCAAGGATATCGGCCGGCAGCGCCGCCACCGCTTCGGGCGATATTTCGACGATGCGGTATTTCGATCGAAATTTCGCCAGCGCAGCCGGCGTGAAGATCAGGTCGAGCGTGCGCGGTTCGGGTGCGCTGATCACCAGCGGTAAGGCGCTGTCGGACATGATGATTTCCTCCCGTGCGATCCGCGTCGCACCACACTAGAATCGTCTTCCCCGCCCTGACACCTATCACATGCCTGTCGAGGAGGAGAAGTTTGCCTGCCTTCGGCCTTGCGGTGCGGCGGTCGGTGGTCCAGATAGACGGCGATCGAAGGACGACAAGGAAGACAGCGACATGATCCCGTTTCGAAAGAACCTCATCGATGGAGAGTGGGTAGGCGATGCCGGCTCCCGTAACATCAACCCGTCCAATCTCGACGACGTGGTCGGCGAATATGCATCGGGAGGCGCCGAGCACGCCCGGCAGGCCATCGCGGCGGCGAACGCGGCATTTCCGGCGTGGTCCCGATCGGGCCTGCTGGCCCGCCATGCGGTGCTGAGGAAGGCGTCGGACGAGATCACCGCGCGGAAAGATGAAATCGGCCGGGCGTTGGCGCGCGAGGAAGGCAAGACGCTGGTCGAGGGCATCGGCGAGACTGTTCGCGCCGCCCAGATATTCGACTTCTTCGCCGGCGAGACGCTGCGCCTGTCGGGCGAGCTGGTGCCGAGCGTGCGGCCCGGCGTCGGCGTCGAGATCACCCGTGAAGCGGTCGGCGTCGTCGGCATCATCACGCCGTGGAATTTTCCGATCGCCATTCCGGCTTGGAAAATCGCTCCGGCGCTGGCCTACGGCAACACCATCGTCTTCAAGCCGGCGGAACTCGTTCCGGAGAGCGCCTGGACTATTGTCGACATCCTGCACCGCGCCGGGCTGCCCAAGGGTGTGCTCAACCTGGTGATGGGCAAAGGTTCGGTGGTCGGCCAGGCCATGCTCGACAGTCCTGACCTCAACGCGATCACCTTCACCGGATCGGTCGGCACCGGCAAGCGCGTCGCCGCCGCCAGCGTCGAGCACATGCGCAAGTTTCAGCTCGAAATGGGCGGCAAGAACCCGCTTGTCGTGCTCGACGATGCCGACCTTGCCGTCGCTGTCGACTGCGCCATCAACGGTGCCTACTTCTCGACCGGCCAGCGCTGCACGGCGTCGTCCCGGCTGGTGGTGACGGACGGCATTCACGACCGCTTCGTCGAGGCGCTCAAGGACCGCATGGCCGAGTTGGTCGTCGGCGACGCTCTCGATGCCAAGACCCAGATCGGGCCGGTTGTCGACCAGAGCCAGTTGAAACAGGACGAGGACTATATCGCCATCGGACGTCAGGAAGGTGCCGATCTCGCCTTCGGCGGCGAGCGGCTCGATCGTAAAACCCGCGGCTTCTATTTGCAGCCGGCGCTGTTCACCGAAACCACCAACGCCATGCGCATCTCGCGCGAGGAGATTTTCGGACCGGTCGCCAACGTCATCCGCGTCAAGGATTATGACGAGGCGCTGGCGGTGGCCAACGACACGCCGTTCGGCCTGACCTCCGGCATCTGCACCTCGAGCCTCAAGCATGCCACGCACTTCAAGCGCAATTCGGAAGCCGGCATGGTCATGGTCAATCTGCCGACGGCGGGCGTCGACTTCCACGTGCCTTTCGGCGGGCGCAAGGGATCGAGCTACGGCCCGCGCGAGCAGGGCCGCTATGCCGCAGAGTTCTACACCACGGTGAAGACCGCTTACACGTTTGCCGGCTAAGAAAAGGCGGCAGACCAGCCAGGCAGCGAGCAAGTCGATGGCATCTGAGAATACGGACCTGACCTGGCTCAATCCGCCGCCGCACCACGCCTTCGGCAACAATACGGTGCATGTACGGACCGGCGAGGAGACCGACTTCTGGCGCGAGACGTTCTACGGCTTCTGGCGCGACAATGGCCATTTCCTCTATCGTGAGGTCGAGGGCGATTTCAGCGCCGAAGTCACGATCAAGGGGCACTATGAGGTGCTTTACGATCAGGCCGGGCTTATGGTCCGCCTGAGCGAGACGCACTGGATCAAGGCCGGCATCGAATACACCGACGGGCTGATGTATTTTTCCGTCGTCGTCACCAACGATGCCTCCGACTGGTCGCTGGCCAGCATACCGGCCGATCCGGACGGGGTCAGGATCCGCCTGACCCGCCATGCCGAGACGGTCCGCGTCCAGTATCGCGACGCATTCGACAAGCACTGGAAACCGGTGCGGCTTGCCTATTTCCCCCCGTCGAAAACGGTCGATGTCGGCATGATGTGCTGTTCGCCGCAGCGCGAGGGCTTCGAGGTGACATTCAGCGATTTTTCGATCGGCCCGCCGATCTCGCGAGAGCTTCACGACTAAGGCGCCGCGATCCGGTCGGGCGGTTTGCGTCCGGCCTGCCTCAGTAGGTCGCCCGGCCGCCGGAGACGTCGAAGACGGCAGCCGTCGTGAACGAGCATTCCTCGGACGCGATCCAGCAAATCAGCGCCGCCACCTCATCGACCTCGCCGAACCGCGCCATCGGTATTTTGGACAGCATGAAGTCGATGTGCTGCTGGCTCATCTGCTGGAAGATCGCGGTGCGCACGGCCGCCGGCGTGACGCAGTTCACCGTTACTTTGGTCTTGGCCAGTTCCTTGCCGAGCGATTTGGTCATGCCGATCACCGCCGCCTTGGAGGTGCTGTAGGCCGAGGCGTTCGGGTTACCTTCCTTGCCGGCAATCGAGGCGATGTTGATGATTCTGCCGTAATTGCGTTCGAGCATATGCGGGACCAGCGCCTTGTTGCAGAAGAAGACGCCGTTGATGTTGATGTCGATGACCCGGCGCCAATCCTCTACGGAATACTCCCAGGTCGTCATGTTCGGTCCGGTGATGGCAGCACTGGTGACAAGGACATCGACTGCGCCAAGCGCTTCGATCGTCTCTCCGGCGGCGGCTTCGACGGCTAGGGGGTCGGCAACATCGAGGGTCACGCTGTGCAGGCCTGGAACAATGGCCTTGGCCTGCTCGATCTGGGCGGCATCGCGATCCCATACCGAAACACGCCCGCCTTCGTCAGTGATCCTTTGCGCGACGGCCAGGCCGATGCCTGAGGCGCCGCCGGTGATAACGGCAGATCGTCCGGCAAATCGTCCCGCGAAACTCATCGGCATGTGGTCTTCCTCCCAATTGGCGGCGAATGTGAAGTCAACGGCGGACAAGTTCAAGCGCGGACTTGCAACCTCAGAACAGCTTATGATGGGCCAGCACCGGTCAATTGTACGGCACTGCTTCTGGCCAAATCGTCTCGCCCGGTATGGAGAGCCCGATACGGAGAGAACGGCTGGAACGACGCGCCCGGTTGGCATCCGGGTGACAGGCGGCGCCGGATGGGTTATATTGCACTGCACAATGCGAGCGCCTGCAGGCGAGGCTCCCATCGATCCGACGGATCGGCCCACGAGCGGCCCATGAAATCGGCATTGAGCTGCAAGGACGGAAAACCGCTATCGAGATGAAGATTCCAAAATCTCTGTTGATCGATCCGGACAAGAACACGGTCTATGGCAGCTTTGCCGTTGCCGTCTCGATCTGGGCGTTTTCCTACTCGACCATTTTCGGCCAGGCCATGATCCTGGCCTACTATGCAGTCTGGCTACCGCTCATCCTGGTCGACTACCGCAAGATATTAAGGCACGGCTCCAGCGCCTGGCTTCCGCTGGCCTTTGCAACCTATGTCTGCTTCTCGGTGTTCTGGTCGGCGGCTCCCGGCACCACGGCAAGAACGGCCGTCCAATATTGCTCCCATATCGCCTGCGCCTACATTGCCGCGCGCACCGTCAGCGTCCGGACCTTGACCATAGGCGCCCTGATCGGGATTTTCGTCGTCCTGCTCTACTCGCTCAAGGTCGCGAGCTATTCCTACGATGTTCTCGATGGGACGTATAATTTCGTCGGCGCGTTCAGCTCCAAGAACCAGATCGGCTTTGTCGCATCGCTTGGCATCTATTTCTGCGTTGTCTACCTGGCCTTTCTCAGGCGCGGCCGGATAAGC
This sequence comes from Mesorhizobium sp. M1227, assembly GCF_040318315.1. Taxonomy (NCBI): domain Bacteria; kingdom Pseudomonadati; phylum Pseudomonadota; class Alphaproteobacteria; order Hyphomicrobiales; family Phyllobacteriaceae; genus Mesorhizobium; species Mesorhizobium sp. M1227. The sequence continues at coordinate 328,314 of NZ_JAMYLZ010000001.1, forward strand.
TGTTTGTTGATCGTACCGATTGTCCTTCTATCGGGCTATCTGCTGGTGGTGTCGCATTCCGCCACTTCGATGGCATCTACCCCCGCGGTTCTCGCTCTTGTCGCCCTGCTTTCCATCGGCAAGCTGCTTTCGCTCCGCCATCGCCGGGTAATTTTCATAATCGGTGCGGGCGGGCTGGTCTCCTGCACCGTGATTGCGCTGAATCTCGGGCTGATGGACTTTGTCCTTGGCCTTTTCGGCAAGGATTCGACGCTCACCGGACGAACCTACCTCTGGCAACAGGGCTGGAATGCCGCGCAGCAATCGCCCATCCTCGGCGTCGGCTACGCGGCTTATTGGGTGCAGGGCTTCTCCGAGGCCGAGCGGCTGTGGAACGAATTCTATATCGCCGCGCGAAGCGGCTTCCACTTCCACAACACCTACATCGAGACCTTGGTGGAACTCGGCTTCGTCGGCGCGACACTGCTTTCGCTGATCATCCTGCGCACGCTCTGGGGTCACGTCTCGGCGCTGATATTCAGGACATGGCAAGCCGACTCCGTGATTCTTGCCGGCGTCATGGTGCTTCTGTTCATCCGATCCTTCGTCGAGGTCGAGACCCTCAATCCCTACATCATGGGATCGTTCCTGCTGTACTACAGCTACTTCAAGCTGGTGAGGGTGCCGGCCGTCGCTCCTTCCCGGTGGAGCGCCGTGAACCATCTTGAGGAACCGGACGCCGTGCGAGGCTAGAGCGGGCGGATCCAGGCGGTTCGTTGCCCGAAGGCCGCCTTGTTTTCTGACCCATAAGATCCCAAACGCAAAAACCCCGCAGACCGCTGCCTGCGGGGTTGGTGCTTTGCTCCGGTGGAAAGAAGCTACTGGATGGCCAGGGGCGCCGGTTTGACCTTGATCACGTCCCCTGGCAGCACCGGCGTGTCTTCATCGGCGGTGATTTCGCTGGTCTTGCCGTCGACCACCCGCACCAGGGAAAATGATAAGGCCGCTGGTTCGTTGTTGCCGTAGAATTGCGGCATGGGGCTGCCCGACAAGGCTTCGGACATCAAGGCCTTTTCCATATTCAGCTTCAGCGTCACCTCGTTGAGATCGGCTTCCGTCTGTTGCCGGTCGGTCGCGAGGCTGGAGTTCTGGGTATTCTCGAGATCGATGGCGTCCTGGGTGGCCTTGCTGATCGACTGCTTGGCCGTGAGAATCGCCGTTTCGTAATCCAGGATCTGGCCCTCGAGATCGGCGATGGTTTGCTGCGAGTTCAAAACCCGCGTGTTGACGACCAGGCCCTTTTGCGCCAGCGAGCCGATGCCGTTGAGCTGCTCCTTCGCCAGATCAACCTGCTTCTGCTGGTTGACGATCTTTTTCTGCAGCGAATCGATCTCGCTCTGCAGCAGCGCCTTCAAATCGTCGAGCGCCTGCAAGCGCAGCTTGAGTTTCTTCTGGTCGGCCGCCAGGATCGCCGTCTCATCGGCAACGATGCTGGGCAGCTTCGGATCGTCGGCCACCTCTTTCGGCACCGCGAATGCCGGCTTGTCCGCCAGTTCCGCTTCGATGCGGGCGCGCTTGACGGTCAGCCTGACCAATTGGTCTTGTAATACGTCGAAATTGCCCTTCGCATTGATCAGGTCGCGGTCGTAGCGCTGCCCGCTCTCCGGGTTCCGCCGGGCTCCGCCGGCAATGCTCATCGCTTTCAGCACGGACAACCCAGGCACACAAGGATACTGGCCGGGCGATTGCACCTCGCCGGAGATGTAGAATGGCCGGTACTGTGCCATTTCGACGGAAGCCTCCGGCTTGTCGGCCAGAGCGAGCTTGCGCTGCAGCGCCTCGCCGAGCGATGCGGCGATCTCCGAAGTCGTCTTGCCGGATGCGGGCATCTCGCCGACGAAGGGAACCGACAAGGTTCCAGCGGGCCCGACCGTGTATTCTCCATTGATGGCCGACCAGTCACGGAACGTGCCTTCGACGGTCTGCCATTCCGCCACGCGAATGGTCAGCTTGTCCTGTGCTCCTAGGCGATAGTCGTCGGCGAAGGCAAACTGTGGCAAGGCGAGCGACAGCGTCAGGCCGGTCGCCATTGTAAGGCAAGTCGTCAAAAGCCGTACTCGCCGCATGCGTCTGGAGAGAATACCGGTGCAAAAAATATCGATTGTATCTGCTTTCAACTGAGCGTTTCCGATCTGGTTTGCCCCGCCCGATGAGCTGCCGATGCCTGAGTTAGGGGCCTGAGTTCCAGGCCCGAATTCTGGACAGTCGCTCCTCGATGCACGGCCAGCAAGCGGCCGTCAGTAGCAGCCTCGCGACATCCAGACCGCGGGTACGGTCTTGATGATGATGCGGATGTCTTCGAACATCGACCAGTTCTCGACATAGTGCCTGTCGAATGCGACGCGGCTGTCATACGAAACATCGTTGCGTCCGCTGACCTGCCACAGCCCTGTCAGGCCGGGGCGCGATTTAAGATAATAGACGGCCGAATTGCCATAAATCTCCAGCTCATCGCGCACCACGGGACGAGGCCCGACCAGGCTCATATCCCCCTGCAGGATGTTGATGATCTGCGGCAACTCATCGAGGCTGAGCTTCCTCAGCACCGCTCCGACGCGCGTGATCCGCGGGTCGTTCTTCAACTTGCGGGTCGCTATCCATTCGGCGTTGGCCTCCGGATTCGCGGCGAGATAGGCAGCAAGCACCCGCTCGCCGTCTGGAACCATGGTGCGGAACTTGAGGCACGGAAAAATCCGTCCTCCGCGGCCGATCCGGCTGTGACCATAGAAAATCGGCCCGCCATCGGAAAACCTGACAAGCAGCGCTATCATCACGAACAGCGGGCTGAGAGCGACCAGGCCGATCAGCGAACCGACAATATCGAAGCTGCGTTTGAGCAGGCCGCCAATCGGTGGCGGAAAATCGACGCCGGCCTGCGAAAAATCCGCATCGGCCGGCTTGGCTACGTCCCTCATGCGTAAACTCCATACGTTGAACGGATGGTTTACCGCACGATACCAAAAAAATGTTGCAGCGCAACACACAATTTCCCAGACGGCTGTAATAGTCGCGTCATGAACTGACTAAATAATAAACTCGTCCTGCACAAAATTTCGCCTTTATGTCGCAAAAGAGACAGATTATGGGCAATTTTGGAAAAACTAGTCCTATTTTGGGGCTGATTTTAGGCGAATCGCTCTTTATACCCTCCTGTGGAGCTTTGCCGTCATTTAGAATTTCAAGATAATGACTGATGTTATGCTAAAATACTATTCAATATTATAAATCTTACTGGAGTGAGTCGATATCCGGCAATCAGTGGTGATGCCGACGTGTGCGTTGCACCATGGCAGAGTCGATCCCGAGGATTCGTTTAAAATTTATTGCGCAGCTGCCCTTGCCGCCTATTGCGCGGCTCAATAGAGTTGCAAATTGTTTCTGTCGGACTATGGACAGATTGGGCTAGGCCGGAAGCAACCGGCCAGAAGCGGGCAACCTAAATAAGCTCGCAGAGTTTAAGGGAGGTGCTCGGGGTGGGCTTGTCGACATTTTTTCCCGAGCCGGTTGATGGGCTATCGGGTATGTCACTGCCAAAGTTCATTATCGGAATGTGTTTTGCGCTGGCGATCGTGATCGTCTGGTCCTATTTAGGCGGCGCCTCGCTCGGTACGACGCTGTTTCGTGTCATCGGCTGCGCTATAGTCATCCAACTGGGTTATTTTCTGCTGGTCTTTGCCATGGTTGCCAGAAATGCCCCGACCCCGGCCGACAAAATCCGCGACGCTGAACGAAAGCTGAGTTCGAACGAAGCGGCCGAAGCCGAGAAACTCAGCGCCAGGAGAGGCCTTCACTGATTTCGGGCCTGGCCGCGGTCTGCGATGTCCATGTGACCTGTGGTCAAGCTCGCCGGTCCCCTGACGAATTGCTCACCTCAACGACACGGGCAGTCGGCATTCCTGTTCTTTCAATTCCTTGACACTGCGGGCCTCGACGCGCTCGCTCCGCCCCGCCGCCGTCCGGTCGGCGAGGATCAGCAACTGGTTTCTGCCAGTTGAGCGCTCTGATGGAGCGTGTAGGAACGGCTCTGCCAAGCGGCGCATTTCTGGAGCCATCCCGATTGAGGCTCGCCGCCTGCCCAACCGGGCCATGACACCCAGCAAAATGAAAAACTGGACGGCGCCGATGATTTTGGCGATGCTTGCTTCGCACTTGCAGCATAGGCGTTTGGGCCGATGCATTTCAGGATGGGCGGTGGGGCATTGAGCGGACGGGGCGAGGAAATCCGCAACGGCTTCTGCAACCGAGAGGCATGTCTATGACATCATTCCAGGTCTGCGTGATCATCGCCGCCCGCAATGCGGCGCGGACAATCCCGGCTGCCATTGCATCGGCATTACGCGAGCCTGAGGTTGCGGAGGTTGTCGTCGTCGACGACGCGTCCACCGACGATACCGCGAAAGTCGCCCACGCGGCCGGCGACGGCACGGGCCGTCTTTCCGTCATCCGCTTCGACGCCAATCGCGGCCCATCCTTTGCACGCAACGCCGCGATTGCCGGTTCCAGGTCGCCGTTCATCAGCATTCTGGACGCTGATGATTTCTTTTTCGAAGGCAGGTTTCACAGACTGTTCGCCAGCACCGATTGGGATTTCGCCGCAGACAACATCATGCTTGTCAGGGATGACGCGGCAACCGACGTTTCGAAAATCGTGGCTCCACCGTTCTCGCCCGAGCCGGAATTCCTCGATTTCGAGGGTTTCATCGACGCCAACATCTCCAGGCGCCGTGTGCAACGAGGGGAACTGGGGTTCCTCAAACCCGTGATCAGCCGCGCCTTCCTCGATCGGCATGGGCTGCGCTACGACGAGAAGCTGCGCCTGGGTGAAGACTATGAACTCTATGCGCGCGCGGTTGCCCTTGGCGCGCGCTTCAAGGTCATCAAATCCTGTGGCTACGGCGCGATCGTGCGCGCCGATTCGCTGAGCGGACGGCACAAGACCCAGGACCTGAAGCATCTGGCCGATGCCGACCTGGCACTGCTTGCGATCGACAGTTTGCCGGAGGCATCGAAGGCTGCGCTGAGAAGGCACGAGCGGCACATCCGCGACAAATACCGGTTGCGGAAGTTTTTAGACGTGAAGGCTGAGCGCGGGTTGGCACCGGCCGCGGCCTACGCCTTGGCCGGCTCGTCCAACCTCACAGCCGTCGTCCGCGGCGTTGCCTCCGACAAGCTGGATGCGCTGTTTCGCCGCGCTGGTCTCGCTGCGAAGCGTCAGCATGTGCCGCCGCTGCGCTTCCTCATGGCCGGAACCAGCACGGCCAACGAAAGCTAGGCACGTCAACGTGCGATGGCGGTAGCCACTCCCTTACCCTTCGGTCGGCTCGCACCATTTCAACGAGATTCATGAGTTTACGATCTAGGTGGTTGCCTATGCGCGCAGGGAATGGCAATCTATGTTGCGGTGCAGCAATTTTGGACGGCCAACCGAACTGGCCCGAGACATACCCTGTCGGAGGAGCTGGACGATGCAAGAAATGTCTTTTGAATGTGGACGGGCACTAAGGCCGTTCACCAGCTCGACGATGATGGGGCGCTGACTGCATGGCCTCGATCTTTCGCTTCCGGTCGAGAGATCCGGCGCGCGACACGCAGACCGACACCTCGCGCCTTGATCGGTTGGCAAAGCTGCTGGACCAGATCTCGGCCGAAGTCGAGGCGGAGAAGAGCGGCCTTGAGAACCGCTACAGGACAACGGCTACCAATGCCGCCTTTCTGGTTGAGGCGATGGAGAACGGAACGGTCTCCTCTCGCAGGTCTTCCGAAGTCGGCGAACTGACCAGGTCGATCCTGAATTGCGAGCGGCGCATCGCAGCGCTGTCGCGCCAGATGCAGAAGATGAAGGATCTCCGTCATTCGCTGGATGAAATCTTCGAAGAGAAGCGGCAGAACGGTCCCGACATAAGGACCGATTTTGTGAAGCCCGCCGATTCCGGCACAGGCTGAGCGAACACCCGGGTCGGCGCAATGGTTTTAGGCACAACACGGAGCTTGGGAGCGACAGAGGTCAAGATCAGGTTGTTTCGTCACGGTTCGAACGATCGCTTTGGGGGCGCACAGCACAAGGTGAGTTTGATATGAACGCAGATCTTAAAAGCACGCCCGCCCCGGCAACCCGAGGCACCCCGTTCACGCGCCCGATCCCAGGCAAGCTGCGGCGGCTCCGTTCAGACGGCGCGTTTCTGCTGGTCGTTCTCGGCAGTCTGGTTGCGGGCCTGGTGCCCGCCGGCGCGCAGGATCTCCCAACCGCGCCGTCCTTTGTCGATGATTTCACCAGCCTCAGTCGCGCGCGCTGGTACATTTCCGACGGCTGGACGAACGGCAAGCATCAGAACTGCACCTGGTCCAAAAGCCTGATCGGGCTTTCCGACGGCATGCTGACGCTCGGTTTCGAGAAGCGCAAGCTGAAGGATCGCGAATTCGCCTGCGCCGAGATCCAGACCAAGCAGCGCTTCGGCTACGGCACCTACGAGGCGCGGATGAAGACCGACACGGGCTCTGGCGTCAACGCGGCATTCTTCAGCTTCGTCGGCGATGCCGACAAGCAGCCGCATGATGAAATCGACTTCGAGGTGCTGACCAAGGACACGTCCAAGGTCCAGGTCAATGCCTACATAGCCGGCAAAGGCAAGAACGAGAAACTGGTCGACGTCGCCGGCGGCACCGACAAGGCCTTCAACGACTACGCCTTCGTCTGGGAAAAGGACCGGCTGCGCTGGTACGTCAACGGCAAGCTTGTCCACGAGATCACCGATCCGGCGAAGCTGCCCACCCATTCGCAAAGGATCTATTTCAGCCTGTGGGGCAGCGATACGATGAAGGGCTGGATGGGGCCGTTCTCGGATCCGGGCCGCAAGCTCACCATGCAGGTGGATCGTGTTGCATTCACCGCACTTGGCCAGCCCTGCCAATTCCCCGAATCGCTGGCATGCAACACAAACTAGAAGCGCATCTGAACCGGCCGGGCCGAAGGTGGTCGGAAAACCGAAGCTCGAACAGGCCCGAAGCCTTGAACAGGGATGAAACCGAATGAATTTGACTGTCTTTGGAATCGGCTATGTCGGTCTTGTACAGGCGGCGGTGCTTGCCGAAGTCGGCCATCAGGTGGTCTGCGTCGACATCGATGCAAAAAAGGTCGAGCGGCTCAACCAGGGTCATGTCCCGATCTTCGAGCCTGGGCTCGAAAACATCGTCAAGGAGAACCATGCCGCCGGCCGCATCAAGTTCACCACCGACGCCGCCGCGGCGATCAAGCATGGCCAGATCCAGATGATCGCCGTCGGCACGCCGCCGGGCGAGGATGGTTCGGCCGACCTCAAATATGTGCTGGCCGTCGCCGAGGCCATCGGTCGTGAGATGGACGAGCCCAAGATCGTCGTCGGCAAGTCGACCGTGCCCGTCGGCACCTGCGAAAGGATAAAGGCCAGGATCGCCGCAACGCTGAAGGCGCGCGGGCGCGAGGATCTGGCTTTCGACGTCGCCTCCAATCCGGAATTCCTCAAGGAAGGGTCCGCTGTGAGCGACTGTATGAAGCCCGACCGCATCATCGTCGGCACCAGCAACGAGGACACCGAGGCGGTGATGCGCGAACTCTACGCGCCGTTCAACCGCAACCACGAAAAGATGATCGTCATGGATGTGCGCAGTGCCGAGTTCACCAAATACGCGGCCAATTGCATGCTGGCGACCAAGATCAGCTTCATGAATGAAATGGCCAACCTGGCCGAGCAACTGGGCGCCGACATCGAGGAAGTCCGCAAGGGCATCGGCAGCGACCCGCGGATCGGCTACCACTTCATCTATCCGGGCCTCGGCTATGGCGGCTCGTGTTTCCCGAAGGATGTGCGTGCCCTGATCAAGACCGCCGAGGCCGTCAAGTTCGACGCCAAGCTGCTGCGTGCCGTCGAGGAGCGCAACAACCAGCAGAAGTCGGTCCTGTTCGAGAAGGTGGACCGCTATTTCAAGGGCAATCTCAAAGGCAAGACATTTGCGCTGTGGGGCTTGGCCTTCAAACCCAATACCGACGACATGCGCGAGGCCCCGGCCCGCACGCTGATGGAAGCGCTCTGGGCCGCCGGTGCCAATGTCCAGGCCTACGATCCCGAGGCGATGCAGGAATGCCAGGCGATCTACGGGCTGCGCGACGACCTGCAACTGTGCGGCACCAAGGAGGCCGCGCTGCGAGGCGCCGATGCGCTCTTGATCGTGACCGAGTGGAAAAGCTTCAGCGCGCCGTCTTTCGATGCGCTGAAGAACGCGCTGACCACGCCCGTTATCTTCGACGGACGCAATCTCTACGACCCCAAGGTCATCGCCCGCCACGGCATCGAATACCACAGCATCGGCAGAATGGCGGCGTGACGCTAGGGCGGTCCAGCAAGGAGCCAGGTCCATGAAAGTTCTGTTTGCGGGCGGCAACGGCTACACGCCGCAGTTCAGCGGTGGCGTTCAGTCGAGCACGCATCATCTGGTCGAGCAGCTGCGCGAGCACGGTCATGACGCCTCGGTTCTGGCGGCGCTGTTCGGTGACGGCATGTTCGGCTTCAAGGCGCGCGCCAAGATGAAGCTGCTTCGCCAGCGAGCGGTCATCGACAGCTATCCCGGCTATCCGGTCGTGCGGGCATGGTTTCCCTGGGAGGCGGCGCGCTTCGCGGTCGAACGGCTCGATCCCGATGTCGCCGTCGTGCAGTGCCACAAATCGGTGCCGATCGGAAAGGCGCTGCAGGCGCTCGGAATACCGCTGGTGGTCTATCTGCGGAACGTCGAATTCCACGAATTGGCCGGCGACCTGCGCGAATTGCATTCGGCGCTTTATATCGCCAATTCCGAATTCACTGCGCGCACCTATAAGGAAAGGTTCGGCATCGACTCGACCGTGATCCCGCCGACCATCAATCCCGGGCTCTACAGCACGCCGACCACCGGTGAATTCGTCACGCTGATCAATCCTTACAACGAAAAAGGGTTCGAACTCGCCGTGCGCATCGCCGGCCAATGCCCCGAAATTCCGTTCCTGTTCGTCGAAAGCTGGAAGCTCGACGACGACCATCGGGCGCAGATCGAACAGATCATCGCCCCGCTGCGCAACGTCAGGCTGGAAAGCCGCACCAGCGACATGAAGACCGTCTATGGCCGCACCAAGATCCTGCTGGCGCCCAGCAAATGGGAAGAGGCCTGGGGGCGGGTGGCATCCGAGGCCCATTGCAGCGGCATTCCAGTCGTCGGGTCCCGTCGCGGCGGCCTGCCGGAGGCGATTGGCGCCGGCGGCGTGGTGCTCGACTATGACGCACCGCTCGACGACTGGGTCGCCGCGGTCAGGCGACTATGGAGCGACAAGGCCGAGTACGATCGGCTGTCGGCGGCGGCGCAGCTGTTTTCGGAGCGGCCGCAAATGAACCCCGACGGCCAGTTCGCGACTTTTCTCGGCGTTCTCGACCGCGCCAGGCAAGGCGCGCTGGAGCGTGCCGCCTGATGCAATTCGTCCAAAACCATCCACGTCGTTCAAAAGCCTGCCTTTGCGCCTGACCCAGGGGTGGGAGCTGCTTTGGGACAACGACACGCACAACACCGGACGCTTGAGGCGCCTCGCACGGCGGCGACGGGCGTCATCCCTCATCCGCGCGAGCAGATCGCCGACCGGCCTCGAAAGATCGTCCATTCGATGAAGATTTGCTTCGTAGTTGATAAGTTCCCCTCTTTGTCGGAGACCTTCGTCCTCGACCAGATAGAAGGGTGCCTCGAGCGCGGCATGCAAGTCGGCGTCGTCTGCAACGAGACGTCCTTCGGCAAGGACAGCAACATCGACGATCGCCGCTGGCAGGCTCTCCCTGGCAAGGTCGTCTGCTGGTGGGGCGGGCTGGGGCGCTTTCGGCCGACGCTCAGGAGATGGTCGGGCAGGTTCTGGGATAAGCTCTCGACCGCTGTCGACATCGCTTTTGCGCGCAAGTTGCAGAACGCCGATGTGATCGTCGCGCATTTCGGCAATAACGGCATGCGCGTCGCCCGCGCCATGAAACGAGGCCGGATTTCCGCTCCGCTGGTGACCATATTCCACGGCCGCGATGTCGGCGAACCGCTGCATGACAACACGCTCACGCGCTACAAGGTTGTCTTCGACAAGGGCGTTCTCCAGCTCCCGGTGAACGCGTTTTTCCGCGACGCCCTGATCGGCGTCGGCGCACCCCCGGCGCAAGTCATGGTTCACCATATGGGCGTGCGGCCCGGTGAGATCGGCTACCATTGGCGTTCCTGGGACCGGGACACGCTGTCCTTCATCTCGGTCTGCCGGCTGACCGAAAAGAAGGGCATCGAATTCGCCCTTCGGGCGCTCGCCAGCCTGCCGCGGCGCGACTGGGTCTATTCGGTGATTGGCGGCGGCGAATTGCTGGAAGAGTTGAAGAAGCTCGCCGCAAATCTCGGCATTGCCGACCGGGTGACTTTCCTCGGGCCGCGTCCGCATGCCGAGGTCAAGCAGCGCCTGCGCAATGCCCACGTATTCCTGCTGCCTAGCGTAGCCGCGCGAGACGGCGATCTCGAGGGTATTCCGGTGGCGCTGATGGAAGCTATGGCCGCCGGGCTGATCGTCGTCAGCACCTATCACTCGGGCATCCCCGAACTGATCGAGGATCAGGAGACAGGCTTCCTCGCACCGGAGCGAGACGTTGCGGCGTTGGCCCGCAAGCTTGTCTGGGTGGCAGAGAACCCGGACAAATGCGAGCGCATCGCATATGCGGCGCGCCGCAAGATCGAGCAGGATTTCAACGCGGACGTACTCAACGAACGTTTTGCGCAGATCGTTGCTCAACTGGCCGAAGCCAGGCAGCCGGCATGAACGCCAACCCGCCCCCCCAGTTCGGTCGCGTCGCCCTGCGCGGCGGCATGGTGACGATCGGCGCGCAAGGCTTCAAGATGGCGATCCAGTTTCTCTCGGTCATCGTGCTTGCCCGTCTGCTCGTGCCCGAGGATTTCGGCCTGGTGGCTTCCGTCGGGCCGATCGTGGCCTTTGTCGGGCTGCTTCAAAATCTTGGCCTGCAACAGGCTGTGGTCCAGCGCAAGGATATCAGCACCGAGCAGCTCAACCAGGTATTCTGGATCAGTGCGCTGGTGGGGATGGGCAGTGCCGTGGTGGTTGCATGCCTGGCACCCGCCATCGCTGCCTTCTATGGCGATCAACGCATGGTCGGGATCACCATCGGCTCTGCCTTGCCGCTGCTGCTTGGCAGCCTCGCCGCGGTGCCGCTGGCGCTGATGAACCGTCACTTGCGCTTTGGCCAACTCGCGCTGAACGATGTGATTACCGCCGCTGCCGGACTTGCGACTACCGCAATCGCCGCCTATGCGGGGCTGGGCTACTGGTCGCTGGTCATTGGCCCGGCGGTTTCGGCTGTTGTCGCGCTGGTCGCGGCATGGCAGGTGGCGCGCTGGACGCCGTCGCGGCCGGACCTGAAGGTCGATACCGACATATTGTCCTTCGGCGCCAATCTGACCGGCTTCAATCTGGCCAACTTCTTCTCGCGCAATCTCGACAACATCCTGATCGGAAAATATTCGGGCGCGATCGAGCTCGGCTATTATGACCGCGCCTACAAGCTCCTGCTGTTTCCGCTGCAGAACATCAACCAGCCGCTGACACGCGTGATGGTGCCGCTGCTGAGCCGCATCCATGAGGACAAGGCGCGGTTTCGCGACATCTACGTGCGAACCAATTGGATGCTGGCGGCCATCACTATGCCCGGCATCGCGGCGCTGACGCTGACGTCGGACCAGGTCGTCGGGCTCCTCTTCGGCGAGCGCTGGACGGCGGTGGCGCCGATCTTCGCCTGGCTGGGCATCGCCAGCCTGATCCAGTCCGTCTCGAGCACCACCGGATGGATCTTCATCTGCCAGGGCAAGACCAAGACCATGTTCCACTGGGGCATCTACTCGTCGCTGACGACGGTCGCCGCCTTCATCATCGGCCTGCACTGGGGCGCCGTCGGTGTCGCGGCGGCCTACGCGATCAGCGGTTATGTGCTGCGCGTCCCGGTACTTGCCGTTCTTGTCCACCGGGTCGGCCCGGTGACCGCAGCCGACTTCCTGGTCATGCAGGGACTATTCATCGCGTCGTCGCTGCTTGCCTGGTCCGTGTACCGCGAGTTGCCGGCATCGCTGACCAGCCAGTCAGACCTGCTCGCGGTGGTCCTGGCGGGTGCCCTCAATTATTCGATCGGCCTGGTCCTCATGCTCGCCCTTCGCCAGTCGCGCAGCGCCCTGTTCACCACGCTTTCCAGCGCCATGCGCAACGCCCGCTAGGCCGGCAATCACCGGCCTCAAAAGCTCACCTGCCGACATCGCCGACGCATGCTCCTCAAGCACTGCCTGAAGGCTCGTCCTGCGATAGAGGTCGAGATTGGCGGTAAGTCTGCCGAGCTTCGCGCTCGCTTCCTCGGGCGTCACCGTGTCGATGTCGAGCAGCAGGTCGGCGACGCCGATCCGCTTGGCAAGTTCCTTGGTCTTGAATTCATAGGCAATCGGCAGCACCGGCGTGCCGACGCAGAGCGACATGATCATCATGTGCATGCGCGTTGCGACGACGAAGTCGAAGCCTTTCACCAGTGCCATCAGTTGCTCCGGCGTGTGGAACGAAGCGTCCACGCTGACATGCTTGGCGATCTCCGGATCGAGTTCGGCAACGATAGCCCGCGCCGTCTTGGAATCATCATGGGCGTATTCCGGCACGCCCTGGCAGGTGGAGACGAAGGTGACCTCCTTGGCGTGGTCCCTGACCAGGATGGTCGCGATCGCGCGGATCGAGTCGATGTAGCGGCGCATGCCACCCTCGCCGTCGCTGACATAGTTCCAGTGACGGACGGAAATGGCGACGCGGCCGGTGACGGTCGCCGACTGGCAGGAGGCCAGAATTTTTCCGATCCTGTCAGTATCGGCCAGGGCAAAGACGGCGTCGGCCACGACGTGGCATTTGCCGGGGTCTTTCACTATGTCCACAATGTGGCCTCGCGAACGTTCGTCGCGCAGCAGGATGAGCGGGCTCCGGTCGAAGATCGGGCTCAACTCCTGGCGATTGTAAATTTTGTTGAACGGGCCGAGCGATTGCGTGAAGAAGACGGGGTCCTTGCCCAGAATCGCGTCGATCCGGAATTGATTAAGTCGCCGTTCCAGATTGTAAGTCTCGACAAGATAGGTTCCGCCTGTCGTGACCACGAGGTCGGCGTCTTTGTAGATATCGAGACCACGGCGATTGCTTGAACTGAACAAACGCCCGAGAACGCCGCGGAAGCCGAACCGCCGCAGGGCATTGAGGACGAGCCGATTGTAGATCGGCTTGAACAGGTTCTTCAGCCCGCTGCCGTATTTGTAGCGGAACAGCGATTCCGACAGCAGCTTGTGGAATTCGAGATCAGGATACTCTTTCTTCGTGTAGAGCCTCGCCGCCACCTCCGGCTGGCTGTCGAAGACGTAGAACTGGATATCGTCTAGCACGATCGTCTTGAAAACATGGCGGATCGCCAGGAGAATCGCTGCATCCCCGGTATTCAGGCAGACGGTGTTTTCAACCGCGATCTTCATGGAATGACCTCATTTCGTGAGTAGTCCCGTGCTTCCATCGACGGGTGCGAAGGGGCGGATTGCAGGCGGGTTGGCCGAAAATGCTGCACGCCAAGGATGGTCCTCGCGTCGTGATTATTGGCGCGCAGCCCGATGGCAGGCCAACGCGCGGTCCATGTGGCCCAAGCAGAGCGAGATTAACCCATCGATTTTGCAGTGCAACAAAAAACGGGGATCTTTGCTACGCTGCAACCAAAAATGTTGCGATGCAGCAAGAGCTGTACTAGCATTGTCGCGGGCGGGCCAACAGCGGTCGAGTTTTCATGCTGCATGTCTTGTACTTGGTACACGACGTCTCCGACCCGGCAGTGCGCCGGCGGATCATAATGCTCAAGGCAGGCGGCGCCCAGGTTACGCTGGCGGGCTTTCGTCGTACGGCAAGCGCAGTTGCTGATGTCGAGGGCTTGCAGCCGATCGATCTCGGCCCGACTCGTGATGGCCGATTCGCCCAACGTCTGGCCGCGATCATGAAGGCAGTTGTCTCGACCGGCTCGAAGCTGGGCTCAATGCCACGGCCCGACCTCATTGTCGCGCGCAATCTGGAAATGCTGGCGCTTGCCCGCCGCGCCAGATCGGCTTTCCAGGCAACGGTGCCGATCGTCTACGAGTGCCTGGATATCCATCGCCTGCTGCTTCGCGACGATCCACTGGGATGGGCGATGCGCGGCGCAGAACGCTTCCTGGCTAGGGATGTGAAGCTTCTGGTGACCAGCTCTCCGGCCTTCATCGCCAACTATTTCAAGCCGTTCGGGCAGATTGCCGCCCCAGTCGAACTGCTCGAAAACAAGTATTTCGAGCCAGCCGCGGCCTCGCTGGATGACCGCGCGGCGCCGGAGAACCCCGTAGCGCCGCCTTGGCGGATCGGCTGGTTCGGGGCGCTCCGCTGCCGCCGTTCCCTGGAGCTTCTGGCCGAATTTTCGCGCCGCCTCGACGGCCGCTTTGAAATCGTCCTCAGGGGCCGCCCGGCGCTGTCCGAATTTCCCGATTTCCACGGTTTCGTCGAATCGGAACCCTGGCTCTCGTTTGGCGGGCCCTACCGCAATCCCGAGGATATGGCGGCGATCTACCGCGAGGTCCACTTTTCCTGGGCCATCGACTTTTTTGAGCAGGGCCTGAACTCCGAATGGCTGCTGCCCAACCGGCTCTATGAGGGCTGCCGCTTCGGAGCCGTGCCGATTTCGATGGGAGCCACCGAAACCGGCCGGTTCCTCGACCGGCAAGGCATAGGGGTTCTTTTGCCAGAAGCCACGCCCGAGGCGCTCGAAGTCGCCGTCGGCACGATGGAGCAGCATCGGTTCGGGACATTGAGGGCGCGTGTTCTCGCCCGCAATCCGCGCACCTGGAGCTACGACCGCGCCGATTGTCGGGCGCTCGTCGAAAAGCTCCGCGGGCTGACTGCGGCTCCCGGTCCATATGCTGCCGAAGCATTGGCATAGAAGGACTGCCGATGACGCAAACCGAAATTCCATCCTGCACGATCGTGGTTCCGTGCCTGAACGAAGCGGCCCATATCGGCGCGTTGCTTCGAGAGCTCCGCCCTGCGGCCGAGAGGCTGGGCGCCGTGATCATCGTTGCCGATGGCGGCAGCACGGACGGCACCAGGACGATCGTCGCGGACATCGCCGCAAAAGATCAGCGGGTGATCCTACTGCACAATGAAAAGCGCTTGCAGAGCGCGGCAATCAATCTCGCCGTCGCCAGGTTCGGGGAAGGCGTCGACTATCTCATTCGCATCGACGCGCATGGCGGCTATCCTGCGGATTATTGCGACCGGCTGGTCGAAGAAGCGCAGGCCACCGGTGCGGATTCGGTCGTCGTCTCGATGCTGACCAGTGGCAGCGGCATGGTTCAGAAAGCAGCGGCAGCGGCGCAGAACTCCAGGCTCGGCACCGGCGGCTCCAAGCACCGGCATCTTTCGGCGGGAGAATGGGTCGATCATGGCCACCACGCACTGATACGGATATCGGCCTTCACCGCGGTCGGCGGCTATGACGAAACGTTCAGCCACAATGAGGATGCCGAACTCGACTATCGGCTCCGCCAGGCCGGTTACCGCATCTGGATGACCGGCAAGACGCAAATGGTCTACTACCCGCGTTCCTCGCTGAAGGGCCTCTATTTTCAGTATCTCGGCTATGGCCGTGGCCGGGCGAAGAACGTTCTCAAGCACCGCATGATCCCGAAGATCCGGCAGATGATGCCGCTTCTAGTGTTCCCCGTGGTTCTTCTCGCCGCCTTTTCCTTCGTCCACTGGCTGGCGGCCGTGCCGCTTTTGCTATGGGCGTCGGTCTGCCTCGGCTACGGCTTTTGGACCGCTCTCAGCCAGCGCAAAGCCGACATTGCCCTTGCTGGCGTCTCGGCAATGGTCATGCATTTCGGCTGGTCGGTCGGTTTCTGGCTGCAACTGCTCGCACCGCGACCGCAGCGCAGGGTAGCGTGATGGACCCGGTCAGGAAAAATCGAAGCATCGATATCTGCGTCTGCACATTTCGCCGGCCGGAGCTTGCCGACACGCTTCGCTCCATAGCGGCCATGGATATGCCCGCGGGATTCGACGTCGGTGTTATCATCGCGGACAACGACGATACGCCGACGGCCGAACAGATGGTGACGACGCTGGCTGCGGAGTTGAAGCTGCCGGTGACCTACCGGCACGCCCCGGCCCGAAACATCTCGATCGCGCGCAACGCTTGCCTCGATACCAGTGCGGCGGATTTCGTCGCCTTTATCGACGATGACGAGACGGCCACCGCTGGCTGGCTTGCCGAACTGGTGGCGACGGCGGAAGCAACAGGTGCTGCGACGGTGCTTGGGCCGGTGCAAGCCCGTTACCTGCCGGATGCGCCCGCCTGGATGCGCAAAGGCGATTTCCACTCGACCTTGCCGGTCTGGGTGAGCGGCGAAATCCGCACCGGCTACACCTGCAACGTCCTGCTCAGGATTGGCGCTGAGAGCCTGCGCGGCCGGCGCTTCAGCCTGGCACGTGGCCAGACCGGCGGCGAAGATACGGAATTCTTCGACCAGATGGTCAAGGCCGGCGGCCGCATCGCCTTTTCGCCGGAGGCTTGGGTCGACGAAGCGGTGCCACCTGCCAGGGCGGCATTCGACTGGCTCGGCCGCCGCCGGTTCCGCGTTGGGCAGACGCATGGTCATCTTCTGGGGCGCAACGCACACGGCCTTGCCCGGCTCAAGCAGGTCGGCATTGCCGCGGCAAAGGCCGCCTACAGTTTCCTGTCGGCAATTCCGGTCGCCATCGACCCCGTACGTCGGAACCGCAGCGTGCTTCGCGGCATTATGCATGTCGGCGTCGTCAGCGGCCTCGTCGGGGTTCGTGAAATCCGCCAATACGGCCTGTCTTCGCCGCAGCAAGGGGGCAAGCGTGCAGCCTGATGTGAGCTTCGTGATTGCCGCCTACAATGCCGAGGCGACCATCGATCGGGCGATTGCCAGCGCCGTCGCCCAGCGCAATATCAGCGTCGAGGTCATCGTCGTCGACGACAAGTCGCGCGACCGGACGCTCGACCTGGCGAGATCCTACCCCGAAGACATCGTACGCGTTGTCGCGCTTGAGCAAAACCGTGGCCCCGGCGGCGCCAGGAATGCCGGCCTTGAGCTTGCCCGCGGCAGGTGGGTCGCGGTCCTAGATTCGGACGACGCGGTCTATCCCGGGCGAATCTGCACCATGATCGAGCGCGCGGAGAAAGCGGGCGCCGAGATCGCGGTCGATAATCTGCAGGTCGTTCGCGAGGATGGCGTTGCCGAAGAGACGATGTTCCCGGCCGACTATCTGGAAGGCCTCGGTTCAATCTCGCTGGCGGATTTCATCGGCGGTAACGTCCTCTTCGAATCGAGGTTCAATCTCGGCTACCTCAAGCCGATCTTCCAGCGCCGGTTCCTGAACGAGAACGGGCTTCGTTACGATGAAAGCCTGATCATTGGCGAAGACTATATCCTCCTGGCCAGTGCTCTGGCTAAAGGCGGCAAATGCGTCGTCGAGCCGACGACGGGCTATATCTACCACATTCGCACCGGTTCCATCTCCCGGGTGCTCGAACTTCATCACGTCGAGGCGATGCGCAGGGCCGATGCCACCTTCGCCGCGACCCATTCCATGGATGCTGCGGCCGAGGCGGCGTTCGCCAGGCGCGCTCGCAGCCTGCGCCGGGCGGCATCATTCCTGTCGCTGGTCCAGCACATCAAGGCGCGGTCCCCGCTCAAGGCGATATGGACGGCGCTCAGCGATCCGGCGGCGGTTCGGCATATGAGCATGCCGATCGCCGTCCGGCTGCGAAGGGTAGCGGCACAGTTTGCCGTGGTGGCGGGGAGGTGAAGGGCTGCAGGTGAATGAAGACAGTTTCGCCGCCTGCGACAGGGTTGAAATCGATCTCCTCAGAAGGAACATGCAATGAAAAAAGTCAGGAAGGCAGTCATACCGGTGGCGGGGCTCGGAACGCGGTTCCTGCCGGCGACCAAGTCCATGCCGAAGGAAATGCTGCCGGTGGTCGACAGGCCTGTCGTGCAATATGCGGTTGACGAGGCGTTCGAGGCCGGCATCGAGCACATCGTCTTCGTCACCGGCCGCAACAAGGCGGTGATCGAGGACTATTTCGACCTGCATCCTGAACTGATCGGAACCCTGGAGCAGAGCGGCAAGAAGGCGCAACTCGAATCGCTTGAAAGCCTGCTTCCCGTCGCCGGCGCGACGAGCTTCATCCGCCAGCAGTCGCCGCAAGGCCTCGGCCATGCCGTCTGGTGCGCGCGCGAAGTCATCGGTGACGAGCCCTTCGCGTTGCTGTTGCCGGACATGGTATCCTTTGGCGGGCGCGGCTGTCTCGCCGAAGTCGCCGATCTTTATGCGCAGACTGGCGCAAACGTTATTGCCGTCGAGCGTTGCGACCCGACCGAGACCAGCAAATACGGCATTGTCGGGCGCGGCGCGGATGTCGGCACGGGCTTCGAGGTGACGGCCATGGTCGAAAAGCCGGCTCCTGCCAACGCGCCGTCGAACTTCTACATCAACGGCCGCTACATCCTGCAGCCCGAGATATTCTCGTTGCTTGCCAGCCAGCAACGCGGCGCCGGAAACGAGATCCAGCTGACCGACGCAATGGTGCGTCTCGCACAGACCCAGGCCTTCTTCGCCCAGCCTTTCGACGGCCGCATGTTCGACTGCGGTTCGAAGGAGGGTTTCATCCAGGCCAATATCGCTTTCGCGCTGGCGCGGGAGGACATGAAGGGCCCGATCTTCGAGATGCTGCAGGAATTCGTCCGGTCGCATCAGCGTCGGGAAGAAGCCGCATAATGTCCATTTTTTCGAGGCATTGTGGGTGCGGCTGATGACGCAGGACAGGCCGTTGCGCCGCGCGTAACGCGCACTGTGTCCGGCGCAAGGTTTGCACCCTATGTCCCGACCTTCGAGGCGGTAGCGCCTGCAAACTAGAATTGGACCGAAGATGAACTATGCCAATTTTCCTGTCGACAAGAGGACGCCATTGCCGGCTTCTAATGCGGCAAACGCCGAAGACTTCATCGACATCGAGCGCCTGCTTGGCATGGCCGCGCGGCAGGCGAAAGTGGTTGCCGCCTGCGCCGTCATCGGTCTCTTTCTCGGCGTGCTCTATTTGCAGACGACGCCTCCTACCTATGTGGCGACGAGCAGCGTGCTGATCGACGAAGGATTGAACAAGGTCGTCGACGACATTTCGGCGGCGTCGGTCAGCATGCAGACCGACTCCGCCGTTCTGAGCCAGATCGAAATACTACAGTCGGCCAGGCTGGCTGGGGTGGTCGTCGACAAGCTGAAGCTCGATCAGAACGACGCTTTCATGAACCCTCCGACGTCGGCCCTGTCGAAGGTTGCTGGCTTTGTGCGCGGTATCGTCCAGTCTGTCCGCCCCAAGCGCGCCGCTAGCACAACCGATGTCACTCAGCTTGATGCTGCGACGCGTGACGCGATCACCGCATCCTCATCGCCCCGTGACTACGCAATCTTCAAACTGCAGACCCAACTCGATGCCGAGCGGATCGGCCGGAGCTTTGTCATCAGCATCTCCTTCCAGGCGACGGATCCGGCGCTTGCGACCGCCATCACCAAGGCCTATGCCGATGCCTATCTAGCCGATCAACTCGATGCCAGCTTCGACGCGACCGAGCGGGCGGCGGTCTGGCTGCAAGGCAGGCTGACCGAGCTTCGTGAGAGCTCCCAGGCGGCTGCACTGGCGGTCGAAAAGTTCAGGGCCGAACACGGATTGGCCGTCAATGACGGCCAGCTGATCAGCGACAAGCAATTGTCCGATCTCAACACCCAGTTGATCGTCGCGCAGGCCGATACAGCACGTGCCGGCGCCCGCTATCAGCAGTACAAGTCGATCGTCGAAAGCGGCTCGGACAACGCGTTCAAGGACGCTGCGATATCGAACGACCAGCCGAGCAGCTCGGTCATCACGACGCTGAAGAACCGCTATCTCACCGTATCCAAGCGACAGCAGGATGTCGAAGCCAATTTCGGCCCGCAACATCCGCAGGCCGTCGCGCTCGCCAAGGAGAAGGCCGACATATCGGCGCAGATTTTCGGCGAGCTGAAGCAACTGACCGAAAGCTACCGCAACGAATACGAGGTCGCTCTGGCGCGCGAAACCGCGCTCCGCGCAAATGTCGCCTTGGCGGCTGGCAAGAGCTCCATCGACAACCAGTCGCAGGTCAAGCTGCGTGAGCTGGACCAAAAGGCGACGGCGCTGTCGACGCTCTACCAGACGTTCCTGAACCGCTATGAGGAGGCCGCCCAGCAGCAATCCTTCCCGGTCGGCAAGATCCGGGTCATCTCGGACGCGACGATGCCGCAGTCGGCCGCAACCCCCCGCACAGCCATCGTGCTGGGGCTTTCGCTGGCGCTTGGCATGATGCTGGGGGCAGGGGTTGGTGGCCTGAATGAATTCAGGGAACGCTTCTTCAGGACCGGCGAGGATGTGCGCGACCGGGTCGGCCTCAAATTCCTCGGCTACCTGCCGGTCATCGGCAAGGCTGGCAAGGATGACCAGCGCAATGGCGGTCAGCCTGACGTCAAAGTCGTTGAATCCAAGACCGCCAAGTCCTCCAAGTCCCAGCCCTCCAAAACATTGTCGGCAGCCGAAAAACGTGCGCGGATGCGGGTAACCGTCGATGCCCCGGCATCGATGTTCTCCGAGACGCTGCGCAACGCCAAGATCGCCTTCGATGTCGTCATGGAAGGCCAGGGCAGCCGGGTCATCGGCGTGGTCTCGGTGCTTCCCGGCGAGGGCAAGTCGACGGTGGCGGCCAATCTTGCCGGGCTGCTTGCCGTCAACGGATCGAAAACGCTGCTGATCGACGGCGACCTGCGCAATCCCGGCCTCAGCCGCAGCCTCGGTATGGAGGCCGAGCAGGGCCTGATGGAAGCTGTGGTGAGCGGGCAGACATGGCAGTCGGTCGGCAAGATCGACCGGCAGACCAAGCTGGCTATCATCCCGGCCGTCCTGCGTGGCCAGTTTTCGCATACCAGCGAGCTTCTGTCTTCAGCCGGCATGCGGCGTTTCATCGATAACGCCAAGGAAACCTTCGAATACATCATCGTCGATCTGCCGCCGCTCGGGCCTGTCGTCGACGCCAAGGCCTTCGCTCCGCTTGTCGACGGCTTCGTGCTGGTCACCGAATGGGGACGCACGCCGCGTGCGATGGTGCAATCCATGCTCAGCTCGGAGCCCTACATCGCCAAGAAGATCATTGGCGCGGTGCTGAACAAGGTCGAACTGAAGAAGCTGGCCAAATATGGCGCGATCGGCGGCTCGGAAAAATTCTTCGACAAATATTCGAGCTACTATCTGGAAAAATCGGAAGCGCGCACCAAGGCAGCCGCCTGAGCGACGACATCGCGCTCAGGAAAATATCAACCTGGCGCGGTTGTCGACGATCCTGAGGGCGGTCAGCTGGCCGGTTTGGAAGGCGCCGGTGTCTATGCCAAGCCGGCGTCCCTCGAGCTTCGGAGTGTCGACCGGCGTATGTCCGTGCACGACATAGCGGTCGAGAAGATGCGCAGCGTCGAAGAAGTCCGAACGGATATTCAGCAGGTCGTCCTCGTCCTGCGCGGCGAGGTCGATGCCGGGCCTGATGCCGGCATGGACGAACACGAATTTCGCCGAACAGACCATGACCGGCAGCGCGCGCATGAAGCTAATGTGGTCGGCTGGAATGACTTCCCGAATGCGCTTGTCGACCTCCTCGCTTGACCCATAGAGATCGGCCATGCGCGACGGGTCGACGCCGTAGGAAAACAGCGTTTGCAGGCCGCCTATCGCCAGCCACGACTCTCTCGAAATGATCCCGTCGACGTAGTTCAGCATCACGACTTCGTGGTTGCCGGCAAGGCAGATGCGCTGGAAATCACGGAGCGGTGGCGCCAGCAGATGATCGAGCACACGCGCCGACTGGGGTCCACGATCGACGTAGTCGCCAAGCATGATTATGAGCTTGCGCCCTTCGAAGGGCGCCGAATCGAGCACGATCTTCTGCTCCAGGGCGCGGAGTTCCTTGTAGCAGCCATGCACGTCGCCGATCGCATAGACGACTGCGCCCCGCATATCGATCTCCAGCCGCTGGCGTGCCGCGGCCTGGGGCTTTCTCGATCGCTGGAACAGGGTCACGTATGGCGTCTCGCATGGCTGTGGGTGCGTCTCGATTCCGAAACAACATGACGACACCGCGCGTGGATACCACGTCCGGCGCCGGTCGTTCCATACCGGAGCTTCGGACGCAACTCGGCTTCGGCGCCCATTACAGGCCGATGCCGCGGCGGTTCAGCGCGGCGGTGATCTCGTCGAGGATGGCCGGGTCGTCGATCGTTGCCGGCATGGCCCATTCCTCCTTGTCGGCGATCTTCTGCATGGTGCCGCGCAGGATCTTGCCGGAGCGCGTCTTCGGCAGGCGCTTGATCGTCACCACCGTCTTGAAGGCAGCGACCGGGCCGATCCGTTCGCGCACTAGGGTGACAACCTCGTTTTCGATGATGCCGGCGTCGCGGTCGACGCCGGCATTCAGCACGACGAAGCCGAGTGGAACCTGGCCTTTCATAGCATCGGCCATACCGACGACGGCGCATTCGGCGACGTCGGGATGCGCGGCCAGAATCTCCTCCATGGCGCCGGTCGATAGCCGGTGGCCGGCGACATTGATGATGTCGTCGGTGCGAGCCATGACATAGAGATAGCCGTCCTCGTCCATCATGCCGGCATCCGCGGTTTTGTAGAAGCCGGGGAACTCGTCGAGATAGGCTTGGCGAAACCGCTCGTCGGCATTCCACAGCGTCGGCAGGCAGCCGGGGGGCAACGGCAATCTCACCACGACATTGCCAAGCGTACCACGCTTGACCTCATGCCCGGCATCGTCGAGCACGCGGATGTCATAACCGGGCATCGGCACGCCGGGCGAGCCGTATTTGACCGGCAACAGGCCCAGTCCGGCGGGGTTGATGGTCATCGGCGAGCCGGTCTCGGTCTGCCACCAATGGTCGATCACCGGCAAGGTCAATTTCTGCTCCGCCCATTTGATGGTTTCGGGATCGGCGCGCTCGCCGGCGAGGAACAGCGTCCGGAATTTGGACAGGTCGTATTTCGGGACGAATTCGCCCTTCGGGTCCTGTCCTTTGATGGCGCGAAAGGCGGTTGGCGCGGTGAACAGCGCGACGACGCCATGCTCGGCGATCACACGCCAATAGGTGCCGGCATCGGGCGTGCCGACCGGCTTGCCCTCGAACAGGATCGTTGTGCAGCCATGCAGCAGCGGGCCGTAGACGATATAGGAATGGCCGACCACCCAGCCGACATCGGAAGCCGCCCAGAACACTTCGCCCGGTTTGACGCCGAACTCGTTTTCCATCGACCATTTCAGCGCGACCATATGGCCGCCATTGTCACGCACGATTCCCTTCGGCTGGCCGGTCGTGCCCGACGTGTAGATGATGTAGAGCGGATCGGTGGCAAGCACCGGAACACAGTCGACATTGGCACCCGCGGCCCGCTCCCGCGCCACGGCGTCGGCATAGTCGATATCGTGGTTTTCCCTGAGTTCGCAGCGCAGTTGGTCGCGCTGCAGGATAAGGCAGCTTTCCGGCTTGTGCCGCGACATCTCGATCGCCTTGTCGAGCAGCGGCTTATAGGCAACCACGCGCCCTGGCTCCAGGCCGCAGGAAGCGGAGATGATCAGCTTCGGCTTGGCGTCGTCGATGCGGGTGGCGAGCTCATGCGAGGCAAAGCCGCCGAAGACCACCGAATGCACGGCGCCGATCCGCGCACAGGCAAGCATGGCGAAGGCTGCTTCCGGCACCATCGGCATGTAGATGATGACGCGATCGCCTTTTTGGATGCCACGATTCTTGAGCACCGAGGTCAGCGCGATCACCTCGCGCTTCAACTCGGTATAGGTGAACTTCCTGATTGTGCCGGAAATCGCGCTGTCATGGATCAACGCGATCTGGTCGGCACGGCCGCCCGCCACATGACGATCGACGGCATTGAAGCAGGTGTTGCACGAGGCGCCAATGAACCACCTGCCATAGACGCCGGCATTGGCGTCGAACACCGTCTCAAAGGGCGAGAACCAGTCGATTTCGCCCGCGGCATCGGCCCAGAATTTTTCCGAGTCGCGTTTCCAGTCGTCATAGACCTCGTGGTAGCGTGACGCCATCCAGCTTCCTCCCCAGGAATGTTTGCTGTCCTTGAAATAGCGTATGCTGGTTTGTGTAACCATGTATTTGTGCGTTTCGTTTGCCGTCGTTCTAACTTGGCCGCAAGTGCGGGTCATGGTGGTCTGGGGGCCGGTATCGTTCGAATTTTCGGCACTAGGGGCAGGGCGCGATGAAATTGCGATATGAGCTTGGGTTTGCCGCGGTTGCGACGCTGGCGGTGGTGCTCGCTTCAGCTGCTCAGGCAGGCGACGCGGCGGCTCGGCGCGTCATCGGCTTTTCGCCAGACGGCAACTACTTCGCCTTCGAACAGTACGGCACGCTCGATGCCGGTGCTTCGGATTCGGGCTGGTCGGAGATCGACATCATCGACACGCGGACCGATGAGTTCGTCGGCGGCAAGCCGATCGTCATCGCCGACGAGACGGAGGATTCGACATTGACGCTTGCGCAGGCGAGGGCACAGGCCGCCGAACTGGCGGCGCCCTTGCTGGCCAAATATGCCATCGCGCCGCGCGGCGAGCGGACTGCCTTGGACAGGTTCACCTTTCCCGACGACATGGTCGCCTACAATGACATTGCGCGCCTCGAGCAGGTTTCGCAAAAATGGCTTTCGCCGGCCTATGACGAGCTTGGCACCATCCAGCTCGAGCAGATCCGTGCCGACAGCACGGCGGATTGTTCAGCGAGTTTCGACGCGACGCTGCAAGGCGAAACGACCGGCAAGGCGCTCGGCTTTCGCCTGACGCTGCAGGGTCAGGACGGCAAGCCGATCAAGCTGCTGCATGAGGACAAGGCGGTGCCCGGTTCGAGGAATTGCCCGACTTCCTACAGCCTGTCGGAATCTTACGCATTCACCCCGGATGGAAAACCGGGCGTGCTTGCGGTGCTCGTGCAGCGCTTCAGCCAGGGATTTGAAGGGCGCGACCGCCGTTTCATCGCCGTGACTGGCCAGGCGCACTGAGGCAACGCGCTGAGACGTAGTCCGCTACCCGAGTTTGTTGTCCCTAAAGCGGGAGGGCAGCGAGCATAAGTCCGACCCCGCCGACGATCAGCAAGGCGGCTGCCAGCACCTTTCCATGGCGCTCGAAACCCGTCGGCGCCCGATCCCAATTGTAACGCATGCTCGAACTCCCCAAACCCGCAGATTCTTTATCTTACGCAGGGTGAGGAGGGCAACCTGTCTGGCGATGCGCGGCGTTGCCGATACCGGTCTTGTCACCGACTATTTCTGGGGCATTCTCCGCCGCTACATGCCCCAGCGCAGCGCGGCCGTATGTACCGGTGCATCCCACCAAATAGCCGCCTCGTCGTCGAGCATGCTCAGCGTGATCGAACAGCCGGCCATATCGAGCGAGGTCACATAGGACCCGACCAGCGACCGGATCACCGTCACGCCGTGCTTCTCGAAGATTTTGCGGGCGCTGTTGTACATCAGATAAAGCTCCATCAACGGTGTGCCGCCAAAGCCGTTGACGAAGAGTAGCGCCTGGCCTCTGGCACCGTCGCCCAGGTCACCCAGGATTGCGGTACAGATCTCCTCGGCGATAGCATCGGCGCTTTTCAATGTGTCGCGCCGCCTCCCAGGCTCGCCGTGGATGCCGACCCCGAACTCCATCTCGCCGTCGCCGATATCGAAGGTCGGCTTGCCCGCCGCCGGCACGGTGCAACTGGTCAGCGCCACGCCCATCGAGCGCGTCGCGCCGTTGACGCGCTCGCCGAGCGCCTTCAACGGCTCCAGTGCCATGCCTTGTTCGGCCGCCGCGCCGACGATTTTCTCGACCACCAGCGTGCCGGCGACGCCGCGCCGGCCGGTGGTGTAGGACGAGTTTTCGACCGCAACGTCGTCATTGGTCACGATTTGCATCACGCCTTCCGACATTTCAGCGGCCATGTCGAAATTCATCACGTCGCCCTCGTAGTTCTTGACGATGAACAGGCAGCCGGCGCCCGTATTGACGACTTCGGCCGCCGCCATCATCTGGTCAGGCGTTGGCGAGGTGAATACCTGGCCGGGGCAGGCCGCATCCAGCATGCCGTGCCCGACGAACCCGCCATGTAGCGGCTCGTGACCCGAGCCGCCGCCGGAGATCAGCGCCACCTTGCCCGGTGTGAGCAGCTTGCGGCGGACAAATCTGTGTTCCGCGCCAAGCGCCAGGATATCGGCATGCGCGGCAACGAAGCCGTCGAGGCTCTCGGTCAGCACCGTATCGACCGAATTCAAAAATTTCTTCATGGCCGTCCTCCCGAAATAGCCCAGCGTCAGCTGCCCTTGCCGGCAATGCTGGTGATCTTCTGGATGAAATCGTTGACCGCCCGGTCGAGCGCCGCGTTCTGCTTGTCGTCGCCGAAATCGGGAACGATCAGCGAGACATGGCGTGTCTTGCGCAAGCCTGCGGCCAGCGACATCTTTCCCGGATGCGCCCGATGGTAGGCCTCAAGGAAATGATCGCGTTCGGCCGGGCTGAAATGGCAGACGGAGAAGATAGCCGGCAAATGCTTCGACGGGATCGGCGTCGAATAGGCCGGGCTGGAAATCTGCGTGACGAAGCTGCGATGCTTGCCCAGCGCATCGGCGAGGCGCTGGCGCATGCCGGACGGGCGCTGGTCGATCACCTGCGACAGGATCGTCTTGTAGGCGCGGATCGCCTCTTCGGGGCCGGATTGCGACGCCTTGTCTGCCATACCGGGGCCTAGATCGAAACGTCCGCGATGGCCGCCTTGGCCATCGCGAGTTGGGCGGGAGCGACGGAGAGGTCACGCAGGCCGGTTTCGAGCAGCGCCGGGATCGAGGCGGGGTCGCCGCCGGCATCGCCACACAGGCTGACCGGGATATTATGCTCGCGGCCGAAGGCGGCAACCGAGGCGATCAGCCGGAGCACGGCCGGATGCCTGACGGAATTCAAATGTGCGACCGACGCATTGTCGCGCGCGGCGGCCATCACGTATTGGGTCAAATCATTCGAACCGATCGAGAAGAAAGCGGCCTTGGCGAATGCCTCCGGTGCGATGGCCACCGACGGCACCTCGACCATGATGCCAAGCGGCGGCATTTTGTGCGCGATGCCGCGCGCCAAAAGGTCAGCCTGCTCCTCAGCGAACAGCGCGGTGGCGTGTTCATACTCTTCCGGAACGGCGATCATCGGGAACATCACCTTCAGATTGCCGTGCATGGCGGCACGTAGCAAGGCGCGGATCTGCACACCAAAGATCTCCGGACGCATCAGCGACAGCCTGATCCCGCGCAGGCCAAGGAATGGATTACCTTCCTCGACGGTCAGGCCCGGCACAGGTTTATCGCCGCCCGCATCGACAGTACGGATCGTCACCGGCCTGTCGCCTGCCCATTCCAGCACTCTACGGTAGGCGCGATATTGCGTCTCCTCGTCCGGCAGCGTCTTGCCGAACAGGAATTCGGTCCGCATCAGCCCGACACCGTCGCACGCCGCAGCATCGATGCGGTCGACATCGGACGGATCGGCAATATTCACCTGCACGTGGACCGCTATGCCGGTCTTCGTTGCTGCCGGCCTTGTCAAATAGGCTGCCGCTTTGTCGCGATGCGCCGCGAAAGACGACGACGATCGCCGGAATGCGTCGATCTCCACTTTCGAAGGCGCCAACACGATGCCGCCATGTTCGGCATCGAGCAGTGCGATTCCGGCAAGGTGAGCCGGCGAAGCACCGGGCCCGGCTACCCCACGCGCTACGAGCCCCAACCCCACCACCATTGGCACGCCGCGTGAGCGTGCCAGCATTGCGACATGACTTGCGGCACTTCCGGCCGTAAGTGCTATGCCGCCGCCGGCACTCCAGTCGGTTTCGAGGAAGCGCGTCGGTGCGATATCCTCGCCGTAGAAGATCGCACCTGCCGGCGCGGCAATGTCGCCGCCCCCGGCAAGCGCGCGTAGCACCTGGTCGCGTATGTCGCGCATGTCGGCCGCGCGCGCCCGGAAATAGTCCTGCTCGGATGTTTCATAGCCGGCTATCTCGGCGTCGAGCGCTTTTCGCCAAGCCACATCAGCAGCCATGCCCTCGGCAATTCGCTCAAAGGCCGGGCCGGTCAGCGCGTCGTCCTCCAGCATGGCGAGCTGGAATTCGAGGATACCGGCCGCCTCGCTGTCGCTGGTTTCCATCAATGTCGCGAGCCGGCCTGCGGCAATGGAGATGGCGGCCTCAAGCGCCGCCTTCTCGTCCGCGGCAGTCGCCTTGCGGACATAACGCACAGCAGCCTGGTCCAGATTGAACAGCGGCCCCTCGGCATAGCCGGCCGATGCCGAAATGCCCTGCAGCCTAAGCGGTTCGGGCATGGTCCTTGCCTTCGTCGAAATCGCGCCGCACCAGCTCGACCAGTGCGCCGACCGCCTCGCCGGCGCCGTCCCCTTTGGCTCTGATATGCAGGACAGTGCCTTTCGGCGCTTTCGCCGCCATCACCTTGACGATGCTCTTGGCGTCGAACCATGGCCCGTTGGCGGCGAGCGCAATCTCGACGTCGGCCGAAAACGTCTTGGCAAGCTTGGTGAACTTCACCGAAGGACGCGCATGCAGTCCCACCTCATGGGTGATCAGGACGCTGGCTTCGGCTGCTGCGGACATGCTTGTCAAAATTCCCGTTCGTTCACGACGGCGACAATTCGTGCGCCGTCGCCACCACTTCCCTGAGCGAGGCGCCGCCGGAAGCCTCGGTCGCCGCCATCACCGCGCCTTCGACGATCGGCGCATTGCAGACAATGATCTTCTGGGCGCGTGGTTCGCCGATCATCTCGACCGCCATCTCGCTATTGGTCTCGGCACCGCCGAGATCGACGAGGATCGCGACCCCCGCCTCCGACCAGGCCTTGTCGATGGCGTCCATGATCGCCTCGACATTGGTTCCCAGCCCGCCATGGCCGTTTCCCCCGCACCATGCAAGCGGCACTTCGTTGCCGACCATCTGCCGCACCATGTCGGCGGTGCCTTCGGCGACCAGCGGCGAATGCGATACGATGACGATGCCGACATTGCTCATGCGCGCCTCTCGATTGCCTCGGCTACGGCCCGCACCAGAAGCGCAGTCGAGCGTGCGCCGGCATCCATATGACCGATCGAACGGTCGCCAAGGAACGAGGCGCGCCCACGCAGCGCCTTCATCGGCACGGTCGCGTCGGCCGCGTTGTCGGCGATCTCGACGATGTCCGCTGCCGTCTTTCCCTGCAGCAGGGCCTCATGCACCGGCTGCAGCACGTCTAACATGGTTTTTTGCCCGGCCTGCGACTTGCCTCTGGCGGCAACCGCTTCGATCGCCTTGCCGAAGGCCGCCGCCAGGTCGGCGCGACCCGGCGCGGCGGAAATCTCCTTGCCGAGCGCCATGAACAGCGTGCCGAACAACGGACCGGAGGCTCCGCCGACGGTCATCACCAGTTTGGTGCCGATCGCCTTCAGCGCCTCGGGCAACGGCTTTGTCGCAAACGCGCCGGCCTCGGCCCGCACTGCCTCGAAGCCGCGTCTCATGTTGAGCCCATGGTCGCCGTCGCCGATGGCCTGGTCGAGACTGGTCAGCTCGTCGGCATGTGCGGCGATCGTGTTTGCCGCCGCCTCGATCAGCCTGGAAATATCCGCTGCCGCCATATCACCCATGCTCCTGGCCCCTGCGCTGCCGGCAGTACGAGAAAATTGCATATCCGGCAATTGAAGCATTCTTTTCCCCAGTCAAGCGGGTTCGAGCAACGCAGCGAGGGCAGTGAAGACCTCGGCGACGGCAAAGGCGCCGGGGTCGACCACGCCGTCGAGCTGGCTGCCAATATAAGCGGACCGCCCGGCCTTGGCCTTGCGCATGGCAGCGGTGGCCTCGGCGCCGCGTTGCGCCGCGACCGCCGCATCTTCCAGACTCCCCCTATCCAGCGCCCTCAAGGCGGGTTCCAGGGCATCGATCATCGTGCGATCGCCGACCCTCGCTCCACCATAGAAGGACATCCGATCGAGGCCGGCGAGAAGCGCCTTGGGAAGCGTTTCGCCAGACTCCAGCGCCTGCGCGGCGGCGGTGAAGAAGATCGACAACAGCACGCCGCTAGAGCCGCCCATGCTGGCGCTCAGGATGTCGCCGACGACGGCGAGCGTTGCGGCAGGGTCAGCGAGCGGCAGTGTTGCAATGCGGCCAAGCACACTGCGCGCACCGGCCGCCACTGTCGATCCGGTGTCACCGTCTCCCGCCTTGGCATCCAGTCCGTTCAACGAGCCTTCAAGCGAGATCAGCCGTTCGCAGATCGCGACAACCAACCGGTCGGTGCGTGCGTCTTGGCTGGCTTTCGACGCGTTGTTCGGGCCGGCGGCTTTGGCCATCGGCACGACGCTGGCTTGGCGAACGGCTCTTGCCGGCAGCCAGGCGTGGGGGCCTACCGGCGCCCGCAACGCCGCTTCGCGCGACGCATCGAGCCGGATCAGCGACAGGGAAAAGCCGTTCATGTTGAGCGCGGTCATAAGCTGCCCGGGCCCGATTGTCAGCGTCACCTTTTGCGCCAGCGGTGAAGCCAGTACCGCATTGGCGACAAGCAACATTTCCAGCGGTGGCACCGAACCGAGATTATTGATCAGCAAGGCGTAGTGGCTGACCGGATCAAGCCGCGCGGCAAGGCGCTCCGACATGATCGCAACCAGCCTTTCGGCACTTTGCACCGCAATCCGCTCAACGCCCGGTTCGCCATGGATGCCGAGGCCGAGTTCGGCATCGTCCGCCCCGAATCTTTCTTCATGGCTCTGGCCGGGGATCGAGCAGGATGACAGCGATATGCCGAGCGAAACGATATCCGCCGCCACTGCCCGCGCCGCCCCGGCAATCGCCGCCAGGTCAATGCCGGCTTCCGACTGGTGGCCGGCGATCTTGTGCACGAACAAGGTGCCGGCCAGGCCACGCGGCTGGGCAATGTCCGGCAGGGCGATATCGTCGGCGACAATCACCATCTCGACCCGGAAGCCTTCGGCGCGCGCCTTCTCGGCTGCCAGGCCGAAGTTGAGGCGATCGCCGGTATAGTTCTTGACGATCAGCAGACACCCGGCGGGACCGGTCACCGCGCGGATGGCGGCCAATACCGCTTCCACGCTCGGCGAAGCAAAGATCTCGCCCGAAACCGCCGCCGTCAGCATGCCAATGCCAACAAAGCCGGCATGGGCAGGTTCGTGCCCGGCCCCGCCGCCGGAAATGACCGCAACCTTGGTCTTATCCCAGTCCGCGCGGAGAATGACCTTGATCTCGGGATAGCCGTCGAGGCGAGCGAGATCGCCGGCGCCGGTAGTATCGAGGAAGCCGTCCAGGGCCTCAGTTACGATCGTATCCCTGCGATTGAAAAAATGCTTCATCGAATTGGTCCAGTCCGGTGCCCGAAATTGCCGGTTGAAAGGTGCCAGGAAAACACTCGCGCAGCGCTCACATCAGCCGTCGCCCATCGGGGCCGAAATACAGCGGCGAGCGATAGCGGATCATGATCTTGTCGCCCTGAGCCAGGTCGGTGTCGGGGTCGGTTAGCGTCACCAGCTTCCTGGTCCCCACCGTCACATGCAGATGGTTCTGGTCGCCGAGATGCTCGACCCAATCGACGACGCCGTCGGCATGGCCGTTCGCCGCCTTCTCGATCGAAAGATGTTCGGTGCGAGCACCGATCGTCTTTGTTCCCGCCGGCGCGCCGCCATCCGGCAGCAGTCCGACCGGCAACAAATTGATTGCCGGTTGGCCGAGCCGTGCGGCGACGTGTAGGTTTGCCGGCTCAGAATAGATCGCGCGCGGGGAACCGATCTGCACCAGCACGCCGTCGGCGAGAATGCCGATGCGGTCGGCCATGGTCATCGCTTCGATCTGGTCGTGCGTGACGTAGAGCATTGTGGCGCCGAGTTCCGCCTGGATGCGCTTCAGCTCTAGCCTGAGATCGGCGCGCAGCTTGGCGTCGAGCGACGACAGCGGCTCGTCCATCAGGTAGATCGACGGCTTGCGCACCAAGGCGCGGCCGATGGCGACGCGCTGCATCTCGCCGCCAGAGAGTTTGGTCGAGCGATTATTCAGCTTGTGGTGGATACGCACCATCTTGGCCACGTCCTCGACGCGGCGGCGGATCTGATCCTCCGGCATTTTCCGTGCTGGCGAGCGCAGCGGAAAGGCGAGGTTGTCGTAAACCGACAGATGCGGATAGAGCGAATATTGCTGGAATACGAAAGCGGTGTCGCGCTCGGCCGGCGACAGCGTCGTCGTGTCGTGGCCGGCAATATGGATCGAGCCCGCTTCCGGACGCTCCAACCCGGCGATCAGCCTGAGCGTCGTCGTCTTGCCGGCGCCGGTCGGCCCGAGCAGCACGACGAATTCCCCGTCGGCGATATGCAGGTCGAGATTGTCGACGGCGACATGCTCGCCAAAAGCCTTGGTCACGCTTTTGATGTGAACGTCAGCCATGATGTGCTCTCCCCTGGGAGGCCGAGTCATGGATTTCGGTGCGCACCGCACGCCCGGATCCTTTTGCGAACAGCGACAGCCGCGCGCTGCTCAGCGCCAGGCCCACATGATCGCCCGGATTGAGCCGGATTTCGGCCGGCACCCTGGCCTTGATGATGCCGTCCGCTGTCTCCACCGCGACGATCTGAGTGGTGCCGAGATATTCCGTGCCGTAAATAGCACCGCGCAGCTTCGAAGCGTCATCGAAGCGGATGTGCTCCGGTCGGATGCCAAGCGCCATCTCGGCCGGCGCGACGTCCTCGCGGATCTCCGGCACGGCCACCTTCGCGCCTTGCACAACAATTTCCCTGGCGCCCTTTGAAAGCCCGCCGCCGAAGCCGAGGAAATTCATCGGCGGCGAGCCGATGAAGTCGGCGACGAACATCGTCGCCGGCCGGTCGTAGATCTCGCGCGGCGTGCCGAACTGCTCGATGACGCCGTGGTTCATCACCGCGATCTTGTCGGCCATCGACATCGCTTCCATCTGGTCATGCGTGACATAGACGGTGGTGGCGTGAATGCGGTTGTGCAGTTCTCGCAATTCATGGACCATCAGGTCGCGGAATTCGGTGTCGAGCGTGCCGAGCGGCTCATCCATCAGGAAGCATTTTGGCCGCCGTACGATGGCGCGGCCGAGCGCCACGCGCTGGCGATCGCCGCCGGCAAGCCCGGAGACCGATTTGTTGAGCAGATGGTCGATCCGCAAAAGCTTCGCCGTCTCCTCCACTCGGCTCCGGATTTCAGCGCCTGGCATGCCTTGCGCCAGCAGTGGAAAGCCGATGTTCTTCCGCACATTCATGTGCGGGTAGAGCGCGAACAGCTGGAAGACGAAGGCGATGTCGCGCTCGCGGGCACGTCGCATGGTGACGTCCTCGCCGCCAAGCAGGATCTTGCCGCCGGTCGGCAGTTCGAGCCCGGCGATCATGCGCAACGTCGTCGTCTTGCCGCAGCCGGACGGCCCCAGCATGACGAAGAATTCGCCGTCCTCGACGACGAAGTTGGAATCCTGCACGGCGACGAAATCGCCGAATGCCTTCCTCAGATGTTCGACCCTGATCTCGGCCATCGTCTACTCCGGAAATTTCGAGACGATGATGAACATCGCCGTGCCCGCAAGCATGGTGATGAAGGAATAGGTGTAGAGCACCAGTGCGAAGGGCTGGAACAGCATCAGGAAGCCGATGGCGATGATCGCGGTGGCGACGTTTTCCATCAGCCCGCGCCTGGCCCAGACGGGCCAGCGCGATTTGCGTTTTGCGGTCATGCTCATTTACGCACCGCGCCAAAGGTGATGCCGCGCAGCAATTGCTTGCGAAGCAGGATGGTGAAGACCAGGATCGGCACCAGAAAGATCGTCGTGCCGGCCGCGACCGCCGGCCAGTCCTGACCGCCTTCGCCGATGATGGTCGGAATGAAGGGCGGCGCGGTCTGCGCCGTGCCCGAGGTCAGCAGCGCAGCGAAGGCATATTCGTTCCAGGCAAAGATCAGGCAGAAGATGGCGGTTGCGGCAATACCGGTGGTCGCCTGCGGCAGCACCGTGCGCCAGAACGCCTGCAGCCTGGTGTAGCCGTCGATCATCGCCGCTTCTTCATATTCGCGCGGGATCTCGTCGATGAAGCCTTTCAGCAGCCACACCGCCAAGGACACGTTGACCGCCGTATAAAGCAGGATCATGCCGAGAGCCGTGTCCGACAGGCCAAGCTCCCGGTACATCAGGTAGATCGGGATGGCGACCGCGATCGGCGGCATCATCCGCGTCGACAGGATGAAGAACAGAAGGTCGTCGGCGAGCGGCACCTTGAAGCGCGAAAAACCATAGGCCGACAGCGTGCCGAGGAAAACCGCGCAAAACGTCGAGCCGAACGCGATAATCAGCGAATTGACGAAGCGCGGCATGAAGTTGGACGGGCCGGCGATCACCATATTGCGCTTGCGCACCGTCTCGTCGCACAGGCCCGTCGCCGGTCCCAGCGAGTTGATGTATTCCGGTGTTTGCCGAGTCCGGGTCGAGAACAAATTGCAGTAGCCCTCGAGGCTGGGCTGGAACAGGATCTTCGGCGGATAGGCGATCGAATCCGGCGGCGTCTTGAAGCTGGTGGCGAAGATCCACAGCAGCGGCACGATCGAGATCAGCGCGTAGGCGACGATGATGGCGCCGGCGACGCGCTTCGACGTGGCCGACGGCGCGACAACGGAATGGGCTGACGTCAGGCTCATCTCTGCTTCACCTTGTTGAGCGCCTTGACGTAGATGTTTGCGAGGCCAAACACTGCGACGAACAGGATGATGGCGAAAGCCGAGGAATAGCCCGTCCGCCAGCTTTCGAAGGCCTGCCGCTTCAGCGTGATCGAGGCCACTTCGGTGGTCGATCCCGGCCCGCCGCCGGTGAGCAAATTGACCATGTCGAACATCTTGAAGTTCTCGATGCCGCGAAACAGCACCGCCAGCATGATGAAGGGCAGCGCCATCGGCAGCGTGATCGACCAGAACTGCCGCCAGTTGGAGGCGCGGTCGACCTCGGCCGCTTCGTAGATGTATTCGGGGATCGAGCGCAGGCCGGCGAGGCAGATCAGCATTACGTAAGGCGTCCACATCCAGGTGTCGACGATGATGATCGACCATGGCGCCAGTGACACGTTGGAGAGCATGCTGATCTCGGTTGCCGGAATGCCGGTGACGAACGAAACGGCGTAGGCGAACAGCCCGATCTGCGGCTCGTAGAGAAAGCGCCAGAAATTGCCGACCACCGCCGGCGATAGCATCATCGGCACCAGGATGATGGTCGTCCAGAAGGCGTGGCCGCGGAACTTGCGGTCGATCAGCCAGGCCAGAGTGAAGCCGATCAGCGTCTGCAGCAGGATGGTCCAGAACACGAAATGCGCCGTCGTCTGCATGGCGATCCAGATGTCCTGGTCGGCGAGGATGCGCTTGTAGTTGGCCAGCCCGAGGTTCTTCACAACCTCGTTGGGCCGATTGGCGCGAAAATTGGTGAAGGACAGATAGATTGCCCAGAACAGCGGAAAGATGTTGATAGCTAACAGCAACAGGATCGTCGGCGAGATGAACAGCCAGGCGAGGCCCTTGTCGCTGATGCCCCGGACCTTGCGGGCCAACGGCTCGGGCGTAGCCCGGGCAACGCTGTCCGCCGTCCGATTGAGCATGGTCAGTCCTGCTTCGGTCACTTGGCTCGTCTCGACAATGGAATTTATCTGAACTGTGTCCCGTGCCAAGTGGCACGGGACGGTTCGGTCATGGGCTCGGGAGGAGCCGTTTACATCTTGCCATCGTCCTGGAAGACCTCGGTCCAGTCCTTGACGAGGCCGTCGAGCGCATCCTTGGCCGAGCCTTGCCCGGCAACGACATAGTCGTGGAAGCGCTTCTGCGATGCCTGCAACAGCGGGGCATAGCTCGGCTCGGCCCAGAAGTCCTTCACGATGGCCATCGAGTCGAGGAAGGTCTGCGCATAGGGCTGGCTGGCCGGGAAGGCGGGGTCCTTGACGACCGCGTTGAGGCAGGAATAGCCGCCGAGCGACCACCATTTGGACTGCACGTCCTTGTTGGCGAACCATTTGATGTATTTGAGCGCGGCTTCCTGCTTGTCGGAATAGGAGACCACCGAGATGCCCTGGCCGCCGAGCTGGGCGAACTGGTCCCCGTCCGGACCTTTGGGATTGACGAAATAGCCGATCTTGTCGCCGCCGACATTCTCGTCCTTCTGCAGGCCTGGCCAGGTGAAGGCGAAGTTCATGTGCATCGCCACCTGGCCGGATTTGAAGGCATCAACGCCTTCGCCCATGTAGCTGTTCGAGGCGCCGGGAGGGGTGCAGCAATCGTAGAGGGCTTTGTAGAACTCCAGGCCCTTCACCGATTTATCGGAGTTGACGAAGCCTTCCATCTCGTAGGGTTTTTTCGGGTTTTCGTACTGGAAGCCAAAGCTGTAGAGCACGTCCATGGCGCCCATGGTGATGCCTTCCGAGCCGCGCTCGGTGTAGATCGACGCGCCATAGACGGTCTTGCCGTCGATGTCGCGCTTCTGGAAGAATTCGGCGATCTGCTTCAATTGGTCGAAGGTCGTCGGCGGGCCGAGATCCCAGCCGTACTTTTCCTTGAATTCCTTCCGCAGCTCCGGCTTGGAGAACCAGTCCTTGCGGTAAGTCCAACCGACGACGTCACCCATGGCCGGCAGCGCCCAGTAATTCGGCGAGTTCTTCGGCCATTCCGAATAGCCGACGACGGTCGCCGGCACGAAATCATCCATGCTAATCTTCTCCTTGTCGAAGAAGTCGTTCAGCTTGACGTAATGGCCGTTCTCGGCGGCACCGCCGATCCACTGGCTGTCGCCGATGATGAGGTCGCACAGCTTGCCGTGCGAATTCAGCTCGTTGAGAAAGCGATCGGCATAGTTGGTCCACGGCACGAATTCGAATTTCATGCCGATGCCGGTTTCCTTGGTGAAGTCCTTGGACAATTCCACAAGCGCGTTGGCCGGGTCCCAGGCTGCCCAGCAAAGCGTCAGATCTTCTGCCCGCGCGACATTCGAAACGGCTGTCGACGCAAAGAGTGTCGATGCCAGTCCCAACGCCAATTTCAAGGTCGATTTCATGCCTTCCTCCCATTTGCGAAACACGTCCGGATGACGGTTTCAAGAGCCCGCTAAACCCCTCCTCCGGGGCCCAAACACAACGACGCGGCGGCGCACCGGATGTTTAGTAATTTGTTTAGTGATGCAATTTTTACTAAACAAAGCAAGCGAATTCGTTGCTGCACCGCAGCATGCTGGACAGGAAAGCAACGTGAGAAGTTGCGGCGACCTGTCTAGGTCACCGTCTTGTTGCTGACAGCCACCGGACGGATCACTGGGGCCGGCGGCAGCAGCGCGCGGATATCGGCGAAGGGGAAGACTGGCTCGAAGCGGAAGGCCTCGGCAAACGATCCGGCCGGGCCGTTGCACTGGCCGGCGCGAAAGGCGTTCTGCGTGCGCGCCGCGTCGACGAAACGCTCGGGATCCTGCGACTGGTGCGCCCTGATCGCCTCCGCCTTGAGATCGAAATGCCTGGAGGTGTCGACGTAGTGCGTTGGCGAAAACCCGGTGCCGCCGAACGTGTCGGCATGTAGCACCGGCACCGAGAATGACGCTGCGATGCGCACGCCATCCGACAGCGCGCGGTGGTCGCCATGATAGTCGTTCGGCGCATGCGTTATCACCAGATCCGGCCCTATCTCGCCGATCAGTGCTTTGAGCGCCCCGATCAGCGCGGCATCCGCGACCAGCCCGCCATCGGGAAAGTCAAGGAAGCGCGGCGTCACGCCAAGCAGGCCGGCCGCCGCCATCGCCTCCTTGCGGCGCGTGCGGGCCAGCGCTGACGGATCGCCGTAGCCGCCCCTGGTGCCATCCGTGGCTATGGCAAAAAAGAGTTCTGCGCCTTGCGCGGCATAGGCCGCCATCGTACCGAACATGAAGATCTCGATGTCGTCCGAATGCGCGCCAAGCGCCAATATCTTCACTCTCATCTCTCCCGGAAATGGAAAAACGTGCCCAACGGAATTCTGCTCGCACTCATCGCCTATGCAAGCTATTCGTGCAGCGACGCCGTTGTCAAAAGCCTGGGCGGGCAGTTCAACGTCTTCGAGATCGGCTTCTTCTCGACATTGTTTGCCGGCTGCTTTCTGCTCTTTGCCAGGCCGGCAGGCGAGCGCTGGCTCGATTTCTGGCGCACCAACCGGCCCTGGGCGGTACAGGCCCGGGCCTGGGCCGGCATCGCCTCGGGCGTGCTCAGCGTCTATGCCTTCACCACCATCCCGCTGGCGGAAGTCTATGCGCTCATCTTTCTGGCGCCGCTGTTCGTCACCATCCTGGCCACGCTGGTCCTCAAGGAGAAGGTCGGCCCGTGGCGGTGGCTGGCGGTGGTCGCCGGCTTTGCCGGGGTCATGCTGGTCGTCAGGCCGGGGTTTCGCGAATTGCATCTTGGTCATCTGGCGGCGTTCATCATCGCCTTCCTGGCCGCCACCAATGTGATCCTGATGCGTTCGCTCGCCGCGCAGGAAAAGCGCACGACGATGCTCGGCGTGCTGATCGGCTACGGCCTGCTCTTCAACGGCGCCGGTGCGGCGGCTACCTCGTTCTCGTTGCCGGATGGCAGGCAATGGGCCTGGCTGGTACTGGCCGGCGCCTTCACCGCCGGCGGCCAGCTGTTGCATCTGCTGGCGGTCAAATACGCACCGGCCAACCGCATCGCGCCGACGCATTACTCGCAGATCGTCTGGGCGGTGGTTCTGGGTGCGCTGTTCTTCAGGGAATATCCGGATTTTCTGTCGCTGGTCGGCTTGGCCGTGGTCGGCGGTTCCGGCCTGCTGACCATGGTGCGCGAGGAGGTGCGGCTCGGCACGGTGCGCTGGAACCCGTTTTCGCGGACCAGGCTTTGAGTCGGCGCCGAGGTTGCGCCGCGACCGCCACCGCTGATATGCGGTTGCGCCAACTGGCTGCACAGCATAGCACAATGACGACAAAACCCTTGCCGGACCTGCCGGTCTCCGTTGTCTTGCCGGCGCTCAATGAAACGCTGAGCCATGGTAACAGCGCCGTGCTGGTGGCGCCACCCGGTGCCGGCAAGACGACGCTGGTTCCACTGGCGCTGCTCGACGCTGAATGGCTCGGCGCCGGAAAGATCATCCTGCTCGAGCCGCGCCGCCTCGCCGCCCGCGCTGCCGCCCGCCGCATGGCCGAATTGCTCGGCCAAGAGCCCGGCGAAACCGTCGGCTATGCCATGCGCATGGAAAACCGCAGTTCCGCAAAGACCAGGGTTCTCGTCGTCACCGAAGGCGTGCTGTCCCGCATGATCCTCGACGACCCGGAACTGCCTGGTGTCGCGGCGGTGCTATTCGACGAGTTCCACGAACGCTCGCTCGACGGCGATTTCGGGTTGGCGCTGGCGCTTGACGTGCAGGGTGCGCTGAGGCCCGAACTCAGATTGCTGGTGATGTCGGCAACGCTCGACGGCGCGGGTGTCGCAAAATTGCTGTCCGGCGCGCCGGTGATCGAGAGCGCGGGCCGCGCCTTCCCGGTCGATATCCGCTATGACGAGCGGCCGGCCGGCGTCACGATCGAGGACGCCATGGCCAAGGCGATCCGCTCGGCGCTTGCCGGGGAGGAGGGCAGCGTGCTCGCTTTCCTGCCCGGCCAGCGCGAGATCGAGCGCACCGCCGAGCGGCTGGCGGGCAAGGTCGGCGCCGATACCGACATCGTGCCGCTCTATG
The DNA here is from genome assembly GCF_040318315.1 of Mesorhizobium sp. M1227. Classification (NCBI taxonomy): domain Bacteria; kingdom Pseudomonadati; phylum Pseudomonadota; class Alphaproteobacteria; order Hyphomicrobiales; family Phyllobacteriaceae; genus Mesorhizobium; species Mesorhizobium sp. M1227. The sequence continues at coordinate 368,351 of NZ_JAMYLZ010000001.1, forward strand.
GTATGCTCGACAACAAGGCGCAGGACGCGGCGATCAAGCCGGCGCCGCTCGGCCGCCGCAAGGTCGTGCTGGCGACGTCGATCGCCGAAACCTCCATCACCATCGACGGCGTCCGCGTCGTCATCGATTCCGGCCTGTCGCGGCTGCCGCGCTATGAACCGGCGAGCGGCCTGACGCGGCTGGAGACGGTACGTGCTTCCCGCGCTTCCGCCGACCAGCGCGCCGGCCGTGCCGGACGCACGCAGCCGGGCGTCGCCATCCGGTTGTGGCGGGCCGAGCAGACAGCGGCCCTGCCGGCCTTCACGCCGCCGGAAATCCTCGAGGCCGATCTTTCCGGCCTGTTGCTCGATAGCGCAGCGTTCGGCGTCGCCGATCCGACCAGTCTATCCTTCCTCGACCCCCCACCGGCTCCGGCGCTCACCGAGGCGAGGGTACTGCTACGTGCGCTCGATGCTGTCGATGCGGCAGGACGCCTGACGGATGCCGGTGCCGCGATGCGCCGGCTGGCGCTACCGGTGCGGCTCGCCCATATGGTCGCCGAGGCGGCAAGGACCGGAGAGGCGCTCGAGGCGGCGATGCTCGCCGTATTATTGACCGAGCGTGGCCTTGGCGGCGATGGTGCCGATCTCGAACGGCGGCTGCTGCGCTTTCGCGCCGAAAGATCGCCGCGCGCCACCGCCGCCCGGCAGCTGGCTGAGAGGCTGGCAAAGCAGGCTTCACCCTTCCCCTCTAGGGGAGGGTCGGCAAGCGAGCCGAGCGCAGCGAGACGAGCGAGACGGGGCGGGGTCGTCGATGGCGTGCCCGAAGCGGCCCCACCCCTATCCGGTACGCGGATCGACGCGCCGGGGCGAGCCACGGGTCTCGCCCGTCCTTCCGACCCCCTCAAGGGGGAGGGCAGCACAGCCGGCGCTCTCCTCATCCATGCCTGGCCGGATCGGGTCGCCAAAGCGCGCGGCGAGCGTGGCCGCTTCGTGCTTGCCAACGGCTCGGGCGCCATGCTCGACGCCTCCGATCCGCTGGCCGGCGAGACCTGGCTCGTCGTCGCCGACCTGCAGGGCAAGGCGCAGAACGCCCGCATCACCGCAGCGGCAGCCATCGATGAGGCCGACATCCGCACGGCGCTGGCGGAAAAGATCGAGGCCCGCCGCGAGGTGAGCTTCGACCGCGACAGGCGCGCGGTGCGGGTGCGCGAAACGGTTCGCCTCGGCGCCATCACGCTGTCCGAACGCATGCTGCCGGCGCCGACCGGTGCCGACGCGGATCGCGCCATCCTCGACGCCTTGCGCGAACACGGCCTGTCCCTGTTGCCGTGGAACAGCGAGGCGGAGACGTTGCGGCAGCGGCTCGGCTGGCTGCATCGCGGCCTCGGCGTGCCATGGCCCGATGTCTCCGATGCCGCGCTCCTCGAGCGCCTCGACGACTGGCTGCTGCCGTTCCTTTCCGGCGCGGCATCCTTTGCGGCAATCGATCCCAGCGTGCTTTCGCAAGGCCTGATGACGCTGGTGCCGCACGAATTGCAGCGCAAGATCGCCACATTGGCGCCGACCCATTTCGACGCGCCGTCGGGCAGCCGGCTGCCGATCCGCTATGACGGCGAATGGCCGGTGCTGGCGATCCGCGTGCAGGAACTGTTCGGCCTCGACCGGCATCCGGCGATCGCCAACGGCACTGTGCCGCTGACGCTCGAATTGCTGTCGCCGGCGCACCGGCCGATCCAGACGACGCGCGACCTGCCCGGCTTCTGGCGCGGCTCCTGGGCCGATGTGCGGGCAGAGATGCGCGGCCGCTATCCCAGGCATGTCTGGCCGGAGAACCCGCTTCTCGCCGCCGCCACTAGCCGCGCCAAGCCGCGCGGTACCTGATGCTTCCAGACTGTCATCCCGAACCGGCCCAGCTTCGGCGGTTTTCGGAAAAGACCTCCGACTGTTTCCCCTCTATAATCACCGCCCATGATAAACATCCTGCACGCACCCGACTTCCAGCAAAGTCAGCGGCTGCGCCTCAATACGCTGATCAGGTTGCGCTGGCTTGCCATCGTCGGCCAGAGCCTGACCGTGCTTGTCGTCGCTTACGGGCTGAAATTTCCGCTGCCGGTCAGCATGTGTTTTGCGCTGATCGCCTGTTCGGCCTGGATGAACCTTTTGCTGACCTTCCGCTATCCGGCGGCGCATCGGCTTACCCCGTTCTCGGCCTTCGCCATCCTGACCTTCGACAGCCTGCAGCTTGCCGGCCTGCTCTACATGACCGGCGGCCTTACGAATCCGTTTTCGCTGCTGATGACCGTGCCCGTCGTCGTCTCGGCGACGTCGCTGCCGCTGCGGCTGACCGCCATGCTCGGCGCGCTGGTGATCGTGGCGGCGACGCTGCTGGTCTTTTACCACCTGCCGCTGCCCTGGCATGAGGGGGCGCCATTGGCGATGCCGTTCATCTATGTCGCCGGCATGTGGATGGCGGTGTTCTGCTCCATCGCCTTTACCGCGATCTATGCCTTCCGGGTGGCCGAGGAGGCGCGGCTGCTTGCCAACGCGCTTGCCGCCACGGAATTGGTGCTGCAGCGAGAACAGCATCTCTCGGCCCTCGACGGCCTCGCCGCGGCCGCCGCGCACGAGCTCGGCACGCCGCTCGCCACCATCACGCTTGTTGCCAAGGAGATGGAGAAGGCGCTTGGCGAAGATCCGAAATACGGCGAGGACGTGAAGCTGCTGCGTTCGCAGAGCGAGCGCTGCCGCGAAATCCTGAAGCGCCTGACCAGCCTGTCCTCCGAGAGCGAGGTGCACCTCTCGCGCCTGCCGCTGACCTCGCTGGTCGAGGAGGTGACGGCGCCGCACCGCGATTTCGGCATTTCGATCAAGCTTCGGCCGGGCGAGCGCATCGGCCCGGAGCCGGTGGGCCGGCGCAATCCCGGCGTCATTTACGGCCTCGGCAATCTGGTCGAGAACGCGGTCGACTTCGCCCGCAACAGCGTGACAGTGCGCTGGAACTGGAATGAAGCCGCCGTCAGCTTCTCGATCATCGACGACGGGCCGGGCTTTCCACCGGAGATCATCGACCGTATCGGAGAACCCTATATGTCGACGCGACAAGGCACCGAAGCCGGCGGCGGCCTCGGCCTCGGCCTATTCATCGCCAAGACCTTGCTCGAACGCTCCGGCGCGACGCTCGATTTCCGCAATTCAAGCGAGCCCGGCGAGGGCGCTATCGTGCAGATATCGTGGCCGCGCAGCATCTTCCTCAATCCCGAGCAGGCTTCGGCCACCATGTTCGACACGGCCTAAATTGGACAATAGCGTTGCGAAACTATATTTGCGTAAAAATCAGGCAGCAGGATTTTCAGCACGATGAGTACTGACGAAACGATTGGCGCAATGGTCGAAGGCGAGGATACCTCGCTGCTGATCGTGGACGACGACAAGCCGTTCCTGACGCGGCTTGCCCGCGCCATGGAAACCAGGGGTTTCGTGGTCGAGACGGCGGAGAGCGTCGAGGAGGCGGTTGCCAAGGCGCGCGCCAATCCGCCGGCCTATGCGGTCGTCGACATGCGGCTGGCCGACGGCAACGGCCTCGACGTCGTCGCCGCGATTCGCGAGAAGCGCGACGATGCCCGCGCCATCATCCTCACCGGCTACGGCAACATCGCCACCGCGGTGACAGCGGTAAAGCTCGGCGCCATCGACTATCTGTCGAAGCCGGCCGATGCCGACGATATTTTTGCCGCCCTGACCCGCACCGCGGGCGAACGTGCAGCGCCGCCAGAAAATCCAATGTCGGCCGATCGTGTGCGCTGGGAACACATCCAGCGCGTCTACGAAATGTGCGACCGCAACGTCTCGGAAACCGCACGCCGCCTGAACATGCATCGCCGCACGCTGCAACGCATCCTCGCCAAGCGCGCGCCGCGCTAAAGGGCTCTCATTACAGGCTTGCCCGGCCAGCGCTGTTTGCGCATCATCGCTTGGCGGTGTCGGACCTTGCCGCTGATACGACGGAGGCGACATGCAGGACGAAAAGCGGCTGGTCTCCATGCTGCGCGAATTCCTCGACAGCGAGGCGGCCGGCGGCCTCATCCTGATGGCTGCGGCGGCCTTGGCCCTGATCGTCGCCAATTCGCCGCTGGGCGAGGCTTATTTCTCCGCCCTCCATGCCTATCTCGGACCGCTCAGCGTCTCGCACTGGATCAATGACGGCCTGATGGCGGTGTTCTTCCTGCTGGTCGGTCTCGAGATCAAGCGCGAAATGCTTGACGGCCAGCTGTCGACCTGGCCGCGCCGCGTGCTGCCCGGCATCGCCGCCGCCGGCGGCATGGCAGCGCCGGCACTGGTCTACGTCGCCATCAACCGCAACAATCCAGCCGCTCTGTCCGGCTGGGCGATCCCAACCGCCACCGATATCGCCTTTGCGCTCGGCGTGCTGTCGCTGCTCGGCAGCCGCGTCCCGGGTTCGCTGAAGATATTCCTCACGGCGCTTGCCATCATCGACGATCTCGGCGCGGTGCTCATCATCGCGGTGTTCTATACCAGCGGCCTCTCGCTCGCCTATCTCGGCGCCGCCTTCGCCGTGATCGCGCTGCTGGTGGTGCTCAACCGCATGCGGGTGCTGACGCTGCTGCCGTACATCTTGCTCGGCATCGTTCTGTGGGTTTTGGTGCTCAAATCGGGCGTCCATGCGACGCTCGCCGGCGTCGCGCTGGCCCTCACCATACCGCTGAAGATATCGCCGGGCAGCGGCCATGATCTCGACCATTCGCCGCTGCACCGGCTCGAACACGGCCTGCACAAAGTCGTCGCCTTTTTCGTCATCCCGATTTTCGGCTTTGCCAACGCCGGCGTCTCGCTCGCCGGTCTCAGCGCTGCCGCCCTGGCCGAGCCGCTGACGCTCGGCGTCGCCGCCGGCCTCCTCGCCGGCAAGCTGGTCGGGGTGTTCGGGTCTTCCGCGCTTGCCATCCGGCTTGGCTTCGCCGATCTGCCGGTCAATGCCGGCTGGCTGCACATGGTCGGCATTTCGCTGCTCTGTGGCATCGGTTTCACCATGAGCCTGTTCATCGGCCTGCTCGCCTTCGCCAGCGACGCCGCCCTGCAGGACGCGGTCAAGGTCGGCATCCTCGCCGGCTCCTTCATCGCCGCGCTCCTAGGCGCCGCTGTGCTGCTGGTGGCGCCGGCCGCAGGCGAGGCGGAGGAGGCGGAAGAATAGGCGTCTCCTCGCGGGCGCTACCCGTGAGCGACCATGACGTGGCGGACGGCGGTATAGTCCTCCAGCGCGTAGAGCGACATGTCCTTGCCGTAGCCGGATTGTTTCAACCCGCCATGCGGCATCTCGTTGGTCAGCATGAAATGGGTATTGATCCAGGTGCAGCCATATTGCAGCCGGGCGGCTGTCGCCATGGCCCGCGAAACGTCCTTGGTCCACACCGACGACGCCAGGCCGTAGTCAGAATCATTGGCCCAGTTCACCGCTTCGTCAACTTCGGAAAAGCGGGTGACCGAGACCACCGGACCGAACACTTCGCGGCGCACGATCTCGTCCTCCTGCAGCGCGCCGGCGACGACGGTCGGCTGGTAGAAGAAGCCGGAGCCCTCGCCCGGCTTGCCGCCCGTGGTGATCTCGATGTGCTTGAGCTCAGAGGCGCGCTCGACGAAGCTCGAGACGCGGTCGCGCTGGCGACGCGAGATCAGCGGGCCGATCTCGTTTTCGGTATCGTCAGGACGATCATACTTGATAGTCGAGACGGCGGCGGAGAGGTCGGCGACGAGCTTGTCGTAGATCTTCTTGCCGGCGTAGATGCGGCAGGCGGCGGTGCAGTCCTGGCCGGCATTGTAATAGCCGAAGGCGCGCAGGCCGTTGACCACCGCGCCGAGATCGGCGTCGTCGAAGACGATGACCGGCGCCTTGCCGCCGAGCTCGAGATGCGTGCGCTTGACCGATTTGGCGGCAGCCTGCAGCACCTTCTTGCCGGTGGCGACGTCGCCGGTGATCGAGATCATGTTGACTTTCGGGTGGTTGATCAGCGTGTTGCCGACGCTGTCGCCGCGACCGAGCACGACGTTGACGACGCCTTCCGGCAGGATCTCGGCAAGGATTTTCGCCAGCTTCAGCGCGGTCAGCGGCGTCTGTTCCGACGGCTTGAAGGCGACGGTGTTGCCGCCGGCAATCGCCGGCGCCAGCTTCCAGGCCATCATCATCAGCGGATAGTTCCACGGCGCGATCGACGCGACAACGCCGATGGCGTCTCGGCGGACCATCGAGGTGTGGCCGGGAATGTATTCGCCGGCGACCTGGCCGGGCATCGAGCGGACCGCGCCGGCAAAGAAGCGGTAGCAGTCGACGATCGCCGGGATCTCGTCATTGAGCACGGCATTGATCGGCTTGCCGCAGTTCAGCGCCTCGAGCGCCGCGAAATCCTGTGCAGCAGCCTCGATGCGATCGGCGATCTTCAGGAGATAGCCGGCGCGCTGCGCCGGTGTTGTGCGGGACCAGGTGACGAAGGCTTTTTCGGCAGCAAGCACGGCCGCCTCGATCTGCGCTGGGCTGGCCTCGGGCAGATTGAGGATGGTCGCCCCGGTCTTCGGGTTGAGGATCGGCTCCTCGGTCTCGGTGCCTTTTTCGAATTTAGAGCCGATCAGCATCTGCGTGTCCATGGAAGTCTCTCCCTTGTGAACGAGATCATTTGCCCGAACCGGCGATCTGGTCGCCGTCGCGGGTCAGGTAATAGGCAGCGAGGATGGGGAGCAGCGTCACCAGCACTACCACCATCGCCACGACATTGGTGACCGGACGCTGGCGCGGACGGATCAATTCTTCGAGCATCCAGATCGGCACCGTCTGCTGCTGGCCGGCGGTGAAGGTGGTGACGATGACCTCGTCGAAGGACAGCGCAAAGGCAAGCATGCCGCCGGCCAGCAGCGCGGTTGCGATGTTGGGCAGCACGACATGCCGAAAGGTCTGGAAACCATCGGCGCCGAGATCCATCGACGCCTCGATCATCGAGCCGGACGTGCGGCGGAAACGGGCGACCGCATTGTTGTAGACGACGACCACGCAGAAAGTGGCGTGGCCGAGCACGATCGTCCAGAACGAGAACGGGATTTCGGCCAGCGCGAAGGCCGAGCGCAGCGCGATGCCGGTGATGATGCCGGGCAGCGCGATCGGCAGGATGACCAGCAGCGAGATGGTTTCGCGGCCGAAGAATTTTGTGCGGGACACGGCAGCGGCGCACAGCGTGCCCAGGACCAGCGCGATGGTAGTCGAGATCGCCGCGACCCGCACAGACAATGACAGCGCCTGCCAGACGTCGGGGCGGTTCCAGGTGACGGCGAACCATTGCGTGGTCAGGCCCGGCGGCGGCCAGACGAAGCTCTTCTCCTCGGTGGTGAAGGCATAGACGAAGATCAGCAGGATCGGCAAATGCAGGAAAAGCAGGCCGCCGGTGGCAGCGAGCTTCAGGCCGATCGGCGCGGATGGGCCACGGTCAGAGCGCATCGAAAGCCCCCATGCGCTTGGCGCCCCAGAGGTAGAAGCCCATGATGACAATGGGCACCACGGTGAAGGCGGCGGCGAGCGGGATGTTGCCGGCGGTGCCTTGCTGCGAATAGACGGCCTGGCCGATGAACAGCCGCGAGGTGCCGATGATCTGTGGGATGATGTAGTCGCCGAGCGTCAGCGAGAAGGTGAAGATCGAGCCGGCGACGATGCCGGGCAGCGCCAGCGGGAACAGCACGTTGCCGAAGGTCTGCCCGGGCGAGGCGCCGAGATCGGACGAAGCCTCGACCAAATTGCCTGGCACGCGCTCGAGTGCGGCCTGCACCGGCAGGATCATGAACGGCAGCCAGACATAGACGAAGACGATGAAGGTACCGGTTGAGGAGACCGACAGCGAGTTGCCGCCGACGACCGGCAGCGACAGCCAGGCATCAAGCAGCCACAGAAGATGCAATTTGGCCAGCAGCCAGGTCAGGATGCCTTCCTTGGCCAGAATCAGCTTCCAGGCATAGATCTTGACCAGGTAGCTCGACCACAGCGGCAGCATGACGCCGAGATAAAACAGCGCCTTCCAACGGCCGCGCGCATAGCGCGCCGCATAATAGGCGATGGGAAAGGCGATGACCGCCGCCGCCAGCGTCACCAGCGCCGCCATTGTCACCGTGCGCAGGATAATGTCGAGATTGGCGGCCTGCAGCAGGTCGCCATAGGTCTTCAGCGTGAATTGCCGGTTGATCAGGCCGGAGAACTCGTCGATCGAAAAGAAGCTCTGCAAAAGCAATGCGAAGAGCGAGCCGATATAGACGATGCCGAGCCACAAAACCGGCGGCAGCAGCATGAGGAGCAACAGCAGCTTCGGCTGTCGCCAAAAAATATCCGACACCGCGCCACGCAGGCCGCCGCTTCGCGGCAGGACGGCGGGCGGCGTGGCGCGCGGCATGACGGTGTCGAGGCTCATCCGAGCTCGTCCATCAAATGCAAATGCTCGCGCTTGAAGGTGAGCACCACCGCCTCGCCTTCCCCCGGCAGCACAGCACCCGCCGGCACGATGGCATGCAGTCGCAAGCCCTCTGCATCGAGCGCCAGTCTTGTCGTGGCGCCGAGATAGTTGGTCGAGACCAGGCGGGCGGCAACCCCTTCGCCGTTGGCCCGGCCAATACGGATGGATTCGGGCCGCAGGCTGCCCCAGCGATACTGGCCGGCATAGCGCTGGACGAAATCCGGCGGCAGCACGTTGGACGAGCCGACGAAATCGGCGACGAAGCGGGTCTTGGGGCGCTGGTAGATGTCTTCCGGCGTGCCGATCTGCATGATCTTGCCGTCATTGAAGACGGCCACGCGGTCGGCCATCGACAGCGCTTCGCCCTGGTCGTGGGTGACGAACACGAAGGTGATGCCGAGCGCCTTCTGCAGCGATTTCAACTCCTCCTGCATGTTTTCGCGAAGCTTGAGGTCGAGGGCGCCGAGCGGCTCGTCGAGCAACAGCACCTTGGGCTGGTTGACCAGCGCACGGGCGAGCGCGACGCGCTGGCGCTGGCCGCCGGAAAGCTGGCCAGGGCGACGGGCGCCGTAGCCGGGAAGCCGCACCAGCGCCAGCGCTTCTTCCGCCGCCTGTTGCCGCTCCGGTCTGCCGACGCCCTTGACCATCAGCCCATAGGCGACGTTGTCGAGCACGTTGAAATGCGGGAACAGCGCATAATCCTGGAACACGGTGTTGACGTTGCGGCGATAGGGCGGCACGCCCTCGGCGCGTTCGCCGAAGATCGAGATCGAGCCCGCCGTCGGCTGCTCGAAACCGGCGATGAGGCGCAGGCACGTCGTCTTGCCCGAGCCGGAAGGCCCGAGCATGGCAAAGAACTCGCCCGGCACGATGTCGAGATCGACCGCGTCAACGGCACGCACGCTGCCGAAATGGCGAGAGACGTTTTGGAAGGAAACGGCGGAGGTCATGGGGCTGTCCTGATCTGTCAGGCTCATCAAATTTCAGGCGGTAGCGCTGCCTCTTATCCGCCTGTCGGCACCTTCTCCTCGTATAGTGGACGGGGAGAAGGGAGGCGCTGCAACGCTGGCGACCCCCCGGTTCTTCACCGGGAGAGGGTAAGGGTGAGGGGCAGCGCCGAGCTTCGTAGGTGAGGCGAACTCACCGCCCGCCGATGACGCCGATATAGTCCGACACCCAGCGGTAATAGGGCACGCACTGGTCGTTCTGGGTGGCGCATTTCGAGACCGGCGTCTTCCAGAACTTGATCTTGTCGAAATTGTCGTAGCCGTTGGTCTTGCAGCCTTCCTCCCCGAGCAGTTCGTTGCCCTTGCAGGCGGCGGGCACCACCGGCAGCGAGCCGAACCAGGCGGAGACGTCGCCCTGCACTTTTGGCGACAGCGAATGCTCCATCCACATGTAGGCGCAGTTCGGGTGGGCAGCATCGGCCTCCATCATCGTGGTATCGGCCCAGCCGGTGACGCCCTCCTCGGGGATAGTCGAGGCGACCGGCTTCTTGGCCGCGATCAGCGTGTTGACCTGATAGGGCCAGGAACCGGAGGCGACGACGCCTTCGTTCTGGAAATCGTCGACCTGGATGGCGGCGTCGTGCCAATAGCGTCCGACCAGCGTACGCTGGACCCGCAGCAGGTCGAGCGCCGCCTTGTACTGATCCTCGGTCAGTTCGTACGGATCCTTGATGCCGAGCTCCGGCTTGTGAGCCATCAGGTAATTGGCGGCGTCGGCGATGTGGATCGGCCCGTCATAGGCCTGGACGCGGCCCTTGTTCGACTTGCCGTCGGGAAGCTTCATTTCCTCGAAGACCACGTTCCAGCTCTTCGGCGCCTCCTTGAACACTTCGGTGTTGTACATCAGCACGTTCGGCCCCCACTGATAGGGGACGCCGTAATGGACTCCGCCGACGGTGAACCAGGGCGCATCCTTCAGCCGGTTGTCGACCGTCTTCCAGCTCGGTATGAGGTCGGTGTTGATCGGCTGGACGCGCTTGCCGGCGACAAGGCGCAGCGAAGCGTCGCCCGAGGCGGTGACGAGATCGAAGCCGCCCTCGTTCATCAGCGAGACCATCTCATCGGAGGTGTTGGCGGTCTTGACGTTGACCTTGCAGCCGGTTTCCTTCTCGAACGAAGTGACCCAATCATAGGCCTTGTCGGTTTCGCCGCGCTCGATATAGCCCGGCCAGGCGACGATATTGACCTCGCCTTCGCCTTTGCCGAGCTCCTTGACCTGGGCGATGGCCTGGCCGGAGAAGCTCAGCGCGACCGTCAAGGCAGTGCATGATTTCAGCAATGAATTCATCGTCGATCTCCCATTTTTGCATGACCTCGAAACCGGTTTCGGGTTTCGGAAGAAGATCATGCGCCCGTTCAAAAACGTTGGATGCGCGGCTCTGAAGGGCCGTGCTCCTCGCATCGACCCGAAAATCGGAATCGATTTTCGGAAAGCCCGATGCGAAAACTAAAAGTCTTAGAGCGTACTATGTGCGTCCAATTGGACGCACGTCGCTCTAACGGCAGCTTTGTTCCCTGACCGAAAAGTGCTGCGAAATTTCCGGTTTCGCAAATTCATTTATCAGAAAGCCGATATCGATTTTTCCGATACGTCAGCGGCCAATCTTCTCGGGCCGTTGGCGCACCATGCGCTGCGACTGGGCAAGTCCGATGAAGTCGCGCGCCGCCTGCGGCAGACCGGAGCCGCGCCGCCAGACCATGCCGACCTGGACGACCGGCAACGACCCCGAAATATCGCGCGATTCGATGCGGTCGCCTTCCAGCGACCATGGCCGGTAGACGAGGTCGGGCAGCAGCGCCACGCCGGCGCCGGTAGCGACGAGGCTGCGCACCGCTTCGACCGAGCGGGTGCGGAAGGCGACATGCGGCTTGGCGCCGATTGCCGTCAGCAGCTTTCCGGTATTCTCCTCGATCTCGTCGACGGTCAGCATGATCAGCGGTTCCGAGGCGATGTCGCCGATGCCGATGATGTCGGCACCGGCCAAGGGGTGGCCGAGCGGCAGCCACAGCCGGTAGGCCGAGACTTCGAGGATTTCGGACTGCAGTGCCGTGCGGTCGCGCAGGTTCGAGGTGACCATGACGGCAATGTCGAGCTTGCCGCCAATTAACAGGTGCTCGAGATAGTCGCCATTGTCCTCGATCGCCGAGACCTCGACACCCGGATAGGCGCGGCGGTAGCGGGCAAGAAGATCGGAAAGCACATAGCCGGCGACCAGCGAGGTGACGCCAAGTTGCAGCCGCCCGCTTGCCGCGGCCTGTTCGCCGAAGAAGGCGCGGCGCGCATCGGAAACGTCGGCCAGGATCTTCCTCGCATGGCGCAGGAACTGGTGGCCTTTATGGGTGATGTTCAAGCCGCGCGGGTGGCGCTCGAACAGCTCGACGCCGAGATCGTGCTCCAGCTCCTTGATCGCTTCGGTGACCGAGGATTGCGAGATCGACAGGTTCTGGGCGGCGCCCGACACCGTGCCTTGCTCGGCGACGGCGATGAAGAACTGCAATTGGCGGATGGTGAAAGCCATGGCCAGACTAAACACGGCAGAGGCGGCGCTGGGAAGTGGGTGCTGGTGCCGATCTGCCGATAGAGCTCAGGCCTCGCTTCCGCCGTCCGCAATGCTGAGCCGCGCGCCGGCCTGGGCGAGGGCGGCGCCGATGTCGTGCGGCGGCGGAAGGTCGGTCGCGAGTTCGGAAAAGCCGCCGAAGCCGCAGACCTGAACAAGGCCCTGGCGGCCGAATTTGCTATGGTCGGTGACGACAAGCGAACGCTGGCCGCGCGACAGCACCATGCGGGCGAATTCGGCCTCTTCCAGATCATAGTCCATGACGCCGGTTATGGCATCGACCGCACCGGTCGATATCACTGCATGGCTGACGGAAAAGCGGCTGACGAATTCGATGGCCGAGACGCCGAAGGCAGCACCGGAATCGCTGCGCAGCTCGCCGCCGGCCATGTAGACCTTATTGCCGTTGACGGTGGCCAGTGTGCGGGCGATGTCGGAGGAGTTGGTGACGACCGTCAGCCGCCGGTGGCCGAGCAGTTCCCGGGCCAGGAAAGAGGTGGTGGTGCCGGTGTCGAGCATGATCGATTCGCCGTCGCGGATGGTGGCGGCGACCATGCGCGCTATTGCCCGCTTGGCATCGGCGTTCTCGCGCATGCGCCGCTCGAACGGCGCTTCGCCGGCAATCGACGGCAGGCCGACGGCGCCGTGCATCTTGAGGATGGAACCGTCGCTGGTCAGTGGCTTGACGTCGCGGCGTACTGTCTCCAGCGAGACGCCCAGCCGGTCGGCTAGGCTCGCAATGGTCACCGTGCCTTCCTCCTTGAGGAGGCGCAGGATTTCGCCATGCCGCTTCGAGTGGACCATCGGTTCCATCCGGTCGGATTGTTGCACCGCTGACCGCTTCTACGACATAAATGCCACTAACTCCAAGGAATTTAGCAAAATTCGGGCAAAAAACCAGAAAATACCACAAATTCGCGTTGACAACGCCTCCAGCGTGGCGCGACATTATCGCTGTGACAGGCTCGGAACGGAGGACGACGGCTGAGCCGCACGAAAAATCGCTTGCCCGAACGCCCGGGAGATCGTCGGGTGCAAGGGTCCCGAAATTCAGGATCCGCGGGGGCGGATGCCGGCGTCGAAGAACCCGGCACAAAGGGGCTCGTCGGTGCGGTGCGGGATACCGATCCCGGGATCTGCACCGACGAGATCTTCGCGTTGCCTCCATTCCTCCGTCCGATTGTCATCGCTGGCCAGCCGTGACATGCGTGGAAAACTGACCCAATGTTGGACGACATCGTGACTGTCGAAGACCGCATCCGTGCGCTGCCTTGCTGGACCGGCAGCATCGACATCGCGCCGCTGCCGGGCGGGCTGAGCAATGCCAATTATCTGGTCAAGGACGCGGCCGGGCGGCACGTCGTGCGGCTCGGCCAGGACTATCCGTTCCACCATGTCTTTCGCGAGCGCGAGATGATGACGGCGCGGGCAGCGCACGCGGCAGGCTTCGCTCCGGCCGTCCACTACACTGGACCCGGCGTCATGGTGACGGAGTATCTCGGCGCCAAGGCCTATGTCGCGCAGGACGTGCGCGCCGATCTCGGCCGCGTTGCCGCGTTGCTGCGCGGTTTCCACCGGGAGATGCCCGGTCATGTCTCCGGCGCCGGCTTCATGTTCTGGGTATTCCATGTCATTCGCGACTATGCGCGCACGCTGGAGGAAGGCCGCAGCCGTAAGCTGGGCGAACTGCCGCGCCTGCTGACGCTGGCGGACGAGCTCGAGCGCGCGCAAAAGCTGCTTCCGATCGTCTTCGGCCATAATGACCTCTTGCCGGCTAACATAATCGACGACGGTCACAGGCTGTGGCTCATCGATTTCGAATATGCAGGCTTCAACACCGCGATGTTCGACCTTGCCGGCGCGGCGTCGAATGCAGGCATGAGCGACGAGGAGTCCTTCGCCTTCCTCACCGCCTATTTCATGAAGGAGCCGGACCCCGCGATACGGCGCTCGCACGCCGCCATGCAATGCGCGTCGCTGCTGCGTGAGGCGATGTGGGGCATGGTTTCCGAGCTTTACCTCGACGCGCCCGGTGTCGACTACGCCGCCTACGCCGACGAAAACCTGGCGCGGCTCGAAGCCGCCCTGGAAAACTACAGGACAAAATACGGGACGCGGACATGACCTTGCCCGCCCAGGCCGGGATCGTCGTCATCGGCGGTGGCATCATCGGCTGTTCGACGGCCTATCATCTGGCGCGCGACCACAAGGCCGAAATCGTACTGCTCGAACAGGGCAAACTGACCTCGGGTTCGACCTGGCATGCTGCCGGGCTGGTCGGCCAGCTGCGCTCGTCGGCGTCGATCACGCGCGTGCTCAAATATTCGGTCGATCTCTACAAGGGGCTGGAAGCCGAAACCGGCCTCGCCACCGGTTGGAAGATGACTGGCTGCCTGCGCCTCGCCACCAATGGCGACCGCTGGATCGAGTATAAGCGGCTGGCAACGACGGCTAAGAGCTTCGGCATGGACATGCATCTGCTGTCGCCGGCCGAGGTCAAGGAAATGTGGCCGCTGCTGGAAACCGGCGACCTCGTCGGCGCGTCCTGGCTGCCGACCGACGGTCAGGCAAGCCCTTCCGACATCACCCAGTCGCTGGCCAAGGGTGCGCGCATGCATGGCGCAAAATTGTTCGAGGAGGTGCGGGTCACCGGCTTCGAAATGAGAGACGGCCGCATCACCGCGGTAAAGACCAGCAAGGGCGATATCGCCTGCGACAAGGTGGTGAACTGCGCCGGGCAATGGGCGCGGCAGGTGGGTGCGCTCGCCGGGATAAACGTGCCGCTGCAGCCGGTGAAGCACCAGTACATCATCACCGAAAAGATCGATGGCCTGCCGACCGACGCGCCGACAATTCGCGACCCCGATCGCCGCACCTATTTCAAGGAGGAGGTCGGCGGGTTGGTGATGGGCGGCTACGAGCCGAACCCGCAGGCGTGGACGACCGGTCTACCGGGCGGCGATGTGCCGGACGGTTGGGAGTTCCGGCTGTTCGACGATGATTACGATCATTTCGAGCAGCATATGAGCCAGGCGATCGAGCGTGTCCCGGCGCTCGCCAATGCCGGCGTCAGGCAGATGATCAACGGGCCGGAGAGCTTTACGCCGGATGGCAATTTCATCCTCGGTGTGGCGCCGGAATGCGCCAATATGTTCGTCGGCGCCGGCTTCAATGCCTTTGGCATCGCGTCCGGCGGCGGCGCCGGCTGGGTGCTGGCGCAATGGGTCGTCGACGGCGAGGCGCCGCTCGATCTGTGGGTGGTCGACATCCGCCGCTTCTCCGATCTCCACCGCGACCGGCAATGGGTCCGCGACCGCACGCTGGAAGCCTATGGCAAGCACTACACGATCGGCTTCCCGCATGAGGAATATGTCAGCGGCCGGCCGCGCATCGTCTCGCCTTTCTACGAGCGGCTGCAAAAACATCGCGCCGTGTTCGGCTCGAAACTTGGCTGGGAGCGGCCGAACTGGTTCGCGCCGGAAGGCATCGAGCCGAAGGACGTCTATTCGATGGGCCGGCAGAACTGGTTCCCGGCGGTTGGCGACGAGCACCGCCACGTGCGCGAAAAGATCGGCATTTTCGACCAGTCGTCTTTTGCCAAATACGAAATGACCGGAGCCGACGCGCTGAAGGCGCTGGACTGGATCTGCGCCAACGACGTCGCCAAGCCGGTCGGCCGGCTGACCTACACGCAGCTCCTCAATACGCGCGGCGGCATCGAGGCCGATTTGACCGTGGCGAGGCTCGGTGAGGAAAAATTCTACGTGGTCACCGGCACCGGTTTCCGCACGCATGATTTCTCCTGGATTGCCGATCATATCGGCAGGGAGTTCGACGTGACGCTGACCGACGTCACGGAGGATTTCGGCACATTGTCGCTGATGGGGCCGCGCGCCCGTGACGTGCTGTCAGCGGTGACCGATGCCGACGTCTCGAACGCCGCCTTTCCGTTCGGCCATGTTCGCGAGATCGCCATTGCCGGTCACGCCGTCCGGGCACTGCGCGTCACCTATGTCGGCGAACTCGGCTGGGAACTGCATGCGCCGATCGCGGCGACGGGCGAGGTTTTCGACGCGCTGATGACGGCGGGCGCTGTCCACGACATTCGCCCGGTCGGCTATCGGGCGCTGGAATCGCTGCGGCTGGAAAAGGGCTACCGCGCCTGGGGCGCTGACATTACACCCAACGACACGCCGCAGGAGGCCGGCCTCGGCTGGGCGGTGAAGCTCAGGAAGAACACCGATTTCCTCGGCCGGCGGGCGCTTGAAAAGCTCGATGGCTCGACGCTCGGCAAACGCTTTGCCGGCTTCACCGTCGATGATCCGGACGTCGTGCTGCTCGGGCGCGAGACCATCCTGCGCAACGGCGAGGCGGTCGGTTATCTCACCAGCGGCGGCTATGGCTACACCATCGGCAAGAACATCGGCTACGGCTATGTGCGCAATGCCGATGGCGTCAACGATGATTTCCTTACCTCCGGCAAATACGAGCTGGTGGTGGCAATGGAACGGACGCCGGCTAAGATACACCTCGAGCCGCTTTACGATCCGGCAGGAGCAAAGGTGAAGGCATAGAGCCTTCCGGTTTCAGCCTCAGTTCACGATGAGCACCAGCCCCCGGCTCGGCACGGTATCGGCCTCGCCTGGCATCGAAACATAGGGCGGCGTCTCTTCGGCGCGCGTGACGGTGCCTTGCGCCTCGAGCTCGGCGACCCGCGCGGCAAACCCGGCATCCCACAGCGTGTTCTTCACTGTCAGCACGATCACTCCGCCCGGCCGGCAGATGCGGATCAGCTCGTCCAGACCCTCGGCCCCGACATGGCCGGACGTGAAGACGCCGGCTGAGATGATCCCGGCATAGGCGTCGTCCACGAAGGGCAGCGGTCCGCCAAGCGCCAGGCAGTGCAGCGCTGAATAGACGCCCTTGCGCGCGGCTTGCGCCAGCATGCCTTCCGAGATGTCGAGCGCCTCGACCTGCGGATAACCGGTAATGGCAAGCCATTCGCCGATGAGCCCGGTGCCGGCGCCGGCATCGAGCAGAGGAGCGGCGCCGCGCGCCAGATGGCGGGCCAGCAAGGCAAGGCAGATGGTGGGATGGCGATAGCCAGCCGCCGACATGTCGGCGTCATAGGTGCCGGCCCACCTGTCGTAAAGAGCCGCGATGTCTTCCGGCCGCTTCGCCGCATAGGCTGCGGCGAGCGCGCTCTGATGTTTGCTGTTTGTCATTGCTGTCCGTCGCCTGGTATCGATCCGCAACGCGATCATAGCCAAACGGCGAAAACTGTGGAACCGTCGTCGTCCCAATAATACGGGGAAAGGAGCGAAATCCATGGCGGACGACCGGGCGCGCGCCGCACTTGCGGCCATTCCGATGCTGGCCGGCTATGACGGCCCTCTGGAACGGCTCGGCGGTCTCACCAACCTCGTCTTCAGGGGTAAGGATTTCTGCCTGCGTATCCCCGGCAAGGGTACCGAGGAATACATCAACCGCGCCAACGAGGCAGTGGCGGCGCGGGAAGCGGCGAAGGCCGGCGTCAGTCCCGATGTGCTGCATGTCGATGCCGAGACCGGCGTGTTGGTGACCCGCTTCATCGCCGGTGCCGAGACGATGTCACCGGAAAAGTTCAAGACTCGGCCGGGCAGCCCGGCACGCGCCGGCAAGGCCTTTCGCAAACTGCACACATCCGGCGCGGTGTTCCCCTTCCGCTTCGAGCTGTTTGCGATGATCGACGATTATCTGAAAGTGCTGTCAACCAAGGACGTCGCCCTGCCTGCCGGCTACCACGATGTGGTCCGCGAGGCGGAGACCGCGCGCGCGGCACTTGCGGCTCATCCTCTGCCGATCGTCGCCTGCCACTGCGACCCGCTCTGCGAAAACTTTCTCGATACTGGGGACAGGATGTGGATTGTCGACTGGGAATATTCCGGCATGAACGATCCGCTCTGGGATCTCGGCGACCTCAGCGTCGAAGGGCAATTCGACGCCGCGCAGGACGAAGAAATGATGCGCGCCTATTTCGGCGGCGAGCCGAGGCCGGCGTGGCGCGCCCGCATCGTCATCTACAAGGCGATGTGCGACCTGTTGTGGACGCTCTGGGGCTTGATCCAGCTTGCCAACAAAAATCCGGCCGACGACTTTCGCGCCTATGCCGACGGCCGGTTTGCGCGCTGCAAGGCGCTGATGGAAACGCCGGAATTTTCGCGGCATCTCGCAGCGGTGCGCCGGAGTTAATTCACACCCTTCGGCACGTTTTCGGGCGGTACCGTGTCGACCACCTTCTGGCGGTGGAAGATGAACAGGCCGGCCAGCACGACGATGGCCGAGCCGATCAGGATGCGCGGCCCAGGCACATCGCCGAAGAAGGCGAGGCCGAAGACCACTGCCCACAACAGCAGGCTGTAATGCAGCGGCGCCAAGGTCGAGGCCGGCGCCAGCTTCAACGCCCTGGTTATCATCAGATGCGCGCCGCAGGAGACGATGCCGAGAAGCAGCATGGCGCCGAAATCGAGCGAGGACGGCGTCTTCCAGCTGCCGAGGGTCAACGCAGCGCCGACCAGCAGCGTGCCGATGGTTTGCCAGGTGACCAGCGAGGTGTCGCTGGTGCCGCGCAGCCGCCGATTGAGGATGATGGCGAAGGCAAAGGAAATGCTGCCGGCGAGCGCGAACATCGACGACAGCGAGAACGCGGCCGAGGACGGCTTCAGCATGATCAGCACGCCGCAGAAACCGACCAGGATAGCCGCCCAGCGGCGCCAGCCGACCCTTTCGCCGAGCAGGAAGTGCGACAGCGCCGCGACATAGATCGGCCCGGCCATGTAAAAACTCATCACATCGGCGAGCGGCAGATAGACGACCGCCGCGTAGAACAGCGCCGTGTCGAGCGTCGTCATCACCACGCGAAGCAGCTGCAGCTCCGGCCGCTCCATGCGAAACAGCTTGGCCGCACCCTGATGTGCAATCATCGGCCCGAGTATGAAAAACGCGCCGATCGAGCGGATCAGCACGACCTGGCCGACGGAAAAACTGGCGACCAGCCACTTGCCCATCGCGTCGTTCAGCGCAAACAGGAAGTCGCCGGCGAGCATCAGCAGGATGCCGGCCAGCAGCACGTTCATGATCGTTGAGTACTGGGCTGCGGGCTGCGCCATTCCGTTACCGGTTCCTCGCCGTGGGGTACGGTGACCCGCGTCGTAGTCGCAAGCTGCGGCCATGACGAGACGAAAATCGAGAATTCGGTAAGACCAGCGCCGGAAATCGGCTGGACTAATGCATGTCGCGCAAAAGTGTGCAGCGGTTTTGCGATAACGACACGCTTAAAAACAAGACCTTAAAGCGCGTCGCGTGGGTCCGTTCAAACGCGACGCGCTTTAAGCGTGGCGCCGGTTCACCGTGCCCGGCCTTCCAGCGATCGAAAGCCGCGTGTCCTGCCGGCTGCGCTCGGCCACCACCTTGCCCCTGGCGATGACGCAGAGACGCTCTGGGCGCAGCCGCAGGGCCTCGACCGGGTTGCCGGCATCGAGAACGACCAGGCTGGCGCGCTTGCCGACCGCCAGGCCAAGGTGGTCGAGGCCCATGATGGCGGCATTGACGTTGGTGACCATATCGAAGCAGCGCGCCATCTCGGCCGGGCTCGACATCTGCGCGACATGCAGGCCCATGAAGGCGACGTCGAGCATGTCTGCAGTGCCCAGCGAATACCAGGGGTCGAGCACGCAATCCTGGCCCCAGCCGACGCGGATGCCTTGCGCCAGCATCTCCTTGACCCGCGCCAGTCCGCGGCGCTTGGGAAAGGTGTCGTGGCGGCCCTGCAGCATGATGTTGATCAGCGGATTGGGGATCGCCGAAACGCCGGCCTCGGCAATCAGCGGCAATAGCTTCGAAACGTAGTAATTATCCATCGAATGCATCGATGTCAGGTGCGAGCCGGCCGCTCTGCCCTGCAACCCGAGCCGCTGCGTCTCATAGGCAAGCTGCTCGACGTGGCGCGACAGCGGATCGTCGGTCTCGTCGCAATGCAAGTCGACCATCAGGCCGCGCTTCGCCGCGATTTCGCAGAGCTCGGTGACGGAGCGCGTGCCGTCGGCCATTGTGCGCTCGAAATGCGGAATGCCGCCGACAACATCGACGCCTATGTCGAGCGCCCGGATGGTGTTGTCGCGCGCCGTCGGCGAGCGGTAAAACCCGTCCTGCGGGAAGGCGACCAGCTGCAGGTCGATATAGGAGCCAACCGTCTTCTTCACGTCGAGCAGCGCCTCGACCGCCAGCAGGCGGTCGTCGCAAACATCGACATGGGTGCGGATGGCGAGCAGGCCCATCGACACCGCCCAGTCGCAATAGGCGAGCGCACGGTCGCGCACCGCTTCGTAGGTCAAAAGCGGCTTCAACTCGCCCCAAAGCGAGATGCCTTCGAGCAGCGTGCCCGAGACATTGATGCGCGGAATGCCGAGCGAAAGCGTGGCGTCCATATGGAAATGCGGATCGACGAAGGGCGGCGAGACCAGATTGCCATGGGCATCGATCGCCGTGCCGGCGCTGACGTTCAGCTCGGGCTCTATCGCTGCGATCGTTTCGCCGACGATGCCGACATCCGCGATCCTGCCGTCGGGCAGCGTCCCGCCGCGCACCACAAGGTCAAAATCCATCTAGCGCCACCTCGTTCAAAAAAGCCGTTTCTTTCCATGCAGCGCGCTGCCGCAAGGCGGAACCTTCAGGCGCGGCCCTTCCCTTCTTCCCTTGTGGAAGAAGGTGGCCGCGAAGCGGCCAGATGAGGGGTGTTCCAGCTTGGCGCCGGCGGCACTCCGTCCAGCACCCCTCAACCGTCTTGGCGTTGCGCGCCAATCCACCTTCTCCCACAAAGGGAGAAGGAAAAGCCTCTATTCCGGCACGTACCGCACCGCCCCCTTGGCGGCACTTGTCGCCATCGCCGCATAGGCGCGCAAGGCTGTCGTCACCTTGCGCTTGCGCTTTTCTTCGGGCTTCCAGGCAGCCGTTCCCCTGGCCTCCATCGCGGCGCGACGGGCGATGAGTTCGGCGTCGTCGACAGCAAGCCTGATGGTGCGGGTGGGGATATCGATCTCGATCGTGTCGCCTTCCCTGACCAGCCCGATCAGACCGCCTTCCGCGGCTTCCGGCGAGACATGGCCGATCGACAGGCCGGAGGTGCCGCCGGAAAAACGACCGTCGGTGATCAGTGCGCAGGCTTTGCCGAGACCTTTCGACTTCAAATAGCTGGTCGGGTAGAGCATTTCCTGCATGCCGGGTCCGCCGCGTGGCCCTTCATAGCGGATGACGACGACATCGCCGGCCTTGATCTCGTTCGACAGGATCGCCTTGACGCTGGCGTCCTGGCTTTCGAACACTCTTGCCGGACCGGTGAATTTCAGGATCGATTCATCGACGCCCGCCGTCTTCACGATGCAGCCATCGATTGCCAGATTGCCTTTCAGCACGGCAAGGCCGCCATCCCTGGAGAAAGGATGTTCGGCCGAGCGGATGACGCCCTTCTCGCGGTCGAGATCGAGATCGTCCCAGCGGCGGTCTTGGCTGAACGCGACTTGCGTCGGCACGCCGCCGGGTGCCGCCAGGAAGAAATCCCGGACATTCTGGCTGGTGGTGCGCGAAATGTCCCAATGATCGAGCGCTTCGCCGAGGCTTGCGGTGTGCACCGTCGGCAGGTCGCGGTTGATCAGCCCGGCGCTATCCAACTGGCCGAGGATGGCCATGATGCCGCCGGCGCGATGGACATCCTCCATGTGGACGTCAGCCTTGGCCGGAGCCACCTTGCACAGCACCGGCACCCGCCGCGACAGCCGGTCGATGTCCTCCATGGTGAAGTCGACCTCGCCCTCATGTGCCGCGGCGAGGATGTGCAGGACCGTGTTGGTCGAGCCGCCCATGGCGATGTCGAGCGTCATGGCGTTCTCGAAGGCGCCCTTCGAGGCGATGCTGCGCGGCAGCGCGGTGTCGTCGTCCTGTTCGTAATAGCGCTGGGCAAGATCGACGATCAGGTGGCCGGCCTCGACGAACAGGCGCTTGCGGTCGGCATGCGTCGCCAGCGTCGAACCATTGCCGGGCAAGGACAGGCCGAGCGCCTCGGTCAGGCAGTTCATCGAATTGGCGGTGAACATGCCGGAGCAGGAACCGCAGGTCGGACAGGCCGAGCGTTCGATGGTCCTGACGTCCTCGTCGGACACTTTGTCGTCGGCGGCCGCGACCATAGCGTCGACCAGATCAAGCGCCTGGCTCTTGCCGGCGAGCACCACCTTGCCGGCCTCCATCGGCCCGCCGGAGACGAAGACGGTCGGGATGTTGAGGCGCAGCGACGCCATCAGCATGCCGGGCGTGATCTTGTCGCAATTCGAGATGCAGACCATCGCGTCGGCGCAGTGCGCGTTGACCATGTATTCGACCGAGTCGGCGATCAATTCGCGCGACGGCAGCGAATAGAGCATGCCGTCATGGCCCATGGCGATGCCGTCATCGACGGCAATGGTGTTGAACTCCTTGGCGACGCCGCCGGCTTTTTCGATCTCGCGGGCAACCAGCTGGCCGAGATCCTTCAAATGGACATGGCCCGGCACGAATTGGGTGAAGGAATTGACCACGGCAATGATCGGCTTGCCGAAATCCGAATCCTTCATGCCGGTAGCGCGCCACAGGCCGCGAGCGCCGGCCATGTTGCGGCCATGGGTGGTGGTGCGGGAACGATAGGCGGGCATTGAACTGTCCTTGCTGTCTGCGTCGCGCCCAAAGGTGCGGAAAACCGGAATTGAGCCGCAGGCCTTATAGACGGCACACTCTGGTCTGGCCACAATTTTGCGCTGCGCCAGGGTGCGGAACGAGCGGCCAGCCAAAGACGCAGCCGGTCCAGGCCGTAAAAAAGTCAGAAGTGCTGTCGGATCGTGTTTTGCTCGAGCGTCCTTGAGCTGACGGCGGGACCGGGCATCAATTGCCAGCCGGCCGTTTTGCGAGTGAAACAAGCCAAAACCAGCCCGAGGAGCAAGAGAATGCAAAAGATCACCCCCTGCCTGTGGTTCGACGACCAGGCCGAGGAGGCCATGAACCATTACATCTCCATCTTCAAGAATTCGAAGGTGCTGAGCGTGATGCGCTGGCCCCAGGGCAGTGGCGATAATGAGGGCAAGGTGCTGATGGTCTCATTCGAGCTCGACGGCGTTCAGTTCCAGGCGCTCAACGGCGGCCCGCAATTCAAGTTCACCCAGGCAGTCTCGCTCTCCATCGACTGCAAGACGCAGGAAGAGGCCGACTATTTCTGGGACAGGCTCATCGCGGGCGGTGGCCAGCCCAGCCAGTGCAGCTGGCTGAAGGACAAATTCGGCCTCTCCTGGCAGGTCGTTCCCGAGCAGCTGCCCAGGCTGCTGCTGGACCCCGATAGGGAAAAGGCCGGCCGCGTGATGCAGGCGATGATGCAGATGAGCAAGATCGACATCGCCAAGATCGAAGAGGCAGCGAAAGGGTGAACGAACGCGATCTTTCCTTCTCCCCTTGTGGGAGAAGGTGGATCGGCGCGAAGCGCCGAGACGGTTGAGGGGTGCTGGACGGAATGAGACGTTGGTGTTTCCTGGAACACCCCTCATCCGTCGCCTTCGGCGACACCTTCTCCCACAAGGGGAGAAGGGAAGGGGCGCATCAAGCCGCTCTGTCGCGGACCTGATAATCCTTGACCGCGGCGAAGCGGATCGCCTTCCAGCGCTCGGCCTCGTAGTTGAGCGAGAAGGCGTGCTGGGCGAGGAACACCGGATCGTTGTCGAGGTCGCGGGCAATGTCGCCGCGATGCGCCTCGATGAAGCGCTGGAGCTCGGCCCTGTCGTCGGCCGATATCCAGCGGCAGACGGAAAAGCGCGACATCTCGAAATCGACCGGCAGCGTGTATTCGAAGTTTAGCCGCTCCTTCAAGACGTCGAGCTGCAGGGCGCCGACGACGCCGACGATGGCTGGCGAGCCGTCCTCCGGCGAGAACAATTGCACGACGCCTTCCTCGGCCATCTGGTGCAGCGCTTCCTTGAGCTTCTTGGCTTTCATGGCATCGCCGAGGCGAACGCGGCGCAGGATTTCAGGCGCGAAATTCGGCACGCCGCGAAACAGGATCTCCTCGCCTTCGGTCAGCGTGTCGCCGATGCGCAGCGTGCCGTGGTTGGGGATGCCGACGACATCGCCGGCGAACGCCTCGTCGGCCGTGACGCGGGTGCGGGCGAAGAAGAATTGCGGTGCCGACAGGCTCATCGGTTTTCCCGTGCGCACCAGCTTGGCCTTCATGCCGCGCTCGAGCTTGCCGGAGCAGACGCGGACGAAAGCGATGCGGTCGCGATGGTTGGGGTCCATATTGGCCTGGATCTTGAAGACGAAGGAGGTCATCTTGTCCTCGGTCGCCTCGACCTTGCGGCTGTCGGCCTCCTGCGCGCGCGGCGGCGGCCCGTAGGCGCCGAGCGCCTCGATCAGGTCGCGCACGCCGTAATTGCGCAGCGCCGAACCGAAATAGACCGGCGTCAAATGGCCCTCGCGGAAGGCATCGAGGTCGAGCGGGCGACAGGCCGCGCGCGCCAGTTCCAGCTCCTCGATGAAGGCCTCGCGCTCGTTCTCCGGCAACAGGCCGGCGACGCGGTTGGAATCGGGTCCATTGACCGGCGTGCGCTCCTTTTCGGCGTCGCCCTTGCGCACCGCGTTCAGCGCCAGATGGTAGGTCCCGGAAAAGGTCTTGCCGCGGCCGATCGGCCAGGTGATCGGCGCTGTATCCAGTGCCAGCTTCTGCTCGATCTCGTCGAGGATGTCGAATGGGTCTCGGCTTTCGCGGTCCATTTTGTTGACGAAGGTGATGATCGGGATGTCGCGCAGCCGGCAGACCTCGAACAGTTTCAGCGTGCGCGGCTCGATGCCCTTGGCGGCGTCGATGACCATGACCGCGCTGTCGACCGCCGACAGCGTGCGATAGGTGTCGTCGGCGAAATCCTCGTGGCCGGGCGTGTCGAGCAGGTTGAAGACGGTGTCCTCGTATTCGAAGGTCATCACCGAGGTGACCACCGAAATGCCGCGCTCGCGTTCGATCTTCATCCAGTCCGAGCGGGTCTGGATGCGGTCCTTCTTGGCCTTGACCTCGCCGGCAAGCTGGATGGCGCCGCCGAACAAAAGCAGTTTTTCGGTGAGCGTCGTCTTGCCGGCGTCGGGGTGGGCAATGATCGCGAAAGTGCGGCGGCGCGATACCGCTTGTTCGATGTCTTCAGCCAATTTCATGGAATCCTGTCTGTGGCGCGGGCTTCTAGCAGCGCTTTTCCAGCCTGTCGAACGGAAACACCGCTGATACCCCGGCAGCAGGTTCAGTCTCTGACGATAGCCGCCTGCGTGACCGAGCCAACGTCATCCAGGCGCATAACCAGCCATTCAGAGTCGATCGAAAAAAATCCTCTTTCCGAACCAAGAATATAAACCAGACTCCAGTCCTCGAAATAGTCCGTCTTCGGCGGCTCGCCGAGCATGGCAACAACTTCTGCCCGCGATTTCCCAACCAACGCCCCGGTCAGCACCAAACCGTCAGCGATGCGATGGCGTTTATGCAAAGGATCCAGCCAGTTGTCGTCCTGCCACCAAGATCGAACGAACGGCAGCGGGCCAAAGAAGACGGCATAGACAATGGCGGCTCCGGCTGCAGCAAAAACCAACCCTTTTATCCAGCGGCGCAAATGACCCTCATGTGATTGAGCTGAACGTTTCCAGTGAGGCGATCGTCATCGACCCGCTTCGAGAGCGGTCCCGGCAACGCCCTTGGTAAGTCTGTAGCATGGTGGCAATGAGGGCAAGAAGTCCTGGGCGTTTGAAGGTACACGGCCGTGAGCAAGAACATCATCGTCATTGGATCCGGCATCATTGGCGCCTCCATCGCTTGGCACCGGCAGAGCTAAGCTGTCGACCTCTCCGGCTGCCGCCGGTTCACGTCCCGACGTCAGGCCGATTCGGTCGCTCGGCTCTCGAAGGCCACCTCCGGAATCCACTCGGCAATTGTGGCGCCGATCCTGTCGGCATGGTCCTCCTGTAGATAATGCGCGCCGGGTCCGAGATCGATCAACCGGCAGTTCTTCAGGCCGGCCGCGAATTCCCGTGCCGCATGCGGCGAGACGAGGGCCCCCGGATCGCCTGAGAAAAGCAGCTTCGGGTAGGAGGAGAGCCGGAGCGCCCGATGGTCGTGCTCGCTGATGGCAGCGACATCGGCGGGCTGGCCTTCAATCGGCAGGTCGCGCGGCAGCCGCAGGATCGGCTTGCGCGATTGGGGCGTCGGGAACGGTGCCCGGTAGGAGGCCATTTCCTCATCGCTCATCGTGCGCAGCACCGCAGCCGGAAGCACCTTTTCGACGAAGACGTTGTCCTCCAGGACAAGCTTCTCACCGACGCCAGGCGTGCGCATTGCCTTGAACAATTCGCGCGCCTGCGGACGCTGGTGAAAATCGTCCCAACTCTCGAAGGGGCGGATGAATTCCATGAAGGCGAGGCCGAGGATCCGCTGCGGCCGCCGGGCCGCGAGATGGAAGGCGAGCGCGGTGCCCCAGTCCTGCGCGACGACCACCACGTCACTGATGCCAAGCGTCTCGATGAAGGCGTCGAGATAGCGGACGTGGTCGAAGAAGCGATAGTCGATGTCCGGCTTGCCGGATTGGCCATAGCCGATCAGGTCGGGCGCAATGCAGCGGCCGAACGGCGCCACATGCGGGATGATGTCGCGCCAGATGTAGGACGACGTCGGGTTGCCGTGCAGGAATAGCACCGTCGGACCGGCAGTACCTGCCTCGACATAGGAGATGGTGGAATCGAGTACCGCGACTTGCGAGCGCGGCACCATTGTGCGGGATTGCTGTTTTTCGAGTTTCGGGTTCATCGGATCAGCTCCTTTTTTACGAAGACTGTTTTGAAGACGATATTCTTGAAACGCTCGAGCGGTTCGGGACTGCGCTCCACCTTCATGCGCAGCATCGCGCCTTGCCAGGAACTCAACAGGAAATCGGCGAGGTCCTCGGCATCGAACGCGTCGGTGATGTCGCCAGCCGCCTGGCCCTCGGCGATGCATTCGGCAAAGGGCTTGCGCCAGCGTTCGAAGATGGCGACGAGTTGCAGCCTCAGCGCCTCACTGTGAGCCGCCGTCTCGAGGCTGAGATTGCCGATCATGCAGCCCCGTGCCCAATCATGCGCCTCCAGCTTCGACGTGATGATTTCGAGATAGCGGCGCAAGCGCCCGACCGGGGGTGTGCCGTCCCGGGCAAGGGCCTGCTCCGCCAAACCGCTCACATAGCCGAAATAGCGGTCCAGCACCTCGCCGGTGAACGCCTCCTTGGATGCAAAATGATTGGTGAAGGACCCCGGACGGGCATCGGCCGCGGCGACGATGTCGCGTACGCCGGCGGCCGAATAGCCGGAGCTCCAGATGGTTTTGAAACCGGCGTCGAGAAGTTTTTCGCGAAGTGAATGTCTAGCCATGCCAGGTATAAAATACGTACGTACGTATTAAAGTCAAGAGGCACATTTGATACGGCTCGCTCTTGGCAGAACCCACGGGCAATGGCATCGCAGTGGTGGCGTTGGAACGAGGAGTGAAGCATGACAGCTGCGAAAGAAGTGATCGTCATCGGCGCCGGTATCATCGGCGCCTCCATCGCCTGGCACCTGACCAGGGCTGGAGCAAAGGTGACGGTTGTTGCCGGCAGCGGCGCCGGCGGCGTCGCGACACCGAATTCCTTTGCCTGGATCAATGCCAGCTGGGGTAATCCGCAGCCTTACTTCCGACTACGGACTCGATCGATGGCCGAATGGACGCGACTGGCGAACGAGGTGCCCGGCATCCCGTTGCAATGGTGCGGCGGCCTGTGCTGGGACCTGCCACGTCCCGAACTCGAAGCCTATGCGGCCGAGCACTCCGCATGGGGCTACGGCATCGAGCGTGTCGACCTTGCCGGAGCGGCCCGCATCGAGCCCAATCTGACCGAGCTTCCCGATTTCGCCCTTTATGTCGCCGAGGAAGGCGTTGCCGAGCCGGTCGCCGCCACGCAAGCACTGCTGGCCGACGCCGAACGGCGCGGCGCGCGAATTGTAGCCGGGACGACCGTCGCTGCTCTGGTGCAAGCCAACGGCAGGATTGCCGGCGTCGATACATCCGGCGGGCGGATTGCTGCCGACGAGGTGGTGATCGCGGCCGGAGCCGGCTCCCCGGCAATCGCTGCCACAGCCGGGATAGAACTGCCGATCGAAACGCCGCCCGGCCTGATCGTGCATTCGCGCCCCTACGAAAAGCTGCTCAACGGCCTGGTGATCGGCGACCGCCTGCATATGCGCCAGACGGCGGAAGGCCGCGTCATCGCCGGCTCGGATTTCGGCGGCGCCGATCCCGGCATGGATGCCCCGGCCACCGCCCGCGACCTGTTTGCGGCGATGAAGGCGATGCTGCGCGGCGCGGATGGGCTGGAACTCGATTTCCACACCATTGGCTACCGGCCGACCCCGGTCGATGGCTTTCCGATCATAGGCCGCGCCGAAGGCACGAGCGGCGTCTATGTTGCGGTCATGCATTCCGGCATCACGCTGGCGCCGGCCGTCGCCCTGTTCGCCGCCCGCGAAATCCTCGACGGCGAGCGCGATCCGCTGCTTGATCCCTACGGACTGGCGCGGTTTACTCAATAACCGGGCGGGCGGCGAAAGCCGCCGGCCAGCGGCTCGATTGCCCTGGCGATCCCGAGCAGGCGCCGCTCCGACCAGCGTTTGCCGACAAGCTGTAGTCCGATGGGCAGGCCGTCGCGATCTTGTCCGCAGGGCAGCGACAGTGCCGGATGGCCGCTGTAGTTGAACACCGCGCCATAGGCCGGCAGCATCCAGTAGCTTTGCGTCTTGCCGTCGACCCCGATCGGCGTTCCCGGCTCGCAATGCGGGAAGGCGGTGGCCATGGCGACCGGGCACAGCAAGGCGTCGCAGCCGTCGAAGAACCGTTCCCACGCCAGGATGGAGCGGTCGCGGCGGGCGAGCGCCTCGAACCAGCGCGAGACCGGCGTCGGCTTCTCCCGCGGTTCGGGCTGGGCCGCCTCCAGCATCATGCCGATCAGCGCACCGCCTTGCTCCAGGTCGTCGTGCAGGTCGAGCTTCGGCAATTTGGCATCCTCGACGATGGCGCCTGCCGACTGAAGCTCCTTTGCCAGACTTTCGACCGCCGCGCTGATCTCGCCGGCCACCGGAAAGCCCGGAAAGGACGGCGCGACGGCAATGCGCAAATTTCTGAGATCCAGCTCCGGCATGGTTTCGACCGGTACCGGCGCAAGGTCGGTATCGCTTCCATCCGGCCCGGCAATGAGGCCGTAGATCAGTGCCAGGTCCTCGACGCTGCGCGCCAGCGGTCCGAGGCAGGACATCAGCCGCACGCTGCGCGGCGCCCCGCCCGGGTCGGGGAAGGCGCCGGCGAGCGAGACGCGGTGCTCGGTCGGCTTGAGGCCGTAGACGCCACAAAAGGCGGCCGGCAGCCGGATCGAATCCTGCATGTCGGTGCCGACCTCGAACGGCGTCATACCAGTGCCGAGCGCCGCCGCCGCACCGCCGCTGGAGCCGCCGGCGGTG
Source organism: Mesorhizobium sp. M1227 (assembly GCF_040318315.1). Lineage (NCBI taxonomy): Bacteria > Pseudomonadati > Pseudomonadota > Alphaproteobacteria > Hyphomicrobiales > Phyllobacteriaceae > Mesorhizobium > Mesorhizobium sp. M1227. Next base: position 397,984 of record NZ_JAMYLZ010000001.1, read on the forward strand.
CGCTGGAGATTCCAGGGGTTGCCGGTGCGGCCGAACAGTGGATTGCTCGACTGCCAGTCACCGAGCATTGTCGCCACGTTCGTCTTGCCCACCAGTATGCCGCCTGCCGCCTTCAGCCGGGCAACGACCGGACTGTCTGCCCTCGGAGCATAGTCGGCGAAGGCCGGGAAGCCGACGGCGGTTCTCATGCCGGCGGTTTCATGCGTGTCTTTCAGTGTGAACGGCACGCCATGCAGCGGCCCAAGGGCCTCGCCGCGCGCCTGCGCGTCGTCGGCTTTGACGGCGCGTTGCCGCGCACCGTCCCGATCGAGGGTTACGACGGCATTGACCGCCTTATTGTGCCTGTCGATCTGCGCCAGATGCTCGTCCAGCACCTCTATTGCGGAAACCGTACGGTCGCGGATGGCCGCGGCCAGTTTGGTGGTCGAGGAAAAGACGATATCCATGGTGAATGCTCCGGGCTATCGCGCCGCGATCCTCAAAATGGCGGATTGGCGCGTGGATACAAGCCTGGCTCGGCATTCGACGATGGCGGCGCTTGATCGGGATTGCGCTGCGGGGCCTGTTGAGGGTCGGCGCTGTCCAGCGGCCTCGCTGCGCTCGGTACCTCTGCGGCTTACCGTCCTCTGTTGTGCGTCCGCTCATAGAGCTCACGGATGATGCCGCTTGCCGTGGTCTCGAACAGAAACGGCAAGAAAGCATGAACGAGCGCGGCAAAGGCCGCCATGAACAATCGCGACGAGAACCATGCGGCGAAAGCCATATGGCCGAAATAACTCTCGCCGACCGCGGCCGGGTGAGAGGTGAAAGTCTTGCGAGCCGTGCGGTCATGTCGATCCCTCCTGCCGGCATGAAGAGCCGGCGATGAGTATACTGGCATGGGTGTTCGGTTCATCGGTCTCAAATTGTCCTTGTGAAAGGCTGAATTTTGGGACAAACATCCCGCATGGCGCCGGAAATCGACGAAATAGACCGAAGATTGCTGGCCGAGCTGCAACGCGACGGCACACTGTCCGTCGACCAGCTCTCGGCAAGAATATCGCTGTCGCGCAATGCTTGCTGGCGCCGGGTGAAGCGGCTGGAGGAAGACGGCGTCATCACCGGCCGGGTGGCGCTGGTCGACGCCGACAAGCTTGGGCTCGGCCTTTCGGTGTTCATCCTGATCCGCACCTCCAACCACGATCCGGACTGGCTGCAAAGATTCCGAGCGGCGGTGACCGGCTTTGCCGAGATCACCGGCGCTTACCGCATGTCCGGCGATCTCGACTATGTCCTGCGCGCCCGCGTCGCCGATGTGAAGGCCTATGACCGGCTCTATCAACGGCTGATCGCCAAGGTGGCACTATCGGACGTTTCGGCCTCCTTCGTCATGGAGGAGATCAAGGAGACCACGGTCGTTCCGATGGAACTGCGCTGAAGCGGAACTGTGCTGAAAGAAAGCCGTTGATAGCATTGCCGCCGAGTTGACTGAACCGGCGTTCGCGACGATAGGATCAGCCTCATGCGCGCAGCACTTTATCCCACCTCCGTCATCGGTCCGGCTGTCGGCTTCGTCAGGCTGCCGCATGGCGAGGGATTGCCGCTTCCTGCCTATGAGAGCTCGGGCGCCGCCGGCATGGACCTGCGCGCCGCCGTCCCGGACGACAGGCCGCTTTTGATCCTGCCGGGAAAGCGCGCGCTGGTGCCGACCGGGCTGATCCTGGAAATTCCGGAGGGCGTCGAGGGCCAGGTCCGGCCGCGTTCCGGCCTCGCCTTCAAGCACGGGCTCACCTGCCTCAACACGCCGGGCACCATCGACAGCGACTATCGCGGCGAGGTCAAGGTGCTGCTGATCAATCTCGGCGACGAGGATTTCGCGGTGACGCGCGGCATGCGGATCGCCCAGATCGTCTTCGCCCCGGTGACGCAGGCGACCGTCGAGGAGCGCACATTGGCTGGCGGCACAACGCGCGGCTCGGGCGGCTTCGGATCGACCGGCACGGCCTGATGAAAATACCCAAGCTCGTCATCTTCGATTGCGACGGGGTTCTGGTCGATACCGAGAACCTGGCCAATCGGCGCCTCGCCGAGTGGCTGACCGCGGCCGGCTTTCCGGCCAGCTTCGAATATTGCCGCAAGAATTTCTCCGGCCGCAGCATGGTCTCGGTGCAGAAGGAAGTCGAGGCGACCGGCGTCAGCCTCGGCGCCGATTTCGTCGAGCGCTGGAACGCCGGCCTGCCCGACCTGTTCGCGCATGGCGTCGAGGCCATCCCCTACGTTCGCGAGTTCATCGAAACCGTGCACGCCGCCGGCATCGCCACCTGTGTCGCCTCGTCGGCACGGGTGTCCAAAATGCACATCACGCTCGGCCAGACCGGACTGCTGCCGCTGTTCGAGCATGCGCTGTTCAGCTCGACCATGGTCTCGCGCGGCAAGCCGTTCCCCGACCTCTTCCTGCATGCGGCAGCGACGATGGGCTTCGCGCCCGCCGACTGTATCGTCATCGAGGACAGCGTCGCCGGGACGACAGCCGGCATCGCCGCCGGCATGCGCGTCTATTCCTACCACGGCGACCCGCTTTCCGACCGCGACGGGCTGATCGGAGCCGGCGGCATTCTGTTCGACGACATGCGTGAACTGGCCGGGCTGGTGCCGATCCACTGATCGCCTATGCGCAGGCTGCACGCGCGCCCGGTCTCAGACCGGGCGCGGGCCTCCAAGTAGTCGGTCGACCGTGTCGCGTATGAGACTGCGCAGATTGGCCGGCCTGTCGAGATGGCTGACGACAAGGAGACCGTCGGCCGCCACCGTTAGCGCGTCCGCTGTGCGGTCCGGATCGGGATTTGCGTCCGCGATCAGCAAGTCCCTGAGGGTGCCCCACTTCCAGTGACGATGCTGATCGATCGCCTGGCGAACCGGGCTGCTGGGATCCGGATATTCAGCAGCGGCGTTCTGAAACGGGCAGCCGCGGTAGCCCGGCTGATCCGCCGCGTCGGCGATGAGATCGAATATGGCAAGGATCATCTGGCGAGGTGGCCGCCGGCCAAGGCTCGCGATTGCCGCCCGTCCTCCCTTGCTGAGCTCCTCGATATAGGCGCGGACGAGGTCGTCCTTGGCCGCGAAGTGATGATAGAACGTCGCCTTGGCAACGCCGGCCTCGGCGATGATGCGGTCGATCCCGACTGCACGGACCCCCTCCAGAGAAAACAGTGCGGTCGCCGTATCGAGGATTCGACGACGCGCAAGGCTTTCGGGACGATCGTTGATTCGGGCTGTGGACATGCCTTGACTATAGCAGACAGGTCTGTATCCACATGTAGACAGACAGGTCTACCTACTAACAGAAGGACCAGCGAACATGGTTTCAATAGTCAGGGAAATCATCGTAGATGCTTCACCGGAAAGCGTATGGGCGACGGTGGGCGACTTCGCCGGCGGCGCCCAACGGATAGCCCCAGGCGTTTTCGTCGACTGTCGGGTGGATGAGGGCGACGTACGGGCCCTTACCTTCGCCGACCGCAAGATTGTGCGAGAGCGGCTCATCGCCCGCGACGAGCAGAGCCGGCGGATCGTGTGGGGATGGCTCGGCGACGAGGTCACCCACGATAATACCTCCATGCAGGTCTTTGCCGAGGGCGAGGGCCGGAGCCGCCTGGTCTGGATTCACGACACTCTGCCCGACGAACTCGGCGCGTGGCTCGCAGCCGCCATGGATCAGCTGGTGCCGGTTTTCCAGCAGACCCTGGCGAGCCAAGCCAAGCCAACATAGTGAGGCAACGCCAGGTGTTTCCTCTTGGTCGCAAAATGCTCTAGCTTGCGCGCGCCCGAGATAACGAGCGCGCGCGCATGACCTTCTCCCTGCTTCGTTTCATCTTTGCCTGCCTGCTGCTGCCCTGTCTTTGGACGACGGCCAGCGCGGAGGCCGTCAGTTTCCCGGAGCTCGGCAGCGCCGTCCCCGGCCACGGCGATGTCACCTATCTCGATCTCGCCAGGATGGTCATTCCCGATCTGGCGGCGGACAAGGACGGCTTTTTCCGAGGTTCGATGCCGATCGAGATGCGCCACATCGCTGGACCGGACTACGACGGCTCGCCGCCGGCGACGTCGGGTCTTTCCAGCGGCGACGTGCTCGGCATCAAGGCCGGCGGCAAGGACCGGCTGGCGATGCTGCTCGACCTCGGCGACTCGCCTGACAGCGCCGAGGGTTATGCCGTGCTGGCACTCTACGACATCACCGGCAAGCCGGCCTTGCTCGACGCGGTCAATGTTGCCGTCGACCGCAGCACCTACTTTCGCGATCCGGGCAAGCTGTCGATCGGGCCCGGCGATGACGTCATCATCACCACGAGCACGCATTTCAATTCGAGCCAGGGCTATGTGATCGCGCCGCTGGTCATGGTCCGCAACGACAGGTTCGAGCTGATCGACATGATCTATACGTTCGACGAAAACCTCTGCACCCATAGGAGGACACAGAATGTGGCCTTCCAGGTGATCGCCGACGGCCAGCCCTATGCAGCCATCAAAGTCACGGTGACCGACGCGACGCTGCCGGGAGAAGAAAGCTGCGACGGCCAGCCGCCGCCAGAGGCGTCTTCGCGCGACAGCTCCGTCACCTATCATTGGGACAAAAATGCTTCGCGCTACGTCAAGGATTCCGACGCGCTGGATCGATTGGCAGATGACAACGCCAAACGCTTCTGAGCCAACCGCATTTGTTTGCCCGGCGCCTTCCGCCGGGCTAGAATTTGCCTCACATTCTGCACTGGAGGGGAGCATCCATGGACAAGGGCAAGATTTTTCGCGACCTGCATGCCTCGATCTTCGTCATGGCCAATTCCTGGGACGTCGGCACGACCAAGCTCTTGGCCTCGTTCGGCTTCAAGGCGCTGGCCACGACCAGCGCCGGCTTTGCCTTTTCGCGCGGCCTGCCCGATGGCGCGGTGACGTTCGAGGCGATGATCCATCATTGCCGTGAAGTGTCGGCGGCGACCGGGCTGCCGGTTTCGGCCGATCTCGAAAAGGGCAAGGGCGACAGCGCGACAAGTGCCGGCGAGACCATCTTCGCCGCCGAGGCGGCTGGCCTCGCCGGCTGCTCGATCGAGGACCATACCGGCGAGCCCGCCAAGCCGATCTATGATTTCGCGCATGCCGTCGAGCGCGTCGCGGCGGCGGCGGAAGCGGCACGGGCACTGAAACGCGATTTCGTCTTCACCGCGCGGGCCGAGAATTTCCTGTGGGGCAAGCCCGACCTCGACGATACGATCAAGCGGCTGCAGGCCTTCGAGAAGGCCGGCGCCGACGTGCTCTATGCACCGGGGCTGGGCGACATCGAGATGGTGCGAACCGTCTGCTCGGCGCTGACCAAGCCGGTCAACGTCATGGCCAGGCCCGGCTTCACCATCGCCGACCTGGCCATGGCGGGGGTAAAGCGCGTCTCGCTCGGCCCATGGCTGACCAATTTCGCCTTCGGCATGCTGGAGACCGCGGCGCGCGAGATCCAGCAGGATGGCACCTTCGGCTTCACCCGCGCCGCCATGCCGTTCGGCAAGCTGCAGGCGCTGTTTGCCAAACCTTCCGCCTAGGTCGGGCCCGGCAAATGACCCTCACGGTCGTGGACATGCACACCGGCGGCGAGCCGCTGCGGATCGTCACCGGCGGCTACCCCGATATTCCCAAGGGCACGATCCTCGAAAAGCGTGCGTATGTGCGCGACCATCTCGATCATCTCAGAAAGATCCTGATGTTCGAGCCGCGCGGCCATTACGACATGTATGGCGCGCTGCTGGTCGAGCCCGACCTGCCGGGCGCCGACCTCGCGGTGCTGTTCATGCACAATGAGGGCTATTCGACGATGTGCGGCCACGCCATCGTCGCGCTCGGCCGCTACGCCGTCGACGAGCGGCTGGTGGCGCCACGCGAGCCGATGACGACCGTCAATATCGAGGCGCCATGCGGGCTGATTTCGGCTGCGGTCGAGGTGAGGGACGGCAAGGCCGGCGCGGTGTCCTTCGAAAGCGTGCCGGCGTTTCTGTTCGCCGGCGACCAGCGGATCGAGCTGCCGGGCTATGGTCCGGTCGGCTTCGACATCGCCTATGGCGGCGCCTTCTATGCACTGGCCGACTGCCGCCAGTTCGGGCTGGAATTTGGCAGGAACCGGGTGCGCGATTTCGTCGATGCAGCGACCGCGCTGACTGATAAGCTGAAGGCCGAATTGCCGCTGTCGCATCCCGACCATGCCGATCTCGCCTTTCTCTACGGCACAATCCTGACCGACGGACAGGATGCGTTCTCCGATACGCCGACCAAAAACATCTGCGTTTTCGCTGAAGCCGAGGTCGACCGTTCGCCGACCGGCTCCGGCGTCACCGCGCGGCTGGCGGCCATGCACGCCAAGGGCCAGATCGAAATTGGCCGGACGCGGCTGTTCGAGAGCATTGCCGGCTCGCGCTTTTCCGGCGCCGTCGTACGCACGGCCACAGCCGGGCCGCATGACGCCATCATCGCCCGCGTCGGCGGCCGCGCCTATTACTCAGGGCGGGCCGAATTCATCGTCGAGGACGATGATGAACTGGGCAGGGGTTTTCTGCTGAGATAGCTCCCTTCCCGTGCCGAGATCGCCTTGTGCAGATGCACCATCATGGCGGCGGCGAACAGTGGCGTCAGAAGGTTGAGCAGCGGCACGGCGAGGAAAGCGGCGACCACCAGCCCGGCCAGGAACACGGTGATCGAGTGCTTTCTGCGCAGCGCCTTGGCCTCGGCCTCCGGGCGAAAGCGCATGGCGGCGAATTCGAAGAACTCGCGCCCGAGCAGATAGCCGTTAACGACGAAGAAGGCGGCGATGTTGATGCCCGGCACCAGCAGCAGCAGCAGGGCGACGATATTGCCGAGGATGACGACGCCGAAGAAGCGGATCGCCAGCACCAGCGAGCGCAACGGCGGCACGGCGCGGCCGGGCGGGTCGTTTGGATAATCCGTGCGCTCGACCACTTCGGCGACGTCGTCGAGGAACAGGCCGGCGATGATCGCCGTCACCGGCGCGATGAGCAGCGCCAAGCCCAGCGCAAGGCCGATGCCGGCGACGACGGCGCCCAGCCATCCGGCCCAGGAGGGTAGGGCGGGCAGCCATGCATCGATCCACGGCCAGGCCAGCCATTCGAACAGGCTCTTGATCCCGAACCACAGCGCCGCCAGCGCAAGCAAGGTCAGCCCCAGTGTCTTCAGGAACACGGAACGGAATTCGGGTGAGAACAGCCGGCTCAAGGCGGCACGGGCGGCGTCGAGGATCACGGCGTTTCCAATTCCATGTCAAACGAGGCCATGGGCGATATTTCGGGATAGGCGGAGACAGGTCGCGAGACAAGCGCAAACCGCGATACGAAGCATCTGCGTTCTGCCCGGATTTATAACTCGCGGCCTAGGCAAAGCCGCATCAAACCGCTAGACCCGCCCGCGCCCGGCGTGGCAGAAAGCCGGTGGGTTTTTGGCGGAGACATGAATTGATGCCGGACTATGACGTGCTTTGTATCGGGAATGCCATCGTCGACATCATCGCCCAGTGCGACGAGGCGTTCCTGGAGACCAACGGCATCATCAAGGGCGCAATGAATTTGATCGACACGAGGCGCGCCGAACTGCTCTACAGCCGCATGGGCCCGGCCATTGAAGCCTCGGGCGGCAGCGCCGGCAACACGGCGGCGGGCGTCGCCTCCTTCGGCGGTCGCGCCGCTTTCTTCGGCAAGGTCTCCAACGACGCGCTCGGCGAAATCTACGCGCATGACATCCATGCCCAGGGTGTCGCCTTCGACACCAGGCCGCTTAACGGCGAACCGCCGACAGCGCGCTCGATGATCTTCGTCACGCCGGACGGCGAGCGCTCGATGAACACCTATCTCGGCGCCTGCGTCGAGCTCGGCCCGGAGGACGTCGAGGCCGACAAGGCCTCGGGCGCCGCGGTCACCTATTTCGAGGGCTATCTGTGGGACCCGCCGCGCGCCAAGGAGGCGATCCGGCAGACGGCTAAGCTCGCCCACGCCGCCGGGCGCGAAGTGTCGATGACATTGTCGGACTCGTTCTGCGTCGACCGCTACCGCGACGAGTTCCTCGATCTCATGCGCTCCGGCACCGTCGATATCGTCTTTGCCAACAGCCACGAGATCAAGTCGCTCTACCAGACCGCTTCATTCGACGAGGCGCTGGCGCGGATCCGCAGGGACTGCAAGATCGCCGCCGTCACCCGCTCGGAAAAGGGCTCGGTGATCGTGCGCGGCGACGAGACCGTGACCATCAATGCGACCAGGATCCGCGAGCTGGTCGACACCACCGGCGCCGGCGACCTCTACGCCGCCGGCTTCCTCTACGGCTACACGCAAGGCCGCAGCCTCAAGGATTGCGGCGATCTCGGCTCGCTGGCAGCCGGGCTGGTCATCCAGCAGATCGGCCCAAGGCCACGGCAGAATCTGCGCCGCGAGGCCGAGCAGGCGGGGCTTCTGTAGCGGCATCTCTTCCTTCTCCCCCTGTGGGAGAAGGTGGATCGGCGCGCAGCGCCGAGACGGTTGAGGGGTGCTGGACGGAGTGCTGCCGGTGCCAAGCTGGAACACCCCTCATCCGACCGAGCTTCGCTCGGCCACCTTCTCCCACAGGGGGAGAAGGGAGAGGCGCTGCTGCTGCCCCCGCTCCTCAAGCCCCCGCGCTATACGCCGCAATCGCTGCCATGTTGACGATGTCTGAATCCTTGGCATTGAGCGAGACGATCTGGACCGGCTTGTTCAGGCCGACCAGCAGCGGGCCGATGACGGTCGAGCCGCCGAGCTCCTGCAGCATCTTGGTCGAGATCGAGGCCGAGTGGAAGGCCGGCATGATCAGCACATTGGCCGGGCCGGTCAGCCTGATGAACGGGTATTGCGCCATGGCGCGGGCGTTGAGCGCCACGTCGGCGGCCATCTCGCCGTCATACTCGAAATCAACGCGGCGCTTGTCGAGGATGCGCACCGCTTCCTGGACGCGCTCGGAGCGCTCGCCCTGCGGATGGCCGAAGGTTGAATAGGCGAGCATGGCGAGCCTCGGCTCGTAGCCCATGCGGCGGGCGAAACCGGCGGCCTCCTCGGCGATGTCGGCGATCTCGACGGCATCCGGCATGTCGTGCACCGCGGTGTCGGCAACGAGGACGGTGCGACCGCGCGCGAGCACGATCGACACGCCGATGACGCAATGGCCGGGCCTTGCGTCGATGACGCGGCGGATGTCGTCGAGCGCCGTCGAATAGTTACGGGTAACGCCGGTGACGATGCCGTCGGCATCGCCCAGCGCCACCATGCAGGCGGCGAAATGGTTGCGGTCGTTGTTGATCAGCCGCTGGCAGTCGCGGAACAGGAAGCCTTTGCGCTGCATGCGCTCGTAGAGATAATCGGTGTAGACGGAGTTGCGCCGCGACAGCCGCGCATTGATGATCTCGATGCCTTGCTTGCCGAGGTCGATGCCGGCGTTCCTGGCGTTTTCCTTGATGATGTCGTCGCGGCCGAGCAGGATGGCGGTGCCGAGCCGCTGGTTCACATAGGAGACGGCGGCGCGCATCACCTGCTCCTCCTCGCCCTCGGCAAAGACGATGCGCTTGGGCTGGCGGCGGACGCGGTCGTAGATGCGCTGCAGCGTCGAGGCGATCGGGTCGCGGCGGGCGGAAAGCTCCTGCGCGTAGCGGTCGAGATCGAGGATCGGCTTGCGCGCGACACCGGAGTCCATCGCCGCCTTGGCCACGGCGATCGGGATGGCCGAGATCAGGCGCGGGTCGAACGGCACCGGAATGATGTAGTTGGGGCCGAATTTCGGCCGCATGCCCTGATAGGCGGCGGCGACGTCGTCGGGCACGTCCTGGCGCGCCAGTTCGGCGAGCGCTTTGGCCGCGGCGATCTTCATGTCGTCGTTGATGGTGGTCGCCCGTACATCGAGCGCGCCGCGGAAGATGTAGGGGAAGCCAAGCACGTTGTTGACCTGGTTGGGATAGTCGGACCGTCCCGTCGCCATGATGGCGTCGGTGCGGATCTCGGCGACTTCCTCCGGCGTGATCTCGGGGTCGGGATTGGCCATGGCGAAGATGATCGGGTTCTTGGCCATCGACTGCACCATTTTGGTGGTCAGCGTGCCTTTGGCCGAGAGGCCGAGGAACACGTCGGCGCCGTCCAGCGCCTCGGCCAGCGAGCGCGCGCCGGTTTTCACGGCATGCGCCGATTTCCACTGGTTCATGCCTTCGGTGCGGCCCTGGAAGACGACGCCCTTGGTGTCGCAGAGGATGATATTTTCGGGCGCAAAGCCCATCGCCTTCATCAATTCGATGCAGGCGATGCCGGCAGCGCCGGCGCCGTTGCAGACCATTTTCGTGGTCTTCATGTCGCGGCCGCTGATTTCCAGCGCGTTGATCAGGCCGGCAGCCGAGATGATGGCGGTGCCGTGCTGGTCGTCATGGAAGACCGGGATGTCCATCAGCTCGCGCAGCCGCTGCTCGATGATGAAGCATTCCGGTGCCTTTATATCCTCGAGGTTGATGCCGCCGAAGGAGGGTCCAAGGAAACGCACGCAGTTGATGAATTCGTCGGCATCCTCGGTGTCGACCTCAAGGTCGATGGAATCGACATCGGCGAAGCGCTTGAACAGCACCGCCTTGCCTTCCATCACCGGCTTCGAGGCCAGCGCGCCGAGATTGCCGAGGCCGAGGATGGCGGTGCCGTTGGAGATGACGGCGACCATGTTGCCGCGAACCGTGTAGTCGAAGGCGCGGCTCGGGTCCTCGGCGATGGCGAGAACCGGAACGGCGACGCCCGGCGAATAGGCAAGGCTGAGATCGCGCTGCGTCGCCATCGGTTTTGTGGCGACGATCTCCAGCTTGCCCGGACGGCCCATGGCGTGGAATTCCAGCGCCTCCTGGGCGCTGACGGAGGGCCCGTTGCTTTCGGTTTTCTTGGCCATGGTACTTTTGGTTTCCTCGCCCGTACGGCACCGCTTGAGATGGGTGCGCATGCTTTCTTTTGTGGAAGGTTCGGGATTAAGGCTACACTTCGCCGCTGTAAACCGCCAAGCATGGCTTGCAAAATTTTGGAAGCAGCTTCTTGAACGACGAGACGCCCATTCGAAGCGACAATGCCACGCCGGCCTTCGCGCCGGCGACGCCGATGATGGAGCAGTATATCGAGATCAAGGCGGCGAACCCGGATTCGCTGCTGTTCTACCGCATGGGCGATTTCTACGAGCTGTTCTTCGACGATGCCGAGAAGGCAAGCCGGGCGCTCGGCATCGTGCTGACCAAGCGCGGCAAGCACCAGGGGCTCGACATCCCCATGTGCGGCGTGCCGGTGCACGCCGCCGACGATTATCTGCAGAAGCTGATCGGCCAAGGGTTCCGCGTCGCTGTCTGCGAGCAGATCGAGGATCCGGCGGAGGCCAGGAAGCGCGGCGGCAAATCGGTGGTGCGCCGCGACGTGGTGCGGCTAGTAACGCCCGGCACCATCACCGAGGACAAATTGCTGGCGCCGTCGGAATCGAGTTTTCTGATGGCGTTGGGACGAGTCAAGGGCGGCAGCGGCGATACAAGAGGCGGGGAGCGCGGCAGCGCGACAGGGAACCAAGGAAGTTTCGCCCTAGCCTGGATCGAGATCTCGACCGGTGTCTTCCGCGTCGCCGAGACAACCGCCGACCGGCTGCTCGCCGATGTCTTCCGCGTCGATCCGCGCGAGCTGATCGTCGCCGAACCGGTGTTTTACGACCCGGAGCTGAAACCGGTCTTCGACGTGCTCGGCCGCGTCGCCAGCCCGCAGCCGCCGTCGCTGTTCGATTCGGCTTCGGCCGCCGGCCGCATCGCCCGCTTCTTCGAGGTGGCAACGCCGGACAGTTTCGGCTCGTTTTCGCGCGCCGAGCTGTCGGCAATCTCGGGCGTCATCGCCTATGTCGAGAAGACGCAGAAAGCCGAGCGGCCGCCGCTGTCGCGGCCGCAGCGCGAGGAGCAGGATTCGACGCTGTTCATCGACCCGGCGACGCGCGCCAATTTGGAGCTGCTGCGCACGCTGTCCGGCAGCCGCGACGGATCGCTGTTCAAGGCGATCGACCGCACGGTGACCGGCGGCGGTGCAAGGCTGCTCGCCGACCGGCTGATGGCGCCGCTGACCGATCCGGCGGCAATCGCCGCAAGGCTGGACTCGGTGTCGTTCTTCCGCTCCGAGACGCGCCTTTGCCAGGCGGTGCGGGCAAGCCTGAAGAGCGTCGCCGATATGCCGCGCGCGCTGTCCAGGCTGGCGCTCAACCGCGGCGGCCCGCGCGACCTCGGCGCGCTGCGCGCCGGTTTCGAAGCGGCCGGCGCCATCGCCGAACTGTTCGGCCAAACCGCCTTGCCGGGCGAACTGGCCGCGGCGTTGGGAGCTATCAAGGCGCTGCCGAATGAACTGGCGACGCATCTGGCGCAGGCGCTCAGCGACGAGCTGCCGTTGCTCAGGCGCGACGGCGGCTTTGTCCGTTCCGGCTACCATGCCGAACTCGACGAGATGCGGGCGCTGCGCGACGAGTCGCGAAAAGTGATCGCCGGGCTGGAGCGCTCGCTGATCGACGAGACCGGCATCCGCTCGCTGAAGATCAGGCACAACAACGTATTGGGCTATTATATCGAAGTCACCGCCAATCATCATGCGCTGATGACCGGCAGCGACGGCGCCAGGGCACGCTTCATCCATCGCCAGACCATGGCCAACGCCATGCGCTTCACCACCACCGAACTCGCCGAACTGGAAACCAAGATCGCCAACGCCGCCGACCGGGCGCTGGCGATCGAGCTTGCCGCTTTCGAGGCGCTGACGGCGGAAGTGGTCGGCCAAGCCGACACGATCCGTGCCGGCGCCGAAGCGCTCGCCGTGCTCGACGTTTCGGCCGCGCTTGCCTTGCTTTCCGAGAGCGAGGCCTGGTGCCGGCCGCTTGTCGATGCGAGCCTTGCCTTCGAGATTTCGGGCGGACGCCACCCGGTGGTCGAACAGGCGCTGCGGCGTTCCGGCGAAGGCCCGTTCGTCGCCAATGATTGCGATCTGTCGCCGCAAGGCGATGCCAAGGCCGGCGCGATCTGGCTGCTGACCGGCCCCAATATGGGCGGCAAGTCGACCTTCCTCAGGCAAAACGCGCTGATTGCCATCCTCGCCCAGACCGGCTCCTTCGTGCCTGCGGCATCAGCCCATATCGGCGTCGTCGACCGGCTGTTTTCGCGGGTCGGCGCCTCCGACGATCTGGCGCGCGGCCGCTCCACCTTCATGGTCGAGATGGTCGAGACGGCGGCGATCCTCAACCAGGCAGGCGAACGCGCACTGGTCATCCTCGATGAGATCGGCCGCGGCACCGCCACTTTCGACGGCCTGTCGATCGCCTGGGCGGCGGTCGAATATCTGCACGAGAAAAACCGCTGCCGGGCGATCTTCGCCACGCATTTCCACGAGATGACGGCGCTGGCCGGAAAACTGCCGCGGCTCTCCAACGTCACCATGCGGGTCAAGGAATGGGAGGGCGACGTGGTCTTCCTGCACGAGGTCGGCAAGGGTGCGGCCGACCGTTCCTACGGCGTCCAGGTAGCGCGGCTGGCCGGCCTGCCAGAGGCCGTCGTCGGCCGGGCCAAGGAAGTGCTGCACCAGCTTGAAGCAGGCGAGGTCTCGGGCAAGGCCAACCGTCTGGTCGACGACCTGCCGCTGTTTTCCGTGGCGGCGAAGCGGGAAGCGTCGAAGCCGGCGAAGAGTGATGGGCTGGGTTTGGCGCTAGCGGAGATCAATCCCGACGAGATGACGCCAAGGGAGGCGCTGGAGGCGCTGTACCGGCTGAAGGGGATGGTGGGGCAGTAGCCGTCGCTGGCTGAGCCCGCCGTCTGTCGGCATTCCTTCGCGCCCCCCTCTGCCCTGCCGGACATCTCCCCCACTTGGGGGGAGATTGGCAGCTTCGCTGGCAGTGTCTTTTCTTCGTTTGAAGTTGGCGAAAGCCGATGCGACGTCCAATCTCCCCACTCGTGGGGGAGATGTCCGGCAGGACAGAGGGGGGCGCGAAGGATCGCAACGTTGTACTGCGCGAACCCTCAAATCATCGCCAGGCCCGACTTCCGCCTCGGCGGTGGGAAGGCGTGGTCAATTTCGGCGAAATCTTCGCTCGTGAGCTCGATGTCCAACGCCGCGACATTCTGCCGGATATGCTCCGGGCGACTGGCCTTCGGAATGGCAATCACCCCGTCCTGCGCCATCACCCAGGCAAGAGCGATCTGCGCCGGCGTCGCACTGTGGCGGGCGGCGATGGCATCTAACCTGGCATTGCGCGCCAATACCCCCTGATCGACCGGCGAATAGGCCATCAGCGGCATGCCGCGTTGCCGGCTCCACGGGGCGAGGTCGAACTCGACGCCGCGCTGCGACAGATTGTAGAGCACCTGGTTGGTCTGGACGTTGCCGCCGGCCGGCAACCGAACCAGCTCTTCCATCTCATCGGTATCGAAATTGCTGACGCCCCAATGGCGGATCTTGCCGGCCGCCTTCAACGCTTCGAACGCCTCTACCGTTTCCATCAAAGGCACACTGCCCGGCCAATGCAGCAGATAAAGATCGATGCGGTCGGTGGCGAGATGCCTCAGGCTGTTCTCGCATGCCCGTTTCACGCCGGCGCGCGAGGCATTGGACGGCAGCACTTTGGAGACCAGGAAAACCTCGTCGCGGCGACCGGCGATGGCCTCCGCCACCACCTCCTCGGCGCCGCCGCTGGCATACATTTCGGCGGTGTCGATCAGCGTCATGCCGAGATCCAGCCCGAGCTTCAGGGCATTGGCCTCGTCGCCACGGCGGCGGCCGTCTTCGCCCATCTTCCAGGTGCCCTGGCCGAGCACCGGCACGGCTTCGCCGCAGGGCAGGGTGGTCGTTCTTATCGTCGATGGCATGGCATGCTCCAGTCCGAGGCCCGGATAGCACCACAGTCGCCAAGGCAAATCCAGGTGAAGCAGAAATCCAGGTGAGGCCTCTCGCCCGGATTCCCCGGCAGCGTGACGCCTACTTCACCGGATGTGCGGCGAGCCAGTCCTGCATCTGCTTGATCTCGGCCTGCTGCGCGGCGATCACTGCTTCGGCCAGCTTGCGGATTTCCGGATCCTTGCCATTGGCGAGCTCGATCTTGGCCATGTCGATGGCCGCCTGGTGATGCGGGATCATGCCGCGGGCGAAATCGACGTCGGCATTGCCGGAATATTCGATCGCCATCATGTCGGCGTGCATCTTGTCCATCGCCGCCTTGTAGCCCTCGGTCGAGGGACTCTGCGCGCCCATTGCGCCCATGTCGTGCTTCATCTCCTCGGCTTGTGCCGGAACGCTTTCGAGGAAAACAGCAAGCAGCATTCCCGCCGCCATCATCAGCAGCACGATCTTCTTGGCCAGGGTCATTCATCGTCTCCTTTTTTGAACAGGGTCTATCTGGAAGTTTTAATCAGAGTTTCAACGTCCTGAGCCGCAATGCGTTGGCGATCACCGAAACCGAAGACAGGCTCATCGCCGCCGCCGCAATCATCGGCGACAGCAGCGTGCCGGTGAGCGGATAAAGCACGCCGGCAGCAACCGGCACGCCAAGCACGTTGTAGAGGAAAGCGAAAAACAGGTTCTGGCGGATGTTGCGGATCGTGCCCTGGGCAAGCGTGCGGGCTCGGACGATGCCGTTGAGATCGCCCTTGACCAGCGTGATCCCCGCACTCTCGACCGCGACATCGGCGCCGGTGCCCATGGCGATGCCGACATCGGCAGCGGCGAGTGCAGGCGCATCGTTGACGCCGTCGCCGGCCATGGCGACGCCGGCGCCGTTTGCACGCAATTCCTCGACCAGCGCACCCTTCTGCTCGGGCAAAAGCCCGGCACGCACCTCGTCGATGCCGAGCTTGGCTGCGATGGCTTTTGCCGTGCGCTCGTTGTCGCCGGTCGCCATGACGATCTTCAGCCCGCTGTCATGCAGCGCCTTGATCGCCTCGGCGGTGGTCGCCTTGATCGGGTCGGCGACGGCGACGAGGCCGGCGAGCCGGGTGCCGACAGCAACGAACATCGCGGTCTTGCCGTCGGCCTGCAGCGCCTCGGCACTGGCCAGGACCGACGCCGTGTCGATGCCGAGATCGGCCATCATCGCGGCATTGCCGAGCGCCACCTTCTGCCCCGAAACCGTGCCGGAAACGCCCTTGCCGGTGACGGCCTCGAAACCGCCGGAGTCGGGGACCTTCACGCCGCGTTCGCGGGCGCCTTCGACGATCGCCTCGGCCAGCGGATGCTCCGAGCCTTTTTCGAGACCGGCGGCGAGCGCCAGCAGCTCGTCCTGCGCCATGCCTTCGACGGCAACGACATCGGTCAGTCGCGGCCGGCCTTCGGTCAGCGTTCCCGTCTTGTCCACGATCAGCGTATCAACCGAGGCGAAGCGCTCGAGCGCTGCTGCTTCCTTGATCAGCACGCCGGCATGCGCGCCGCGCCCGGTGGCGGTCATGATCGACATTGGCGTGGCAAGGCCGAGTGCACACGGACAGGCGATGATCAGCACCGAGACCGCCGAGACGATGGCAAACACCAGGCTGGGTTCCGGTCCGACGATCGCCCAGGCGACGAACGCAATGATGGCGACCAGCACGACGGCCGGGACGAAGTAGAACGAGACGCGGTCGGCCAGCCCCTGGATCGGCGCGCGTGAACGCTGAGCCTTGGCGACAAGCTCGACGATCCGCGCCAGCGTCGTCTCGGCGCCGACTTTGTCGGCGCGCATGATCAGCGAGCCGTTCTTGTTGAGCGTGCCGCCAGTGAGGTTGTCGCCTTCGGTCTTCTCGACCGGCAGCGGCTCGCCTGTGATCATCGATTCATCGATGGAAGAGCGTCCTTCGAGCACAGTGCCGTCGACCGGCACGGCGTCGCCTGGGCGGATGCGCAAGCGGTCGCCGGCCTTGACCGTATCGAGCGGCACGTCGTTTTCGGAACCGTCCGCGCCGATCAGCCGCGCCGTCTTCGGCGCCAGGTCGAGCAGCGCGCGGATCGCCGAGCCGGTTTTCTCGCGGGCGCGCAATTCCAGCACCTGGCCGAGGAACACCAGCGCGACGATCACCGCCGCCGCCTCGAAATAGACCGGCACGGTGCCGTCATGGCCGCGGAACTGGTGCGGAAAGAGGCCTGGAAACAGCGTGGCGACGACGCTGTAGAGATAGGCGGCACCGACGCCGAGCGAAATCAGCGTCCACATATTGGGGCTGCGGTTGAGGACCGAGTTCCAGCCGCGATGGAAGAACGGGAATGCCGCCCACAGCACCACCGGGCTGGCCAGCGCCAGCTCCAGCCAGACCTTCGCGCGGTCGTCGATGAAGGCCTGGAACGTCAGGCCGAGCATCGGCGCCATGGCGATGAGCAGCAACGGCACGGACAGCACCGCGCTCACCCAAAAGCGCCTGGTGAAGTCGACCAGTTCCGGGTTAGGTCCCTCGTCGCCGGTCGGCACGCCCATCGGTTCCAGCGCCATGCCGCAGATCGGGCAGGAGCCGGGCTTGTCGCGGATGATTTCGGGATGCATCGGGCAGGTGTATTGCGTGCCCTTGGGCATCGGCTGCGGCGCCGGCCTGTCGCCGAGATATTTTGCCGGCTCGGCTTCGAACTTCGCCTGGCAAGCGGCCGAGCAGAAATAGAAGCCTCGGCCCTCGTGCCGCAAAAAGTGCTTGGCCGTGGCGCGATCGACGCTCATGCCGCAGACGGGATCGATTGCGGTCAGGTATTTTTCCGGCTCGGCGACGAATTTCGCGCGGCAGCTCTCGCTGCAGAAATGATAGCGACGGCCGTCATGCTCGGCGGTCGGCTTGCCGGCAGCCGGATCGACGTTCATGCCGCAGACCGGATCGCGGATGACGGCGTCCGCAGCAGAGGGGGCGCCTTTTGCCGAGCAGCAGCTGCCATGGGCGTGATGATGGTGATCGGAATGCGTCATGCCGAAAGCCCCTGTATTTCGATGTTGCGGCGGAGGTAGTGCTTCCAGTAACTGGAAGGTCAAGGGCCGATTTCGATTTTTCGTGGCCAGGCCCTAACCGAACCGGCAGCGGGCGCGAGATGATCGTCCTGTCGGTGGCCGTGGAGAACGCGTCCGTCCGCCCCATACCCAGCGCCGCGAAAACGCGCTATAGACGCCGCCGAAACGGCGAGGCCGAACGGCATTTATGGCAAGAATATCCCTGAAGCTCGAGGAACTGATCGACGGCGAAGCCTTGCGCCGCGAGATGACCGAACTGACCGCGGCCACGGCAGGCGACGGCTCCGGTAAGGCCGCGCGCAGCGGCGTCCTCAAGCTTCTCAAAAGCCGGCTCGCCGACGGCCGCACGGTCGCCGAACGCATGCTGATGGACGATGGCAGCGGCACCGCCTGCGCCGCCCGGCTGTCGCATCTGATGGATGAGATCATCCGCGCGCTCTACGATTTCGCCGCCACCCATGTCTATCGCGTCAAAAACCCGTCATCGGCCGAGCGCATGGCGGTCGTGGCCGTCGGCGGCTATGGCCGCGGCACGCTGGCGCCCGGGTCCGACATCGATCTGCTGTTCCTACTGCCCTACAAGCAGACGCCGTGGGGCGAGCAGATCGTCGAATACATGCTCTACATGCTGTGGGACCTCGGGCTGAAGGTCGGCCACGCCACCCGCAACATCGACGAGTGCCTCAGGCTGTCGCGCACCGACATCACCATCCGCACCTCGATCCTGGAGGCGCGCTTCCTGTGGGGCGAGCAAAAGCTCTATGACGAGCTTTTGCAGCGCTTCGACCATGAGGTGGTGCGCACCACCGGCCCCGAATATGTCCAGGCCAAGCTCGCCGAACGCGACGAGCGCCACGCCAAGGCCGGCGAGAGCCGTTACCTGGTCGAACCCAACGTCAAGGACGGCAAGGGCGGCCTGCGCGACCTGCAGACGCTGTTCTGGATCGCCAAATATTTCTACCGCGTGCGCACCGGCGAGGAACTGGTCGACAAGGGCGTCTTCACCGACGCCGAATACAGGGAATTCCAGAAGGCCGAGGATTTCCTATGGGCGGTGCGCTGCCACATGCATTTCCTCACCGGCAAGGCCGAGGAGCGGCTGCATTTCGATATCCAGCGCGATATTGCCGAGCGGCTGGGCTACACCACCCATCCCGGCCTGTCGGCGGTCGAGCGATTCATGAAGCACTACTTCCTCGTCGCCAAGGATGTCGGCGACCTGACCCGCATTTTCTGCGCCGCGCTGGAAGAAGAGCAGGCCAAGCATGTGCCGGGCTTCAACCGCATCTTTCTCACCTTTTCGCGCCGCAAGCGCAAGCTCGCCGGCACGGCCGATTTCATCGTCGACAACCACCGCATCAACATTGCCGACGACGAGGTGTTCGAGCGCGATCCGGTTAACCTGCTCAGGCTGTTCTGGTTTGCCGACAAGCATGGCCTGGAATTCCACCCCGATGCGCTGAAGCTTTTGACCCGCTCTCTCGGCCTCGTCGGCAAGGCGCTCAGGCGCGACGAGGAGGCCAACCGGCTGTTCCTCGATGTGTTGACCTCGGACCGCAACGCCGAGCTCAATCTGCGGCGCATGAACGAGGCCGGACTGCTGGCAAAGCTGATCCCGGACTTCGGCAAGATCGTCGCCATGATGCAGTTCTCGATGTACCACCACTACACCGTGGACGAGCATTTGATCCGCTGCATCGGCGTGCTGGCCGAGATCGAGCGCGGCGACGGGGAAAAGATCCATCCACTCGCCCACTCGCTGATGCCGGGGCTGAAGAAGAGCCGCGAGGCGCTCTATGTCGCCGTGCTGCTGCACGACATCGCCAAGGGCAGGCCGGAGGACCATTCGCAAGCCGGCGCCAGGATCGCCCGGCGCATCTGCCCGCATATGGGGCTGTCGCCGGCCGACACCGAAACGGTTGCCTGGCTGGTCGAGAACCACCTCGTCATGTCGATGACGGCGCAGACCCGCGATCTCAACGACCGCAAGACGATCGAGGATTTTGCCGCCATCGTGCAGTCGGTCGAACGGCTGAAGATGCTGCTTGTGCTTACCGTCTGCGATATCCGCGGCGTCGGGCCTGGGGTCTGGAACGGCTGGAAGGGCCAGTTGCTGCGTACGCTCTACTACGAGACCGAGCTTTTGTTGACCGGCGGGTTTTCGGAGGTGTCGCGCGCCAAACGGACGGCGGCGGCGCGCGAACAACTGGCCGAGGCGCTTGCCGACTGGCCGGAAAAGGCCCGCAAGCGTTATGTCGGCCAGCACTACGAGAACTATCTGCTGGCGGTCGATCTTCCCGACCAGCTCCGCCATGCCGAATTCATCCGCGAGGCCGATCACGCCGGCAAGAAGCTCGCCACCATGGTCAAAACCCACCAGTTCGAGGCGGTGACCGAGATCACCGTGCTGGCGCAGGACCATCCGCGCCTGCTCTCGGTGATTGCCGGCGCCTGTGCCGCGGCCGGCGGCAACATCGTCGACGCGCAGATCTTCACCACCTCGGACGGCCGCGCGCTCGACACCATCCTGATCTCGAGGGAGTTCGACCGCGACGAGGACGAGCGCCGCCGTGCCGAGCGCGTCGGCCGGCTGATCGAGGACGTGCTGTCGGGCAAGAGCTGGCTGCCCGAAATGATCGAGAAGCGCACCAAGCCGCGGCGCGGCGCCAAGGTTTTCCGTATTCCGCCACGCGCCGAGATCCGCAACACGCTGTCGAACCGTTTCTCGGTGATCGAGGTCGAGGGGCTGGACAGGCCGGGCCTTCTGTCGGAGATCACCGGCATGTTGTCGGACCTGTCGCTCGACATCGCCTCGGCCCACATCACCACCTTCGGCGAAAAAGTCATCGACACGTTCTACGTCACCGATCTCACCGGCCAGAAGATCGACAGCCCGTCGCGCACCGCGACCATCCGCAACAGGCTGATCGCGGTGCTCGAGGGCACGGCGTCCGAGCGCGGCAAGACCAAAACGGCCGCCGAGTGACTGTTACCTTCCATTTGCCCCAATCGCACAGGCAGTCTTCAAGCGCATGAGCCTTGTCAAGAAATTCGCCACGGTCGCTTCCGGCACGCTGATGAGCCGCGCCCTCGGTTTCGGCCGCGAGATGCTGATGGCTGCTGCACTTGGCACCGGGCCGATCGCCGACGCCTTCAATGCCGCCTTCCAGTTTCCCAACACCTTTCGCCGGCTGTTCGCCGAAGGCGCCTTCAATGCCGCCTTCGTGCCGCTGTTCGCCAAGGAGATCGAGACACACGGCACCGACGGCGCCAAGCGCTTTTCCGAAGAGGTGTTCGGCGTCTTGTTCACGGCGCTTCTGGCGCTGACCATCGCCATGGAACTGGCGATGCCGCTGATCGTGCGCTATCTGGTGGCGCCGGGCTTTGCCGACACGCCGGGAAAATTCGAGACGACGGTGGCGCTGGCGACCGTCATGTTCCCCTACCTGATCTGCATGTCGCTCGGCGCCATGATGGCCGGCATGCTGAATTCGCTGCGCCGCTATTTCGCCGCTGCGGTGGCGCCGGTGTTCCTCAACGTCATCCTTATCGCCGTGCTTGCCTATGCCTGGTACAAGGGTTCGGACGCCCGCACCGTTGGTTTCGGCCTGGCTTGGGGCGTGCTGGCGGCCGGCCTGGTGCAGCTGGCGATCGTCTGGGCGGCGGTGCGCCATGCCGGCATTTCGATCGGCTTCCGGCGGCCGAAGATGACGCCGAACGTCAAGCGGCTGCTGATCCTGGCGCTGCCGGCGGCGATCACCGGCGGCATCACCCAGATCAACCAGCTGATCGGCACGGCGATCGCATCGGCGCAGGACAGTGCGGTGTCGTCGCTGGCCTATGCCGACCGCGTCTACCAGCTGCCGCTGGGCGTCGTCGGCGTCGCTGTCGCCATCGTGCTGTTGCCGGAACTGTCGCGGGCGCTGAAATCGGGCAATCTGGTCGAGGCCGCCAATCTGCAGAACCGCTCGGTCGAGTTTACCCTTTTCATGACCTTGCCTGCGGCGGCCGCGCTGCTGGTCATGTCCGAGCCGATCGTGCGGCTGGTCTATGAGCGCGGCGCCTTTGCCGCCAACAATTCGACGCCGACGGTCGCGGCAATCCTGGCGATCTTCGGGCTCGGCCTGCCGGCCTTCGTGCTGATCAAGGCGTTCACCCCAGGCTATTTCGCTCGCGAGGACACGCGCACGCCGATGATTTTCGCCGCCATCTCGGTGGCGGTTAACATTACGACGGCACTGACGCTGTTTCCGACGATGGGCGCGCCCGGCATTGCCGTTGCCTCCGCTGTCGCCGGCTGGGTCAATGCGGCGATGCTGCTCGCCGTGCTGATCCGGCGCGGCCATTGGGGCCGCGACGTGCCGCTCATGAAACGCATCCCGCGGCTGGTGCTGTCGGCGGCGGTGATGGCCGCGGCGCTCTATTTTGCCGAACACTGGTTCGCCGCAAGTCTCGGCTCCGGCTCGCTGCTGGTGATCAAGGCGGTAACCCTGCTTGCGCTCGTCGCCGGCGGGGCGCTGCTTTACTTCGTCACCGCCTTCGCCACCGGCGGCGCCGATTTCGGCATGATCCGCCGCAATATCGGGCGCAAGGGCTCCCAGCCGGTCAAGGAGCAATCTCCGGATCCGTGAGGGGGAAAATTCATCAGCGCCAATTTTGTTCTTGCTTTGTGCCGGCAGCTATGCTATTAATCTCAGTATGGTGCTAATTGGCTCCAACGACCCGCCCACCGAGGCGGGTTTTTGTTTCTGGTCGGCGCCATCCCTCAAACAGCCTTCTGTTCGGCCGACGTCAAAGCCTGCGCGCCCTGGCCCACGCCCCTCTTGATCGTCTCCTCGCTCTCGTCCATAAGCGCGCCGTCGCAAGACTTTCGCCGCGCGCGAAACGGCCCTCCACAAGCCAGGGAAACACCATGACCGATCAGCCCCCCTTCAAACCGCTCGTTTTTTCCGGCGTCCAGCCAACTGGCAATCTGCATCTCGGCAATTATCTCGGCGCCATCAAGAAATTCGTCGCCCTGCAGGACACCTCCGACTGTATCTATTGCGTCGTCGATCTGCACTCGCTGACCGCACAGCTCGTCCATGAGGATCTTCAGGACCAGACGCGGTCGATCACCGCGGCGTTTCTCGCCTCCGGCATCGACCCGACCAAGCACATCGTCTTCAACCAGTCGCGGGTGATGCAGCACGCCGAGCTTGCCTGGATCTTCAACTGCGTGGCGCGCATCGGTTGGATGAACCGCATGACGCAATTCAAGGACAAGGCGGGCAAGGACCGCGAGAACGCCTCGCTCGGCCTGCTCGCCTATCCCTCCCTGATGGCCGCCGACATCCTCGTCTACCGCGCCACCCACGTGCCGGTCGGCGACGACCAGAAGCAACATCTGGAGCTGACCCGCGACATCGCGCAGAAATTCAACAACGACTTTTCGGACCGCATCGCAGCGCTTGGCGTCGGCGTCGAGATGGAGGTCGGCGAAGAGACGGTGAACGGCTATTTCCCGCTGACCGAGCCGGTCATCGGCGGCCCGGCAGCGCGCATCATGTCGCTGCGCGACGGTTCGAAGAAGATGTCGAAGTCGGACCCGTCGGACCTGTCGCGCATCAACCTGACCGACGATGCCGACGCCATCTCGAAGAAGATCCGCAAGGCCAAGACCGACCCGGAGGCTTTGCCCGGCGAACTGGACGGGCTTGCCGGCCGGCCGGAAGCGGAAAACCTCGTCGGCATCTATGCCGGCCTCGCCGAAATCTCGAAAGAGGCGGTGCTGAAGGAATATGGCGGCCAGCAGTTTTCGGTGTTCAAGCCGGCGCTGGCCGACCTTGCGGTGGAAAAACTGGCGCCGATCGCCGGCGAGATGCGCCGCATCTCCAGCGACCGCGCCTACGTCGACGCGGTGCTGCGGGATGGCGGCGAGCGTGCCGGCACATTGGCCGAAGCGACCATGAAGACCGTGCGCGACATTATCGGCCTGCTGCAAGGCTAATGCATGTCGCGCAAAAGTGTGCAGCGGTTTTGCGATAACGACATGCATAAAACAAGAACCTGAAGCGCGTCGCTGGTCGAACGCGACGCGCTTTAAGCTGCACCAGCATTGCCACAGCCGCCGGTCGCTTGCGGGCGGGCTGAGGCGGTGGCAGATTGCGACCGAAACCATCGAACAGGGTGAATATGGTCTCCAAACGCCTCAGCCGCGAAGCCGGTCATCGCCGCAAGTTCCTGGCGATCATCGACGACACGCCCGAATGCGAGCGCGCCGTCGCCTACGCCTCGAAGCGGGCGCAAAGCACGGGCGGCGTGCTGGTGCTGCTCTATGTCATCGAGCCGGATGATTTCCAGCACTGGCTGGGCGTCGAGAAGATCATGCGCGAGGAGGCGAACGCCACGGCGCGCGCCGCACTCGACAGCTACGCCAACAAGGTGCGCCAGAAGCTCGGCATCGAGCCGGAACTGGTGGTGCGCGAAGGCAAGCCGACCGAAGAGATCCACAAGCTGATCGAGGAAGACCAGGACATCGCCATCCTGGTGCTGGCGGCAGGCGCCGGCAAGGAAGGGCCTGGGCCGCTGGTCGGCGCGGTCGCCGGCAAGGGCGCCGCCTTTCCGATTCCCGTCACGGTGGTGCCGCAGAACCTGTCGGACGAAGAGATCGACAGCCTCGCCTGAGATGCGCTGATATTCAGGTGAGGCCGGCCTGCAATTGGCGGCTTCCTGCGCTTCCGGTGCTCACGTACCAAAAGTACGCTCCGCTCCGGTTCTCGGAACCCACCATTTTCGGCTCGGCCTGACCTGAATCTCAACACATCTCCAAGCGTTTCAGGGCGCTAGCAAAACATTCCGCCAGCCAGCCGTTCCCCGCGATGCCTTTCGCTTGAATGTCGGGCGGATAAAGCCTAATTAGAATTATTCCAAACTAGCTGCCCCAAACGGGCACGGAGACGGCCATGTTCATCCAGACCGAGTCGACGCCAAACCCGGCGACGCTGAAATTCCTGCCCGGCAAGGAAGTGCTGCAAGAAGGCACCGCCGATTTCCGCGATGCCGATAGCGCCGCGACGGCTTCGCCGCTCGCCGGCCGGCTGTTCGAAATCCCCGGCGTCACCGGCGTCTTCTTCGGCTATGACTTCATCACCGTGACCAAGGACGGCCCCGACTGGCAGCATCTGAAGCCGGCTATCCTCGGCGCCATCATGGAGCATTTCATGTCCGGCGCCCCGGTGATGGCCAAGGCCGGCCCCGCCGCCGAGACCAGCCAGACCGGCGAATTCTACGACAAGGCCGACGAGGAGCTGGTCGTCACCATCAAGGAGCTGCTCGACACGCGGGTGCGCCCGGCGGTGGCCCAGGACGGCGGCGACATCACCTTCCGCGGCTTCGAGAACGGCACCGTGTTCCTGCACATGAAGGGCGCCTGCGCCGGCTGCCCGTCGTCGACGGCGACGCTGAAGCACGGCATCCAGAACCTGCTCCGGCACTTTGTGCCGGAAGTGCAGCACGTCGAACAGGTCTCCTGACGCACCGTTCCATCGTCAACGTCGATAGACAACAAAAAACCGGGCCAAAGTGCCCGGTTTTCTGTTTGCGACGTCTGTGTTGTTGCCTAGACGGTCCGCGTATAAGGGTTTTATATCACAATGACCTTGGCGCCGACCGAGGTGCGGTCGTAGAGGTCGATAATGTCCTGGTTCATCAGCCGGATGCAGCCCGACGACATCGCCTTGCCGATCGAATTCCATTCCGGGCTGCCATGCAGGCGATAACCCATGTCGCCGCCCTTGTTGAACAGGTACATGGCGCGCGCGCCGAGCGGGTTCTTCAACCCCGGCTCCATGCCACCGGCAAACTTGGCCAACTCCGGCTGGCGCTTGATCATCTGCGAAGGCGGTGTCCAGGTCGGCCATTCGCGCTTCAGCGCGATATGGGCGGTGCCGTGCCATTCGAAACCCTCACGGCCGACGCCGATGCCGTAGCGCATCGCTTCGCCGTCGCCCATGACGAAATAGAGGAACTTGTTCTGCGTATCGACGATAATGGTGCCCGGCTTTTCCCTGGTGTCGTAGTCGACGATCTGCCGGCGGTATTTGAACGGCACCTTTTCGATCGGAACGCGCGGCAGGTGATAGCCGGCGTCGGTCACCGCGCCGTAGTTGTTGGTGAAGATCTGCGAGCCGATGGTGCTGCAACCGGCGACAGCCGTCGACAGCGCCAGGGCCGCGACGATTGCAAGTGACTTCATGCGCATGAAAAGGTCCGATGCCTGCCCAAACAACAGCGGCTCGAGTCGGCCGCTTTTTTCATCTTCATTCATGCTGGCATTTGCTTTGCTTGCCAAGCGGGCGATGCCTATATCCTTGGACTTGCGTGCTGGTAAACCCGCGACTATGGCATTTCGGCAACAGCCCCCGCAGGATTATGTTGCAAAATCAATGGGGCCAGGAACAAGGACCAGGAGACGAAGAAATCACCCATGAATGTCGGTGACGCTGCCCGGCGCTCTGGCCTGCGGCCAAGACCATCCGTTGCTACGAGGAGATCGGCCTGAGACGCGGCCGCCGCAGGGGAAAGTCCAGACGGGCCCGGGTTTAATAAAGGACGCCGCGAAGCACGGCCCAAGCCAGAAGCCCGAACGTGCCGATCACCACCAATGCACCAAGGACCGTGCCGATCTTTTCAGGCAATCCATCGGGGCGACCAGGATCGTCGGCCATTCAACTATCGATCATGACGTAGGCCGCACCAAACACGGCAACGATAATTGCCCCAAGCACCGCCCAGCCTCTGATGGCCGAGCGGATTTCCTCCGGCGTCGCCGATTTCCGGTCGTCATCTTCCGTCATCTAATGCTCCTCCTAAAATCCGTGGCAGACATTGAAAACGCAAGCTGCAACGTGCGCCGTTCGAGAGCAAGCGTTCCCCAGCCTTCGACACTCCGCAGGGGCGGCGGTCACGATCCCGGTGGGCGGTACCGGATCGACTTGGCTTTGCCAAGCGCGTCCATCGTCTCTTCGACGCTTAACAGGACGGTGGTCTGGTACGAGCTGAGCGCGCCTCCCGCACCGATGGCCAGCATGACAGAGGCCATCGACACGTTGTCCGGCGCCTCCCATAGGTTCCAGCCATCGTACTCTCCGAAGGCATACCAGAACCTGTGCAGCTTTCCGCCGACCGACTCGATGTAGGAACGGGCAGCCTCGCGTCTATCCTCGGGATTATCCATCAAGCGCGCCCAGGTTTCGGGCCTGTAGCTGAATCGCGTGAGATACATCGGCATGGTTCGTCTCCTCCCAGAGCTGCCCCCACCAAGACAGTTAAGCGCCCCAATCCGGAGAACGCGAGTCGTTTCCGAGGCGTAGTACCGCTGGCTTAGTTGCGGGGCCGCTAATAGACCTGTTTCAATTGCCTTTCCCAAGAGGAGTAAGGTCAATGGCCGCATATCTCATTGCTGATGTAGACATAACCGACGCCGCCGTTTTCGAGGAATACCGCCGGGACGTGCCGGCAACCGAAGCCCGCTATGGGGGGAGGTATATCGCTCGCGGCGGAGCCACCAAAGTTCTGGAGGGCGATTGGGAACCTCATCGCCTCGTCATTGTCGAATTCCCGGACATGGCGTCCCTCCTGGCATGGTACGACTCTCCGGAATACGGCCGCCTCAAAGCCATCCGCGAACGCTGCGCAAAGACGAGAATTATTGCTCTGGAGGGCATGATGCCGGTTAGCTGAGGGCTGGGTCGATGACAATGGCAAATCTGAGTTGCCATATCTGGTGCGGCCCGGCGACGGGACAGGAGCATTCTGATATGAATCAGCAAGCTTTAAACTTGCGGGCGGGAAATGACGGCCAATGATGGGAGGATGACGCCGGAAGCACTCATTGACGGGACCTACAAATCAATATGACCCAACACCAGATCGGCAGGCGGTGTTACAGCGTGACCTAGGGTTGTGTCATGGCGTTGAAAATGCCGGCGCCAACTATCGCACATAAGGCTGCGGCCCAAGCCCTCCCACAATGATGCACCACCAGGCGCGGCCTTTTCCCCGAAGCACGGGATTCATTTTTATCATCCGTCGCGCCAGAAGCCCCTGGTAGAGTGCATAAGAAGACCCGAAACCGGCGAGCCAAATGACGGAAAATACGACGCCCCGCACGAGCATCCTGTTGAGCCTGGTCTGCTCGGCCGTCAAACTTGCATTCTCAGTAACCATGCTTCGCCACCTCTTTGATTAGGCTGCGACCACTATCGGTCCTGCAGCGGTGAATATTAGATCAACGGCGACGCCTCGCGAAAACATAGCTCCCCTCACCCGTAGGAATTGCATTGCTAACGCGAGCGGCCCGCCTTGGGGTAGGGTGGGCCTTTATCGTTTCTCAAAAAGGCAAATTATGTACTTTACAAACAGGAAGGCCTGAAGACGCGGGTAGGCCCTTCTTCGGGCTTGATCACCAGCACAACGTTTTCTGGGTTTTGCCAAGGTAACAACATCACGTAGGCCGCAAAATCGTCTTCAGGGAAATGGTTGAAGCCACCACCGGCTACAAACATTTGCGGGTGCTTGCTGCCACCAAAGCTATCCTCGACGCTGTTAAGTTGTTGGAAGGGGGCGCGCTCTGCCAGCCATTCCTGTATGCTCTCGAAGAGAATGGGCAGGCCGTTCGGGCTCGATAGCTCTTCAGCAGAAGACGTACAAAGCACCACACCGCTCACGACGCTCATTGTGACTCAGCCATTGCCTAACGGGCCTTCTTGCCCGTCTCCAGCCGTTCGAAAGCAGCTTCTTCGTTGTGGAAGTGTGGCTCGAAAAGGACACTCATAACCCGGATTCCTACTGTGGATTCAAGGTATCAGGCACAGCGCCGTGTTTGTAAAGTGCGTAATCGCCCCGCAAAAACCGGTTCAAACCGTGAACAAAATCTGCCATGGTGCGGCCATGCCGATCATTTCACCTCTACCCCTCAATCCGCTCATCGATGGCCGCCAGTCGGAGCGCGCCATGCTGGTCAGGCGCGGCGTGCAGCGGCTGCTCAGGGATATGGGCGCGCATGTCTTGCCCGAACTGTCGCTGGCCACCGGCCGCCGCGCCGACCTCGTCGCGCTGACGCGCCAGGGCGACATCTGGATCATCGAGATCAAATCCTCGATCGAGGATTTCAGGGTCGACCGCAAATGGCCGGACTACCGGCTGCATTCCGACCGCTTCTTTTTCGCCACGCATCCCGGCGTGCCCCAGGAAATTTTTCCAGAGGAATGCGGCTTCATCCTCTCCGACGGCTATGGTGCCGAGATTTTGCGCGATGCGCCCGAGCACCGCATGGCGGCTGCGACGCGCAAGGCGCTGATGCTGCGGATCGCACGCGCCGGTGCGTCGCGGCTGCTCGCGGCCGAGCTTGCCGGCGTGTCGGTGCCGGCGGTGGACGGCGAGAGCGAGTAGGGGTTGCTCTCCGTAATTGTAGATGTGGGCGCTGCCCCTCATCCGGCTGCCGCCACCTTCTCCCCGTAAGTGACGGGGAGAAGGGAAATGGCCGGACTGCTATTCCACGATGCGGTAGATGTTCTACAGGCTGGTGCCCGACACGACATAGGGCTCCATCTCCTTGCCCCATTTGGCGTGCGCGGCGATCTTGCCGATCCTGGCGAAGAACGCCTCCAACTGGCGAGGCTTTCGACCTGGTGATGTGACCCGACCGTCGCTTCCCGCGCGCCGTTCGATCCGGTCATGATCTGGAACTTGAGATCGTCGAGACCGACCTGCGAGCCGATCTCGCGTTCTCATTCTTTAACAGTTCGAGCACGGTCTGCTTGTGGCCGAATTTTGCGTCGATCTGCCATCTGGCACTGAACATCGCCGCCTCCTTATTCGTCCCAGGCCTGCACGACCGTCTGCCGTGCGATCTGGCCGTTCTTCAGCTCCAGCATCGCCGCGCAGAATACCTTGGTCCCGTCCGGATAGGAGCAGGCCTGGGTGAAGGCGAGATTGTTGCCGTCGGCGATGGTGGTGTCGACCTTGTGGGTCATCGCCCGGCTGCAGATGTCGTCCCAGAACGTGGTGATCGCAGCGCGCCCGCGGATTTCGCGCGGCTTGCTCGGCGGGTTGTTGCGGTCGATCACCCGCACCAATGCGTCGTCGGCATAGAAGCTCGCCAGCAATTTTCCATCACGGCCCTCAATCGCCTTCTTGATCGCAGCGCCGTCTATCGTCTGTGTCTTGGTCAGCAATTTTTCCTCCATAGGCCCGTCTTCTCGGATCGGGTGGTTGCTTGATCAGGCACTGCCCGGCGCTCGCCGCCGGGCAGTGGCTTCTTCACTGCGACTTCGCCTTGACGGCCGCGAACACCTCGTCGGACTGCTTCTTGAAAGTGGCGAGATCGACCTGGCTGCCGTTGAGCATCGTCGACCAGTGGCGCACGATCGCCGCCATCGCCACCGCCTCCTTGATCTCCTCGTCGCTGGCGCCATTCAGCTTGGCCGCCTGCGTGTGGAAATAGATGCAGTACTGGCAGGGGATCTGCGAGGCGACGGCGAGGCCCATCAATTCCTTGGTCTTGCCGTCGAGCGCGGTGTTCGGGTTGAGCTGCACGCCCTTGATCTCGGCCCAGGCGCCGGCAACGGCGACGTCCGGCAGCGTCTTGAACATGTCCGGTACCGAGCCGAGCGTTGCCTGGATGTCCTTGTAGGCAGCCGTCGCCGAGGCGTCTTCGGCCTTGGCAGGAACGATCGCCAACAGCGCGCCAACGCCTGCCGCCAGCACCAGTGATTTGAGTGTCGACTTCAGCATTTTATTCCTCCCTTCGCGCGCCTTTCCCGGCGACATCCGCCTGGCCTGCATGGGACGAAGTGATAGCGCTTACGCATGCCCGGCCGCTTCGCCCGAAAGCGCCATGGCTCCTATGGCCCGTGCGGGCCAGCGTGCCGGGCCGAGAACGCCGCCGCCGCCGCCCGCGACGGCAGGTCCAGCTTGAGCAGAATATTGGCGACGTGGCGCTTGACAGTGTGTTCGCTCAGCCCGAGTTCGGCGGCGATCGCGGCATTGCTCTTGCCATCGGCGATGAGGTTCACCACCTCGCTTTCGCGCGCCGTCAGTGCGGCCGGCTCGGCAGCCTTGGCCTTCGGCCGGCAGGCCGGCTCCAGATGCTGTTCCGAGGTCGCCTGCACCAGCGCCAGCGGTTCATCCAGCTCGTCAAGCGCGATGCGCCCGGCGTCA
Source organism: Mesorhizobium sp. M1227 (assembly GCF_040318315.1). Lineage (NCBI taxonomy): Bacteria > Pseudomonadati > Pseudomonadota > Alphaproteobacteria > Hyphomicrobiales > Phyllobacteriaceae > Mesorhizobium > Mesorhizobium sp. M1227. The sequence goes on from NZ_JAMYLZ010000001.1 coordinate 429,175, forward strand.
TTGAAATGAAGCCCTGAACCGGCGGCGAGGTCGGCGACCAGCCGCGAAGCGAGGATGTCGCCGCGCCCGGCATGCGCGGCAAGCTGCATCGTCACGCGCGCCGTCAACCCCGTCGGCGGCCCACGCAACTCGACCTCGCCGACATGCACGCCCTGCGCGCTGGCGACGCCGATCTCCTGCGCCGCATCGCGCAGCGCCGCCGCGCAGCGTACGGCCCGCGCCGGGCCGTCGAAGCGCGCCATCATCAGCTCGCCATGCGTGCCGGCCGGGCGGCCGCCATGGCGCCCGACCAGCAGGCGCCATGTTTCCTGAAAACGTCGGCTGCGCTCGCTCCACATACGGTCGCCAAGCCGCGCCGTGTCGTAGATCCGGGTGACCAGCAGTGCAGCCAGCACGCGCTCGGCCTCGGCAACGGCGCGCGCTCCGGTCAGGAATTCCTCGATCAGATCGGCCACCCGGTCGACATCGCCGGTCCAGATCGGGTGGTCGCGCCCGGCCACCTCGACCAGCCGCGCATTCGGGATCTTCCTTGCCAGGAAGCGGCTGGCCTCCGGGTCGACGCGCGTATCGTTGCGGCGATGGATGAGCAGCGTCGGTGCGCTGATCGCCGCCAGCACGCCGCGCACGTCGATAGCTGCATTCATGCGGGCCAGGGCGATTGCCGCGGTCGGGCTCGCCGACAGCCGCTCGAAGCGCGCCCACCATGTGGCGAAACGTGGATCGTCGACGCGGCCGGGCGCGAAATGCGGCAGGGTGGCGCCGGTGCCCCATGCGGTCTCCGCCGTCGCGATGAACGCCTCAAGGCGTTCCGGCGGCATCACCCATTTGTGGAAATGCGCATAGCCGCCATAAAGCGCCAGCGCCCGCGTCCGCTCCGGGTAGGTGGCGGCGAACAGCATTGCCATCGGCGCGCCTTCCGAAGCGCCCAGCAAGGCGGCGCGGCCGCTGCCGGTCGCATCCATCACCGCGCGTACATCGTCCATGCGGGTTTCGAGGCTGGGCAGGTGGTGGACATCGACGCGGTCGGACAGACCGGTGCCGCGCTTGTCGAACAGGATCAGCCGCGAGAACGCGGAAAGCCGCTTCAACAGCCGGGTGTAGCCCTCGTCTTCCCAGTGCAGGTCGAGATTGGAAATGAAACCTGGCACGAAGACGAGATCGAGCGATCCCTGGCCGACCACCTGATAGGCGATCCGCGCGTCGCCACTGAGCGCGTATCGAGTTTCGATCGGCCTCACGAAGTTTGTCCGCCCGACCCGACGATTTCTTATCGCCAGATCATAGCAGAGGCGCGCGGCTTGCGGCAGATGAAACTTTAGAGAGTGTGAATGTGGGCCCGCGGCGCCTACTTCTGTGACGCGGCGGCAGTCTCGGTGTTCGCTCCGCCGACGCTAAAACCTGCGCCCTCCGGCGCGCCCGGCCGCTTGATGTGTGGCGCGGCCGCGACGACAAGCTCGTTGAACCCCTCGCCACCGCTGTCCAGCATCTCGAACAATTGCCGGCGCATCCTCGGCTCCCAGAATTTGTTGATGTGCTCGGCGACGCCGGCAATGCCTTGCTCGCGCGGCTTTGAGTGGAAAAAGGCGGCAATCTGGTTGGCCATGCGAACCAGCTTTTCGCTGGTGCTCATGAGGTGGCCTTCGTCATGCGACATGCTTGGCAACTCCGGAAACCACGCGGTCAGGATGGGTGAAAATATCGAAATCGTCGCCGCGCACCAGCGCCACCAGCGTCATGCCGGAATCGTCCGCGGTGCGGATGGCAAGTGCGGTCGGCGCCGAGACGGCAATGATGACGGCCGAGCCGATCGCCGCGGTCTTCTGCACCATCTCGACCGAAACGCGCGACGTGACGACGACGGCCCCCGACCTGCCGTCGATACCGGCTTTGGCCAGCGCGCCAGCCAGCTTGTCCAGCGCGTTATGGCGGCCGACATCCTCGCGCGCCATGACGATGCCCTTGCCGGGAAGGTAAAAACCGGCGGCGTGGACGGCACCGGTCTCGGCGTGCAGCGGTTGCAGCTTCGACAAAAGCTTGACCGAGCGGACGATGTCATTGGCCTGAAGTGTAAGTTGCGACGCACCGACCGGGTTTACCGAGCGCATCGCCTCCTCGATCGATTCGATGCCGCACAGCCCGCAGCCGACCGGGCCGGCCAGGCGTCTGCGACGCGCTTCGAAGCGGGTGTTGGCCTGGTCCTTCAGCCGGATCTGGATATCGATGCCGGCGCCGTGATCCTCGACCTCGATCGCTTCGATTTCGTCCGGCGAGGCAATGATGCCTTCGGTCAGCGAGAAGCCGAGCGCGAAATCCTCGAAATCAGCCGGGCTTGCCATCATCACCGCATGCGTGGTGCCGGCAAAGGAGAACGCCACCGGCGTCTCTTCCGGCACCATGCGGTTGGCGGCCGCAGTGCCGCCGGCGCGGCGCGCGAGGCGCGAGATCTGCGCAATGGCTTTGCGGCGCGCGGTCAAGGACTACTCCGCCGCTTCCAACTTCGCGATGCGGCGGCTTTGCTTTGCCTGCTCGTCATAGTCGCGCTGCCATTCCGACGGGCCGTTGGATGCACCCACCTGCACCGCGGTCACCTTGTATTCCGGGCAGTTGGTCGCCCAGTCGGAGAAGTCGGTGGTGATGACGTTAGCCTGGGTGTCGGGATGGTGGAAGGTCGTATAGACGACGCCCGGCGACACCCGCTCGGTGATCAGCGCGCGCAGCGTCGTCTCGCCGGAGCGGCTGGTCAGCCGCACCCAGTCGCCGTCGCGCAGGCCGCGATTTTCGGCATCGTGCGGATGGATCTCCAGCCGGTCCTCGCTATGCCAGACCACATTGTCGGTGCGCCGGGTCTGCGCGCCGACATTGTATTGCGACAGGATGCGGCCGGTGGTCAGCAGCAGCGGGAAGCGCGGTCCGGTCCTTTCGTCGGTCGCGACATATTCGGTGCGGATGAACTTGCCCTTGCCGCGCACGAAGCCGCCGATATGCATGATCGGCGTGCCTTCCGGCGACTTCTCGTTGCAGGGCCACTGCACCGAGCCCACCCGGTCGAGAAGGTCGAAGGAAACGCCGGCGAAACTTGGGGTTGTCTTGGCGATCTCGTCCATGATCTGGGACGGATGCGTGTAGTTCCAGCCGAGGCCGAGCGCCTTGGCGAGCTCCTGCGTCGCTTCCCAGTCGGCATAGCCGCATTTCGGCTCCATTACCTTGCGCACCATGTTGATGCGGCGCTCGGCGTTGGTGAAGGTGCCGTCCTTCTCGAGGAACGTCGAGCCGGGCAGGAACACATGCGCGTAGTTGGCCGTCTCGTTGAGGAAGAGGTCGTGCACGACGACGCATTCCATCGCGGCGAGACCGGCGGCGACATGCTTGGTGTCGGGGTCCGACTGCAGGATGTCCTCGCCCTGCACATAGAGCCCCTTGAACGAGCCGTCGACGGCCGCATCCAGCATATTGGGGATGCGCAGGCCGGGCTCGTCGTCGAGCTTGACGCCCCACAGGCTCTCATAGATGGCGCGCACCGCGTCGCCTGAAATGTGGCGATAGCCGGGAAGCTCGTGCGGGAACGAGCCCATGTCGCAAGAGCCCTGCACATTGTTCTGGCCGCGCAGCGGGTTCACGCCGACGCCCGGCCGGCCGATATTGCCGGTCGCCATGGCGAGGTTGGCAATGGCGATGACGGTGGTCGAGCCCTGGCTGTGCTCGGTCACGCCGAGGCCGTAATAGATCGCGCCGTTACCGCCGCGGGCGTAGAGCCGCGCCGCGCCGCGTATGTCGTCGGGATCGACATTTGCAAGCTGGCCGATCACTTCCGGGCTATTTTCCGGCAGCGCCACGAACGATGCCCAGTCCTGGAACTCGTCCCAGTCGCAGCGCTCGCGGATGAAGGCCTCGTCGAACAGGCCCTCGGTGACGATGACATGGGCAAGTGCGGTCAGCATGGCGACGTTGGTGCCCGGCTTCAGCGGCAGATGGAACTGCGCCTCGACGTGGGCCGAGCGCACGATGTCGGTGCGGCGCGGATCGAGCACGATCAGCTTGGCGCCCTCGCGCATGCGCTTCTTCATGCGCGAGGCGAACACCGGATGCGCATCGGTCGGATTGGCGCCGATCAGCAGGATCACGTCCGTCTGCTCGATCGAATCGAAATCCTGCGTGCCGGCGGAGGTGCCAAAGGTCTGGCCGAGGCCATAGCCGGTCGGCGAATGGCAGACGCGGGCGCAGGTATCGACATTGTTGTTGCGGAAGCCCTGCCGGACCAGCTTCTGGACGAGGTAGGTCTCCTCGTTGGTGCAGCGCGACGAGGTGATGCCGCCGATCGAGGTGCGGCCGTACTGGTACTGGATGCGGCGGAACTCATTCGCCGTATGGGTGAGCGCCTCTTCCCACGACACTTCGCGCCACGGATCGCTGACCTTTTCGCGGATCATCGGTTTCAGGATACGGTCCTTGTGCGTCGCGTAGCCATAGGCGAAGCGGCCCTTGACGCAGGAGTGGCCGTGGTTGGCCTTGCCTGCCTTGTAGGGCATCATGCGGATGACCTCGTCGCCCTTGACCTCGGCCTTGAACGAACAGCCGACGCCGCAATAGGCGCAGGTGGTGACGGTCGAGCGCTCGGGCAGGCCTTTCGCCAGCACGGTCTTCTCCCTCAGCGCATCGGTCGGGCAGGCCTGCACGCAGGCCCCGCAAGAGACGCACTCGGAATCGACAAACGCCTCGTGCATGCCGGCCGAGACCCTGGATTCGAAGCCGCGGCCCTCGATGGTCAGCGCGAACGTGCCCTGCACCTCCTCGCAGGCGCGCACGCAGCGCGAACAGACGATGCACTGCGCCGGATCGTAGGTGAAATACGGGTTCGATTCATCGCGCGCGATGTAATCGATGGTCAGCGAGCCATGGCCGGGCGCCACGCCGTTTTCCTGCTTGACGTGGTTGCGGCCGTCCACGCCATAGCGGTTCTTGGTCAGGCCGACCGTCGTGACGACCTTGTCGAACTCGCTGGCGCCGGTGCCGGCCTTCTCGCCCCACGCTGCCGGGTGGTCGGAGACGTAGAGTTCCATCACGCCGCGGCGAATGGCGTTCAGCCGATCGGTCTGCGTATGCACGACCATGCCCTCGCCGACCGGCGTCGTGCATGAAGCCGGCGTGCCGCCGCGCCCGTCGATCTCGACGAGGCAGACCCGGCAGGAGCCGAACGAGTCCAGCATGTCGGTGGCGCACAGTTTCGGGATTTCGACGCCCGCTTCCATCGAAGCGCGCATGATCGAGGTCCCCGCCGGCACCGTTATCGACTTGCCGTCGACCGTCAGCGTCACTTGCTGCTCGGCTTCAGAGGCAGGTGTGCCGTAGTCGATTTCCTGGACCAGCGATTTGATGTCGAATGCCGCGTTCATGGCTGTCCGCTCCTATTCCGCTGCTTCGGCGACCGGCGTCGGCCGAAAGTCGTCCGGGAAATGGTTGAGTGCACTCATCACTGGATATGGGGTGAAGCCGCCGAGAGCGCAAAGCGAGCCGAACTTCATTGTGTTGCAAAGGTCGGTGACCAGCGCGATCTGCTTTTCCGGTTCGACGTTCTGGGCGAGCCTGTCCAGCACCTCGACACCGCGCGTCGAGCCGATGCGGCACGGCGTGCACTTGCCGCAGCTCTCGATGGCGCAGAATTCCATGGCAAAGCGTGCCTGCTTCAGCATGTCGGCGCTGTCGTCGAAAACGACGATGCCGGCATGGCCGATCAGCCCGTCTTTGGCGGCAAACGCTTCGTAGTCGAACGGCGTGTCGAACAGCGCGCGCGGGAAATAGGCGCCGAGCGGGCCACCCACCTGCACCGCTTTGACCGGGCGTCCCGTCGCCGTGCCGCCGCCGATATCGTCGACGATCTCGCCGAGCGTCATGCCGAACGCGGCCTCGTAGAGACCGGGATACTTGACGTTGCCCGCAATCTGGATCGGGATGGTGCCGCGTGAACGGCCTATGCCGAAATCCTTGTAGAAGGCAGCGCCCTTGTCCATGATCACCGGCACCGAGGCCAGCGAGATGACGTTGTTGATCACCGTCGGCTTGCCGAACAGGCCCTTGTGCGCCGGCAGCGGCGGCTTGGCCCGCACCTGCCCGCGCTTGCCTTCGAGGCTGTCTAGCAGCGCGGTCTCCTCACCGCAGACATAGGCGCCGGCGCCGACGCGCACTTCCATGTCGAATGAATTGGCCGAGCCGAGCACATTGACGCCGAGCACGCCGGCCTTGCGGGCGATCTCGACAGCCTTCTGCATCACCGCCACCGCGTGCGGATATTCGGAGCGGATATAGATGAAGCCCTTGGTCGCGCCGGTGGCGATGCCGGCGATCGCCATGCCTTCGATCAGCACGAAGGGGTCGCCTTCCATGATCATGCGGTCGGCGAACGTGCCGGAATCGCCTTCATCGGCATTGCAGACGATGTATTTGCGGTCGGCCGACGTATCGAGCACAGTTTTCCATTTGATGCCGGTCGGGAAGCCGGCGCCGCCGCGACCGCGCAGCCCGGACTCGGTCACCTGCTTGACGACCTCGGCCGGCGTCATCGCCACTGCATTCTGCAGGCCCTTCAGCCCGCCATGCGCCTTGTAGTGGTCGAGCGACAGCGGATCGGTGACGCCGCAGCGCGCAAAGGTCAGCCGTGTCTGCCTTGCCAGGAACGGGATCTTGTCCGGTGCGCCCAGCCAGCGCTTGTGGTGGCCGCCGGTGAGGAAGCCGCAGTCGAACAGGCTTTTGACGTCGGATGGCTTCACCGGCCCGTAGGCGACGCGGCCAGTGGCTGTCGCAACCTCGACCATAGGCTCGAGGAAATAGGCGCCGCGCGAGCCGTTGCGCACGATCTTGGCCTCGATGCCGCGCTCGGCCAATTCCGCCCGAACCGCCTTGGCGACCTTTTCCGCACCGAGCGCCAGCGCGCCGGAATCGCCGGGAATATAGATACGCGGGATCATGAGCGCACCTCGGCAACGATCTCGTTGAGCTTTTCGCCGTCGAGCCGCCCGATCACCTCGTCATCCAGCATTGCCGACGGCGAGCAGGCGCAAAGGCCGAGGCAATAGACCGGCTCCAGTGTCACCGAACCGTCGCGGGTTGTCTCGTGGAAACCGATGCCCAGCAATGATTTGAGCTTGGCGGCAATCGCATCCGAGCCCATCGACTGGCAGGCTTCCGCCTGGCAGAGCTTCAGCACATGGCGGCCGGCGGGCTGGCTGCGGTAATCGTGATAGAAGGTGACGACGCCATGAACCTCGGCCCTGGAGATGTTCAGCGCCTCGGCGATGATCGGCAGTGCGTCCTGCGGCACATAACCGAACTCTTCCTGTATGCCGTGCAGGATCGGCAACAGCGGGCCTTCGAGGCCTTTCAGCTCGTGGATGATCGCCGCCGTGCGCGATGCGATCTCGGTACTTGCTAGCTGCATCGTCATGCAGCGCCCTCCCTGGTCGTGGCGGTCTTCCGCTAAGTGGTTAGGAAATCAGAGGAAACCCGCCAAATCAATAAAGCCGATCCGTTGCTCGATAGAAATTTTCTATCGTTCGCGTTCACCAGCATTGTCTAGACTAGCGGCGGCCGTGGAAATCGTCCGCCAGCGCCATTGCCTCGTCCAACAGCGCCGAGACCAGCGGCGTGTGCGGTTCGCGCCGCGCCGCCACCAGCCCGACCGTGTGGCTGGCATCCGGCTCGACGATCGGGATCGCCCGGATCGGCTCGGAAAAACCGAAGGTTTCCGCAAGGTTAAGCGGCATGATCGACGACCATTTGCCGGTGCGGATATGCGAAAACAGCACGATCATCGAGTTGGATTCCAATGTCGGCCGCACCTGCACGCCGGCTTCGGCCAGATGCTGGTCGATGATGCGGCGGTTCTGCATGTCCGGCGTCAGCAGGCAGAGCGGCAGCTGGCTGAGTTCCGCCCATGTCACTTTGTCGCGGTCGAAATAGGGGTTCCCGACCGCGGTGATCAGCTGATAGCGCTCGTCATAGAGCGGCACGCTGGTGACGCGTCCGAGCGGCTCGTTGTCGAGATAGGTGATGCCGGCGTCGATGTCGAAATTGCCGAGCAGCGATAGCACCTCGATCGAGGTGCGCGACAGCACCGAGAAGGTGACGCCGGGGTGCTTTGCCCGAAACGGCGTCGTCAGTCGCGCCACCATGGCCAGCGCCGTCGGGATCGCGGCGATGCGGATGCGCCCCGACAGGCCGTGGCGCGCCGCCCGCATCTCCTCGCGCATGGTCCTGCTATCGCCGACGATGCGGCGCGCCCACACCAACACCTGCTTGCCTTCCGGCGTCAGCCCCTGGAAGCGCGAGCCGCGCAGCACCAGCATCACGCCGAGCTGACCCTCCAGCTGCTTGATGCCGGCCGAAAGCGTCGGTTGGGTGACGCCGCACACCTCCGCCGCCCGGCCGAAATGTTCTTCCCTGGCAAGTGCTATGAAGAATTCCAGCTTGTCGATCATGCCGTCGGAGCCTGTCATGGACGCTGTGTCCGATCTTAGCGCGCAAGGTCGGGGAAATCGCCTTCGGCCGCAAGCCGCCTGTGTAAATCGTCCGCATCCACATCTTTCAGCCGGCTTACTGTTTCCCGCGATGGAATGCGGCGCTATGTGGATGAGACGGGGTCGTGGACTGGACACGACGGGAGTACCGAACATGCTGGGCTGGTTCCGCAAGCTGCTGCCGCGCGAAGATCGCTTCTTCGACCTGTTCGAGCGGCATTCCCGCACCGTGGTCGGTGGCGCCGAGGCACTGCAGCAGCTTTTGCAGGGCAACGACATCGAGCGCTGGTGCCAGACGATCATCGATCTCGAGAACGAAGCCGATCAGATCACCGCGGAAGTGCTGCTGGCCGTGCGCCGCTCCTTCATCACGCCCTTCGACCGCGGCGACATCAAGGACCTGATCCAGTCGATGGATGATGCCATCGATATGATGCACAAAACCGTCAAGACGGTAAGGCTGTTCGAGAAGAAGGAATTCGACCCGCTGATGCAGGAAATGGGAGGTGTCATCGTCGAGGCCGCCAAGTTGGTGGCCGAGGCGATCCCGCTGCTCGGCAAGGTCGGGGCGCATACGGTGCGCCTCAACGCCATCGCCGAGGAGGTCATGCGCGCCGAAGGCCGGGCCGACGACCTGCACGAGCAGGGCCTGAAGGACCTGTTCAAGCGGCACGGCCGCAGCGATCCGATGGCCTATCTGATCGGCAGCGAGATTTACGGCCAGCTGGAAAAGGTGGTCGATCGCTTCGAGGACGTCGCCAACGAAATCAGCGGCATCGTCATCGAGAACGTATAGTGTCAGAAGCCGCAATAGCCTTTCCCGTGCTGGTCGGCCTTGTCGTCGTCGCGCTGTTCTTCGATTTCCTCAACGGCCTGCACGATGCCGCCAACTCCATCGCCACCATCGTCTCCACCCGGGTGCTGCGGCCGCACTATGCGGTGTTCTGGGCGGCCTTCTTCAATTTCATCGCCTTCATGTTCTTCGGTCTCCACGTAGCGGAGACGCTCGGAACCGGCATCATCGACGCCAGCATCGTCACGCCGGCAGTGATCTTCGCAGCACTTGTCGGCGCCATCGTCTGGAATGTCGTCACCTGGCTCGTCGGAATCCCGTCCAGCAGCTCGCACGCTCTGATCGGCGGTTTGGTCGGCGCCGGGGTTGCCAAGGCAGGCACCGGTGCCATCGTCTGGGCCGGGTTGGGCAAGACGACGGCGGCCATCGTGCTATCGCCGGCGGCAGGCTTTCTGCTGGCGCTTGTCTTGATCCTCGCGGTCTCCTGGCTGTTCGTGCGGCAGACGCCGTTCGCCGTCGACAGCACCTTCCGCGTTATGCAGTTCTTTTCCGCCTCGCTCTATTCGCTCGGCCATGGCGGCAACGACGCGCAGAAGACCATGGGCATCATCGCCGTGCTGCTCTATTCGCAAGGCATGCTCGGCGCGAATTTTTACGTGCCGCTGTGGGTCGTCATCACCTGTCAGTCGGCGCTGGCGCTGGGCACGTTGCTCGGCGGCTGGCGCATCGTCCACACCATGGGCTCGAAGATCACCCGGCTGAACCCGATGCAGGGTTTCTGCGCCGAGACCGGCGGAGCGATCACCCTGTTCGCCGCCACCTGGCTCGGTATTCCGGTATCGACCACGCACACGATCACCGGCGCTATCATCGGCGTCGGCGCCGCCCGCCGCGTCTCCGCCGTTCGCTGGGGCATTGCCGGCAACATCGTGGTCGCATGGATCGTCACCTTGCCGGCAACCGCGGCGATCGCGGCTCTCACCTACTTCGCGGTCGGTCTGGCAAGGTGATGTGAGCATCATGGCGCCTGGAGCCGCCTCTGGCGCGGCGACTACCGGTCCACAAGATTCAGGATGTTGCCGTCCGGATCCCTGAACCATGCGACCTTCATGCCGTGACCGACATGGATGTCACCCTCAAGCGTCAGCCCGGGCATGTCGTAATGCTCGAAGGTCACGCCCTTCGATTTCAATGCCTCAACGATCTTGCCGAGTTCGTCGCCGACCGTCCATGTCACAGCCGTCGCCTTGTTGGTCCCAGCGAAGTTCGAACGGTAGACGTTGATGCTGGTGTCGCCGCTTTTATAGACGATCAGTTCGCCACCTTCATTGTGCACCTCTTTCAGGCCAAGGACCCCTTCGTAGAATGCCCTGGCCTTGGCCAGGTCCTTCACGGCGAGATTGGCCGTCGCGTTGCTGTTTGCGAGCATGATTCGTCTCCTTCCCTGGCTGTCATTCCATGCTCATGAAATAGGCTGCGCTGACGATTTGGCGACGGCTGCTCCCACTGGAAATGCCGTCATATGCTCGCTGCCTCCCCGATACGCCGCTGCAATTGGTGGTCCATCGCTTGGTTCTGTTCCGGAACTGCATTATCTGGAGCGGAAAAGTAGAGGAAAAATTCATGCCCGCCGCCAATGAAAACGTGACCAAGGAAATCGTTATCGAGCGCCTGAAGACGGTCAATGGGCCGGATTTCACCGGCAATATCGTCGACCTCGGCCTGGTTTCCGAGATTTTCATTGCCGATGCCAAGGTGTTCTTTTCGATAACCGTTCCCGCTGCCCGTGCCCAGGAGATGGAACCGCTGCGTGCGGCGGCCGAACGTGTCGTCAAGGCGATCCCCGGTGTTGCCGGCGCCGTGGTCGCGCTGACGGCGGAAAAGAAGGGCGGCGGCATGGAGGCGCCGGTTCCGCAAAGACCGGCTCAGAGGCCCGCTCCGCCGGCCGCACCTGCGCGTCCCACGCCGCAGGCGCCCGCCTCGCACAGCCAGGGCAAGCGCGGCGTACCCGGCATCGAAGCGATCATCGCCGTCGCTTCCGGCAAGGGCGGCGTCGGCAAGTCGACCACCGCCGTCAATATCGCCCTTGGGCTTGCCGCCAACGGGCTGCGGGTCGGGGTGCTCGATGCCGACATTTATGGCCCTTCCATGCCGCGTCTGCTCAACATTCGTGGCAGGCCGCAGACCGTCGACGGCAAGATCCTGAAGCCGATGCAGAATTATGGCCTCAAGGTCATGTCGATGGGCTTCCTCGTCGATGAGGAGACGCCGATGATCTGGCGCGGGCCGATGGTGATGTCGGCATTGACGCAGATGCTGCGCGAGGTCGAATGGGGACCGCTTGATGTGCTCGTCGTCGACATGCCGCCCGGCACCGGTGACGCCCAGCTGACCATGGCCCAACAGGTGCCGCTGGCCGGCGCCGTCATCGTCTCGACGCCACAGGACCTGGCCCTGATCGATGCGCGCAAAGGCCTCAACATGTTCAGAAAGGTCGACGTGCCGCTATTGGGTATCGTCGAAAACATGAGCTATTTTCTCGCCCCCGATACGGGAAAACGCTACGACATCTTCGGCCATGGCGGCGCCCGCCGCGAGGCCGAGCGTCTCGGCGTCACCTTCCTTGGCGAAGTGCCGCTCGAGATGGGCATCCGCGAAAGCTCCGATGCCGGCACGCCAGTGGTGGTCTCCAAGCCGGATGGCGCTGAGGCGAAAATCTATCGCGACATCGCCGCCAAGGTCTGGGACCGCGTCAATGAAGAGCGCGGCGCGGCCGAGGCTGCAGTGCCGAGCATCGTGTTCGAGTGATGCGGATGTCCCTCCCCAAGTGGGCCCCTTGAGGGGGAGGGTGGCCGGAAGGGTCAGGTAGGGTCCGCGGCGACGCACTCCAACTTTTCCGGGATGCGGGCTGACAAACCACGATCCCGTCTAGCGCGGAGGCAGATGTATGTCTTTCGTACCAAAGAGCGGATTCGGATGGCGCGTGCCCCTTGCCTGCTCCCGCGCGTTGTCATATCGATTTGTCATACAAATACGGAGACCACGATGGCAGGCGCCCCCACCCACAAGAAAAAATTTCGCTCGCAGGAGTGGTTCGACAATCCCGACAATCCGGGCATGACGGCACTCTATCTGGAGCGCTACCTGAATTACGGGCTGACGCGGGCCGAACTGATGTCCGGCAAGCCGCTGATCGGCATCGCCCAGACCGGCTCCGACCTGTCGCCCTGCAACCGCCATCACATCGAACTGGCCAAGCGCGTGCGCGAAGGCATCGTCTCGATGGGTGGCATCCCTTTCGAGTTCCCTTGCCACCCGATCCAGGAGACCGGCAAGCGGCCGACTGCTGCACTTGACCGCAACCTTGCCTATCTCAGCCTGGTAGAGGTGCTCTACGGCTATCCGCTCGACGGCGTGGTGCTCACCATCGGCTGCGACAAGACGACGCCGGCCATGCTGATGGCCGCGGCCACCGTCAACATTCCGGCTATCGCGCTTTCGGTCGGCCCGATGCTCAACGGCTGGCACAAGGGCAAGCGCACCGGCTCCGGCACCATCGTCTGGGAATCGCGCCAGCGCCTGTCGGCCGGCGAGATTGGCTATGACGAGTTCATGGATATCGTTGCCTCCTCGGCGCCGTCGACCGGCTATTGCAACACGATGGGTACCGCCACCACGATGAATTCGCTGGCCGAGGCGCTCGGCATGCAATTGCCGGGCTCGGCCGCTATCCCCGCCCCCTATCGCGAGCGCGGCCAGATCGCCTACGAGACCGGAAAGCGCATCGTCGACATGGTGCATGAGGATCTGAAGCCCTCCGACATCATGACCCGTAAGGCCTTCGAGAACGCCATCGTCGTCAACTCGGCGATCGGCGGCTCGACCAATGCGCCGATCCACCTCAACGCCATCGCCCGCCATCTCGGCGTTTCGCTCGACAATGACGATTGGCAGAAGGTCGGCCTCAACATACCGCTCATCGTCAATCTGCAGCCGACGGGCGAATATCTCGGCGAGGACTATCACCATGCCGGCGGCGTGCCGGCCGTGGTCGCCGAACTGATGAAGGGCGGTCTGCTGCCCTATCCGGAAGCCATGACAGCTAACGGCAAGACCATCGGCGACAATTGCAGCGGCGCCGTCAACGAGAACCTCGACGTCATCCGCACGGTTGCCGAGCCACTGAAAGCCAATGCCGGCTTCATCAATCTCAAGGGCAATCTGTTCGATTCGGCGATCATGAAGACCAGCGGCATCTCGCCCGAGTTCCGCGAGCGCTATCTGTCGAACCCGAAGGACCCCGAAGCCTTCGAGGGCAACGCCATGGTGTTCGACGGGCCCGAGGATTACCACGCCCGCATCGACGATCCGGCACAAGGCATCGACGAGCACACCATCCTGTTCATGCGCGGCGCCGGCCCGATCGGCTATCCGGGCGGCGCCGAAGTCGTCAACATGCAGCCGCCGGCCTATCTGATCAAAAAGGGCATCCACGCGCTGGCCTGTATCGGCGACGGCCGCCAGTCGGGCACGTCGGGTTCGCCGTCGATCCTCAACGCCTCGCCGGAAGCCGCCATCGGCGGCGGCCTGGCGCTGCTGAAGACCGGCGACCGCGTCCGCATCGACCTGCGCAAGGGCACCGCCGACATCCTCGTCAGCGACGACGAGATCACGCGGCGCCGCGCCGAGCTGCAAGACAATGGCGGCTATCAGTATCCGAAGCACCAGACGCCCTGGCAGGAAATCCAGCGCGGCATGGTCGACCAATTTTCCGAAGGCATGGTGCTGAAGCCGGCGGTGAAATACCAGGATGTGGCTCATACAAGCGGCGTGCCGAGGGACAATCACTGACCAGGATCCGTCGCACGAACCAGCCGCCGGTGCAGGCAATTTGCCGAGGTCAGCGCCAGGAGGGGTAGGGGTGGGGGTACATCGTAGAGCGAAAGCCTCGGCTTTCCACCTGCGATAGCCTGCCGTTAATGGGCAGAAATGCCCGGCACAGGGTTGGACGCGGTCATTTGTCAACAGCGATTGCCCCCGCGAGAACGGCAATGCTTGACAAGCGGGCGTGACAAATCCACGATCATCGCAAGGGGTGCATCGCGACGACCCCGTGAGGCGTCAGCCCAACGTTCGCGTCCAAGCTTCTCTTTCAAGGAGGTGGACGCCATGCCGTCAACAACCGCTATCACTGTATCGCAACTGTCCCGTCTGATTGGGCTGCCGGGTGCACCCGCAATCATCGACGTCCGCATCGATGATGACTACAACGCCGATCCGCGCCTGCTGCCGGGGTCGGATCGTCGTGATTTCAGGAGTGTCTCGAACTGGGCTGCCGACTTCGCCGGCAGGCAAGTGACAGTCGTCTGCCAACAGGGAAAAAAGCTCTCGCAAGGCGTGGCCGCATGGCTACGGCAGGAGGGCGTTGCCGCCGAATCGCTCGATGGCGGGTTTGAAGCGTGGCGCGATGCCAAGGGCCTTCTCGTTCACGCCGGCAAGATACCGCCCACCGATGCCAAGGGCCGCACCGTTTGGGTGACGCGTACGCGCCCGAAGGTCGACCGCATCGCCTGCCCCTGGCTGATCCGGCGCTTCATCGATCCTCACGCGGTCTTTCTCTTCGTCGAGCCGGCCGAAGTGGCGGCCGTCGCCGATCGCTTTCAGGCCGTGCCTTTCGACATCGAGAACGTGTTCTGGAGCCACCGCGGCGAACGCTGCACCTTCGACACCATGATCGAGGAGTTCGGGCTCAAATCCGAAGCGCTCGATCGCCTGGCCACGATCATACGCGCTGCCGATACTGCGAGCCTCGATCTTGTTCCACAGGCGGCCGGGTTCCTGGCCGCCTCGCTTGGCCTGTCACGGATGTTTCGCGACGATCTGGAGCAGCTCGAGGCCGGCATGCTCCTTTACGATGCGTTTTTCCGCTGGTGCCGCGATGCCACCGAGGAGACGCATAACTGGCCGGTCGCCGGCGCAGTCAGTCTCGGCGCAGGCAAACCATCGTGAGCGCCGTCCTTTCGAAAAAGCCGGCGGAGATCCAGGAGCCCGCTGTGCCGAGCTTCCGGCAGGCCGTGAAGGTCTGGGCGAAAATCGGCGTGCTCAGCTTTGGCGGCCCGGCCGGGCAGATCGCGCTCATGCACAAGGAACTGGTCGAGGAACGGCGCTGGATCGGCGAACAGCGCTTTCTGCATGCGTTGAACTACTGCATGCTGCTCCCTGGCCCCGAGGCCCAGCAACTCGCCATCTATATCGGCTGGTTGCTGCACAAAACGGTCGGCGGCCTTGTTGCCGGCCTCCTCTTCGTCGTGCCGGGCGCGCTTGTCATGCTCGTCCTGAGCAGCCTCTATGCGCTCTATGGCGATGTACCACTCGTCGCGGCGCTGTTTTTCGGGGTCAAGGCGACCGTGCTCGCCATTGTCATCGAGGCGGTGATCCGGATCGGCAGACGCGCGCTGAAAAACCCGGTCATGGTGTCGATCGCACTCGCCGCCTTCATCGCCATCTACGCGTTGAACGTGCCGTTTCCGCTGATCGTGCTGCTTGCCGGGCTGGCAGGCTGGATCGGCAACCGTAGTGCGCCGGCAGTTTTTTCCGGCGCCTCGCATGGCAAGGGCGATGTTCCCGACATAAAGGGCGTGGTCGATCTGATGTTCGAGCGCGGTGAACTGACCCACGTCAGGCCGACACGATGGCACGCGCCGCGCACTTTGGCGATCTGGCTGCCGATCTGGCTGGGGCCTGTTCTGCTGGTCTGGGCTTTCACCGGCCCTGCCAGCGTTTGGACGCAAATCGGTGGCTTCTTCAGTGTCATGGCGGTCGTCACCTTCGGCGGCGCCTACGCAGCCCTTGCCTATGTCGCGCAGGCAGCGGTCGAGTACTTCGGCTGGCTGGCACCCGGTGAAATGGTCGACGGCCTCGGACTTGCCGAAACCACGCCGGGTCCGCTCATCCTGGTCTTGCAGTTCGTCGGCTTCGTTGCCGCGTTCCGCCAGCCGGGCTTGCTGGCGCCGCTGCTTGCCGGACTGTTTGGCGGGCTGTTCACGCTGTGGGCGACGTTTACCCCATGTTTCCTATGGATATTCCTTGGGGCGCCTTACATCGAAGCGCTGCGCGGCAACAAGGCGCTGTCGGCGGCGCTCGGTGCGATCACCGCCGCCGTCGTCGGCGTCATCATGAATCTCGCTCTATGGTTCGGCTTGCACGTCATCTTCGGCGAAGTGCGCAATGTCGGGCTTGGAATGGACGTGCCGGTGCTTTCATCGATAGACTGGCGCGCGGCGCTGCTTTCCTGTGCCTCGATGATCGCCATTCTGAAGCTGAAGATCGGTATGCTGCCGACGCTTGCCGGATCGGCGCTGGCCGGTGTCTTGTTGCTGGCGGTAAGTAGCTGATGCCTGCAAGGACTTGAAGCGCATCGCCTGAATCTACTTAAACGCGACGCTTTGGATGCCGCTGCTTTTGTATTCCGCTTGTGAACCACCTAACTGGTTGGGAACGGTTGGACCATTATGGCGCAACGGCGTTCTTCCCTCGGCTTCCTTGGAATGTTCGGTCGCTCGGGCGACTTGAGGCAGCTCGACGATGCATTGCGCGGCGCCGATCTGCATCCCGCCCTTGTGCCGGAGGGGGTAAAACTCACGATCGTCAATCTGATGAAGGATCACTGGCCCGACGAGCCGCCGCCGGGCATCTATGCGTCGGTGGCACAATTGTGCAGCTATTGCATCGCGGGTCCCGAAACCTTCGAGCAAGCCAATGGCCATCAACGGACGCTGGAAGCCGAGCGCCGCATCGAGGCGGCACTTGAGGCCGGCGACAGCTTCGACGCACAGATCGTGCTGATGACGCTGCATGCCAAGCTGATCAACGCCGAAGTCGTCGACCGATACGGGCTCAGCGCGGAATGACGCGACAGGCAAGATCTGCCGGATCCCCCCGCGGCAGCCGAGTCGATCAAGCCCGGCTGATCTCCTCAAGATACCAGCCGATGTAGCGCAGTTCGTTGTATTCCATCGGCGCGATCGGCCCCGGCACGAAATAGTGCGAGCGCACGCCACGCGCTGTGTGCTCGATGATCTTCTTGTCCTCTTGGGTGGTGACCTTCCACAGCCAGGTCAGCTTCTCCAGATCGTAGTCCTGGCCCTCGACCGCGTCGCCGCGCACCAGCCAGATCAGCTCCATCTCGCAGGTGCCCGCGGTTTTCGGGATGAAGCGGTAGATCATGCCGTGATCGGGATAGCACACGAGGAAGGTCGTGCCGCCGAGATGGATGGAGGTGACGCCACCGTCATAGTCGGTGAAGCGGCCCATCAGCGGGGCCACCGGCGAGCCATCCTGGCTGCCGCTCGAAACGCCATCATAGAGCGCATAGCGGAAGGTATGGATTGCTTCCTGACCGGCCGCCGAGTTCTGCCAGCGGTTGGCGCTGCCGATCTCGATGCCGAGCGCGCAGGTGCGCTGCTCCATCGCCGCGTTGAGCTGCTCGATCATCTCGGCCGGCTTTTCCAGCGCATGCGTCTGCGAATATTCCGGATGCGCCGGCCCGCAATGGTAGCATTCGACATAGTTCTCGACGGCGAGCTTCCAGTTGGCGTCGAGCGGATAGGACTGGCGATACGCCACCTTGGCGTCGCCCCAGCCATACTGGCCGCAGCTTGTGCGCAGCGACTGTTCGATTGGATCGAAATCGAGTGGCGTCTCCGCGAAGGAAATGAAAACCAGCCCGGAGGCAACGCGGACATGAAGCTTCTTCAGCCCGTGCGCCGTGCGGTCGAAATCCTTCGGCATCAGGCGGGCAGCGCGCAACGACCCGTCATTGGAATAGGTCCAGGCGTGGTAGGGACACACGAACATCTTCGCGTTGCCCTTCTCCTTGGTGCAGACCTCGGCGCCGCGGTGGCGGCAGACATTGAGCATGGCATGCACGGTGCCATCCATGCCGCGCGTCAGGATGACCGCCTCATCGCCCAGTTTGAACAGCTCGAAATCGCCGGGGTTCGGGATAACGCTGGCATGGGCCAGGCAATGCCAGTGGCGGCGAAAGACACGTTCCATGTCACGCTTGAAGATCGCCGGGTCATGATAAAAGGCACGCACCAGGCCGTGGCCGGGCCGGTGAGACGCCACCAGCCGATCGATCGCGTCGCCGTCGGTGTGGGCTTGCAGGATAGGATGCGCACTCATTTGTCGTTCTGCCCGATGGTTGGTCCTGGTGCAATTCCAGGAAAACTGTGAAGCGGTTTTCCGTCCGGAATTGGCTCTGGGTGGTGGCTGTATGGCTGCACGAACTCGTCTCCGGTCAGCCGCCCATATACGTGCGCGGCAGGTGGATCAGGCTGCCGAAGCGGGCACGCAATCTGTCGTCGACCTGTTTTGGCACGTGGCGCGGAAATCGTTCGGCAAGAATGCGTTTCTTCTCGGTGATCGCCCGCAGCAATATATCAGGTCGGCCTTTTTCGTTCCATTCCTTCGGTGAGGAACGATCGGCGAAGGCGGGATAGAGATGATCGGTCTGCAGCAGCTTGAGCGTTTGTTCGCTGTCGAGATAGTGGCCTGGGCCTTTGAGGCAGACCTCGGTGATGCTGTCGATCGACAGGGCCTCGTCAGTCAGGTCGATGCCACGTGCGCAGCCCAGGCAATGACCGAGCATGTCGTTGTCGATGACCAGGCTCTCCAGGCAGAAGCCGAGCAGCGAGGCATGCATGCCGGCCGCCTCGTAGACGAGGTTGAGGCCGGAGAGGCCGGCCATCACATTGGTGATGCCCTTTTCGTAGCCGGATTGAATGTCGGGCAGTTTCGAATCCGTCATGCCAGCGGCCGAGCCGCCGGGCAGATCGTAGAATTGCGCCATCTGGGCGCAGGCCGCCGTTGCCACCGACTGCTCGGCCGACCCGCCGGCCATGGCGCCGGTACGCAGGTCCGACATGAACGGCCAGGCGCCGAAGATCGCCGGATGGCCCGGCTTGAGCGCATTGACATAGACCAGGCCGGCCAGTACTTCGGCCACCGCTTGCACGACGGCGCCGGCCATCGCCGCGGGTGCTGTGGTGCCGGACTGGCCGGTCGAGAGCAGCAGGATCGGGATGCCGCCTTCAACGCAAGCTTCGAGCACGCCGCAGGCATCCTCGGCGAACTTCATCGGCGGCACGACGAATGAGTTAGAGTTAGAAACGAATGGCCGGGCGCGGAAATTCTCCTCGCCGCCGGCGATGGCGTACAGCATTTCAAGCGCCGGCTTCACGTTCTCACGCACGGTGAAGGATGTTCCGACGTGCTTCGATGTCCCCATCACACAGGCATAGAGCGTGTTGAAATCCATCTCGAGCGGATCGGCGATGTCGCGCGCCACCATCGGCCGCTGGAAGAAATGGATGTTGTCCAACCCATCGACGATGCGGGCAGCATCATAAATGTCCTGCAGCTTGGATTCGCGGTACTCGCGCTTCTCCAGATCCACCAGGTGCACGGCGATACCTGCCGTGCCGTAGTGCACGCGCTTGCCCTGGACCACCATGTCGTGCCTGGCGTCCTGGCCATGAAGTGTGAAATGTCGTGCCGCCCGCTTGATGGTGTCGAGCACTAGCGCGCGCGGAAAGCGCACACGGTCGTCGTCGCCATGGACCGCCCCCGCCTTGGTCAGCACCTTTATGCAGGAAGGGATGGCATTGGCGAAACCCACCGTCTCCAGGAGCGTCAGCACGCCCTCGTGGATGCGCTCGCAGTCATCCCCGCGCAGCGGCCCGTAGCTGCCGCTCTCGATGGCCTGGTGTCGTGGTCCGGTGTCCTCCATCAGAGGAGCTGATCGCATGGCATGTCCTGTTTCGCGAAGACCGGAGCGCTGTGGACGACGGTTCGCCGACGTGTCCTGTTGTTCGACAGCCACTGGCATGGAAGCACTCCACCTTCATCGGCAGGAACTCGCGGCGGTTGGTCCACCATCGGCCTGCTTCGTCCCTCTACACAGCGACTATGCCGCCGGCATTGGCACAGCCTATGTGCCAGCCGGTCCCGTCGAATATGCCAAGGAGCTAAAGAACCGGAGCCGCACCACATGCGCCAGGCTCCGGTCGGGGAAGGGAGATCAGGCCGCTGCCGGCCTGCGTCCAGCTGCCGTCGCCAGTTCGCGGATGCCGGGTTCGATGTGCTGCAACGCGATCGAGGAAATGCCCAAGCGCATGAAACGCGA
Organism: Mesorhizobium sp. M1227; assembly: GCF_040318315.1. Taxonomy (NCBI): domain Bacteria; kingdom Pseudomonadati; phylum Pseudomonadota; class Alphaproteobacteria; order Hyphomicrobiales; family Phyllobacteriaceae; genus Mesorhizobium; species Mesorhizobium sp. M1227. The sequence goes on from NZ_JAMYLZ010000001.1 coordinate 449,663, forward strand.
TGGCTTTTCGGTGCGGTCGAAGAAGCGGTCGCCAGGCTCGATGATGACGCTGCGCGAGGCCGCGGCCTCCGCCAGCCCGCGCGAATCGGTGCCGCGCGGCCCCTCGAGCCAGAGCGACGTGCCGCCGGCCGAATCGGTCGAGCGCCACTCCGGTAGGAAGGCGGAAATCGCATGGACCAGACGCTTGCGCCTCTCGTCGAAGGCGCTCGACAGCCGCCGCACCAGCGCCTCGTGATGGCCGAGCGACAGGAAGAGCGCCACGGCGCGCTGGTTGTTCGCCGGCGGATGGCGCAGCATGAAGCGGCGTAGCGCCCGAAGCTCGGAGATCAGCCCGGCCGAGGCGACGATGTAGCCGAGCCTGAGGCCGGGAGCCAGAGTCTTCGACATCGAGCCGACATAGACGACGCGGCCGGAGCGATCGAGGCTCTTCAGCGCCTGCTGCGGCGCCTCGTCCAGGAGCTGGCTGTCATATCCGTCCTCGATGATGATCTGGTTGTGCCGGTTGGCGCGCGCCAAAAGCTCCTGCCGCCGCTCCGCCGACAGCGGCACCATGGTCGGGCAATGGTGGCTGGGCGTGACGAAGACGAAGCCGGAATCATTGGGAATGGCCGAGGTTACGATGCCGGAGTGGTCGACCGGAACCGGCTGGATCTCGGCGCCGGCCAGCCGGAAGATCGAACGTGCATCGGGATAGCCCGGGTCCTCCATCGCCACCTTGGAGCCCTTGGTCATCAACAGCGTCGCCAGCATGTAAAGCGCGTTCTGCGCGCCCAACGTCACGATGATCTCGTCCGGATTGGCGAAGATGCCGCGTCGCGGCAGCAGCCGTGCCTGGATCTGCTCGATCAGGAGCGGATCGTCGCGGTCGACCATGTCGGATGCCCAGTTGCGGATTTCGAGCACCGCCAACGCCATGCGGTTGCACTCGCGCCATTCGGCGGTCGGGAACAGCGCCGGGTCGAATTGGCCATAGACGAAGGGGTATGACGACTTGATCCAGTTGTCGTGCTTGGCCGGCGGCGGCATGTCGCTCGCCGCGATCTGCCGACGCGCCTTCCAGTCGATCTCGTTGGCCTGGTCGGGCGCCTTCTGATGCGGCTTGGCCGGCGTCGCCAGCACTTCGGGATTGACGAAATGGCCGCGGCGCTCGCGCGCCACCAGGAAGCCCTGGTCGACCAGCTGCTGGAAGGCCAGCACCACGGTGCCGCGCGCCACGCCGAGTTTTTCGGCAAGAATCCGGCAGGACGGAAGCGGCATGGAAGCCGCGATCTGCCGGTCGAGGATGGCGGCGACGATCGCCTGGCGGATCTGCGCCTGCAGGGTCTGACCGGATTCCGCCGAAATCCGGAACAGGCCGGACCAAATGGCCGTGTCGTTTCGCTGTGGCATGGGAGATGTTCCTCGATGGCCAGCTTTTTTCACATGGCTGGACCAGTCGAATGTACCGGTGGCACAAGGTGTTGCGCCAATCAATTTTTCTGATCGCTGGGATTTATGCCAGTGATCCTTTGAGCCGGCCCACGCTGCGCTGCGGCATCGCTGCGCATTGAAACAGATGGGATTCGACCCGATAGTTTGCCGCGACGACACGCGCCGGAAACATCCGGCCTGATAAGATGCATCTCAAGAGACCGGAGCGAAGCAGTGGATCAATCGTCCTTTCAAAAGCAGCTCGACGCATTGCGCGATCACCGTGCGGCCAAATCGGGCTCGATGCGCGAGGCTTTCGCTGCCGATCCGCAGCGCTTCGAGAAATTCTCCGCCAGTGACGGCGACCTGCTGCTCGACTGGTCGAAATGCGCGGTCGATGCGCGGACGATGGAGTTGCTGGAGAAACTGGCTGAGGCCGCTGACCTCGAAGGCCGGCGCGACGCGATGTTTGCCGGCAAGAAGATCAACGTCACTGAAGGCCGCGCCGTGCTGCACACGGCGCTGCGCAACCTGACCGGCAAGGGCATCGTGCTCGACGGCCAGGACGTGAAGGCGGAAGTCCTTGCCGTACTCGACGCGATGGGTGCGTTCGCCGACGCGGTGCGTTCCGGCAAGGCGGCCGGCGCGACCGGCAAGAAGATCACCGACATCGTCAACATCGGCATCGGCGGCTCCGATCTCGGCCCGGCCATGGCGACGCTGGCGCTGGCGCCCTATCATGACGGGCCGCGCGCGCATTACGTATCCAATATCGACGGTGCCCATATCCACGACACGCTGAAGGGTCTTTCCGCCGAAACCACCCTGTTCATCATCGCCTCCAAGACCTTCACCACGGTCGAGACGATGACCAATGCCGAAACCGCGCGCAGATGGGTCGAGAAGGCGCTCGGCAAGGAAGCGGTCGGCAAGCATTTCGCCGCCGTCTCGACGGCGCTCGACCTGGTCGCCAAATTCGGCATCGCGCCCGATCGCGTCTTCGGCTTCTGGGACTGGGTCGGCGGGCGCTATTCCGTCTGGGGTGCGATCGGTCTGCCGGTGATGATCGCCATCGGCCCGAAGGATTTTCGCGCCTTTCTCGACGGCGCCCATGAGATGGACGAGCATTTCCGCACCGCCCCGCTGGCGAAGAACCTGCCGGCGCTGATGGGGCTGATTGGCTGGTGGCACCGCGTGATCTGCAAATACCCCGCTCGCGCCGTCATCCCCTACGATCAGCGTCTGTCCAGGCTGCCGGCCTATCTGCAGCAGCTCGACATGGAATCGAACGGCAAGACCGTCACCCTGGACGGCGGCGCTGTAACGACGCCGACCGGCCCGCTGGTCTGGGGCGAGCCCGGCACCAATGGCCAGCATGCCTTCTTCCAACTTCTGCATCAGGGCACCGATTTCATTCCGGTCGAATTCCTCGCCGCTGCCGTCGGCCACGAGCCGGAACTGAAGCATCACCACGACCTTCTGCTTGCCAATTGCCTGGCGCAGTCGGAAGCCTTCATGAAGGGCCGCACGCTTGAGGAAGCCCGAGCGCAGATGCTGGCGAAAGGCATGAAGCCGGCCGATGTCGACAGGATTGCTCCGCACCGCGTCTTCTCCGGCGACCGCCCCTCAGTGACGATCCTCTACAGGAAACTCGACCCCCACACGTTCGGACGGCTGATTGCGCTTTACGAACACCGCGTCTTCGTCGAAGGCACGCTGTTCAACATCAACTCCTTCGACCAGTGGGGCGTCGAGCTCGGCAAGGAACTGGCGACCGGGCTGCTGCCCGTCGTTGAAGGCAAGGAGAACGCCGCAAAGCGGGATGCCTCGACTGCTGGACTGGTGGAATACATCCACCGCTTGCGCGGCCCGGAGTGAAAAGCTTGGCGGACATTAAGGGAATATTGTTCGACAAGGACGGCACGCTCGTAGATTTCAACGCGACATGGCTGGGCATCGCCGATTTCATGGCGATGGATGCGGCCGAAGGCGATCGCTGGAAAGCAGACAGGCTGCTTGCGGCGGCGGGCTTCGACTTCGCCACCAAGCGCTTCAAGCCGGATTCGATTTTTGCCTCAGGCACCAACATGGACGTCGTCGAGCTGTGGTTTCCACGGCTGTCCGACGAGGACCAGATGCTTGCCGTCGCCCGCTTCAACGCCATCACCTCGGCGCAAGGATCGGCAATGGCGGTGGCGCTGCCGGGCGTGGTCGAGACGCTTGGCCTGCTTCACAGAAAATCCTACCGGCTTGGTGTCGCCACCAACGACTCGACCAGCGGCGCGGAAAAGACCCTGGTCACGCTGGGCGTCGCGCAGCTTTTCGACGCCGCCTATGGTTACGACGCGGTGGCCAATCCAAAACCGGCGCCGGATACGATCCTTGCCTTCTCTGATCTGACGGGGCTCAGGCCCTCGGCAATCGCCATGGTCGGCGACAACCGTCACGATCTTGAAATGGCGCGGGCGGGCGGCTGCGGTCTGGCGGTCGGCGTGCTGTCCGGCACCGGCACACGTGAATCGCTGTCCCAGATAGCCGACGTCATTCTGGATTCGGTGGCCGACCTGCCTGATTTTCTTTCGGCGCGGGTCAGCGAGACAGTCTAGACTCGCAGCTAGCTGGTCCGAACGAGAACACGCCGCTCGGTTTCATCGCCGCATTCCTGCCTTCGCCGACATCCGGCACCTCGTATTCGGCCAGCAGGCGAAGCCGCGAGCGGGGCAGATAGGCGCGGCCCGGATCGCCGATCAGCACGGCGATGCCGGCTGCAAGGCAGCGGTCGAGGAAGGGGACGACCCGGCCGGCGAGATCATGGGCGTAGAACAGGTCGCCGACCACCACGACATCCACCGGTGGCGGCGGACCGCTGGTGATGTCTTCGCCAATGATCATGATAGCGACGCCGTTCGCAGTCGCGTTGAGGCCGAGCGCAACCACACCGTTGCGATCGATCTCGGCCGCGACGACCGCGCTTGCCCCGGCTTTTGCCGCTGCAATGCCGACGAGACCCGAACCGGCGCCGAGGTCGAGCACGCGACGGCCGGCCACGGTCTCCGGCCGGTCGAATATGTGGCGGGCAAGCACCGCGCCGCCGGCCCAGACATAGGCCCAGTACGGTGGCTCCGGTTCAGGTCCGTCTTCTTCGGTCGCATGTTGGTTCCATTCGAGAAGCCGCCTGAGCCCGCTTCCCGGATGGGCGGTGTAAAGCCGAATTTCGGGAAGCGCGGGCACGGGGGCGATCCGCATGTTCGCCCGGATGAACTGTGCCGGGTCCGGGCGCGAACCTATGCTCACGGCGTTGGCGCCGGCGATGCAATCGCTCAAGCTGCGCCTAGCCCCGCAACGCCCGTCGCAGGATCTTGCCGACCGGTGTCTTCGGCAGCTCGGTGCGGAACTCAATATACCTGGGACGCTTGTAGCCGGTCAGGTTCTCACGGCAATAAGCCGTCAGCATGTCGGCGGTCAGTGCCGGGTCCTTCTTGACGACGAACAGCTTCGGCACTTCACCCGAATGCTCGTCCGGCACGCCGATCGCGGCAACTTCGAGTACGCCTGGATGCTGCGCCACCACTTCCTCGAGTTCGTTCGGATAGACGTTGAAGCCGGAAACCAGGATCATGTCCTTCTTGCGGTCGACGATCTTGGTGTAGCCAAGCTCGTCCATGAAGCCCATGTCGCCCGATTTGAAGAAGCCGTCCTCGGTCATCACCTTGGCGGTCTCGTCCGGCCGGTTCCAGTAGCCGGCCATCACCTGCGGTCCGCGGATGCAGATTTCGCCGACTTCGCCGAGCGGCAAATTGTTGCCGTCGTCGTCGCGGATCGCGATCTCGGTCGAGGGCAGCGGCAGGCCGATCGTGCCGGTGTAAACGCCGTCGCTGAATTTGTTGATCGTTGCTCCCGGCGAGGTCTCGGTGAGCCCGTAGGCCTCGCTGATCGGGCAGCCGGTCAGCACCTTCCAGCGTTCGGCGATGGCCCTCTGCACCGGCATGCCGCCACCCAGCGTCAGGATCAGCGGCTTGAAATCGAGCTTGCGAAAATCCTCATTATTGAGCAGCGCATTGAACAGCGTGTTGAGGCCCGGAAAGATGTGGATCGGGTATTTCTGCAGCTCCTTGACGAAGCCGGGAATGTCGCGCGGATTGGGGATGAGGACATTCTGCGCGCCTTGCTGCATGCCTACCAGCACGTTCGCCGTCAGCGCAAAAATGTGATAGAGCGGCAGCGCGCAGAGGAAGTTCAGATGCGCCGGCTTCGGCTTGACGGTAAAAGCGTCTTCGGCCCACAGCGCGTTCTGCGCGACGTTCGCCAAAATGTTGCTGTGCAAAAGCATCGCGCCCTTGGAGATGCCGGTCGTGCCGCCTGTGTATTGCAGGAAGGCGATGTCGTCGGCCGTGACCCTTGCGGGCCTGAAGGCCTTGCCGGTGCCCGCCTTCAGCGCGGCGTTGAACTTGACATGGCCGGGCAGCGACCATGCCGGCACCATCTTCTTGACGCGGCGTACAACGAAGTTGACGATCGTTCCCTTGAGCCCGCCGAGCATGTCGCCCATCGAGGCGACCACGACATGCTTGACCGCGGTCCTGGCGATCACCGCTTGCAGGGTGCAGGCAAAATTTTCGAGGATGACAATGGCTTGAGCGCCGGAATCCTTGAGCTGGTGCTCCAGCTCGCGCGGCGTGTAGAGCGGATTGATGTTTACCACGACATAGCCGGCGCGAAGCACTGCCATCATCGCCACCGGATATTGCAGCACATTCGGCATCATCAGCGCGACGCGCGCGCCCTTCTGCAGCCCCGTTGATTGCAGATAGGCGCCGAAGGCGGCCGACTGTCGCTCGAGATCGGCATAGGTGATCGATTTACCCATGCAGACGAAGGCCGGCCGGCTTGCAAACTGCTTGCACACGGCGACGAGAAAGTCGCCGATCGAGCTGGAGGGCAGGGCGCCGATCTCGGCCGGCACGATCTTTGGGTAACTCTGGAGCCACGGTTTTTCCGGCAGGCCGGCGGCCAGCGACGTGATCGCCTTTGGTAATCTCTTGGCCGGACCTGCCGGCGGTCGGCGCGCTGTCGGCACTGCCTTCGCCGCCGGCTTGGCGGCAGACTTTGCAGCAGGCGCCGTCTTGCCGGGTGCCGGTTTAGCAGCCGCTCCAGCCGTGGTCTTCGCCGCCGGCTTCGCGCTTGCCTTCGCGGTGGCCGTCGGCTTGGCGGCGGCCGCTTTTGACTTGACTGCTTTCGATGTTGCCTCGGCCTTTGCTTTCGCCGCGTTGGTTGTCTTTGCCGGTTTTGCCACCTGTCGCTCCCTCAATCGTTCTTATTGTTTCGGCATGCTTGCGCGCCACCACCGCCCTGATCACAACGATATCCCACGCTTGCCGCAATGTCCGGAACGTGGGAAAATCCGGCACGCTGCCCACCTATCTATGTATTGCCACAAGCGACGGCCGTGCAAGCCTCGCCACCTGGAGTGCGGTAAGACTTGCCGTCAAACCTCTCGGCCGCGACCGGTTTTCGGATGCGCATCTCTTGAACCGAACGGCTCGATTCCCACAATTGGCGGCATCGCCGATCAACAAAAAATTGAAGTCGCTAATAATGTCGTGATCTGCGGATTCGGCTCGTTTTTTCCACAATTTGCCGCGTGCCGGAATTTTTTTCTGCTTCCCGTGGGTTAGGCAAACAAGCAGTTCCAAAGCTAGAAAAACGGTGCTTATATGCGGCCTTCGCGAGCCTGATAGAGGGGCTTGGAAGAACATCAGGGAGTGCTCAATGAAAAAGAAACTGACTTTTGCAGCCGCGTTGCTGGCTGCAAGCGTCCTCGGCGGCATGGCCAATGCAAAACAACTGGTCTATTGCTCGGAGGCTTCGCCGGCCGGCTTCGACCCGTCGCCATGGAGCGGCGGCAACGACTTCGACGCCTCGTCGCGCACCATCTATTCGCGCCTGGTCGAGTTCGAGCATGGCAAGACCACCATCTCGCCCGGCCTGGCCGAGAGCTGGACGGTTTCCGACGACGGTCTCGAATACACCTTCAAGCTTCGCCCAGGTGTGAAATTCCAGACGACCGATTATTTCACGCCGACGCGCGACCTCAACGCCGACGACGTGATCTTTTCCTTCGAACGCCAGTGGAAGAAAGAAAGCCCGTGGTACAGCTATCTGGAAGGCACCGGCTGGGAATATTTCACCGGCATGGGCTTCCCCGATCTCCTGAAGGAAATCGTCAAGGTCGACGACCTGACGGTGAAATTCGTGCTGAACAAGCCTGAAGTCGCGTTCCTGCCGGACCTCGGCATGGATTTCGCCTCGATCGTCTCCAAGGAATATGCCGACCAACTCGACAAGGCCGGCACCAGGCAGCAGTTCACCCAGAAGCCGGTCGGCACTGGTCCGTTCCAGTTCGTCGACTATCAGGTCGATGCGGTCGTGCGCTATGCAGCATGGGACGGCTACTATGGCGGGCGACAGAAGATCGACGATCTGATCTTCGCCATCACGCCCGATCCGGCCGTACGCGCGCAGAAGCTGAAGGCGGGCGAGTGCGATATCATGTCATACCCGGCGCCGGCCGACATTGCCGGACTGCAGGCTGACGCGAACCTCAAGGTCGACGAGCAGGAAGGCCTGAACATCGGCTACATGGCTTACAACACGACGCAGCCGCCCTTCGACAAGGTCGAGGTCCGCAAGGCCCTCAACATGGCGGTAAACAAGAAGGCGATCATCGACGCGGTCTATCAGGGCGCCGGCGCGCCGGCCATCAACCCGATCCCGCCGACCATGTGGTCCTATAACAAGGACATCAAGGACGATCCCTATGATCCGGAGGCGGCCAAGAAGATGCTGGCCGATGCAGGCGTCAAGGATCTGTCGATGAAGATCTGGGCTATGCCGGTCAGCCGTCCCTACAACCCCAACGCCCAGCGCGTCGCCGAGTTGATCCAGGCCGACTATGCCGCCGTCGGCGTCAAGGCGGAGATCGTCAGTTACGAATGGACCGAGTATCGCCAGCGCGGCAAGGCTAAGGATCGCGACGGCGCCTTCCAACTGGGCTGGACCGGTGACAATGGCGATCCGGACAACTTCTTTTTCCTGCTCGGTTGCGATGCCATCGGCCAGTCCAATTATGCGATCTGGTGCAACCAGGAATTCGAAGCCCTGCTGAAAAAAGGCAAGGCGACGACGGACGTCGCCGAGCGCACCAAGATCTACGAGGAAGCTCAGGTGGTGTTCAAGCGTGAGGCTCCGTGGCTGACCATCGCCCACTCCAAGGTCTTCATGCCGATGAACAAGAAGGTGTCGGGCTTCGTTATGGACCCGCTCGGCATTCATCGGTTTGACGGCGTCGACGTCACCGAATAAGTCCTGAGAAATTGAACGGCGGCGCTGGACTTCCCGCGCCGCCGTTCTATGAAGCAAGATGCTCCGTTATCTCCTCCACAAGCTCGCTTTGATCATCCCGACCGTGTTCGGCATATCGCTGGCGGCGTTTGCTTTCGTCCGGCTTCTGCCCGGCGATCCTATCCTGGCCCTGGCGGGCGAGCGCGGCGTCAGCCCCGAGCGCTACGCCCAGCTCATCGAGCAGTTTGGCTACAACCGGCCCTATGTCATCCAATACCTGGAATATATCGGCAGGGTCCTGACCGGCGATTTCGGCATATCTATTGCCACCAAGCGGCCAGTGCTCGGCGAATTCCAGGCGCTGTTTCCAGCCACGCTGGAACTGGCGACAGTGGCGTTGATCATCGCCGTCCTGCTCGGCATTCCTGCCGGTATCTTCGCCGCGGTCAAGCGCGGCTCGTGGTTCGACCAGGCTACGATGGGTGTCGCGCTGACCGGCTATTCGATGCCGATCTTCTGGTGGGGGTTGCTGCTCATTATCTTCTTCTCCGGCTATCTCGGCTGGACGCCGGTTTCCGGCCGCATCGGCCTGCAGTATTTCTTCAGGCCGACGACCGGGTTCATGCTCATCGACAGCCTGATCTCCGGCAGGAGCGGCGCTTTCAAATCTGCCGTCAGCCATTTGATCCTGCCGTCGATCGTGCTGGCGACGATCCCGCTTGCCGTCATAGCGCGCCAGACGCGCTCGGCTATGCTCGAGGTGCTGGGCGAGGACTATGTCCGCACCGCGCGCGCCAAGGGCCTGGCGCCTCGCCGCGTCATCGGTCTGCACGCTTTTCGCAACGCGCTGATCCCGGTAGTCACCACCATTGGACTGCAGGTCGGCACCTTGATGGCGGGCGCCATTCTGACCGAGACCATTTTTTCCTGGCCGGGCATCGGCAAATGGATGATCGATGCCATCGGCAAGCGCGACTATGTCGTCGTCCAGAGCGGATTGCTGATCATCGCGCTGATCGTCATGGCGGTGAACCTGATCGTCGACGTGCTCTACGCCGTCATCAATCCGCGCATCCGGGTGCAGTGAGATGACCGACGAATCCGCCGCCGAAGCTACCGCCGCCTCCATCCCGACAGGCGGCAGGCAACGGGCTTTCGCCGAGTTCTGGCACTACTTCTCGATGAACACCGGCGCGGTCATCGGCCTTGTCGTGTTTTCGGCGCTGGTGCTGGTGGCGATCTTTGCGCCGTTCGTCGCCCCACATTCGCCCGACGAGCAGTTTCGCGATGCGCTGCTGGCACCCCCTGCCTGGCAGGAAGGCGGCAAATCGATGTTCCTGCTCGGCACCGACGCGGTCGGCCGCGACATGCTTTCACGGTTGATCTTCGGGGCGCGTTTCTCGCTGTTCATCGGTCTGGTGGTCGTTGTCTTCTCGCTCACCAGCGGCATCGTGCTTGGCGTGCTCGCCGGCTATTTCCGCGGCTGGGTCGACACTCTGATCATGCGCATCATGGATATCATCCTGGCCTTCCCGTCGCTGCTTCTGGCGCTGGTGCTGGTGGCGATCCTCGGCCCGGGCCTGTTCAATGCCATGCTGGCGATCGCGCTGGTGCTGCAGCCGCATTTCGCGCGCCTCACCCGCGCCGCCGTGATGGCCGAAAAGAACCGCGAATATGTCATCTCCGCCAAGGTGGCTGGTGCCGGTCATCTTCGCTTGATGGTGAGGACGATCCTGCCGAACTGCCTGGCACCGCTGATCGTGCAGGCGACATTGTCCTTCTCCAACGCTATTCTCGAAGCTGCGGCGCTCGGCTTCCTCGGTGTCGGTGCGCAGCCGCCGACGCCGGAATGGGGCACGATGCTCGCCTCGGCGCGCGAGTTCATCCTGCGCGCGCCTTGGGTGGTGACCTTCCCCGGACTTGCCATCCTGATCACTGTGCTTGCCATCAATCTGATCGGCGACGGCTTGCGCGATGCCTTCGATCCCAAGCTGAAGAGGTCATAATCCAATGCCTCTTCTCGAGATCAAGAACCTGACCGTTTCCTTCGACACCGCCGCTGGACCATTCATGGCGGTACAAGGCATCGACCTGTCGGTCGAACCGCGCGAGGTGCTGGCGATCGTCGGCGAATCCGGTTCGGGCAAGTCGGTGGCGATGCTGGCGGTGATGGGGCTTTTGCCCAACACCGCGACGGTGAGGGCCGACCGCATGGCCTTCGACGGCATCGACCTGCTCAAGCTCGGCCCATCCGAGCGGCGCAAGATCGTCGGCAAGGACATTTCGATGATCTTCCAGGAGCCGGTCGCCAGCCTCAACCCGTGCTTCACCGTCGGCTTCCAGATCGAGGAGGTGCTGCGCTTCCATATGGGCATGGACCGCGCCCAGCGCCGGGCGCGTGCCATCGAATTGATGAAGTTGGTCGGCATCGCCGACCCCGAGGATCGGCTGGGCTCCTTCCCGCACCAGATGTCGGGTGGTCAGTGTCAGCGCGTCATGATCGCCATCGCCATCGCCTGCAATCCCAAGCTTTTGATCGCCGACGAGCCAACCACGGCGCTCGACGTCACCATCCAGAAGCAGATCCTCGATCTGCTGGTCGGCCTGCAGGCCAAATATGGCATGGGCCTGATCATGATCACCCACAATATGGGGGTGGTTGCCGAGACCGCCGACCGTGTCATCGTCCAGTACAAGGGCCGCAAGATGGAAGAGGCCGACGTGCTGTCGCTGTTCGAGTCCCCCAAGAGCAACTACACGCGCGCGCTCCTGTCGGCGCTGCCGGAAAATGCCGTCGGCGACCGGTTGCCTACTGTTTCCGACATGCTGTTCGAGCCGGCCCCATCTGTAGTCGCAGCCCGGTCCGCAGGAGGAACCGCCTCATGAGCGTGACGGTAGTCGAAGGCAAGAACATCGTGCGCGACTATCATGTCGGTGGCGGGCTTTTCCGCCCCTCCCGTACGGTTCATGCGGTCAAGGGTGTTTCGTTCAGCGTCGACAAGGGCAAGACGCTGGCCATCGTCGGCGAGAGCGGCTGCGGCAAGTCAACACTCGCCCGCATCATCACCCTGATCGACCCGGCGACCTCCGGCGAGCTTTTCATCGACGGCAAGAAGGTAGACATCGGCAGGAATGGCCTGTCGAAGGAAATGCGCCGCAAGGTCCAGATCGTCTTCCAGAACCCTTATGGTTCGCTCAATCCACGCCAGAAGATCGGCGACGTGCTTGGCGAGCCGCTGCTCATCAACACCGACAGCACGGCCGACGAGCGGCGCGATCTTGCCATGAAGATGCTAAAGAAGGTCGGTCTCGGCCCCGAGCACTTTAATCGCTACCCGCATATGTTTTCGGGCGGCCAGCGCCAGCGGATCGCCATCGCCCGCGCGCTGATGCTCAACCCCAGCCTTCTGGTGCTGGACGAGCCGGTCTCGGCACTTGATCTTTCGGTGCAGGCGCAGGTGCTGAACCTGCTCGCCGACCTGCAGGACGAGTTTCAGCTAACCTATGTTTTCATCAGTCACGACCTGTCGGTGGTGCGCTACATCGCCGACGACGTGATGGTAATGTACTTCGGCGAAGCGGTCGAATACGGCTCGCGCGACGAGGTCTTCGCCGACCCCAAGCACAGCTACACCAGGACGCTGTTCGCGGCGACGCCGCGTGCCGACGTTGCCAGCATCAAGGCACGGTTGGCGAAGAAGAGGGCCGCCTGATCCGGCGAGGTTTGCCGGCCGGCTACCGCTTCTCGATCCCCGGAATGCCGGAGATATGCTCGGCGAGAAAGTCGACCAGCAGCCGCACCCGGGCAATGCCCGCACGCTCCGGAACGATCAGCATGCTCAGCGGGACGGGAGGCGGAAAATAGCCCGGCAGGACCACTTCCAGCCGGTCGGCCGCCAGAAGATCGTCGACAAGCCAGTGGTGGGCGGGTGCGATGCCGCGTCCGGCGACAAGGGCTTCGCGCGCAGCAAGCCCATGGTCGACCAGAAATCTGCCGCCAAAGGGCACCGCAAAGGTCTCGCCGCCCGGCCCCTGCAAGGTGAGCGTGTCGCTTCCCGCGATGTTCGACATCCGGATGCCTTCATGGCCAGGCAGATCCTGCGGGACAGCCGGTCTGCCCCGCGCCGCCAGATAGGCCGGCGCCGCCACCAGCAGACGCCGGGATTGCCCGAGCGCCCGCAGTTTCATTGAGCTGTCGGTGAGCGGACCCAGGCGAAGCGCAATGTCGACGCCCTCCCGCACAAGATCGATGCGCTCGTCGGTGAGGCTAAGATCGATGCCGATATCGGGATAGCGGTCCTGAAAGGCGAAGATCAGCCGGCTGACGTGCAAGACCCCGAGCGCCGCCGTGCAGGATATCCGGATCGTGCCGGCCGACGCGCCGCGCGTGCCCCGCGCCTCATCGCCGGCCTGCTCAACGAGGCGCAGGACCTGGACGCTGTCGGTATAGTAACGGCTGCCTTCATCAGTCATCGTCACACGCCGGGTGGTCCTGCTGAGCAAGGGCACTCCGACGGCCTCCTCGAGTTCTCGCAAATGCCGTGTGACCGTCGACTGCCCAACTCCGAGCTCGCGCGCCACCGCCGAGAGGCTGCCGCGCTCGGCGACGCGAACGAAGGTGCGCATGCGCTCGAGAGTGACGTCCGATCTATCCATTATTCGGCATTATCTTATACATTTCCTACATATAGCGGATCATTCCGCGGCTGGCTACCTTTGGTGTCTATCGTCCTTCTTCGGAGTAGACCCATGAAAGTCCTGCTTGTTTTTGCTCATCCTGAACCGCGTTCGCTCAACGGCGCGCTGCGCGACGTCGCCATCAGGGAACTCGAGGCCCAAGGCCACGAGGTGCGGGTGTCGGACCTCTATGCCGACGGCTGGAAAGCCGAGGTGGACCGTGCCGACTTTCCGTCGTGGCCGCCCGAAGCACGCTTCCTGCCGGCCGGCGCCTCCAAAAAGGCTTTTGCGACCAACACTCTGACCGATGACGTCAAAGCCGAGATCGACAAGCTGCTATGGGCCGACACCCTGATCCTCCAGTTCCCGCTGTGGTGGTACGCCATGCCGGCGATCCTCAAGGGCTGGGTCGATCGCGTGTACGCCTACGGCTTCGCCTATGGCGTTGGCGAGCACAGCGACAAGCGGTGGGGTGACCGCTTTGGTGAGGGAACGCTCGCCGGCAAGCGCGCAATGCTGATCGTGACCGCAGGCGGCTGGGAAGAGCATTACTCCGCCCGCGGCGTCAACGGCCCGATCGACGACCTGCTGTTCCCGATCAATCACGGGATTCTATACTATCCGGGCTACGACGTGCTTCCGCCGTTCGTGGTTTACAGGGTGGACCGTTTCGGGGAGGCGGATTTCGAGCCTGTCGCGGAGCGACTGCGCGAAAGGATGCGAACGCTCGAGACAATCCGGCCCATTCGTTATCGGCAGCAGAATGGCGGCGATTACTTGATCCCAAGCATGCAATTGCGCCCCGGCTTGGAGAACCCGGGTGCGACCGCCTTTGCGCTTCACGAGGATCGCGCCGGCGCCGCCGCCCACTCCGATCAGGACAGCCGGGCGATGATGGTGCGCAGCGCCTCGCCGAAGCGCCGGACTTCCTCGATCGTATTGTAATGCACCAGCGAGGCGCGCACGGCGCCGCTGTCCATGCCGAGGTTGAGCCGCTTTATCAGACGCGGCGCATACATGTGGCCGTCGCGAATGCCGATCTGCATCTCGGCCATTTCCTCGACGATCCTCTGCGGCGATAGCGTGCCGACATTGAAGCAGAAGGTCGGCACGCGCTCGCTGAGGCGTGCCTCTTCGGCCACGCCGTAGATCGTCGCGCCGCAATCCTTGAGCACCGCCAGCATTTCGCGCGCCAGCACCTGTTCGTAGTCGCGGATTGCATTCATGCCGGCGACGATGTTGTCGCGGCGCGACCGGTTATTCTCGGACAAGAAATTGCGGCCGATCGATTCGAGGTAGCGCACCGCGGCATCCATGCCGGAGACGTTCTCGTAGATGAACGTGCCGGCTTCGATTTTGTGGGGCGGCTCGTCGGGGATGAAATCCTCGCGGAAGGTCGGCAAGCGCTTCAGTGTTTCGAAGCGGCCCCACAGGAAGCCCATATGCGGCGAGAAATTCTTGTAGCCGGAGCAGACCAGATAATCGCAATCCCAGGCCTGCACATCAATCAGCCCGTGCGGCCCGTAATGCACGCAGTCGAGGAACACTTCGGCGCCTGCCGCATGCGCAATCGCAGCCACGGAAGCAACGTCGACAATCGAGCCGATCGAATGCGCCGTGACCGTGCAGGCGACGAGCCGGGTGCGCTCTGAGACCAGCGGGCGCAAATCGTCGACATGCAGATTGCCGTCGTCGCGCATCCGCCACCATTTGAACTTGGCGCCGGCGGGCGCCAGCGCCAGCCACGTCGCGATATTGGCGTCGTGATCCATGTCGGTGATGACGATCTCGTCACGCTCCCCGTTTGGGCGCTCGGAAAGCATCTGGCCGATGCCGAGGCTGACCAGGCGGATGAACGAAGTGGCGTTCATGCCGAAACAGATCTCCGCCGGGTTGGTGGCGTTGATCAGCAAGGCCACGCTTTCGCGAGCGCCGGCGACGGCTTGGTCGACGGTGACGCTGCGGCCATAGCGGCCGCCGCGCTGCACATTATGCGCGACCAAATGGTTGGTGACCGCATCGAGCACGCTTTGCGGGATCTGCGCGC
The DNA here is from genome assembly GCF_040318315.1 of Mesorhizobium sp. M1227. NCBI lineage: Bacteria > Pseudomonadati > Pseudomonadota > Alphaproteobacteria > Hyphomicrobiales > Phyllobacteriaceae > Mesorhizobium > Mesorhizobium sp. M1227. The sequence goes on from NZ_JAMYLZ010000001.1 coordinate 465,138, forward strand.
CGGCTGCATTGTCCATGAAGACGAAGTCCCCGGCTTGCTGCAAGGCGGGAAACATGGCGCGGATCGTCTCGACTGGGAAAGCTGCGGCATCGCCGGTTTTCGAAATCTGATGCTGGTTCAAGGTCGTCTCCTGCGAAGTGCGCTGACAGATTAGCGGGTCTTTTCGGTTTGAAAGCGGCGTTCAAGGAGGCTGACGAAACGGACCATCGGCCAGAGAAAGATGAGATAGACCAGCGCCGCGCCGATCAGCGGTGAAGGATTGGCATAGAGCGATTGCGCGTTGGTCGCTTCTTTCAGCAGTTCGGGCAGCGCCACGGTGGAAGCGAGCGAAGTATCCTTGAACATCGAAACGCAATTGCTGGTCATTGGCGGAATGACGACGCGGATCGCCTGCGGCAGCACTACCTTGCGCAAGGTCAGCAAGAACGGCAGGCCGAGCGCCTGCGCCGCCTCGAACTGGCCGCGCGGAATGCTCTCTATACCGGAGCGGAACACCTCGGCCGAATAGGCCGCCATGATGATGGCGAAGGCCATCACCGCGGACGTCCACGATGACAGGCGAATGCCGAGGAACGGCAGCGCATAGTAGATCAGGATCAGCACGACCAGCACCGGCATCGCCCGGAAAATGTCAATGTAGCCGACAGCCAGCAGCCGAAGCGGCTTTGGCGCATAGAGCCGCACCAGGCTGATCGCGAGGCCGACGGGAATACCGATGCCGATGCTCATGATTCCGAGCAGCAGGGTGTTCAGGAAGCCGCGCAACAGCGCCGGCAGGCTGGAGACCATGACGTCGGCGTTGAAGAAGGTGTCCAGCAGCGACATCGCAGCATTTCCGAAACGTTTGGCGTCCCGCGACGCTCGAGCCCGAGCCCGAAATCCGAAATCGTGCCGGCATCGAAAGCCGGCACGACATTTAAGCGTGAACTGCCGCTCAGGCCTTCGGCAAAGGAGTTTCCTTGACGGTCGAGGAATCGGCAGGTGCGTCGCTGCCGAACCACTTCTTGTGGATCGCGGCCAGCGTGCCGTCCTTCTTCATCGCGGTCAGCGCGTCGTTCAGCTTGCCGAGCAGCGGGTGGTCCTTGGTCATCATCAGACCGTACTGCTCGCCGGTCTTGATGCGCTCTTTTACGGCGAGATCCTTCATCCTGGTGAAAGAATATTCCAGGCCCGGAATATCGCTGACCGCCGCATCGACGCGGCCGGAGCTGAGATCGAGCAGCAAGTTCTGCTGCGTGTCGTAGCCCTTGACGTCACTGAACCCGTCCGCTTCCTGGTGGGCCTTGACCCAGCCTTCGCCGGTCGAGCCGGACAGCACGCCGACGATCTTGCCCTTGAGGTCGGCCTCGGCCTTGATCGGGCTGTCGGCCTTCGCGGCGATGCCCATGTCGGAATCATAGTAGGGCTGCGTGAACGACTGAGACTTCAGCCGCTCCGGCGTGATGGTGATCGACGAGATGGCGACGTCGATGCGCTTCGAGGTGGTGGCGGCGAACAGCGCCTGGAAACCGAGATCGGCGATATCAGTGGTCATGCCGATACGCTTTGCCGCCTCATTGATGATGTCGACTTCGAAACCCTCGAACGTGCCGCTCTCGTTCTTGTATTCAAAAGGCGGATTGGTCGGATAGGCGCCGACATTCAGCGTGCCTTCGGCGTAGGCCGGGCCGCCGGCGATGCCGATGGCAGCAGCAAGAAGCAGCAGGTTGCGACGGGTGAAGTTCATTTTCGTTCCCTCTGGTTGTGATCGGACGGGTTTGGCCCCGCACGGTTTTGATGCGTCAAGTGACGGGACTGCCGGAAAGCCCTCCCGGCACGGCAGTCGCAAGACATCGAATGCTATCCAAAGTACCGCGCTTTTCAAGGCGAAAGTTTTAAGCTTAAAAAATTGCAGCGTGTTGCCGTCACTCCGGAATAACCGCTGTGGCCTGGATCTCAACCTTGGCGCGATCCTCGACCAGCGCCATCACCTGCATGGCGGCCATCGCCGGAAAATGCCGGCCGATCACCTCGCGATAGACCTCGCCGATCCCCTTGAGATTGGCCAAATATTCCGCCTTGTCGGTAAAGTACCAGGTCATCGAGGTGATATGTTGCGGCTTGGCGTCGGCCTCGGCGAGCACAGCAACAATATTGGCCAGCGTCTGCCGCACCTGGCCGACAAGATCATCGGTCTCGAAGCGGCCCTGTCCGTTCCAGCCGACCTGCCCGCCGACGAAGACAAGCTGCCCACGCGCGGCGACGCCATTGGCGTAGCCGACGGGTTTCGCCCAGCCTTCCGGCTGCAGGATGGTGTGCATGTCAAAACCTCCCAATGCTCAAATCCGGTCGCTCAAAACTCGAAGACAATAATTTCACGCAAACTCCCGTCTCAGGCCGCTCCCATCACTTGCCGTGCAATCACCACCTTCTGCACATCGGACGCTCCCTCGTAGATGCGCAGCGCCCGGATCTCGCGATACAGGCTTTCGACGATATGGCCCTTGCGGACGCCGTCGCCGCCATGCAGCTGCACAGCCCTGTCGATCACCTCCTGCGCTTTGTCGGTAGCGAACAGCTTGGCCATGGCGGCTTCGCGGGTAACCCGAGCCGCGCCCATGTCCTTGGTCCAGGCGGCACGATAGACCAGCAACGCGGCGGCATCGACATCCAGCGCCATGTCGGCGATGTGGCCCTGCACCATCTGCAGCTCGGCCATCGGCGCACCGAACAGCCTGCGCTCGGCCACTCTTGTGATGCTTTCGTCCAGCGCGCGCCGGGCAAAGCCGAGCGCCGCTGCGCCGACGGTCGAACGGAACACGTCGAGCACGGACATGGCGATGCGAAAACCGTCACCGGGTTTGCCGATCAGCGCCGAGGCTGGAATGCGTGCATTGTCGAAGGACAGCCGGGCGAGCGGGTGCGGCGCGATCACCTCCAGCCGCTCGGCAACGATCAGCCCCTCGGTTTCGGAAGGCACGACAAAGGCGGAAAGCCCCTTGGCGCCCGGCGCTTCGCCGGTGCGGGCAAAGACAGCATAAAAGTCAGCGATACCGCCGTTGGAGATCCAGGTCTTTTCGCCGGACAAGAGATAGCTGTCGCGGTCACGCAAGGCCGTCATTTCCATATTGGCGACGTCCGAGCCCGAGCGCGGCTCCGACAGCGCGAAAGCCGAAATCGCCTTGCCGGCCCGTGTCTTAGCCAGCCAGTGCTGCTGGTCGGGCGTGCCGAACAGGCTGAGTGCGCCGGTGCCGAGCCCTTGCATGGCGAAGGCGAAATCGGCCAGCCCGTCATGCCGGGCCAGCGTTTCGCGCGTGAGGCACAGGGTGCGCACGTCGAGCGGTCCCGGATTGTCCACATCGAACGCCGTTGGCTTCAGCCAGCCGTCTTTGCCAAGCCTCGCCACCAGCTCGCGGCAGGCCGCGTCGACATCGTGGTGGTCGACCGGCAGGTTCTTCGCGCACCAGGCGTCAAGTTGCTCCGCAAGTTCGCGATGGCGGTCCTCGAAGAAGGGCCAGTTGAGGAAAGAGGGATCAGGCATTTCTGCCTCCGCTGTTCTCCGGACCTTGCGTTCTACGGCGCCCCCCTCTGTCCTGCCGGACATCTCCCCCTCTAGGGGGGAGATTGGCGGCTTCGCTGCCACGGCTCTCCCTGCGATGTTGGAGATTGGCGAAAGCGGGCCTGATATCCAATCTCCCCCCTTGAGGGGGAGATGGCCGGCAGGCCAGAGGAGGGTGCTGTCCCGCCAGCGTGGAAGCGATCATCTCAATTTCCCTCGAACACCGGCTTCTCCTTGGCCACGAAAGCCGTGTACGCCCGCTCGAAATCGCGGGTCTGCATGCAGATCGCCTGCGCCTGCGCTTCCGCTTCGATCGCCTGGTCGAGACCCATCGACCATTCCTGGTTCAGCTGCGTCTTGGTCATGCCATGGGCGAAGGTCGGGCCGGAAACGATGCGCGCGGCCATGTCGAGCGCGTCGGCCTCAAGCGTTGCGGTATCGACCAGCCGGTTGTAGAAGCCCCAGCGCTCGCCTTCCTCGGCACTCATCGTGCGGCCGGTATAGAGCAGCTCGGCGGCGCGGCCCTGGCCAATGATGCGCGGCAGGATCGCGCAGGCCCCCATGTCGCAGCCGGCAAGGCCGACGCGCGCAAAAAGGAATGCTGTCTTGGCTTGAGGCGTGGCGATGCGGATATCGGAGGCCATGGCGATAATCGCGCCGGCGCCGACCGCCACGCCATCGACCGCCGCAATAATCGGCTTGCCGCAATTCAGCATCGCCTTGACGAAATCGCCCGTCATGCGGGTGAAGGCGAGCAGCGCCTTCATGTCCATCTTGACCAGTGGGCCGATGATTTCGTGGACATCGCCGCCCGAGCAGAAATTGCTGCCATTGGGAAGGAACACCACCGCGTCGACATCGTCGGCATAGACGAGATCGCGAAATATGTCGCGCAATTCGGCATAGCTGTCGAAGGTCAGCGGGTTCTTGCGCTCCGGTCGATCGAGCCGGATCTTTGCGATCTTGCCTTCGACCTGCCAGAGGAAATGCTTCGGCTTGCGGCCGGCCAGCTTCGTCATTCCCGTCCCTCCCAATTGCTGCGGAAGGAGGTCAGCATGCCGGTCAGCCGGCGCGCCTCATCCTCGCTCACATTGCCCAGCAACTCGCCGACCCATTTCTCATGCGCGGCGGCGATCACGGCGAAAATCTTCGATCCCTCTTCCGTCAGCCGCACCATCGAGGTGCGGCGGTCGCCATTGCGTCGGGCCCGCATCACCAACCCTTCCGAGACCAGCCGGTCGATGATGCCGGTGACATTGCCGTTGGACACCAGCAGGAAGCGCGAAAGATCGCTCATCAGCATGCCCTCCGGCGCGCGGTAGAGCGCGGCCATCACGTCGAAGCGTGGCAGCGTTGTGTTGAACTCTTGCCGCAGTCGTTCGCGCAGCTCGGCCTCGATGGTGCGCGAGGCGCGCAGCAGGCGTATCCACAGCCGCAGGCGGTCCTTGCCGGGTCCGGACGGGGCGGGCAGGGGACCGGCTACCATGTCTCACCTCCGGAGATCGAAATCGTCTGTCCGGTAATCGACCGGGCGGCGTCGCCACACAGATAAAGTACCGCGGCCGCAATTTCTTCCGGCTGGATGAAGCGGCCTTGCGGGTTGGTCGCGGCTAGGCTTGTCCGTGCCTGCTCGGACGAGCGGCCGGTCGTTTGGACGATGCGCTGGACGGTGCTCTCCAGCATCTCGGTTTCGACAAACCCTGGGCACACGGCATTCACTGTTATGCCGGACTTAGCGGTCTCGACGGCGAGTGCCCGCATCAGGCCGACGACGCCATGCTTGGCGGCAACGTACGCTGCGACATAGGGATAGCCTTTCAGTCCGGCGGTGGAAGCGACGAAGATGATACGGCCAGTCTTGCGCACTGCCATGCCGGCCAACGCCGGCTTCACCGTCAGGAACGCACCGGTCAAGTTGACGTCGAGCGTGCGCTGCCAGTCTGCCAGCGAGGTCCGCTGCGCCGGGGCACTGCCGGACATACCGGCATTGGCAACGACGATGTCGAACGCTCCGCGTGCCGCTTCCGCGGCCTCGTAGAGCGACGCCATCGACGTCTCGTCGGTGACGTCGGCGGCAATGGCGAAGATGGACTTGTTCTCCGCGGCGACCTCGGCAAGCGGCTCCACGCGCCGGCCGCAGATGGTCACGTCAACGCCCGCGCCGGCCAGCGCCAGCGCGATCGCGCGGCCGACGCCGGAGCCGCCGCCGGTGACCAGCGCATGACGCCGCGAAATCGTCACCGCGGCACTCATACTTTCAACCCCGCTGCCGCTTCGCGTTCGGCCACCCGGTAGAGCTGGTCGCGGCCGGGCAGATAGGGATCCGGCCATTTGACGCCGCGATCGCCAAGCGTGACAGCTGCGTGCAGCGTCCAATACGGATCGGCAAGATGCGGCCTAGCCAGCGCGACGAGATCGGCGCGGCCCGCCATCAGGATCGAGTTGACGTGGTCCGGCTCATAGATATTGCCGACCGCCATCGTCGCCATGCCGACCTCGTTGCGGATGCGATCGGAAAACGGCGTCTGGAACATGCGGCCATAGACCGGTCTTGCCACGGCCGACGTCTGGCCGGCCGATACGTCGCAGATGTCTACGCCGGCCTCATGCAGCAGCCGCGCGATCTCTACGGCATCGGCCGGCGTCACGCCTTCGATGCCCAGCCAGTCATTGGCGGAGATGCGCATCGAGATCGGCTTCTCGGCCGGCCACGCGGCGCGCACCGCATGAAAGATTTCCAAGGGGTAGCGCATGCGGTTTTCCAGCGAGCCGCCATAGGAGTCGGTGCGCCGGTTGGTCAAGGGCGTGATGAAGGAGGACAGGAGATAGCCGTGCGCGGCGTGGATTTCGAGCATGTCGAAGCCGCAGCGCGCCGCCATCTCGGCCGAAGCGACAAACTGGCCGCGCACCATATCCATGTCGGCGCGGTCCATCGCCTTCGGCACCTGGTTTTCCCGCGACCACGGCACGGAAGACGCTGCCATGACGGGCCAATTGCCTGAGGGCAGCGGCACGTCGGTTCCCTGCCAGCCGAGCCTGGTCGACCCCTTTGCACCGGAATGGCCGATCTGGGCGCAGATCTTGGCCTCGGTTTCGGCATGGACGAACTCGACCAGCCGCTTCCAGGCGACCTCATGCTCGGGCGCATAGAAACCGGGGCAGCCAGGCGTGATGCGGCCCTCCGCGCTGACGCACGTCATCTCGATGTAGAGGAGACCGGCGCCGCCCTTGGCCCGTTCGGCGTAATGGGCGAAATGCCAATCGGTCGGACAGCCGTCGACCGCCTTGTACTGCGCCATCGGCGAGACGACGACGCGGTTCTGCAGCGCCATGCCGCGCAGCCGGAACGGCGCGAACATCGGCGCGCGACGCAGATTGTTGCCCCCGGCGCCGGCCTGGCGCTGGAACCACTCCTCGGCGCCGGCCAGCCATTCGGCATCGCGCAGCCGCAAATTTTCGTGACTGATGCGTTGCGAACGCGTCAGCAGCGAATAGTTGAACTGCACCGGATCGAGGCCGAGATAGCGCTCGACCTCCTCGAACCATTCGAGCGAATTGCGCGCCGCCGACTGCAGCTTCAGCACTTCGGTGCGGCGGGCGTCCTCATATTTGCTAAAGGCGGCCTCGAGGTCTGGCTCGGACTCGACATAGTCGGCCAGCGCCACCGCGCTTTCCAGCGCCAGCTTGGTGCCGGAACCGATCGAGAAATGCGCGCTCGCCGCCGCGTCGCCCATCAGCGCCAGGTTCGTGTAGGACCAGCGTTCGCACAAGACGCGCGGGAAATTGATCCACGCCGAGCCGCGGATATGATTGGCGTTGGTCATCAGCGCGTGGCCGCCGAGATGACGGGCAAAGATGCGCTCGCAGACGGCAATCGATTCCTGCTGCGACATCGCGCCGAAGCCGAAGCGCTGCCAGGTCTGCTCGCTGCATTCGACGATGAAGGTCGCGGTATCGCTGTCGAACTGGTAGGCATGCGCCCACACCCAGCCATGCTCGGTCTTTTCGAAGATGAACGTGAAGGCGTCGTCGAATTTCTGGTGGGTGCCGAGCCAGACGAACTTGCATCTACGAATGTCGATATCGGGCTTGAACACGTCGACGAAGGCGCCCCGCGCTTTCGAGTTCAACCCGTCGGCGGCGACAACCAGCTCGTGCGTCTCCATATATGGCTTGGGATCGGCGATGTCGGTTTCGAAGACCAGCTTGACGCCGAGTTCGCGCGCCCGCCGCTGCAGCAACGTGAGCAGCCGCTTGCGGCCAATGCCGCAAAAGCCGTGACCGGTCGAGACCGTGCGCATGCCGTCATGGATGACGGCGATATCGTCCCAATAGGCGAAATGCTTGCGGATCCAGACGGCGCTGACCGGGTCGTTCTTGGTCAGGTTCTCCAGCGTTTCGGCCGACAGCACGACGCCCCAGCCAAACGTATCATCGGCACGGTTGCGCTCGAACACCGTGACCTCATGCGCGGCATCCCTGAGCTTCAGCGAGATTGCAAAGTAGAGCCCGGCTGGTCCGCCGCCGAGAACCGCAACTTTCATCGTGCGATCTCCTCTTCGCTTCTGTTTGTCGAGTTTACGCCTGAGACGGATTAATTCAAGCTTAAAGTTTCAGGATTGAAACAATCCGCCCCAGAAACCCAGCTTGCCGGCAGTCGGCTTGCGCAGGCCAGGGACGCCCCGGGCTATTTTTCCGGGTTCTTCGGGCTCCACAGCACCGTCTCCGCATCTTTTTCATAAGCCATACCATTGGGATAGCTGATCGCTTCCAACTGCAAGCCCCAGGGCGCCTGGAAGTAGAGGATGGTCTGGCCGGCGGCCGGGCCTTCGGTAACCGGCAGCGGTCCCATCCGCGTCTTGACGCCCTTGCCGTCAAGATAGGCTTTTGCGGCGGCGATGTCGTCGACATAGAAGGCGATATGGAAGCCGCCTATGTCGCTGTTGCGAGGCGTCAGGTCCTTCTGGTCCGGCGCGGTGTATTTGAACAGCTCGATGTTCGACCCGTGTCCGCAGCGGACCAGGGTGATCTCCTCAATCACCGCCTTGGGATCGACGCCCAGCAGATCCTGCATGAATGTGCCCTTGTCGTCGGCGAACGGGCCGAACGACATCGCCTTCTTGCAGCCAACCACCTCGGTGAAGAAATCGACCGCCTGCTCCATGTCGGGGACGGTGACGCCGGTGTGGTCGTGGCCACGCATGCCGGGAATGGAACTGGCGTAAGCCGTGCCGATGCCTCCCAGCACGGTGGCGGTGAGCACTGCGTAGCGGATTGCATTCTTCATGTCAGTCATCCTCCATCGCGGGACATTTTGCCGGGTGCACGCCTGAGGCCCGCTCTTTAGCGTGCGAATAGGATTGTGTTTCATGCCGGCGCCTTTGCGGCGGGAAGTAGCCAGGCATCATCGATCTCGGGCAGCGGAATGGCGGCGAGGAGATCGCGCGTGTAGCCCTGCTGCGGCTGCTCGAACAAAGCGTCGGTCGCGCTGGCTTCGACGATCGCGCCTTCGCGCATGACGATCACTTGCCGGCAGAGCCGCCGGATCACCGACAGGTCATGGCTGATGAAGGCAACGGTCAGGCCCATTTCGGCGGCGAGTTTTTCCAGCAGCGTCAGGATCTGTGCCTGCGTCGACACGTCGAGGCCTGAGACGATTTCGTCGGCCAGCACGAATTTCGGCGACAGCGCCAGCGCGCGGGCAATGCCGACGCGCTGGCGCTGGCCGCCCGACAATTCATGACGATAGCGGCTGGCGAAGCCTTGCGGCAGGCCGACGCGCTGCAACGCCTCCGCGACACGATCCCTGAGATTGTCGCCAAGCCCGTTCTGCTTGAGCGGTGCTGCGATGATGCTGAAGATGGTGCGGCGCGGGTTGAGCGACGACATCGGATCCTGGAAGATCATCTGCAGATTGCGGCGCAGCGGCCGGAGCTCGGCCTCAGGCAGGTGTGTGATGTCGCGGCCGTCGAAGATGACCTTGCCGGCGCTCGGCTCCAGAAGCCGCACTAAGGCGCGGCCAAGCGTCGATTTGCCGGAGCCGGATTCGCCGACGATGCCGGTCACCGATCCCTTTGGCAGGTCGAAATCCAGCCCTTTCAGGATCTCGGCCAAGGGCGCGCGGCCGATCAGCGGCTTGCGCGTCATGTCGGGCAGCGCGACCTTCAGCCCACGCACGGAAAACAGCGGCTCAGCCATGCGGGCGCCTCCAGGCCTGATCGGCGGCGGCGATCTCCGCGGCTAGCCCGGCCAGTACCGCCTCGTCCACGGGTTTCAGCGAAGCGAAGGGATCGGTGTAGCGCGGAGTCGCGGCCATCAGCGCTCGCGTGTAGGGGTGCTGCGGGGCAGCGAAGAGAGCGGCCGTTTCGGCCTCCTCCACCACCTTGCCGGCATAGAGCACCGAGACCTTCTGGCTGATCTTGGCGACGACGCCGAGATCATGGGTAACGAACAGGATCGCCGTGCCGTGCTCGCGCTGCAGCTGCGCGATCAGCCGCAGGATCTGCTTCTGCACCGTCACGTCGAGCGCCGTGGTCGGCTCGTCGGCGACGATCAGCCTTGGTTCGGCCGCAAACGCCGCGGCGATCAGCACGCGCTGGCGCATGCCGCCGGACAGCTCGTGCGGATAGCATTTGAGGACACGCTCGGGGTCGCGGATCTGCACCTCGTCCAGCAATCGGCGGATGCGTGCATCGGCCTTCTCGCCGCTCCAGCCGAGGATGCGCACCAGCCGGTCGGTCATCTGCGGGCCGATGCGGCGTGACGGGTTGAGCGCGGTAAGCGGATCCTGCGGGATCAGCGCCGTGCGCGCGCCGATCAGCGTGCGCCTTGCCTTTGGCTGAAGCTTGCCGAGGTCCTCGCCCTCGAACAGCATATCGCCTTCGACGATGCGCACGCTCGAAGGCAGGACGCCAAGCACCGCCTTGCCGATCATCGTCTTGCCGGCGCCGCTCTCGCCGACCAGCGCGCGCACCTCGCCGGGCTCGACGGCGAGCGACACCGAGCGCAGCACGCGCAAGCCATTAGGCAGCACCGCGCTAAGGCTGCGTATGTCGAGGCAGGGTTTCGCCTGCGCGTTCATCGCAGCACCGGATCGAAACGTGCCCTGAGGCCCTCGCCAAACTGGCTGAACGACAGCACCGTCAGGATCAGGGTGACCAGCGGGAACACCAGCACCCACCAGGCCTGATGGATCGACAGGCGACCCTCGGCGATGATGCCGCCCCAGGTCGGGTCGTCGGTCGAGATCGACAGATTGACGAAGGACAGGATCGCCTCGACGATGACGGCAATGCCCATCTCCAGCGACAGCAGCGCGACGATCGACGGCACCACATTGGGCAGCACTTCGCGCAGCATGATGCCGATGCGGCCGTAGCCTGCGATGCGGGCGTTCTCGACATAGTCCATGCGCGACTGGCCCATCGTCTCGGCGCGGATCACCCGGCAGAAGCGCGTCCAGTCGATGACGGCAATGGCAATGATAACCGAGCTCAAGCCGGTGCCGAGCACGGCGACCAGAAGGATGGCAAACAGCACCGGCGGAAACGCCATCCAGACATCGACGATACGTGAGATGATGCGGTCGGCCCAGCCGCCGAAATAGCCGGCGATCAGGCCGAGCGTCGAGCCGACCAGGCAGGCGGCAAAGGCTGCCGCGAAGGCGACGATGAAGGCGATACGGGCACCGAAGATCAGCCGTGACAGAAGATCGCGGCCGAGGCTGTCGGTGCCGAGCCAGTAGCCGGGCTCGGCGCCATCAATCCAGAAAGGCGGCAGCCGCTCCAGCATCAAATCCTGCGCCAGCGGGTCCTGCGGTGCGACCAACGGCGCAAAAATCGCGGCCAGCAGCGCAATCAGCAGCCAGCCGCCGGCCAGCCACAGGCGTGCCCGCGAGCCATGTCTCGAAATGCGGGCCTCATCCATGGCGCAGCCTCGGATTGAGCAGGGCGTACATCATGTCGACGGCAAGGTTGATCAGCACGAACAGCAGCGCGAAGACCAGCACGATGCCCTGGATCAGCGGCAGGTCGCGGTTGATGACGGCATCGATCGCCATGTTGCCGAGACCTTCATAGGAAAACAGTCGTTCGACGATGACCGTGCCGCCGATGAGGAAGGTGAACTGCACGCCGACCAGCGTCAGCGTCGGCAGGGCCGCGTTCTTCAGCGCCTCGCGCAGGATGACCTGCGTTTCCGAAAAGCCCTTTACCCGCGCCAGCACGACGTAGTCGAGGTCGAGCACTTCCTTCAGCGACTGTTTCAGCAGCTGCGAGATGATCGCGGCCAGCGGCAGCGCCAGCGCAATCGCCGGCATCAGCATGTGTGCCAGCAGGTCCCTGGTCAGGTCGAAGCGCAGCCGGACGATGCTTTCGAACAGATAGAATTGCGTGGCGAAGGGCAGGTCGAGCTGCGGCGACACCCGGCCAGAAATGTCGAAGATGGGCACCAGCACGCCAAACAGAAGGATCAGCACCAGGCCCCACAGGAAATCGGGAATCGAGAGTGCCGCACCGCTGGCAATGTCGATGCCGGCTTCGACCGCGGTGCCGCGTTCGCGCGCGCCGAGGATCGCCGTCGTGCCGCCGATCGCCAGCGCCATCACAAGCGCGACGATCGCGAGTTCCAGCGTCGCCGGCAGGCGGTTGAAGACCAGGCCCAGAACATCCTGCCGGAGCGAAATCGAAGTGCCGAAATCGCCCCTGACGACACCTGCCAGCCAGATGAAAAATTGCTGGACGATGGTCTTGTCCAGCCCGTAAAGCGCGCGCAGACGCGCGATGTCGGCATCGGTTGCACCGGGCGGCAGCATCATCGCGATCGGATCGCCTGGCGCGACACGGATGACGACGAAGACGACGACGGCCACGCCGAACAGCGTGATCGCCATCGTCAGAAGACGGATCAGGAATCTTTGCAGCAGCATGGTCGCCCGTGGCGGAAAATGCGCGCCGTCATTCCGGACGGCGCGCGACAAGCCGAAGACTGTCTCAGGCCGGGCTCATCAGCGCCGGCAGAAGTGCGCCCGACACATGCTGCACGACATTGACGCCCTTGGCATGCACGATCGGCTGCGCATACTGGATCAGCGGCAGCACATAGGCCTGTTCGGCGATATATTTGTCGACGGCCTTCCAGCCGGCAATGCGCTTGGCCTCGTCCTTCTCGCCCCATAGCGGGTTGATCATGTCGATCAGGTCCTGGCTGTCCCACACCGAGTGCGGGCTCGGGCCATACATGGCAAAGCCGGTCGACGTGGTGGGATCGCCGATGGCATTGCCCCAATTGTAGAAGGCCGCCGGCGCCAGCTTGTCGGCGGCGCGCAGCTCGTAGTGCTTGGCGATCTCGTAGACCTCGATCGTCGCCTCGATGCCGACCTTGCGCCACATGCCGACGATCGCCTGGATCATCTCGTAATCCTTGGGCTTGAAGCCCTTCGTCGTCTGTATCGTGAACTTGACCGGCTTTTCTGGCGAATAGCCGGAGGCGGCCAGCAGTTCCTTGGCCTTGTCCGGATTGTGCTCCACCTTGATCGACGCATCGTAGGCCGCGTATTCCGGCGTCTCCAGCGTATCGATGGGCTGGCCGTAACCGCGCAGCAGCCGGTCGACCAAAAGCTTTTTGTCGACCGCCATCACCGCCGCCTGGCGCACGTTCTTGTCCAGCATCACGTCGATGTCGTTGAAGAAGATCATGCCGATGTCGGAAACGTTCTTGCATGAGCCGGCAAGTCCATCCTTGGCGATCAGGCGGTCATATTCCTCATAGGGGACCTCGAGGGTCACCTGCGAGGAACCGGACTCGATCTCGGCGACGCGGCTCGCCGCATCGGTAACGAACTTGATGGTTACGTTCTCGAAGGCCGGCTTGCTGCCCCAGTAGTTCGGGTTGGCCTTGAGCCGCAGGAAGGCGTTGCGCTCGAATTTGTCGACCATGTAGGGCCCGGTGCCGATCGGGGCTTTCTCAAAACCCTCGGCGCCGACCTTTTCGTAATAGGCCTTCGGCATGATGTAGCCGGTCAGGAACGACATCCACTTGAAATACACCGGGTCGAATTGCACGACGTCGCCGGTGATCTTGTCGCCGTCGATCTTGAAGTTGTTGACGTTCTTCCAGACGAACTGGATCGGGTTGCCGGTTTTTTCATCGCCCGCCCGCTGCAGCGACCAGACCACGTCTTCGGCCGTGAATGGCGAGCCGTCATGCCAGGTGACGCCCTCGCGCACCGTCATCATGATCTTGCTGCGACCCTCGTTCCAGCCCCATTCGGTGAGCAGGCCGGGCGCGAAAGAAAGATCCGGCTTCTGCGGGATGAACTGGTCGAACACCGACTGGTACAGACCCTGGATGGTCGGGTTGACCGCTGAAGGCCCGGTGGTCGGGTCCCAGGACGGCAAATTGACATTGTAGGCGATGGTCAGTTCGCCGGCAGCCCTGGCGATTTGCGGCAGGCCGAGCGCCGTGGCGCCAAGTGCGGCCGCGCCATATCCGAGCAATTCTCGTCTGTTGATTGTCATGGTCGTTCCCCTGTTGCTTTTATGCGCGGTGTCGTTGTCAATCGGTGGGTTTAGGCTCCTTGGGCAACCGCGCCTTGTCCTCCTTCACCCTAGATGAAAAATGGAGCCTACCTCCCGCCAAGTTGTTGCGCGAGCATGAAGCCCGACGCCGCCCCGGTGCCGGCGCCGGGCCATGTTGCCGCCCCGGTCAGGTGCAGATTGCCGACCGGCGTGTTCCAGCCAGCGTAACCGCGCGCCGGCCGGAACAGGAAATTCTGCGCCAGATGATGGCTGCCGCAGATCTGGTCGCCGCCGACAAGGTTCGGGTTCTCGCGTTCGAGGTCGATGGGCGAGAACACGGCGCGGCCGAGGATCTTCCGACGAAGGCCGGGCGCATAGCGCTCGATAATGTCGAGGACGCGCTCGGCGTAGTGCTCCCTAGCCTCGTCCCAGTGAGCCACCGCGATCGTGCCCGCCGCATCGCCTGCAATCTCGGCTGGCAGCATGCGCACCTGCACCCAAAGTACGTGCTTGCCGTCCGGCGCGCGCGAGGGATCGACGGCCGTCGGCTGGCCGACGACCAGCACCGGTTCGTCCGGCAGCACCCCTGACATCGCCTGCTGATAGGTCCAGGACATGGCATCGAGCGACGGCGACAGATGCACATAGGCGAACTGCCGAAGCTCGGCACCGGCGCGCCAGTCCGGCAGGTCGTCGAGCGCCAGATGGATCATCAACGTCCCCGGCGCGTGGCGGAATTTTTTCACGGCCGTGTCGAAGCCGGTGTCGCCGGATCCGTTAGGCAACAGTTTCCCGGTCAGCGCCTTGGGCGCGACACCGGCGATGACGGCCTTGGTGGCGGTGTGGGTCTCGCCGGAAGTGAGCCGCACGCCGGTCGCTTTGCCGGCCGAAACCGTGATCTCGGCGACATCAGCCCCAGTGACGATCTTGCCGCCGGCGGCCGTGAGCATGCCCGACAAAGCGCGGATAATCGTGTCGGCGCCGCCTCTGCCGAGCACCATGCCGAAGCACTGGTTGGCCATGGATTCGAGGTAAGGGAACACCGCGCCGCCGGCGATGTCAGGCGCGAAATCGAGATGCATGCCCCAGGTGGCCAGCGTCGCCCTGACATGCGGTGACTCGAAAGTATCCTCGAGCCAGGCGCGGGGTGACGAAAGCAGCAACCGACCTGTATCGAGCGCGCCGGCAAAACCCTTCTTGCGCCAGAGGTTCCAGGCGGTGCCGGCGAGCGCACGGCCGCTCATCGGCGAGCCCAGCAGCCGGAACAGATGCTCGGCCTCCGCCGGGAATGCCGCAACCAGACGGCGCCATGTCTGTGCGTCGGCGTCGGAAAAAGCGGCCATGCGCGAGGCGGTCACTTCCAGGTCGCTGCTGACGCCGAACCAGCGACCGTCGGGGAAGGCGCTGGCAAAACAGTCGGCCACCGGCACGAATTCCAGCCCGTGGGTTTTCAATTCATTTGCATATTTCTTGTGAAAGGCCGAGCCGGCGAACAGGCTGAGATTCATCGCGCCGAAATCGTGCCGGAAGCCCGGAAGCGTCAATTCGCGCGTCTGAACGGCGCCGCCGATCGTTGCATTACGCTCGAAAACTGCGGTTTTCCAGCCTTTGAGCGCCAGATGCGCGGCGCATGCCAGACTGTTGTGGCCTGCCCCGACAAATATGGCGTCGAACTCGCTCACGCCCCGTCCCATTTCCTTTATGCTTAAAGATAATTGCAGATGCATATGTTTTCGTCTAGTAGGATATTAAGGGCCGCGAGAGCCTTCAGCACCATCGAGAAAGAGGGAACAGAGACCATGGACACACAACAACTTTTAGGCGAAGTCGCCGGCCAGCTGCTTTCAGGCGCCATTCAGGTGGTCGACCTGACGGCGCCGCTCGGGCCCGACACACCGCTGATCAAGCTGCCGCCGGAACTGGCGGTCGACACGCCGAAGATCGAGATCCACGCCATCTCCGCCTATGACAAGAACGGTCCGTGGTGGGCGTGGAACTGGCTCAAGCTCGGGGAGCATTCGGGCACGCATTTCGACGCGCCCAACCACTGGATCACCGGCAAGGATTATCCGGACGGCGCCACCGACACCATTCCGGCGCAGAACTTCGTCGGACCCGTCAACGTCATCGACTGTTCCAAGCAAGCGGCAGCCGATCACGATTTCCTGCTCACCGTCGATCACATCAAGGCATGGGAAGCCGAACATGGCGCTATCAACCCCGGCGAGTGGGTGGTGATGCGCACCGACTGGTATAAGCGCAACGGCTCGGAAGCCGAGTTCCTCAACGCCAATGAGACCGGACCGCACACGCCTGGCCCGACCGCCGAAGCCATCCAGTATCTGATTAGCAAGGACATCAAGGGCTGGGGCAGCGAGACGATCGGCACGGATGCTGGAAAAGCAGGGGGAATGGAGCCGCCGTTCCCGGCGCATAGCCTGATGCACAAGGCTAACCGCTACGGTCTCGCCAGCCTTTGCAACCTCGACCGGCTGCCGCCGAAAGGCGCGATCCTGATCGCGGCGCCGCTCAAGATCGAGCACGGCACCGGCAGCCCGATCCGCGCGTTGGCGTTGGTGCCAAGGCAATAGGGTAGCTGCGGTCTTCGGGAGAAGATCATGTGCGGAAGTGGCACTGTGGTGACGGAGTGGGAGCGGCAGCCTTGCAAAGCTGCGGCTCTACGGCGCCGTAGAGCGCCAATCTCTGCTAGGAGCACGCATCGATGAGCGCTCCCGATCACATCGTCGTCGGCAGCGGCATCAACGCGCTGGTCTGCTCGGCGATGCTTGGCGGCAAGGGGGCGAAGGTGCTGGTGCTCGAGCGCAACGACCGCATCGGCGGCTGCATGCGCACCGAAGAAATCACCGCGCCCGGCTTCATCCACGACGTGATGGCGACGACCTTTGTCCTGTTCATCACCTCGCCGGCCTATGCGGCGCTGGGCAAGGATCTGGCGCGGCACGGCCTGGAGTTTTGCAACAGCTCCACGCCGACCGGTGTGCTGCGCCCGGACGGCAGCCATGCCGTCCTGCGCACCGACCGTATCGCCAATGTAGCGGCGATCAATGCGCTTGCCGCGGGCGACGGCGACCGGCACGCAAACGATGTCGGCGAGATCGAGCGCAACGCCGGTCTGCTGTTCGGACTGCTCGGTGGCAGCCTGTGGTCCTACCCGACGGCCAGGCTGCTGGCGGGTGAAGCCTGGCGGCGCGGCCCGCGTGGCCTTGCCGCCTTTCTCGGCAGCGCGCTGGTGCCGGCGCGCGGTTGGCTGGAAAGCACCTATCAGTCGGAAACCATGCGCGCGCTGTGGGCGCCCTGGGTGCTGCATGCCGGCCTCGGGCCTGAGGACGCGTTCTCCGGCCAGATCGCCAAGGTCATCGCCTTCGCGCTTGAGGCGGCCGGCGCGCCGATCGTCAAGGGCGGTGCCAGGAATCTGCTGGCCGCCTTCGAGGCCCTGATCAGGGAACGTGGCGGCGAAATCCGCACCGGCGCCGACGTCGCGGCTATTGTCCAAAGCGGAGGCCGCGCCGCCGGCGTGCGGCTGGCTTCGGGCGAAACGATCAACGTGAACAAGAGCGTCATCTGCTCGGTCACGCCGACCCAGCTCTACGAGCGGCTGCTCGGCGACGCGGCGCCGAAAGCAGACGTCGAGGCAGCGCAAAAATACCGCTACGGCAAGGGCAATTTCCAGATCCACTATGCCTTGGACAAGCCGCCGGCATGGCGCGGCGAGGGCCTGGACAAGGTCGCGCTGCTGCATCTGACGCCGGGGCTCGACGGCGTCTCGAAGGCCTGCAACGAAGCCGTGCGCGGCATGCTGCCGGAGGTGCCGACCATGTGCATCGGCCAGCCGCACGCGCTCGACCCATCGCGCTGCCCGGACGGCAAGGCGGTCCTGTGGCTGCAACTGCCCGAGGCGCCACGGCATATCAAGGGCGATGCCGCCGGCAAACTGCAAACACCGGCAGACGGTCGCTGGACCGAGGCGCTGCGCGAAGCCTATGCCGACCGTGCCGAAGCGATCCTTGCCAGCCATATCGATGGGTTCAAGGACAGCGTCATCGCACGCCGCGCCTGTTCGCCGGCCGACCTGGAAGCGATGAACATCAATCTGGTCGGCGGCGACCCCTATGGCGGTTCCTCGGCTATCGACCAGTCGTTTCTGTGGCGGCCGTTCAAGACGAGCCGCAATCACGCCACCGGGGTCAGGGGTCTCTACCACATCGGTGCCTCGACCCATCCGGGTGCTGGCTTGGGCGGCGGCTCCGGCTTTCTCCTGGCGGGGAGGCTGTGATGGAACAGAAGGTTGAAAAGCGCCAGCGCATCTCGACTTTGGGCCAGATCGGCCTGCAGCAATTCGCGCCCTATCTGATGAACCGCATCATGGGCCGCTACAACGCCACCTTACGTGACAATTTCCGCAAGCAGGGCCTGACCATTCCGCAGGTGCGTACGCTGGCCGTGTTGTCGGTCACCGATGGCGTCACCGTCAACGATCTCTCGGTCTATACCGTCATCGAGCAGTCGACCTTGAGCCGCACGCTCGACACGCTGGAGGGGCAAGGGTTTGTGCGGCGCGAGCAGGGGGTCACCGACAGCCGTATCCGCCATGTGTTCCTGACCGACGATGGCCGCGCCGAGTTCGCGCGCGCCTGGCCGGCCATGCACGACGCTTTCGAGGCAATGTTCGACGATGTCGACGATGCCGAATACGCGGCGCTGATCGCGACATTGCAGAAGATGCTGAAGAACATTCGCAAGCACGACATCTGATCTTACGCGCCGCCATCGGGGCGGTAACGGAAGGAGCCCAAAATGGCCGAACGGTCTTTTGCCAAGGAAGTCGAAAAGCTCAGGCTCGGCGCCGGCGAGGAGTTTTCCGGCGAAGGCATTCTCGCCATCACCAAGGCGCTGCTGCAATGCGGCGTCGGCTATGTCGGCGGCTATCAGGGCGCGCCGATCAGCCATTTGATGGACGTGCTGGCCGACGCGCAGGATATCCTGGGCGAGCTCGGCGTGCATTTCGAGGCGAGCGCCTCGGAGGCGACCGCCACCGCTATGCTGGCGGCATCCGTGCATTATCCTATCCGCGGCGCGGCGACCTTCAAGTCGACGGTCGGCACCAATGTCGCCTCCGACGCGCTCGCCAATCTCGCTTCCGGCGGCGTCACCGGCGGTGCATTGATTATCGTCGGCGAGGATTACGGCGAAGGCTCCTCGATCATGCAGGAGCGCAGCCACGCCTTTGCCATGAAGAGCCAGGTCTGGCTGCTCGACCCGCGACCGAACCTGCCGTCGATCGTCAAGGCGGTGGAGGACGGCTTCGAGCTGTCCGAGGTTTCCAACACGCCGGTCATGCTGCAGGTCCGTATTCGCTGCTGCCATGTCCACGGCCATTTCATCGCCAAGGACAACAAGCGCCCGGCAATGACTGTGGCCGATGCGCTCGAGGCGCCGCGCCGCGACACCGGCCGCATCGTGCTGCCGCCCGCGTCGTTCCTGCACGAGAAGGAAAAGGTGCAGAAACGCTGGCCGGCGGCGGTGGATTTCATCCGCGCCAACAAGATCAACGAGTTTTTCGGCCCGGAGCACGGCTCGGTCGGCATCGTCATGCAGGGCGGCATGTACAATTCGGTCATCCGGGCGCTGCAGCGGCTCGGCCTCGCCGACACTTATGGCGACACCGACGTGCCGCTCTATGTGCTCAACGCCGTCTATCCCTTAGTCGACGACGAGTTCCTGTCCTTCTGCGAAGGCAAGGACCCCGTTCTCGTCGTCGAGGAAGGCCAGCCCAACTACATCGAACAGGCCTTTGCCGCGATGCTGCACAAGGCCGGCCGCGGCACCAGGCTCGTCGGCAAGGAACATCTGCCTATGGCCGGCGAATATACCGGCCAGGTGATGCTCGACGGCATCGGATCGTTCCTGCGTGCCACCATCCCGCATCTGCTGCCAAGCGAGGTCCGCGCGCCGAACAAGATCGGCGACGGGCTCGACACCGCCGACCTGATCAACGTCGTCCCGGGCCGACCGCCCGGCTTCTGCGTCGGCTGCCCGGAGCGGCCGATCTTCGCCGCCACCAAGCTGGTCGAACAGGAGCTGGGCAAGCACCACATCGCCTCCGACATTGGCTGCCATCTGTTCTCGATCATGCCGCCTTTCGAGCTAGGTGCCACTACCATGGGCTACGGGCTTGGGCCGGCCTCGGCTTCGGCGTTCAATTCGCCCGATGCCAAGCGCCGCTCGATCTCCTTCGTCGGCGACGGCGGCTTCTGGCACAACGGCCTGACCTCCTCGGTCGGCAATGCCGTGTTCAACAAGAATGACGGCGTCATCGTCATCGTCGACAATTTCTATTCGGCCGCGACCGGAGGGCAGGACATCCTGTCGTCCCGCGCCGGCAACAAGACCAAGTCGACCAAGCACCCGATCACCGAGGCGGTGAAGGGCATGGGCGTCAAATGGCTGCGCCACATCGACCGCACCTACGACGTAACCAGGATGCAAGACACGCTGCGCGAGGCGCTGACGACGGACGAGAAGGGCCCGAAAGTCATTGTCGCCTCGTCCGAATGCATGCTCAACCGGCAGCGCCGCGAAAAGCCGCTGGTCGACAAGGCGATCAAGGGCGGGACGCGCATAGTCAAGCCGAAATTCGGTGTCGACGAAGATATCTGCACCGGCGACCATGCCTGCATGCGGCTGTCCGGCTGTCCGTCGCTTTCGGTGAAGTCGCTCGACGATCCGTTGCGCGACGATCCGGTGGCGCATATCGACCAAAGCTGCGTCGGCTGTGGCAATTGCGGCGAGGTTGCCGATGCGGCGGTGCTCTGCCCGTCCTTCTACCGCGCCGATGTCGTGCACAATCCGAGCCGCTGGGACCGTTTCCTTGAAGCCGCGCGTCGCGCCATGATCGGTCTCTTGCAGCGGCGCCGTGAAAGCCGGCGCCTGATATTCGCCGATGCTTGACGCCGTTCCATCAACCCGTTCAAAGGCCGGCGCGCCGGACGACGAGCGCGTCATCAAGCTTGCCGTGCTGGCGGTCGGCGGCCAGGGCGGCGGCGTGCTGGCCGACTGGATCACCGACGTCGCCGAGCGCAACGGCTACGTCGCGCAATCGACCTCGGTCGCCGGCGTCGCCCAGCGCACCGGCGCCACCATCTATTATGTCGAAATGTGCCGCGATACCGGCCGCCAGCCGGTCTTCGCGCTGTCGCCGTCGCAGGGCGACGTCGACATCCTGATTGCCGCCGAACTGATGGAAGCCGGCCGCGCCATCATCCGCGGCTTCGTCACGCCCGAGCGCACGACGCTGATCGCCTCGTCGCACCGCATCGCCGCGGTCTCGGAGAAGATCGAGCCCGGCGATGGCCGCGCCTCGTCCTCGAAGGTGCATGCCACGGCGGAAGCCGCGGCCAAGCGCTTCATCGCCTTCGACATGGAGAGGATCGCCGCCGACAATGGCTCGATGATCTCGGCCAGCCTGCTCGGCGCGCTGGCCGGCTCCGACGCCTTGCCGTTCAGTCGCGAAAGCTATGAGCGGGCGGTCAGTGCCGGCGGCCGTGGTGTCAAGGCCAGCCTCGCCGCCTTCGGCGCCGCCTACGATCGGGCGCGCGGCATCGCGAGTGTGCATTCGGGCGACAAGACTGCACAGCCGGCAGCCGCCGAAACCGGCTTAGCCGCAACGACAAAAGTCAGCGGTCCGGAAAGCCTGTTAAAAGGCTGGCAACAATTGGCGGCGCGCGTCGCCACGCTGCCTGTACCCGTGCGCGACATGGCGCTTCGCGGCCTGAAAAAAGTGGTTGACTATCAGGACGTTGCTTATGGCGGCGAGTATCTCGATAGGCTCGACAAGGCCGTCGCTCTGGACGATGTCGAACACGCCTACGCGCTGTCGATCGCCGCCGCCAAGCATCTGGCCAACGCCATGTGCTACGACGACATGATCCGCGTCGCCGACCTGAAGACGCGCTCTAGCCGCGACCGACGCGTACGCCGCGAGGTCGGCGTCAGGGACGGCTCGGTCCTGCAGGTGACCGAATATTTCCATCCGCGCATCGAGGAATTCTGCGGCACGCTGCCGGCCGGGCTCGGCAGCTACATCGAAAGCCGGCCGAAGCTCGCCGCCTTCCTCGACCGCCGCATCAACCGCGGCCGCCGCATCCGCACCGACAGTTTCGCCGGCTTTGCCGCATTGTGGTTCATCGGCGGCCTGCGCCGCTGGCGCCGCCGACTGCTGCGCCACAAGGTCGAGACCGCGCATATCGAGCGCTGGTATGCGCTGGCGCTGGGCCAAGTCGGCCAGGACTACGCGCTTGGCACGGAGATCCTCAACTGCCGCCGGCTGATCAAGGGCTACAGCGACACCCACGCCCGCGCCCAGTCGAAATTCGACCGGGTGCTGTCGGCGCTCGACCAGCTCAAGGGCCGCCCGGACGCCGCAGACTGGATCCGGCGCCTGCGCGAAGCGGCGCTGAAGGACGAGAAGGGCGACATGCTCGACGGCGCGCTGAAGACTGTGGCGTCGCTGGGCGACAATCCGGTGAAGTGAGCGGCCTTTTTCGAGGCTCGGGGCAGTGGTTGCTTCGCAGAACTACAGTCCGCTTCGCCTGGGCTGTCAACGCCCGCCGTGGCGGGGTCTGCCTGTTCTGTGGCCTTCGTGCCTACGGCAGCGGCAAACATATCTGCTCCAGGACAAATGACGCCCGGTTCCGAGCGGCTATTTGCCAAACATTCCCGGCCATGTGAAACGACTGTGTTGCACTCATTGCCTGCTGTTGTACCTTCAATATTCTGGAGGCGCGGGCTTGATGCTGCTTGAGCGAGAGGACCCACTTGGAGCTTTGTTGGCCGCGGCCGAGAGAGCTGCTGCCGGACATGGCGGGACCGTGCTGGTGCACGGCGAGGCGGGCCTGGGCAAGACCTCTCTGCTGCGCGAATTCGCGGAAAACGCCGACCGGGACTGCCGGGTGCTGTGGGGCTGGTGCGAGGCGCTCTTCACGCCGCGCCCATTGGGCCCTCTCCAGGACATGGCGCACTTGCTCGACCCGCGCGTGGCGGCGCTGCTTGAGGAGACCGCTGCGCCGGAGCGGCTTTTCCCGGCATTGCTGAATGCGCTGCAGCGCGCCAAGGGCACGACCGTGCTCATCTTCGAGGACATGCATTGGGCGGACAATGCGACGCTCGACCTCGTAAGATATCTCGGGCGCCGCGTCTCCCTGCTCCGCACCATGCTGGTGCTGAGCATGCGCAGAGAGGATTTGAACGCCGATCACCCGCTGACCCACGTGCTCGGCGATCTTCCCGCCGCCTCGGTACGCCGCGTGACGCTTAGACCGCTGTCTCCCCAGGCGGTGACAATGCTGGCCGAACAGGCCGGCCGCTCCGCCGATGGGCTTTATCGCATTACCGAGGGCAATCCCTTCTTCGTTACCGAGCTCCTGTCCAGCAGCGAGACCGAATCGGCGCGTGTGCCCGATTCCATACGCGACGCGGTGTGGTCGCGCCTGTCGCGCCTGACGCCTGGAGAGCGCGACGTCCTGGAGGTCATGAGCATCATGCCGGGCAGCGTTGAGCCGTGGCTGATCCGGGCCCTTCTCGGGGCCGAGGCCGAAGTGCTCGTCGATCGATGTGTCGTGCGCGGATTGCTGCGGCGGGACGACCAGGGCGCGCTGACATTTCGTCACGAGCTTGCCAGGGAAGCGACGCTCGACCGGCTCTCCCCCTCTGTGCAACGCTCGCTCCATGCGAAGGTCGAAGCGGCACTCTCGGAAGTTCCGGCCTCGCAGGCAAGCGCTCTGCTTTCGCGCCGCGTGCACCACGCCGGCGGCGCCGACAATGGCGAACGCGTGCTCGAACTTGCGCCGCTCGCCGCCAGCCAAGCCGCGCGCCTGGGGGCGCATCGGGAGGCGGCCTCGCATCTGGCGACCGCACTCAGATATGTCGACCAGGCCCCGCCGGAGCTGGCCGCGCAGCTCCATGAGGACTGGGCGTACGAGGCCGGGTTGGCGCTGCTTGTCTATGACGCCATCATCGAGGCCCGGCATCGCGCCATCGCTATCTGGCGGCAGCTGGGCCGGATCGACAAGGTAGGCCTTAATCTACGCTGGCTGTCGCGCCTGCACTGGCGGCGCGGCGAAGGCCCGCAAGCGGAGGAATATGCGGACCAGGCCGTGCGTGAGGTGGAAAGCCTGCCGCCCGGTCCCGAGGTGGCAATGGCCCACAGCACGCGCTCGCAGCTCCACATGCTGCACTATCGTTTCGATGAGGCGATCGAATGGGGCGAGCGCGCGATCAGTCTGGCCGATCGGCTGGGCGAGGTCGAGACGCGTGTTCACGCCCTCAACAATGTCGGAACCGCGCTCATGTTTGCCAACCGCCCCGGCGGCGTTGAGCGGCTGGAGGAAAGCCTTGCCCTGGCGCTCGAGCACGGGCTCCACGACCATGCGGCGCGGGCCTATACGAACTTTGCGGAATGCGCGGTGGTGGCCAAGGACTTCGAGCTGGCGGAGCGGCTGCTGGCCGAAGGCATCGCATTCTGCACCAGGCACGACCTCGATTCGGCGGCGCAATACCTGCTCGGCCGGCAGGCGCAGCTTTGCATGGAACAGGGCCGGTTTCGCGAGGCCGCAACCATCGCTCAGGGCGTCATGAATGTGGAACGCCTGCCGATGGTGATGCACTTGCCGGCGCTCACCGTGCTTGGCACGGTCCGCGTAAGGCTGGGCGAGACCGACGGCGTCGACCTTTTGCAGCGCGCGCTTGTGGAGGGCCAGACGACCGGCGAGCCGCAGCGTATCGTCCCGGTTCGCCTGGCGCTGGCGGAGGCGGCCTGGCTTGCCGAGGATGTCGGCGCCAGCCACGCGCAGCTTACCGAGCTGGCGGCTATGAACCTCGACAATTTCCGCCCCCGGGACCTTGGCGAATTGTCGGTCTGGTGGCGTCGATGCGGAATGCCCGGGTCGCTGCCGGCGCAATCGGCGCCGATTCCCTCGCCCTGGTCCGCCGAGCTTCTCGGCGATCCGCAGACCGCCGCGGCGGAGTGGACGCGTTTGTCGCTGCCCTATGAGGCAGCGCTTTCCCTCATGCAGGTTCGTGGGGCGGATGCGGGGGCGGCGCTCGCTCGCGCCGTGGCGATGCTCGACCAGATCGACGCGCCCGCGGCCGCGGCGCTCGCGCGCAAGCTTGCGCAGCGTCAGGGCCTGTCAGGCCTGCTGCCGAAGGTGCAGCGCGGACCCTATGCGGCAGCTCGCCGCCATCCACTCGGCCTGACACGGCACGACCAGAAGGTGCTCGCCCTGATCGCCCAGGGCATCAGCAACAAGGAGGTCGCGCGACATCTGTCGCGCTCGCCCCGCACGATCGAGCATCACGTCTCCTCGCTGCTCGGCAAGCTCAATGCCGCAAACCGCATGGAAATCCTCCTGCGCCTGCGAGGCGAGCCGTGGCTGTTGACGGGCACCCATCCGCTGGAACCGCACCAGACTGGATCATGATCCCAGCCGATTCTGTCGGGATGGAACAGGCTCTGGGTAGTTCCCACAGCAAAATTTCCGCGAAAACTGGGAAATCGACCGCCTAAAAATGGGTGGCGGTACCGATTTGCACGCCCGCCGCTCCGCGTAGGCTTCTGCTCGCAGCGTGGATGGACCTCCCAACACCACGACGCCTTCACGATCCGGGGGAGAAGGCGGGCAACGGCGGCGGAACGGGGGCCGCCGCCGGCGTCCGTCGCTGGGGCGGATCGTACCAGGAGCAGGGGCGATGTCGGCAAGCGAAAAAGCGGATGCCCAGCGGCGCTGGCCAGGACAACGATTGGCACAAGCGGTCGCGGTGCGGCTTTCAGGACCCGGAGGCTGTTATATTGCCGGCAATGTGCTGGGCCTCGGCATGGCCATGTTCATGCAGATTCGGCTGGCGCTAACCGAGGCGAGCAGCACTTTCGCCGCGCCTCTAATGTTCGGCCACGACCTCGCCGGCGGCTGGAACTCACTGGCGCTGCTGGTGGCGAGCGCCATCTTCTTGCGCAGCGGCGAGGAGTATCATCGCGCCCTCAGCAACGGACATCTCGACCCGTCGGTAATACAGCGCGCAGATTTTCTGTCCGGCACCGGGTCATTGGTGCTCGGGTCAAGTCTGCTGCTCGTCGGCAATCCAATCCTGGTCGTGACATCGGGGTTGCTCCATGCCGTGGGCAAGTTCGGCAGCGCCTTCAGGCTCGGCGCGCATGGCGCGGTGCTCTTCGGCCTCAAAATGCCGGAGCTCTTCCGCCTTTCGGTACTGCTCAGCCGCTTTCCGGCAATTATCGTCACCGCGACCGAAGTCGCCCGCGTCATTGCTGACGCTCGCACCGATCAGATCCAGGCTATCGCAATCCCTGCGACGCTTCTCGTCTGTTACCTGCTTTGGGCACGCGGGGATATTCTTCTATTTGGAAAGTAAATCTGAAAACATCTAAGCATTTTCGCGTCGCATGGTGAGAAACAGGGAGTGGGAGCGCGACGGTGATTCTTCTCTAATCTGTAACCGGCGCAGCAAACGGGAGACTGGCATGTCAAGTTCGCTTATTCTGTCGACGGCGATGCTGCAATTCCTGGCGGCATATACGGTGATCATGATCACGCCAGGCCCTATTGGCCTCGCGACCGGCAGCCTTGCCTCCTTGCACGGCTTTGGCAGGACGATCCCGCTGGTGGCCGGGATCGGCGCCGGTACCGCCGTGCTGGCGGTCCTGGTGGCGTTTGGCGCCGTTCATCTTTCCGGGTCGCTGTCGGTGCCGGCGGTCAAGATCGCCGGTGCGGCCGTCCTTGGCTGGATGGCCCTGCGCATCGCCAGAACGGCGCCGCCGGCCATCGGCGAAGCGCCTCGGCAGGCCGGATTGTTTGCCGGAGGGTTTCTCATCAGCATTCTCTCGCCTGAAACCGCCACTTTCTTCGCCGTCGCCTTCATGGGGCTGATGCTGCCGATCCGGACCTCGAACGAGATGCTGATGGTCGCGGCCATCGTCGCCATCATCGACATAGGCTGGTACGGATTCCTGGCCGTCGCGCTTTCGCGTCCGCTCGTGCGCGCTGCCGCGGTGCGGCATCATCGCGTCATCTGTCGGGCGGCGGGGATCGTGCTGGCAATGCTCGCCCTCGTCTCGGCGGCGGCAGCTTTTCCACTCGGCTGAACGCCGGTTGAAGCAGGCGCGCGGGATAGGCCGTTTGGTGCCGCTTAGGTGACTCGAACACCTGACCCCATCATTACGAATGATGTGCTCTACCAACTGAGCTAAAGCGGCCCGGGAAGCCGAGCTTCCAAGATGGGCTGCGTGATAGACGCAACCGGCCGCGAATTCAAGATGGCAGTCGCGATTTCAGGACGAGGCAATTGGTGCCGCCTCCGGCCGGGCGCAAGGGCAGCCGCCGCGCGGATCTACCATTGGCCGCGTGATGCCGTATCGGCAGGCCGTCCCATCCGCCACGTTGGCCGCGGCGGGAAAATCAGGGAAAAATGTTGATTCCTTTACCGAAAACCGCCGAAATGAGCTTTGTGCCCCTCGGCAAGGCAGAATGCGGCCGCTCGCTTGTTGATTGATTGGTCGCCTGCGGCTAACGATCATGGCAATGTGAGTGAAATTGCAGAGGGAATTCGCTTGGACGCGATCGAAAAAGCGATCCGTAATGCCTTCGAGAAAGGCAATGCCGACGACCGGGCGTTTCGCGAGCGGGTCTATCGATCGGCTTTCGCGGCACTCGACCGTGCCCTGCAGGCTAATCCAAACGTCACGGTGGAAGTCGCCATCAAGCGGCGCAAGGCGGTCCAGGCGAAGATCACCGAAATCGAATCGGAATTCCTGCCGGCGGTTGCCGACGTCGCCGCGCCGACCGACAGTTTGGAGGCAGCACCGGAGGTGGAGCCCCCGGCCGAAGCTGAAGCCGCGCCGTCGCCCGATGTCGTCGTTGACGGTCCGGCGCAGCCGCCCGAATCCGATGCGCCGCGGTCGCGCGTCCTGCCGGTCGTTCCCGACATCATGCCCGATGCGCCTGTTGCCGAGGCGCCGGTGATCGACATGGCGGCCTCGGTTCCGACCGAAGCCGACGCCGAAACGGACGACGCGGAAGTGACGCCCGACCGCGACGACCGGCGGGCGAGACGGCGGCGCCTGCCCTTGAGCGCGATCTTCTTCGGTGTGACGCTGCTCGCAGCCGCCGGCATCGGCCTTTATTTCGCCAACCAGACCGGCGTCTTCAAATCGGCGACCGAGCTCGACACGGCGCCGCCGGAAGCGCCGCCAACGGTCGACGGCGATGATTTCACGCCGGACGACACTGCTTCGCCGCCGAAGCAGGGCGAGCAGGACCAGGCGCACGACTGGATCAATGTCTTTTCGCCGGGTGACCCGACGCAGGTCAATGCACCGTCGGACACCAAGGCCGACGTCATCCAGGACGAAAGCGGTTCCTTCCTGCGCATCCGCTCGGGGGCATCCGGCTCGGCCATCAGCTTCGACGTCGGACAAGGCGTGCTGGAAAAACTGGCCGGCAAGCATGCCACATTCGACATCATCGCGCGCTCCGAGGAGGGCCAGGAGACGCAGATTTCCGTCGATTGCAATTTCGGCGAACTCGGCGACTGCGGCCGCAAGCGCTATGCGGTCGGTCGCGAGCGCAATGAATATCTGTTCGACGTGCGCTTTCCCGACAAGCGTCCGGGCGCTGCCGGCACCATCGCCATCAATTCCGACTTCGACAAGCAGGGCAAGTCGGTCGACATCTACGAGATCCGCGTCTCAGTCGTTCCCTAAAGCACGTCGCGTTCGGACCGGCCTCATGCGACGCGCTTCAGATTCTTGTTCTGATGCATGTCGTTACCGCAAAACCGCTGCACTGTTTTTTGCGCGACATGCATTAACTATCGAGCAGCGCCTGCAGCGTCTCGATGCGGTCGGCTTCGGCCGCCGGCTTGTCCCAGCGCAGCCGCGAAATGCGCGGAAAGCGCATGGCGACGCCGGATTTGTGCCGCGTCGAGCGGTTGAGCCCTTCGAACGCAACCTCCAGCACCAGCCCGTTCCTGCGGTCGGCACGCACCGAGCGGACCGGGCCAAAGCGCTCGATCGTATTGTCGCGGACATATT
Source organism: Mesorhizobium sp. M1227 (assembly GCF_040318315.1). Lineage (NCBI taxonomy): Bacteria > Pseudomonadati > Pseudomonadota > Alphaproteobacteria > Hyphomicrobiales > Phyllobacteriaceae > Mesorhizobium > Mesorhizobium sp. M1227. The sequence goes on from NZ_JAMYLZ010000001.1 coordinate 494,311, forward strand.
TGTCGATCTGCCTCAGTTCCTCGTCGGTGAAGCCGAAATAGGCCTTTCCCACCGGCACCAGCTCCTCCGATCCTTCCGGCCCGGACCAGACGCCGAATGTGTAGTCGGAATAGAAGCTCGAGCGTTTGCCGTGGCCGCGCTGGGCATACATCAGCACGGCGTCGACCGTGTGCGGATCGCGCTTCCATTTGAACCACGGGCCCTTCGGCCGACCGGCCACATACGGCGAATCCCAGCGCTTCAGCATGACGCCTTCGATGACCGGATGCAGCGGCTTGCGGCGCAATTCCTCGAGTGCCTGCCAGTTGGTGAATTCGACCAGCGGCGACAGATCGAAGCGGCTCGGATCGAGCGTCCTGACGAAGGCCTCGAGCCGGCCGCGCCGTTCGCGGAAGGGAAGTCCGCGCAAATCCTCGTCACCAATCTGCAGCGCATCGTAGCACCGCATGAAGGCGGGGTATTGCTGCTGGATCTTGGGCGACACGCTCTTGCGGTTCAGCCGTTGCTGCAGGTCCGAGAACGTGCCCGTCGCCTGCCTGGGGTCTCCGACCAGAAGCTCGCCGTCGAGGGCGCCTGAAAAATCCATCGCCTCGGCAAGATCCGGAAAGGCGCCGGAGACGTCGTCACCGGTGCGCGAATAGAGCCGGCGAATGCCGCCTTCGCAAGCCGCCTGGACGCGGATGCCGTCCCATTTCCATTCGGCCGCGTAGTCGGCCGGGTCGAGCCTTTCGAGGTCGCCGTCGCCGACGGCATTCGACAGCATCACCGGCCTGAACAGCGCCAGCGCCGTTTTCCTGGGCTTTTCCGCTTTACCCTCCAGCCAGGCGAACAGCCCGATATAGGGCGGCGTCAGCCCGTGCCAGAGTTCCTCGATCTCGGCGATATCGACCTTGCCGAAATCGGCCAGTGCCTGCTTGGCCAGCCGCGCCGAGACGCCGATGCGCAGGCCGCCGGTGACCAGCTTTATGATGGCGAAGCGCGCCGACGTGCTGGCGCTGTCGAGCAGCCGGGCCAGCACCTGCGGCCCGTCGGAACGGCTCGCCGCCTGCAGCTTGGCCACCACCTCGGCCAGCGTCGGCTCGTGGTTCGCAACGTCGACCGGCGCTTGCGGCCAGACCAGCGACACGGTCTCGGCCAGGTCGCCGACATAGTCGTAGGAATAGCCGAACAGCACCGGATCCATGCGCTCGATCACCAGTGTGCGCAGCATCGCCGGCTTGACCGCGGCGATGGACAGATCGCCGGTAATGGCCGCCAGCGCCAGCCCGCGGTCCGGATCCTCGACGCTGCGGAAATAGTCGGTCAACAGCGTCAGCTTGCCGTTGCGCGACGGCGTCAGCACCAGCCGGTCGAGAAGCTCGGCGAAGCGGTTCATGGAAGGGGCGACGCCAATGAGAAAGGCTTGCCGCAGAGCGCCGTACCGGCGATTGCTGGATCCAAAAACACCATCAATCGCCCTCGTCCTCGTAGCCGACGAGATGCAGCGGCCTGGCGGCAATGCCTTCGAGTTCGCACCAGCGCACCAGAGCCTCCTCGCGGCCATGCGTTACCCAGATTTCTTCGGCGCCGGTCTCCTTGATCGTCGCCGTCAGCTCGTCCCAGTCGGAGTGATCGGAGATGATCAGCGGCAGCTCGACGCCGCCCTGCTTGGCGCGCTGGCGGATGCGCATCCAGCCTGAGGCGAAGCACGACATCGGATCGGGAAAACGCCGCGCCCAGCGATCGGCGAAGGCGGATGGCGGGCCGACGACGATGGCGCCGGCAAAGTCGCTTTTTTGGCCGGTCTCGACGGTCGCCGGTTCCAATGTGCCGAGATCGATGCCCTGGCTCTGGTAATATTCGCTGAGCTTGGCCAGCGCGCCGTGGATGTAGATCGGCTTTTCGTAGCCGGCATCGCGCAGCAGCCGCATGACGCGCTGCGCCTTGCCCAGCGCATAAGCGCCGACCAGATGCGTTCTCTCGGGAAACTGTTCGGTCGATTTCAGCAGCCGGGCGATCTCTTCGGAATCGGGCGGATGCCGAAACACCGGCAGGCCGAACGTCGCCTCGGTGATGAAGACATCGCATTTGAGCGGCTCGAACGGCTCGCAGGTCGCGTCCTTCTGGCGTTTATAGTCGCCGGACGCGACGATGCACGTGCCCTGGTGCGCGACCTTGATCTGGGCCGAGCCCAGCACATGGCCGGCCGGGTGAAAGCTGACGGTGACGCCGTCGAGCGCAATCGTCTCGCCGAGCACGGCGGCTTGCGTCGTTCCGGCAAAACTGTCGCCGTAGCGCAGCCCCATGATGTCGAGCGTCTGCTGCGTCGCCATCACCGAGCGGTGGCCGGAGCGGGCATGGTCGGAATGGCCATGTGTGATCAGCGCCCGGTTGACCGGCCGCACCGGGTCGATGAAGAAATCGCCGGGCGGGCAATACAGCCCTTCCGGCCGGGGATGAAGCAGGTCGCTGGCGCGCATGGCCCCAAGATAGGCGCTAATTCCGGCGCGGGAAGCCTGTTGTAAGTCACTGCTGACTCCAGCATAGAGCGCAAGCCGGCTGCAAACACCCGGCGGAACCCGATCGCATGAAACCGCTCCAGACCTCGTCCGGCGATTTGACCGCCGACCGCCGCGCCGACTATGCCGAAATGCTTTATGCATCCGGCGATCATGCGGCAGCGGCGGAATTGCTGCTCGGCGCGCTCGAACTGGCGCCGCAATGGCCAGCCGGCTGGTTCCGCCTCGGCGAGATGCAGGAAGCGGCGGGCGCGCGCGATCGTGCCGCGCAGGCCTGGACGACGGCGCTGCGGCTGGACCCGGCGGACAGGCTCGGCGCGGTGCTCAAGCTGCAATTGATCGGCAGGGCGGCGGCGGCCCAGGCGCCGCCCAGCGCCTTCGTCGAGACGCTGTACGACCACTATGCCGGGAGTTTCGAGGGTGAACTGGTCGACAGGCTCGGCTACCGTCTGCCCGAATGCCTCGACCGCGCCATCCGGGCAGCACGGCCGGGCCGGTTTTCGCTGGCGCTCGATCTCGGCTGCGGTACCGGCCTCATGGGCCAGAGGCTGCGGCCGATCGCCGACCGGCTGGAGGGTTACGACATCTCGGCCGGCATGCTGAGGCAGGCGCGCGCCAAAGGCGTCTACGATCTGCTCGTCAAGACGGACCTGCAGGACTTTTGCTATTCTGGCCCGAAAGCCGATCTGGTGACGGCGGCCGATGTGTTCATCTATGCCGGCGCGCTCGACAGGGTGGTGAACAAGATTGCCGGAATGCTTGCCGGCGGCGGTCTGTTTGCGTTCTCCGTCGAGACGCTCCCGAGCGGAGAATCGTCTGACAGCGCCGGCTTCGCCTTGCAGCCGTCGCGCCGCTACGCGCATTCGCAAGGCTATGTAGAGCGGGTTCTGGATGCCGACGGCTTTTCGATCCTGTCGCTGCAGGCAACGATCATCCGGCAGGATCGCCGCCAACCGGTCGAAGGGCTGGCCGTAGTGGCAAGCTCGCTTTCCGGCAGCGTAAAATCTGGCTAAGACTTCTGCCGCTGCGCATGAGAAGCCGCAGCTGCGAAAGACAAGGAGCACGTTCATGCGCTGGAACATGACGGTCTTGGCATCTTGCCTGGCGATGGCCGGCTGCGTCGGCAATTCGATGTCCGAACGGCAGGACGAAAACGTCCAGTCCTCGCTGCTATTTGACAAGGTGCCTTGCGATCAATTGCTGGCGCAACGAAACGGCCTGGCGCAGCAATATCATCTGCCGGTGGACGCCAAGCCGTCGTTCTCCAACCCGGCGACGGGCTTTGGCCCGTTCACGCCGGATATGCGCTCAAAAGCCAAACGCGACGCCGACCAGGCAAGCGGCAAGATCGACGCCATGAACCGGTCGATCAGCCGGCGCGAATGCGGCAAGCCGGCCAAACGGAACAAGCTCGGCCTGACCTGACCGGATCTTAATCCGCCACCTTCCACTGCTCGCGCGAGGCGCTGGCGGGATAGACGCCGAGGATGCGCATTTCGCGCGAGAAAAAGCGCAACTCGTCGAGTGCCAGCTTCACCAGCGGATCGTCGGGATGACCCTCGATATCGGCGTAGAACAGCGTCGCTGTAAACGCGCCGAGCTGGTAGCTTTCCAGCTTGGTCATGTTGATGCCGTTGGTGGCGAAGCCGCCCATCGCCTTGTAGAGCGCCGCCGGCACATTGCGGACGCGGAAGATGAAGGTCGTCATCATCCTGGCGTCGGCCGAGGGACGTTCAGCCCATTGCTTGTTCTTGGTCAGCACGACGAAGCGGGTGACGTTGCTGTCGGTGTCCTCGACATTCTCCTCGATGATGTCGAGCCCGTAGAGCGTTGAGGCCAGCGCCGGCGCCAGCGCCGCCATGGTGCGGTCCTTCATCGCGGCGACCATCTTGGCGGCGCCCGCGGTGTCGCCGGCCACCGTCGCCTTCCAGCCGTTCTTGCGGATGTATTTGCGGCATTGGCCGAGCGCGTGGATGTGGCTGTGCACGGTCCTGATCTCGTCGCGCCTGACGCCGGGCAGCACCATCAGCTGGAAGTGGATCGGCAGAAAGTATTCGCCGATGATGTGCAGCTTCGATTCCGGCAAGAGATGATGGATGTCGGCGACGCGGCCGGCAATGGTGTTCTCGATCGGGATCATCGCCAGATCGGCCTTGCCGGTCTCGACGGCGTTGAAGGCGTCCTCGAAGGTCGGGCACGGCAACGGCTCCATTGACGGGAACATGTTGCGGCAGGCGGTGTCGGAATTGGCGCCCGGCTCGCCCTGGAAGGATATTTTGTTGGTCTTTTCAGGCATGCGCGGAGTCTCGGGAATTGAGGGAATTTCTTAGTCGGAAAGGAGCGCCCTGGCGCGTTCGAGATCGTCCGGCGTGTCGACGCCAAGCGGCACCGACTGCACGATCTCCGCATCGATGCGCATGCCGGCCTCAAGCGCCCGCAACTGCTCCAGCCGCTCGCGGCGCTCCAGCGGCGACGGCCTCAGCGCAACGAAGCGTTCGAGCGCGGCGCGGCGATAGGCATAGAGGCCGATATGATGGTAGAGCGGGCCTTCGCCCCAAGGGGCGGTGGCGCGGGTGAAATAGAGCGCCCTGAGCCGCGTCGTCGAGAGTGGCGAGCCGACCAGCTTGACGACGTTCGGATTGGTCTTTTCCTCGTCGCGTACGATCTCGACGCAGAGCGTGGCGATATCCACCGCTGCGTTCTCGAAAGGCTTCAGCGCGGCGCCGATAACAAGGGGGTCGATGGTCGGCAGATCGCCCTGCACATTAACGATGGTCTCGACGCTGTTGCCAGGGTCGAGAATGGTCAGCGCTTCGAAGATGCGGTCGGAACCGGTTTCGTGGTCCGCCCGCGTCATCACCGCCTCGAAACCATGCGCGCGCACCGCCCCCGCAACGCCCTGCGTGTCGGTGGCGACGACGACCCGGCCGAGCCCGGCATCGGCAGCACGGCGAGCGACGTGGACGATCATCGGAGTGCCGGCAATGTCGGCCAGCGGCTTGCCCGGCAGGCGGGTCGAGGCCATGCGGGCCGGGATCAGGATGAGCGTGGACATGAGGCGGGCAGGGGCTCGAAAAAGAGGGGGACAAAAGTGGCAAAAGGTCTCACCGGCAGCGCCCTTATAGGTGTTGCAACGCCGGAGCAAAAGACCTAGTTTCCGCGCGATTTGACCGCCTCGCAGGGTGGTTCACGATACCGACGGACGGAGTGGACGGATCGGTCCGCCGGAAAAGGGAGCCTGGGGCGTATGGATTCCAACGAAGTCAACAAGCTGCTCGCCGGCTTTCTCGGCACCGTGTTCATCGTCTTTTCCGTTGGCATCGTGTCCGACGCGCTGTTCGCCTCGCCGGCGCCTGAAAAGCCCGGCTTCGCCATCGAGGCGACCGAGCCCGCCGAAGGCGGCCCGGCCGCTCCCGCCGCGGCCGTGAAGCCGATCGCCGAGCTGCTGACCACCGCCAACGCCGAAGCGGGCGCCGCCATCTTCAAGAAATGCCAGGCTTGCCACTCCGGCGAAAAGGGTGGCCCCAACAAGGTTGGGCCCGATCTCTGGGACATCGTCGACCGTCCGGTCGCCGAGCATGAGGGCTTTGCCTATTCGGCCGGCATGAAGGAGTTCTCCAAGGGCGGCAGCGAGAAGTGGACCTACGACAATCTCAACCACTTCATCACCTCGCCGAAGAAGTTCGTGAAGGGCACGGCGATGGGCTTCGCTGGCCTGCCGAAGGATGAGGACCGCGCCAACGTCATCGCCTATCTGCGCACGCTGTCGGACAATCCGAAGCCGCTGCCGGCGCCCGGCGCCTCGGCCGAAAACGCGCCCGCCAAGCCGGCCGAAGGTGCAGCCCCTGCCAAGCCGGCAGAAGGCGCGGCGCCAGCCGCCCCGGCGGCGCCCGCAAAATAACAAAACTGTAATGACATTATCCTTGAAAAAGCCGGGTTCAGCCCGGCTTTTTCGTTAGGAAAAATGCATATGCGACGACAAAGCCGCTCGGTTGCGGTTTTCAGCGCCGCCAAATGATCTAGATTGGGCCCCAGACGCTATGGTGACGGCGCTATATCGCGAAGAGGAGAACGCATGACGGTTGGCCGAGCGCGGACGCTTCTGAAATCGGTGCTGATGCTGGCTGCTTTTGCCGGCGGCCTGCAGGCGGCCTTCGCGGACGAATGGCGCACGACCTCGTCGCTGATCGGCGAATCCAAATACGGCGATAATTTCCAGCACTACGATTACGTCAATCCGGATGCACCGAAGGTCGGCACAGTGAACTCAGTGGTGCTCGGCACGTTCGACAGCTTCAATCCTTACATCGTGCAGGGTTCGCCGGCCGCCGGCTTCGCGCAGTTCGGCGGCGGCCTGCTCTACGACACGCTGATGGAGCAGGCGACGGATGAGGGCAGCGTCAACCATCCGCTGATCGCCGATGCCTACAAATACCCGGCCGACTATTCCTCGGCGACCTACCGGCTCGACCCGCGCGCCAAATGGCATGACGGCCAGCCGATCACCACCGACGACGTGATCTGGTCGTTCCAGGTGCTGAAGGCGAACAGCCCGATGTACAGCCGTTATTTCGAGAACGTCACCGACGCGGTTGCGATCTCCGATCGCGAGGTGGAGTTCCATTTCAACCAGAAGGGCAATCGGGAGTTACCTCAGATTCTCGGCGGTCTCGTCGTGCTGCCCAAGCACTGGTGGGAAGGCACCGACGCCAACGGCAAGAAGCGCGACGTCACAAAGCCGACGCAGGAGCCGCCGCTCGGCTCGGCCGCCTACAAGATCGCCAGCTTCAAGCCGGGGTCCGAAATCATCTGGCAGCGCGTGCCGGACTACTGGGCGGCCAAGCTGCCGGTGAAAGTTGGCCGTGAGAATTTCGACAGGCAGCGTTTCACCTATTTTCTCGACGACAATGCCGCCTGGCAGGCCTTCACCAAGGGCGGGCTGGACGACATCAAGCCGGAGAACAGTTCGAGGCGCTGGAACACGGCCTATGACTTCCCGGCGGTCAAGGCCGGCGACGTCATCAAGAAGGAATTCAAGACCGCGTCGCCCGAACCGATGCAGGCCTTCATGCTCAACACCAGGCGCCCGCTGTTTAGGGATCGCCTGGTGCGCGCCGCGCTGATGTATCCGTTCGATTTCGAGACGATGAACCGGACGCTGTTTTTTGGCTCCAACACCCGCACCAGCAGCTATTTCCAGGGCACTGAGCTGGCGTCGAGCGGCCTGCCGCAAGGCAAGGAACTGGAAATCCTCGAGCAGTACCGCGACAAGCTGCCGCCTGAAGTCTTCACCCAGGAATTCAAGCTGCCGGTCTACGACACCGCCCAGGCGGAGCGCAAATACCTGAAAACCGCGGTCGATCTGTTCGCCAAGGCAGGCTGGGTGATCAAAGGCGGCAAGATGGTCAACGCCAAGACCGGCGAACCGTTCAAGTTCGAAATCCTCGGCTGGAACGACACCGACCAGGTCATCGCCAGCCCCTACATCGCCAATCTGCGCAAGATCGGGGTCGACGCGACGCTGCGCCTCATCGATCAGACCCAGTATATCAACCGAGTCACTCACTTCGACTTTGACGTGGTCACTTCGATACTCGGGCAGTCGGACTCTCCCGGCAATGAACAGCGCGATTTCTGGAGTTCCAAGGCCGCCGATTCGCCGGGATCGCGCAATTACGCCGGCATCAAGAATCCGGTCGTCGATGCGCTGGTCGACCGGATCATCTATGCCACCGACCGCGACGATCTGGTTGCCGCCACCCATGCGCTCGACCGGGTGCTGTTGTGGAATTTCTACGTCGTGCCGCAATATTACCGTGCCGTGGTCTGGCTCGCCTACTGGAACAAGTTCGGCATGCCGGAGAAGCAGCCCGCCTATAGTGGCGTCGACCAGAATTCCTGGTGGGTCGATCCGGTCAAGGAAAAGGCGCTGGCGGCCAAATACAAGAGTGGCAATTGATGACGGCGCTGCCCCGTCGCGACTTCCTCGCCCTGGGCGGTGCCGCCGCCGCTGCGGCACTGCTGCCAGGCCGAGCTTTCGCCGCCATTCCGACCGGCGTGAAACTGCACGGGTTGTCGGCTTTTGGCGATCTCAAATACGGGCCGGATTTCACGCATTTCGACTATGTCAATCCGGACGCTCCCAAGGGCGGCCGGATGAATTTCGCCCCGCCGAACTCCACCCTCAATCAGAGCTTCCTGACTTTCAACACGCTGAACTCGCTGGTGTTGAAAGGGGATTCGCCGCCGCGCACCGAGCTCTGCTTCGATTCCCTGATGGCAAGGGCAGTCGATGAGCCGGATGCGGTCTACGGCCTGCTTGCCGAATCCGTCACCTTGTCGCAGGACCGCAACGGCTTCCGCTTCAGCCTGCGGCCACAAGCGCGCTTTCATGACGGCTCGCCGCTGACGGCTGAGGACGTTGTCTTCGCCTTGAACCTCTACAAAGACCGGGGACATCCGAACCTATCCCAAGCACTGCGGCATATGACGGATGCGGTCGCAATCGATCCGCTTACAGTCAGCCTTACCTTCAACGGCCAGCAGTCCGCGCAGAATATCCTCGCCATCGTCGTAATGCCGATCGTGTCCAAAGTTTTCTACACGGCCAATGATTTCGACGCCTCGACGATGACCCCACCGCTCAGTTCCGGACCGTACAGAGTGGGGCGGGTGGTGGCCGGGCAGACTGTCGAATATGAACGCGTCGCCGATTATTGGGGCCGCGATCTGGCCGTGAACCGCGGGCTTAATAATTTCGACCGTATCCGTATCGATTTCTACCTTGATCGCCAGGCAGCGTTTGAAGCGTTCAAGAAAGGGGATACGCATTTTCGCGAGGAGTTCACCGCGCGGGTATGGGCGACCGGCTACGACTTTCCAGCGCTGAAGGATGGCAGGGTCCTCAAACGCGAATTTCCCGGCGAGAAAACGCCATCCATGCAGGCTGTCGCACTCAATCAGCGCCGTCCGCAGTTCCGCGACATTCGCGTGAGACAGGCAATCGCCTATTGCTTCGACTTCGAATGGACCAGGCGGGTTCTGTTTTTCGACTCCTACGAGCGTTCGCAATCGAACTTCGAGCGGTCGGACTACAAGGCCAAGGGCCTACCCTCACCCCAGGAATTGAAACTGCTGGAGCCGTTTCGAGCCGAGTTGCCGCCGGAGACCTTCGGCGATCCGGTGATGCAACCCGTCTCCGACGGTTCGGGCCACGACCGCAAGCTGCTGCGCGAGGCTTCGAGACTGCTTGCCGAAGCCGGCTGGAAGCGAACGGGCAATTTCGTCGTCAATGACAAGGGCGACCGGCTGCGGGTGGAAATGCTGGCCGAGGACGATGGCCTCGTTCGCATCTTCCTTCCGTGGTCCGAGAATATGAAGGCGATCGGCATCGACGCTTCGGTCCGGCAGGTCGATTCGGCGCAGTTTGAAGCGCGGCAGAGCAATTTCGACTTCGACTTCAACATGCTCGCATGGTCGATCGGAGCGACGCCAACCGCCGATGGTTTGGAGATCCTCTATGCTTCCCGGATGGCGAAAACGCCGGGGATGCGCAACTATCCGGGTACGGAAAGCAAAGCCATCGACGCGCTGATCGAGGCAGCCGCCAAGGCGCAGAGCCGGATCGAACTCGTCACCGCGCTCAACGCGCTCGATCGGGTCTTGCGCGCGCGGCTAGACTGGATTCCAACATACCATCTGGCGAATCACCGGGCGGCCTTCTGGGACATGTTCGGCTTTCCCGCTCAAAAGCCGGATTACGACTTTCCGGTCGAGACGTCGTGGTGGTTCGACAAAGACAAGGCGGCAAAAATTGGCAAAGCCTGAATTTCTTGCGAGCGCTGGCGCCGCCCCTCACCTGCCTGCCGGCATACTCTCCCCGTATAGCGACGGGGAGAGGGGCGCCTTCATCGATGGTTTCGCCGACCATAAGCGTCGCTATAGAAGCGCCGAGACTACGGCCAGCCCCTTTCTCCCCGTCACTATACGGGGAGAAATGTCCGGCAGGGCAATGAGGGGCGGCACCGTCTTCGGCAATTGGCCTGGGGCGATTGCCTTAGGGGCACCTTCAGACACAATGGTCGTCCTCAAGGAGGGTAAAGCCTGATGGGCGCCTACATATTGCGCCGCATCCTTTTGATGATCCCGACCCTGTTCGGTATCATGGCGGTGTCATTTGCCGTCATCCAGTTTGCTCCAGGCGGGCCGGTCGAGCAGGTCATCGCCAGGCTGACCAACCAGGGCGGCAGCGATCGCCTCGGCGGCGGCGGCGGTGATGCCGGCGGCGCCAATGTCGATGTCGCCGGCGACGTCGGCTCGAAATACCGCGGCGCGCAAGGGCTCGATCCCGAATTCATCAAGAAGCTGGAGAAGCAGTTCGGCTTCGACAAGCCGCCGCTCGAGCGCTTCGGCATGATGCTGTGGAACTATCTCCGCTTCGATTTCGGCGACAGCTATTTCCGCGACATATCGGTGCTCGACCTGATCCTGGAAAAGATGCCGGTGTCGATCTCGATCGGGCTGTGGATCACGCTCTTGTCCTATCTGATCTCGATCCCGCTCGGCATCCGCAAGGCGGTCAAGGACGGCTCCACCTTCGACGTCTGGACCAGCGGCGTCGTCATCGTCGGCTACGCCATTCCTGGGTTCCTGTTCGGCATTTTGCTGATGGTGCTGTTTGCCGGCGGCTCGTTCTGGGACTGGTTTCCGCTGCGCGGCATCACCTCCGACAATTGGGACCAGCTGTCGTGGCCGGCGCGGATCGTCGACTATTTCTGGCATATGACCTTGCCGCTGACCGCGCTGGTATTATCGGCCTTCGCCACGACGACGCTTTTGACCAAGAATTCGTTCCTCGAGGAAATCCGCAAGCAATATGTGGTCACAGCCCGCGCCAAGGGCCTGTCGGAGCGGCAGGTGCTTTATGGCCACGTCTTCCGCAACGCCATGCTGATCGTCATCGCCGGTTTCCCCGGTGCCTTCATCTCGGCCTTCTTCACCGGCTCGCTGCTGATCGAGAACATATTTTCGCTCGACGGCCTCGGCCTGCTCGGCTTCAACTCGGTGGTGCAGCGCGACTATCCGGTAGTCTTCGCCAATCTCTACATATTCTCGCTGCTTGGCCTGTTCGTCGGGCTTTTGTCCGACCTGATCTATACCTGGGTCGATCCGCGCATCGATTTCGAGCGGAGAGACGTCTGATGGCGCGGACCATGGCCGAAACGGCGCCGGCTCGGATCGCGCGGCCCTTTCTGTCGCCGCTCAACCAGCGGCGCCTGCAGAACTTCAAGTCCAACCGGCGCGGCTACTGGTCGTTGTGGATATTCCTGTTCCTGTTCGTGCTGTCGCTGGTTTCGGAATTGGTCGCCAACGACAGGCCGATCATCGCCTCCTACAAGGGCGAGATCCTGTTTCCGGTCCTGGTCGCTTATCCCGAGGAGAAGTTCGGCGGCTTCTATGCCGTCACCGACTACCGCGATCCGGTGATCCAGGACGAGATCAACGCCAATGGCTGGATGGTCTGGCCGCCGGTGCGCTACTCCTACCAGACCGTCAACAACGCTATTCCCGAAGCAGCACCGACCAAGCCGTCCTGGCTCTACGACAAGAAGACGCGCTGCAACCAGTATCCGAAAGGCGAGGCAGACCCCAATTGCAACGTCGGCAACTGGAACTGGCTGGGCACCGACGACCAGGCCCGCGACGTGCTGGCGCGCGTCATCTACGGCTTCAGGGTATCGGTGCTGTTCGGCCTGATCCTGACCGCCGGCTCGGCGTTGATCGGCGTGGCGGCCGGCGCCTTGCAGGGCTATTTCGGCGGCTGGACCGACCTTCTGTTCCAGCGCTTCATCGAGATCTGGTCGGCAATACCGGTGCTGTATCTGCTCCTGATCGTCGCCGCCATCCTGCCGCCCGGCTTCTTCATCCTGCTTGGATTGATGCTGCTGTTCTCCTGGGTAGCGCTGGTCGGCGTGGTGCGGGCCGAGTTCCTGCGCGCCCGCAATTTCGAATATGTCAACGCGGCGCGCGCGCTCGGCGTCTCCAACATCACCATCATGTTCCGGCATCTGCTGCCCAATGCCATGGTGGCGACGCTGACCTTCCTGCCCTTCCTGCTCAGCGGCTCGATCTCGACGCTGACCTCGCTCGACTATCTCGGCTTTGGTCTGCCGCCCGGCGCCGCCTCGCTGGGTGAGTTGCTGAAGCAGGCACAGCGCAATCTCAACGCGCCCTGGCTCGGCATTTCCGGCTTCGTCGTCATCTCGCTGATGCTGTCACTGCTGGTCTTCGTCGGCGAGGCCACCCGCGACGCCTTCGATCCGCGCAAGACGTTCAGATGAGCGACACCCCGCTGCTCTCGGTCCAGGATCTCAGCGTCGCCTTCACGCAAGCCGGCGACCAGTCGATCGCCGTCGACCATATTTCCTTCGACCTTGCCAAGGGCGAGACGGTGGCGCTGGTCGGCGAATCCGGCTCCGGCAAGTCGGTCACCGCGCTGTCGGTGCTGAAGCTGCTGCCCTATCCGACCGCCAGCCACCCGTCGGGAAGGATACTGTTCCTCGGCGCCGACCTGCTTGCCGCCGACGAGAGAGACCTGCGCCGCGTGCGCGGCAACAAGATCACCATGATCTTCCAGGAGCCGATGACCTCGCTCAACCCGCTGCATACGATCGAGCAGCAGATCGTCGAGGTATTAAAGCTGCATCAGGGCCTGGGCGATCGCAAAGCCAAGGCGCGCACGCTGGAACTTCTGCACGAGGTCGGCATCCGCGAGCCGGAGAAGCGGCTTGACGCCTATCCGCACCAGCTTTCCGGCGGCCAGCGCCAGCGCGTCATGATCGCCATGTCGCTGGCCAACGAGCCTGAACTTTTGATCGCCGATGAGCCGACGACGGCGCTCGACGTCACCGTCCAGGCGCAGATCCTCGAATTGCTGGCCGGCCTGAAAAGCCGCAAGAACATGTCGATGCTGTTCATCACCCACGACCTCGGCATCGTCAGGAAGATCGCCGACCGGGTCTGCGTGATGACCAAGGGCAAGATCGTCGAGACCGGCCCGACCAAGGAGATATTCGCCAATCCGCAGCACGCCTACACGCGGCATCTGCTTGCCGCCGAGCCGAAAGGCAAGCCGCCGGCGGCCAACCAGGCCGCCAAGCCGGTGATGGTCGGCAAGGACGTCAAGGTCTGGTTCCCGATCAAGAAGGGCTTCTTCCGGCGCACCGTCGACAATGTGAAGGCGGTCGACGGCATCGACGTCACCGTGCGGGCCGGTCAGACGCTTGGCGTCGTCGGCGAATCCGGCTCAGGCAAGACGACGCTCGGCCTGGCGCTGGCCAGGATGATCTCGTCGACCGGGACCATCCAGTTCAACGGACGCGGCATCGATCAGCTGTCCTTCAACGAAATGCGGCCGCTGCGGCGCGAGTTGCAGATCGTCTTCCAGGATCCGTTCGGTTCGCTCAGTCCGCGCATGTCGGTCGCCGAGATCATCGAGGAAGGGTTGAAGATCCATGAGCCGAAGCTGTCGCCTGATGCGCGCGACGAGCGTGTCGTCGACGTGCTGAAGGAAGTCGGCCTCGATCCGGCGACGCGCAACCGCTATCCGCACGAATTCTCCGGCGGCCAGCGCCAGCGCGTCGCCATCGCGCGCGCCATGGTGCTCAACCCGCGTTTCGTCATGCTGGACGAGCCGACCTCGGCGCTCGACATGAGCGTGCAGGCGCAGGTCGTCGACCTATTGCGCAGCCTGCAGGCCAAGCACGACCTCGCCTACCTCTTCATCAGCCACGATCTGAGGGTCATCCGCGCGCTCGCCAACGAAGTCATCGTCATGCGCAACGGCAGGATCGTCGAGGCCGGTCCTTCCGAACAGATTTTCGGCAAACCGCGGACCGACTATACAAAGGCGTTGATCTCGGCCGCCTTCAAGATCGAAACGGCGCCGGTCGGCATCGTCAGCGAGTAGATTTTCGCCAGAGATCATGCACAAAATCAAAACGCAGCCGCGCCTTGCGCGTCGGGACGCGAACGCTGTTGGTAAAAGGGAAAAACAATCCGCAATGGAAAAAGGCCGCATCCTGCTTGCCCTCACCGGTATTCATCCGCTGCGCTGGCGCGAACTGCTGTCGGCGGAGCGCGAGGTGGTGCTCGAGCCGAACGGCGCCGGCGATCCCTCGATCACCTATGCGGTGGTGTGGAAACAGCGGCCGAACCTGTTGTCGTCGCTGCCCAATCTGCGCGCCATCTTCTCGATCGGCGCCGGCGTCGACCACATCTTCGCCGATCCCACCTTGCCCGACGTACCGGTCGTCAAGGTGGTGGCCGACAACCTGACCCAGTACATGACCGAATACGTCGTCTGGCGGGTGCTCGACCACCATCGCCAAGGCATGCTCTACCGCGCCCAGCAGCAGAAGAAGATCTGGCATGAGCCGCAGCAGCGGCCGGCCAGCGACATCTCGGTCGGCATTATGGGGCTCGGCACGCTTGGCCGCGCGGCGGCATCGGTGCTGTTGTCGCTCGGCTTTCCCGTCAATGGCTGGTCGCGCAGCGATCGGCCGATGCAAGGTGTCTCGACTTACGCGGGCGAGGCCGGCCTGATCCCGTTCCTAAACGCCACCGACATCCTGGTGGTGCTGCTGCCGCTGACGCCACAGACGCACGGTATCATCAACCACGGCGTGCTGAAGGAGCTGCGGAAGCGCAACGGCCTCGGCGGCTCGGTGCTGATCAATGCCGGGCGCGGCAGGCTGCAGAAGGACGCCGACATTTTGCGCGCGCTGGACGACGGCACGCTGAAGGAAGCCAGCCTCGACGTTTTCGAGGTCGAGCCGCTGCCGAAGACCAGCCCGCTATGGAGCCACCCCAAAGTGTTCGTGACGCCGCACGCGGCGGCAACTTCCGATCCGGTCCACCTGGCGCCGATCATGCTGCGCCAGATGGACGCCTTCGAGCGCGGCGAAGCGCTGGAAAATGTAGTGGATCGCGACGCCGGGTATTAATTTTTTAGAGCGCCGCTTTCCAGTCTCAGCCCCAGCCGAGCGGCACGTAGTCGATCTCCATAAACGCCTCGACTTCCGGGATCCAGCGGTCGCGGACGAAGGCGACGTGGTCGGGATGGTCGTTGTAGCCGGAATAGGCCCGCTGATCGGCGAACTCCATCGAGAAGCCGAAGCGGTAGTCGTTCTTGGGACTGACCTGCCGCAACTGCTCGAAATGCGTGACGCCCTTTATCGCCGTGAGAATCCTCTTGGCGTCGGCGAGGAACCGTTTTTCCTCGAGCGAATGCGGCGGGTGTTTCAGCGTGAACACGACGGTGTGACGGATCATTTTCTGCTCCTGCGATGTCTTCGTGTCACGCGCTGTCGGCCCACGCGCGGATCAGGTTATAGGCGATCGCGCCTTTCGGCGGCGTCACCAGGCCGCCCGGATGCTCGCGGGCCAGCATCGAGAGCACCTCGTCGCGAAAGAACCAGCGGCAATCTTCCAGCTCGTTGAGGTCGGGCTGGATATCGTCATTGAGCGGTTCGCCGAAGCAGCCGATCATCAGCGAATAGGGGAACGGCCAGGGCTGGCTGGCGTGGTAGACGACGCGGCCGAGCCTGATGCCGGCTTCCTCCAGCGTTTCGCGGCGCACCGCCGCCTCGATCGTCTCGCCCGGCTCGATGAAACCGGCGAGCGCCGAATACATGCCGGGCCCGAAATGCCGGCCGCGGCCGAGCAGGCATTTTTCGCGTGTTGCCGTCAGCATGATCGCCACCGGGTCGGTGCGCGGAAAGTGCTCCGTACCGCAGGCCAGACAATGCCGCTTGTAACCGCCCGCCCGCATCTCGGCTTCGGTGCCGCATTTGCTGCAGAAGCGATGGCTGGCATGCCAGGCGAGCAGCGCCGCCCCTTGCGCCAGCGCGCCGGCGGCCGCTTCGTCGATCAGCCCCTGCATATAGACCGAGCGATAGTCGATCGCCTTGATCGTCTCGGGAAGCTGCTCGGGCTCGACCCCGGCCGGCACCGCCAGCACCGGGCCGCTTTCGGAAAAACCGAGCAGGACGCCGTTTTCGAGCGATGCTTCGAGCGGCCGGCATTCGGCCACGCCGAACCAGGGGTCGAATGCGCCTTGCGCAAGCTTCAGATAGAGCCGGCCGCCACGCATCAGCAAAAGCCGCGCCGAGGGATCGGCGAGTGCCTTTTCGACGGAATCGTCGGCGCGGTTTTCGGACTGCCGGTCGATAATGTTGCCGGCGAAGCCGACGAACTGGCTCGGCTCGCGCAAGGGCGCGTCAAACAGGCGAAAGCTCATGCAGACTCGGGAAGGTTCAAGGTGGACACGGGAGAGGCTTATAGCGCTGCCTTGATCTTTTCCGCAAACTTGCGAAGGTCGGAGCGCTGATAGGGCTCGCGCAGGCCGTGCCCCCACACCGGGCCAGGCCAGCCGGGATCGCCTTCCGAGCGCGCAATGACGTGTACATGCAGCTGGCGCACGATGTTGCCGAGTGCGCCGGTGTTGATCTTGGTGCAGCCGGTCACCCGCTTCAGCGCCAGCGCCACCATGTTGGTCTCGAAGGTCAGCATCGCCTGGTCCAGCGGCGTCATGTCGTGGATTTCCTCGATGCCCGGCCGCTGCGGCACCAGCAGCAGCCATGGCCAGCGGCGGTCGTTCATGACGCGCAATTCGCACAGGCCGAGCCACATCAGCTGTTCGCTGTCGGCTTCCAGCTGGGCGTCAAGCGTGAATCCGGCCTTGAGGCCCGGCAGCATCGGCGTTTCCCTCACTTTTTGACGTTTTTTGAACTCCATCGACGCTAGAGCGGCTTCCGAAGGGCCGCAAGGGGCCAGCAAGCAACATTGGCCGTCGCGGCGCTGATTGTGCGCGAAGAAGTGAGGCCCGGGCAAATTGCATCAGCTTGGCGCTGCCCCGCCGAGGCGACGATTTTGATCGCGGCCACATTTTGTTCTTGCTTTGTGCCGGCAGCTATGCTACTAATCTCGCTATGGTGATTATTCGCACCAACGACCCGCCCGCCGAGGCGGGTTTTTGGTTTCAGCTTTCGCCGTCGCTCAAGGCCCCTATCATCCGCACTTGCATTTCATCGCCGGATTGCCGATATGGAGGCTGGGAGGTTGGTGGTGGACGGTCCACTCGCCAACCGGGTCAGGTCCGGAAGGAAGCAGCCCTAACGAGCCCGGAACGGGTCATTGTTCCAGCCTCCCGCCTCTTCGCCTTTTGCCCCGACATTGACGGCGCCAAGCCGTGCGGGCGAAACTATGCGCAGGAATCGGCCGCCTCCAGTGGCAGCCCTTGGAGCTTAACGGGCGAATGAGCGAAGCCGGAAACGAGGCCGGGAAATTGGACAAGCCTGCCGCCTACCGCGTGTTGGCGCGCAAATACCGACCGTCGAATTTCTCCGAACTGATCGGCCAGGAGCCGATGGTCCGCACGTTGACCAATGCCTTTGCCACCGGCCGCATCGCCCAGGCCTGGATGCTGACCGGTGTGCGTGGCGTCGGCAAGACGACGACCGCGCGCATACTCGCGCGGGCTCTGAACTACAAAACATCGTCCGTCGACCAGCCGTCCGTCGACCTTGCCGTGCTCGGCGAGCATTGCCAGGCGATCATGGAAGGCCGGCATGTCGACGTCATCGAGATGGACGCCGCCTCGCATACCGGCATCGACGACATCAGGGACATCATCGAGCGCGTGCGCTACGCCCCGGTGTCGGCGCGCTACAAGGTCTACATCATCGACGAAGTGCACATGCTTTCCAACCAGGCCTTCAACGGCCTGCTGAAGACGCTGGAAGAGCCGCCGCCGCACGTCAAGTTCATCTTCGCCACCACCGAAATCCGCAAGGTGCCGATCACCGTCCTGTCGCGCTGCCAGCGTTTCGACCTCAGGCGCATCGATGCGGCAATGATCAAGGCCGACCTTGCCAGGATAGCCGGTCTGGAGGGCATCGAAGTCGAAGACGATGCGCTGGCGATGATCGCGCGCGCGGCCGAAGGCTCGATGCGCGATGCGCAGTCGATCCTCGACCAGGCGATCGCCCATGGCGGCGGCGCGGTCAGCGCCGAAGCGGTGCGTGCCATGCTCGGCCTTGCCGACCGTGCCCGCATCGTCGACCTGTTCGAACATGTCATGAAGGGCGACGTCGCCGCCGCACTTGCCGAATTCCGTGCCCAGTACGATACCGGCGCCGATCCTGCCGCGGTGCTGACCGACCTTGCCGAGTTCAACCATCTGGTCACCCGTCTGCGTTTCGTGCCGGCTGCCATCGACGACGCCTCGCTGTCCGAGGACGAGCGCCGGCGCGGCGCCGATTTCGCCAGCACGCTGTCGGTCAAGGTGCTGTCGCGGACGTGGCAGATGCTCTTAAAAGGTATTCCCGAGGTGCAGACCTCCAACCGCCCGGTCAGCGCCGCCGAGATGGTGCTGATCCGGCTGGCCCATGCCGCCGACCTGCCGACGCTGGACGAGGCGCTGAAATCGCTGGAGAACGGCGGTACACTGCCGGGCGCTGCGCCGCGCGTGAATGGCACGCCGGCAAGCCCCGGCCCGGCAAACCATGCGCCTGCAAGCGGTGGCGCCGTGGCGCAGGCGCTGATGCCGACGTCCAATGGCGGCGCCCAGACAATGCGCCTGGTCGAGACGATGCGCCTGGTCGAGGCCGAGCCCGTGCCGACCAACTTCGTTGCTCCGCCGGAGCCGGCGGTCGAGGCGTCGCCGGTGCCGGTGAAATCGCTGGCCGACATTATCGCCCTTGCCGACGCCCAGCGCGACATGGCCTTCAAGGTGCTGGTGAAGCGTTGCGTGCGCCTGGTGCGCATCGAGCCCGGTCGTATCGACGTCAGCCTGACCGACGATGCGCCGAAGATGTTGCTCAATGATTTGACCGCCAAGCTGCGCGCCTGGACGGGCCGCAACTGGCTGGTGTCGCTGTCGAAGGACGAGGGCGGCCAGACCTTGGCCGAGATGGAATCGACAAAGCGCGAAAACGCCTTCCTCGATGCCAAGAGCGACCCGACGGTCGCCGCCATCCTGGCGCGCTTTCCCGGTGCCAAGATCATCGACGTGCGCATTCCCGACGCGCCGGAAGCCGACGAGGCCGAAGTGCCGGTCGAGCCGCCGGCCGACGACGACGAAACCTGAACAACCAGGACCAGCTGCAAAGGACCGTGCGATGAAAGACCTTCTCGGCATGATGGGCAAGGCAAAGGAAATGCAGGCCAAGTTCCAGGCCATGCAGGATGAGATCGCCACGCTGGAAGCCACCGGGCAGGCCGGCGGCGGCCTGGTCAGCGTGACGCTGACCGGCAAATTCGAGATGAAGTCGCTGAAGATCGACCCGTCGCTGTTCAAGGAAGACGAGGTCGAGATTCTCGAGGACCTGCTTCTCGCTGCCCACAACGACGCCAGGACCAAGGTCGAGCAGATCATGCAGGAGAAGACCAGGGCGCTGACCGCGGGCCTACCGATCCCGCCGGGAATGAAACTGCCGTTCTAAGGTGTGTTGATATCCAGGTGATGCCGGCCTGCAAACGGCGGCTTCCTGCGCTTCCGGTGCTCACGAAACATACGCTCCGCTCCGGTTCTCGGAAGCCCGCCAACTGTGTCTATTGGGCAACTCCCCACACTTAATAACGCTTTAGCCATCTTTTTGCCTGAAAGTGTCTCATTCTTGCCGCAACCAGGGGCGGGCTGGCAGCAGAATTGAGGGGACACCTGTTGATCTCTACCCGATGGAAGACGCCGTTGCGGCTCGGCGTCGTTATCTCGCCGCTGTTTTTGGCCGCTTGCAGTCAGACCGCCTCGCACGGCATGTCCAGCCTGACCGATGCCATTACGCCGAGTTTCCTGAGCTCGCGCTCCTACAATTCCACGCCGAAGGAGAAGGAATGCCTGGAGCGGGCGATGTTCTTCGAGTCCAACCGCTCCAGCCGTGACGGCATGATTGCGGTCGGCACCGTGGTGATGAACCGGCTGCGGTCCGGCAATCACGGCAACACCATCTGCCAGGTCGTCGGCGAGCGCGGGCAGTTCGCGCCGGGCGTCATGACACGGCCGATGAATTCGAAGGCGATGCCCGACGTCGAGGAAGCCGCCGAGGCGGTGCTCAAGGGCGAGCGCAAAGCCAAGCTGAAGAACACCATGTATTTCCACACCGCCGGCCTGCGCTTCCCCTACAAGAACATGCACTACACCATGGTCGCCGGCGGCAATGCCTTTTATGAAAAGCGCGGCCGCAACTGGCAGCCGCTGCCGGACGAACCGGTGGTCGCCATGGCCCAGGCCAAGCCGCAAGCGCCTGCCGCTCAGGCCATACTTGTCGCCTCGGCGGAGCCGGCTCGCGAGGTCAAGCCGACATTTGCCAAGGCAACCCATGTTACCGCCGCCGCATCGCTGCCGGCAAAACAGACAAGGGTGACCGCCGGAATGGCGACCCCGGAGAAGGCGACGGCGGAGAAGCCGATGCTTGTGGCGCTGCAGGAACCAATGCAGGAGCCGGATGCGGCCCGTTTTGGCGGAACCGCGAGCGAGCGGCCTGTCACCTCCTTCCAGGCCGCGCCGGCAGAGCCGACAATGTCGTTCGAGGCGACGCCCGAGAACACCGACGCCATCGGCGCGATGATCGCCGGCCAGACCCGGCCACTGGAAGAAAACTGAGGCGGCAGCACTGGCCGCGACGTCGGCCTTCCCTTCTCCCCTTGTGGGAGAAGGTGGCCTCGCGGAGCGAGGTCGGATGAGGGGTGCTCCAGCTTGGCATCGACGGCGCTCCGGCCAACACCCCTCAACCGTCTTGGCGCTGCGCGCCAATCCACCTTCTCCCACAAGGGGAGAAGGGAAGAGCGGAGCCCCTGGCCGCTCAACTGTTCCAAAGCGCGCGGAAAAATCCTAAACCGGTGCGATGTCGAAGCGAATCGCCGGTCCCGAGATCGAACGCCTGATCCAGCTGCTGGCCAAGGTGCCGGGGCTCGGTCCGCGTTCGGCACGCCGTGCCGCGCTCCACCTCATCAAGAAGAAGGAACAGCTGCTGGCGCCGCTCGCCGCCGCCATGGGCGAGGCGGTCGACAAGGTGCGCATCTGCTCGACCTGCGGCAATGTCGATACCTCGGATCCATGCATGATCTGCACCGACCCCCGCCGCGACCCCACTACGCTCATCGTCGTCGAGGACGTGGCCGACCTTTGGGCGCTGGAGCGGGCGACAGCCATGAACGTGCGCTACCATGTGCTCGGCGGTACGCTGTCGCCGCTCGACGGCATTGGTCCTGATGAGCTCAACATCCGTTCGCTGGTCGATCGCGTCGCCGGCGGCGAAGTCAAGGAAGTGATCCTCGCCGTCAACGCCACGGTCGAGGGCCAGACCACCGCGCACTACCTCACCGACCAGCTTTCCGGCTTCGACATCAAGGTGACGCGCCTGGCGCACGGTGTTCCGGTCGGCGGCGAACTCGATTATCTCGACGAAGGCACGCTGGCCGCCGCGCTGAAGTCGCGGACAGTGTTTTGAGGCGAGTTGCTGGGAGAGTGCTTCCGAGATGATTGCATTCTGTCGCGCCCCCCTCTGTCCTGCCGGACATCTCCCCCACGAGGGGGGAGATTGGCAGCCTCGATATCCCCGCCAAGCTTGCGACGTTGAAGATTGGCGAACACAGACGCGACAGCCAATCTCCCCCCTGGAGGGGGAGATGTCCGGCAGGACAGAGGGGGGCGCGACAGGACGCCGACTTCGCAGGCTGGCCGTCGCGTTTTTTCTCGCCTTCCTCCTCGCCACTCCCGCCTCCGCCGCAAAAATCGACGACCAGTTCCGCGCCTGGCTTGGCAACGACCTCTGGCCCGAAGCCAATGCCAAAGGCATCTCCAGGAAAACCTTCGATGCCGCCTTCGAAGGCGTCAAGCCGAACTTGAAGCTGCCCGACCTGGTGAAGCCGGGCGAGAAGGCGACGACGCCGCAGAAGCAGCATCAGGCCGAGTTCGGTTCGCCGGGCGCCTATTTCGCTGAAAAGATAGTCCGAGCGGTGACCGCCGGCGGCCGCACCCGCGAGGCGACCAACGCTAGGACTCTTGCCGCGATCGAGAAACGCTACGGCGTGCCTGGCGAAGTGCTGCTGGCGATCTGGGGCCGCGAGAGCGGCTTCGGCGCGGCGAAGATGCCTTATGACGCCTTCGAGGTGCTGGGCACCAAGGCGTTCATGTCGACCAAGAAGGAATTCTTCCGCACCGAGCTCTTGGCTGCGCTCGAGATCGTCGAGCGCGGGCTTGCCCCGGTCGGCGCGATGAAATCGTCTTGGGCAGGCGCGCTTGGCCAGCCGCAGTTCATGCCGACATCGTTCCTCAAGCATGCCGTCGATTTCGACGGCGACGGCCGCACCGACATCTGGAATTCGACGCCCGATATACTGGCCTCGATCGCCAATTATCTCGTCCATTATGGCTGGGTCAGGGGCCGCGGCTGGGGCTTCGAGGTGACTGTGCCGGACAGCGTCCCGTGCTCGCTCGAAGGTCCGGACCAGGGCAAGAAGATTTCCCAATGGGCTGATATGGGCATCAGGCGTGTGTCGGGTAAACCGTTCCCGCCGAGCGAACTGAAAGCCGAGGGCTTTCTTTTGATGCCGGCCGGGCGTAGCGGCCCGGCCTTCATCGTCACCCCCAATTTCTATGTGCTGAAGCAGTATAACACCAGCGATCTCTATGCCCTGTTCATCGGCCATGGCGCCGATCGCATCGCCCATGGCGACAGCAATTTCTCGGGCAATTGGGGCGCAGTCGGCGGGCTCTACCGCTCCGACATCGCCGCCCTGCAGCGGGCGCTGGAAGCCAAGGGCTACGATGTCGGCAGCGCCGACGGCCTGCCTGGCTTCAAGACGCGCCGCTCGATCGGCAAATGGCAGGCCAGCAACGGCCGTTCCGCTACCTGCTTTCCCGACGCCGACCTGGTTACCGCGCTGAAATAGCCGGATTTTCGCACCGCCGGTCTGGCCCAATCGACCGTTCTGCAAATGCTCGTTGCCGCGCTCGAAACCGCCGGATATGGTGAACCGGAACCGCATAAAAAGTTGCCAAGACAACGGTCCGGGGATCACCGTTCGACGCGGCAAGAAATGCCACAACCCTGAGCCGGGAACTCAGGTCAACAAAAACAGGGAACAGTTAAAATGATGATGGAAAAGTTTGCTCTACGCTCCCGCTTCTTGCTCGCGGGCGCGGCCATGTCCGCGCTGCTTCTGGCCGGTGCGCCTGCCTTCGCGGTCACGCCCGCCGACACGCTGGTCGAGGGTTTCGCCATCGACGACATCATCACCATGGATCCGGGCGAAGCATTCGAATTGTCGACCGCAGAGGTCACCGGCAACACCTATGATCTTCTGGTACGCCTCGACCTCAGCGACACATCCAAGGTCAAGGGCGATCTCGCCGAAAGCTGGAGCGTCTCCGACGACGGCCTGACCTACACGTTCAAGCTCAAGCCCGGCCTCAAATTCGCCTCCGGCAATCCGATCACAGCGGCGGACGTCGCCTATTCGTTCGAGCGCGCCATCAAGCTCGACAAGAGCCCGGCCTTTATTATCGGCCAGTTCGGTATCGATGGCGGCAACGTCACCGAGAAAGCCAAGGCCGTTGATGACACCACGTTCCAGTTCACCGTCGACAAGGCCTACGCGCCGAGCTTCGTGCTGAACTGCCTGTCGGCGACGGTCGCCTCGGTCGTCGACGCCAAGCTGGTCAAGGAGCATGTCGCCGCGGTCACGCCGAGCGCCGACTACAAATGGGACAATGATTTCGGCAACGCCTGGCTGAAGACCGGCTATGCCGGCTCCGGTGCCTTCAAACTGCGCGAATGGCGCGCCAACGAGGCCGTCGTCCTTGAGCGCAACGATAATTATTACGGCGACAAGGCCAAGCTTGCCCGCGTCATCTATCGCAACATGAAGGAAAGTTCGGGCCAGCGCCTTGCGCTGGAAGCCGGCGACATCGACGTTGCGCGCAATCTCGAGCCGAACGACCTTGATGCCATCGCCAAGAATGCCGACCTCACCACCACCAGCGCGCCGAAGGGCACGGTCTATTACATCAGCCTCAACCAGAAGAACGCCAACCTGGCCAAGCCCGAGGTTCGCCAGGCCTTCAAATACCTGGTCGACTACGACGCCTTGAGCTCGACCATCCTCAAGGGCATCGGCGAGATCCATCAGACCTTCCTGCCCAAGGGCGTGCTTGGCGAACTGGACGAGAATCCGTTCAAGCTCGACGTCGCCAAGGCCAAGGAACTGCTCGCCAAGGCCGGCCTCGCCGACGGCTTCAGCGTCACCATGGACGTGCGTACCGGGCAGCCGACGACGGGCATGGCGGAATCGATCCAGCAGACGCTGGGACAGGCCGGCATCAAGCTGGAGATCATCCCCGGCGACGGCAAGCAGACGCTGACCAAATACCGCGCCCGCAACCACGACATCTATATCGGCCAGTGGGGCCAGGATTATTTCGATCCGAACTCCAACGCCCAGACCTTCGCCAGCAACCCCGACAATTCGGATGAAGGCAAGACCAAGACGCTGGCCTGGCGGAACGCCTGGGACATCCCGGACCTGACCAAGCAGACCGAAGCCGCCCTGCTCGAGAAGGACGCGGCCAAGCGCGCCGCAATGTACCAGGATCTTGAGAAGAAGATCCTCGATACCAGCCCCTTCGTCATCATCCACCAGCAGCTGGAAGTGGCCGGCCTGCGCAAGAACCTCAAGGGTTTTGCGCTCGGCCCGAGCTTCGACACCAACTTCGTCGGCCCCGTCTCGAAAGAGTGATGCCGGGGAGTGACGCCGGCGGACGCGCCGTATGAGCGTAGTTGAAAGCGAAGTGACGGCAGGGCGCGGCGGCGCCCGCGCCGTTGCCGTGACCTCATCGATCGCCCGGTTCCTGGTCATCGCGATAACGACTTATCTCGGTCTGCTCGCGGTGACCTTCTTCATCGGCCGCGTGATCCCAATCGACCCGGTGCTGGCGGTGCTCGGCGACCGGGCGCCGGCCAACGTCGTCGAGCGAACGCGCCGCGAGATGGGCCTCGACCTGCCGCTGGTCGAGCAGTTCTACATCTATGTCAAACATGCCCTGAACGGTGATTTCGGCACCTCGGTGCTGACCACCAATCCGGTGATGACCGATATCCGCCGCGCCTTTCCGGCGACGCTCGAACTGGCGACATTGGGAACATTGATCGGTTCGGTGATCGGCGTGCCGCTTGGCGTGCTGGCCGCCGTGCGGCGCGGCAGCGTCATCGACCAGATCGTGCGCATCATCGGCCTTGTCGGCTATTCCGTGCCGATCTTCTGGCTGGGGCTGCTGGCGCTGGTGCTGTTCTACGCCAAGCTGCAATGGGTCGCCTTTCCCGGCCGGCTCGACGTCGTCTACGAATACACCTTCACGCCGATTACCGGCTTTTACCTGCTGGATGCGCTCTGGCAGCGGCAGTGGGACGTATTTGCCGATGCCTTCCGCCACATCATCCTGCCGGCCTCGCTGCTCGGCTATTTCTCGCTCGCCTACATCAGCCGCATGACGCGCTCGTTCATGCTGAACGAACTCACCCAGGAATACATCGTCGCAGCGCGCGCCAAGGGCCTGTCGGAAACGCGCGTCATCTGGGGTCACGCGCTGCGCAACGCCGCGGTGCCGATGGTCACGGTGATCGCTCTGTCCTATGCCGGGCTGCTCGAAGGCTCGGTGCTGACCGAGACAGTGTTTTCGTGGCCGGGCATCGGCCTCTACATCACCAACTCGCTGCAGAACGCCGACATGAATGCCGTGCTTGGCGGCACGATCATCATTGGCTCGGTCTTCATCGCCATCAATCTATTCTCCGACCTGCTCTACCGGCTGCTCGACCCAAGGACCAAGGCAGGATGAGGACCAAGGCAGGATGAGCACGGAAGCGATTCAAACTCGCCGCGACTGGCTGCTCAGCGAGCGGCCGGCGTCGCGCGTCCAGGCGAGGCTCGGCCGCGCCTATGTGGCGTGGCGGCGCTTTTCCGCCAACCGGCTGGCGTTTGCCGGCCTGCTCATCATCGTCGCCCTGCTGGTGGTCGCGGCATTCGCCGATGTGCTGGCGCCCTATTCGCCGACATTCGGCGACCTCAAGGGCTCGCGGCTCCTGGCGCCCAGTGCGGCGCACTGGTTCGGCACCGACGATCTCGGCCGCGATATCTATTCGCGCATCATCTTCGGCTCGCGCTGGACACTCTACGTCGTCATTCTGGTTGCCATTATCGCCGCGCCCATCGGCTTGCTGGTCGGCACCGTCGCCGGTTACGCCGGCGGCTGGACCGATGCGATCCTGATGCGCATCACCGACATCTTTCTCGCCTTTCCGAAGCTGATCCTGGCGCTGGCCTTTGTCGCGGCGCTCGGCCCCGGCATCGAAAATGCCGTGCTTGCCATCGCCATCACCTCGTGGCCGCCCTATGCCCGCATTGCCCGCGCCGAAACGCTGACGGTGCGCAATTCCGATTACATCAAGGCGGTGCAATTGATGGGCGCCTCGCCGTTTCGCATCGTGCTTCGCCACATCATGCCGCTCTGCATCTCCTCGCTGATCATCAGGGTGACGCTCGACATGGCCGGCATCATCCTGACCGCGGCCGGCCTCGGCTTCCTCGGCCTCGGCGCGCAGCCGCCGCTGCCCGAATGGGGCGCGATGATCGCGTCGGGCCGCCGCTTCGTGCTCGATCAGTGGTGGGTGGCGGGCGCGCCGGGCTTTGCCATCCTCATCGTCAGCCTCGGCTTCAACCTGCTCGGCGACGGCCTGCGCGACGCGCTCGATCCCCGAAGCGGTGACCAATGAGTGGCGACCAATGAGCACGCTTCTCGAAGTCGACGACCTGCGCGTTACCTTCCCGACGCGCACCGGCCTGATCGAGGCGGTGCGCGGCGTTTCCTTCTCGCTCGGCCGCGAGCGGCTCGGCATCGTCGGCGAGAGCGGTTCGGGCAAGTCGCAGACCGGCCGCGCCATCATGGGCGTCACCCCGCCGCAGGCCGAGGTGACCGCGAAGACGCTCGCTTTTGACGGCATCGACCTGCTGGCCGCCTCGCCGCGCGAGCGCCGCGCGCTGCGCGGCAAGCGTATCGCCATGATCCTGCAGGATCCGAAATATTCGCTCGACCCGGTGATGAGCATCGGCCGCCAGATCGTCGAGACGCTGCGCACGCATGAGAAGGTCTCCAAGGCCGAAGCCCGCGACCGCGCGCTGGCCATGCTGGAGGCGGTGCAGATCCGCGATCCGGCCCGTGTCTTCGACCTGCATCCGCACGAGGTTTCCGGCGGCATGGGCCAGCGCGCCATGATCGCCATGATGCTGATCGCCGGGCCGGAAATGATGATCGCCGACGAGCCGACCTCGGCACTCGACGTCACTGTCCAGCTCGACGTGCTCGGCATCCTCGACCGGCTGGTCAGCGAGCGCGGCATGGGGCTGATCTTCATCTCGCACGATCTGCGCCTGGTCTCGTCCTTCTGCGATCGTGTCATCGTCATGTATGCCGGCAAGGTGGTCGAACAGCTCAAAGCCTCGGAGCTCGGCCGCGCCCAGCATCCCTATACGCGCGGCCTGCTCAACTGCATGCCCAAGATCGGCGCCGACCGTCACCCGCTGCCGGTGCTCGACCGCAAGCCGGAGTGGGCAGCATGACGGCAGCCCTTTCCGTCGACAGGCTGGAGGTGCTCTTCGACCGCTTCCGCGCGTTGAAAGGCGTCAGCCTCGAGGTCGAATCCGGTGAATCCTTCGGTCTGGTCGGCGAGTCCGGCTCCGGCAAGTCGACGTTGCTCAGGGCAATCGCCGGCCTGGCGCCGGCCGCTTCGGGCACCATCGCGGTCAACGGCAAAACGCTCGGCGCGCGCCGCGACAAGGCGTTCTACCGCGAGGTGCAGATGGTCTTCCAGGACCCGTACGGTTCGCTGCACCCGCGCCAGACCGTCGACCGCCTGCTGCAGGAGCCGCTCGCCATTCACGGCTTCACCGACGGCGAAAAGCGCATCCAGCGGGCACTCGACGAGGTCGGCCTCGGCACCGGGTTCCGCTTTCGCTATTCGCATCAATTGTCCGGCGGTCAACGCCAGCGCGTGGCGATCGCCCGCGCCCTGATTCTGGAACCGTCGATCCTGCTGCTCGACGAGCCGACCTCGGCGCTCGACGCTTCGGTGCAGGCGGAGGTGCTGAACCTGCTGGAAGAGATCAGGCGCCGCCGCAAGCTGACCTTCCTGATGGTCAGCCACGACCTAGCCATCATCACCCACATGTGCGAACGGCTGATGGTGATGCAGAACGGCGAGGCGATGGAGAATCTGACCGCGGACGATCTTGTCGAACGCCGTGTCACCAAGGATTATACGCGCAATTTGCTGAGGGCCAGCGAGGGGTTCGTGCGGACGGCGTGAGTAGGCTTGCTTTCAATTCCCCGCGTCGTGTTCTTTCGCGCCCCCCTCTGGCCTGCCGGCCATCTCCCCCACGGGTGGGGAGATTGGCTGTCACCACTGATTTCGCCAATCGCCAACGTTATAGAAGGAACGCTGCCGACGAAGCTGCCAATCTCCCTCCTTGTGGGGGAGATGTCCGGCAGGACAGAGGGGGGCGCGAAGGAACGGGACTTGGCAACTTTGTGTCAGGTCGCCCGCCGGACGGGCAGGCCCAATCGCCCGCCGCCAGTGCCAACTTGAGGAAAACCTGAAATAAGCCCAGAAGAGTCTCAACAGCCATCAACGAGAGCGGGCGCCGGCCCGGTGAGGGATACGATGACAAATTCAGCCATTTCCGAACGCAAGAGCCAGTCGATTTCGCGCGGCGTCGGCATGACCACTCAGATCTATGCCGATCGCGCCGAAAACTCGGAGATCTGGGATGTGGAAGGCCGCCGCTATATCGATTTTTCGTCCGGCATCGCCGTCGTCAACACCGGCCACCGTCACCCCAGGGTGATCGAAGCGGTCAAGGCGCAGCTCGACCGCTTCACCCACACCTGCTATCAGGTCGTGCCCTATGAGAGCTATATCAGGCTGGCCGAACGGCTGAATGGCATGCTGCCCGGCAAGTTCGACAAGAAGACGATCTTCGTCACCACCGGCGCCGAGGCGGTCGAGAACGCGATCAAGATCGCGCGCAACGCCACCGGCCGGCCGGCGGTCATCGCTTTTTCCGGCGGCTTTCACGGCCGCACCTTCATGGGCATGGCGCTGACCGGCAAGGTTGTGCCCTACAAGGTCGGCTTCGGCGCCATGCCGGCGGATGTCTTCCATGCGCCGTTCCCGGTTGCACTGCACGGCGTGTCGGTCGCCGATTCGCTGGCTGCGCTCGACCGGCTGTTCAAGGCCGACGTCGATCCGGCCCGCGTTGCCGCCATCATCGTCGAGCCGGTGCAGGGCGAGGGCGGCTTCTACGAGGCGCCGCGCGATTTCATGACCGCATTGCGCAAGATCTGCGATCAGCATGGCATGCTGCTGATCGCCGACGAGGTGCAGACCGGCTTTGCCCGCACCGGCAAGATGTTCGCCATGGACCACCACGAAGTGGCGGCCGACATCACCACCATGGCCAAGAGCCTGGCCGGCGGCTTCCCCTTGGCAGCGGTCACCGGGCGTGCCGAGGTCATGGATGCGCCGAACCCCGGCGGACTCGGCGGCACCTATGGCGGCAGCCCGATCGGCGTCGCCGCGGCGCATGCCGTGCTCGACGTCATCGACGAGGAGAAGCTCTGCGACCGGGCCAACACGCTGGGCAACCGTCTGAAGCAGCGCCTGCAATCGATCCGCGACGAAGCCCCGGAGATCGTCGATATCAGAGGCCCCGGCTTCATGAACGCGGTCGAGTTCAACGATGTGGCGAAGGGCCTGCCGTCTCCGGAACTCGCCAATGCGGTCCGGCTGAAGGCGCTCGACAAGGGCCTGATCCTGCTGACCTGCGGCGTCTACGGCAACGTCATCCGCTTCCTCGCGCCGATCACCATCCAGGATGGCGTCATGAACGAGGCGCTCGACATTCTGGAAAGTTCGATCCGCGAGGCCCGCGCCGCCTGAGCGGCGAGGATATCGCCTAGATTCAACTGCGGCGAAGGCCGAGATAGGTGGCAAGCCGCCGTTCAACGCCCTATGCGAGCACGAAATTCGGCAGTCGAATTGGTGCGTGGAAACGGTTCGGAAGGCAACTGTACACCGAGAAAGGCACAAAGCGGCTCCCACCCTTCGGAGGCCTGATAAGTAAGAAGGCGTTCAGGTGGCAGCGTTGATTTCACGGAAGCGTTATGTGCTTCATAGACAGCGATTGCGTGATCACGGTTATCAAATCGACCGCCAAAGACACTGTTTCCAACCACCGCCACACCAAAGGACTGTGGATCATTGGTAGCAGCATCCATCGTGAGCCCTATTGTTTGCGCCATGCTGTCATACCAGGCTTCGGGGTCACGAACTGTCAGGATAACCTTTGCATGAGGGTAGTGGTCACTCACTTCGCGCCAAAAATGCGCCGTTGGCCAATCGACCGCGGAAAGATAGCCGGCATATGCCGCATCCCAGGTCGGGAGTTGTCCCTGTCCGGCGGCGCGCCACAGCGCCTTCTGCTCGGGATTGGCGTGGACATCTGCCATGTGATGACACGGCCCGAACCCAAGATGCTCCAAGGCGAGCTTCAGCGAATATGTGCCAGTGCGACCCATGCCTGCGCCAATGACATATAGAGCCATGAGCACCCCCCGACGAATTTCAATTGGTCAAAATACCGCTGTTTCCTTTACTTCGCTATATGTTTTGAAGGTCAGCTCCCGGTCGAACTCGGTCATTCAGGGTGATTGGGTTTGATCTTATCCTGCCGCGCGGGCCGGCTCTGCCTGCTGGAAGGCGGCGAGCGCGGCCTTCAGCCCGTCGGGCCCGGTCGCGACGATCTGCGGCGACGGCGAAAAGCCGGCGCCGAGCATCTTGCGGCCAAGCATGTGGTCGCCCGGCCGGTTGACCGATTCGATGCCGAGCAGCCGGCTTCCGGCATAGTGGTAGATGGAGAATTTGTTCTCGGCCACGTCGCCCAGCACGACATGGCTGTCGCCACCCGCAATCAGGCCGACCATCTGCAGCTTCATGTCACCGATATCGGACCAGAACCACGGCACCGCCGAGTAATTGTCGGTGTGGCCGACGATGGTGCGCGCGGCGAGCCGCGCCTGGTCAGTGGCGTTCTGCACCGATTCCAGCCGCACGTCGCCGCCGGTGAACCAGTGCCGGTAAGACGCCGCGTCGCCGATGGCGAGGATTTCCGGCACCGACGTGCGCATCTGCTGGTCGACGCGGATGCCGTTGGCGATGGCAATGCCGGCGGCTTCGGCCAATTCGACATTCGGCACGACCCCGATACCGATGACGACCATCTGCGCCGGCAATGTCTCGCCGGATGAGGTGATTGCAGCCGAAACACGGCCGTTCTCGTCCTCCAGCCGTTCGATGGTGGTGCCGGTAAGGATGCGCACACCGGTGGCCTCCAGCCGCTGGCGCACATGGCCGGCGATGACCGGTGCCACGGCGCGGCCGAGCAGCCGGTCGACCGCCTCGACCACCGTAACCTTGCGGCCTGCCGCGGTGAGCGTCGCGGCAATCTCCAGGCCGATGAAGCCGCCGCCGAGGATGACGACCTCCTCGCTTTGCGCGCTCAATTCGCGGATCAGGCGGGCATCGCCGAGCGAGCGCAGCGACACAACGCCGGAAAGCTCCGAACCCGGCAGCGGCAGCAGGCGCGGCCGCGCGCCGGTGGCGAGGATCAGCCGGTCAAACGGCAACACACCGCCGCCCGATATCTCCAGCCTGCGGCCGCCTACGTCGATCCGCTCGACCCGGATGCCTGGCCGGAAGTCGATGGCGCTGCCGGTATAAAAAGCCTCGCCGCGCAACGGCTGCGGCTTTGCTTGCTGATCCTTGATGAAGGTCTTCGACAGCGGCGGCTTGTGGTAGGGCGATTCGTTTTCGTCGCCGACCAGGATCACCGGGCCGTCATAGCCTTCTTCGCGCAGGCTGGCGGCCGCTTGCACGCCCGCATGACCCGCACCGACAATGACGACCCCGTTCTTCATAACAGCCCGATTCCTCATCCAAATCTAGGACGTCTCGCCAGGTGGCGATTGTCCGGCGCCGCCGCAAGAGCGCCGATCCGGGTCGCACCCGGAACGGCCGCCTGTCAACTGCGTCATGCGCCGGCATTCTTCATATGTCGGTGTTAAAGTTGACAGTTCTAGTTTAGAATAATTCTAAACTATTGTTTCAATTGAATTTTTTCTACGCCACCAGTTGACATCCGGCGTCTTCGCCGTTTTATGGAAGCTCGCGCGTCAGCGCATCCCTTTGATGTCTGGGCCTTGAACCCTTTCGATTGGAGGCATTTCGGTGTCTTTCTTCCGCGAACCGCGCGATGGCGCGACCCTTCTTTGCCCGCTGGCACTGCCCGCCGCGGCGCCGGCATTTCATTGATTCCCGAGGAGAGACAATCATGAGAACGATGATCACGGCGCGGTATGGCGGCAGGCTTGCGGCGATCGGCGCCACCGCGATGCTGACGGCGGCCGTGTTCGTGCTGCCGGCCAAGGCGCAAACCGATGCCAAGGCGGTCATCAAGACCTATTCCGACATTGCACTCGCCAAATACGAGGATTCGCTGATCGCGGCCGAGGCGCTCGACAAGGCTGTCGATGCGCTGCTCGCCAAGCCATCTGCCGAAACGCTGAACGCCGCCCGCGAGGCCTGGAAGGCATCGCGCGTTCCCTATCAGCAGACCGAGGTCTATCGCTTCGGCAACGCCATCGTCGATGACTGGGAAGGCAAGGTGAACTCCTGGCCGCTCGACGAAGGCTTGATCGACTATGTGGCCAAGAGCTACGGCACCGAGTCGGACGCCAACGCGCTCTACACCGCCAATGTGATCGCCAACAAGTCGATCGAGATCAACGGCAAGAAGGTCGACGCCACCGACCTGACGCCGGAGTTCCTCTCCGGCACCCTGCAGGAGGCCGGCGGTATCGAGGCCAATGTGGCGACCGGCTATCACGCGATCGAATTCCTGCTTTGGGGTCAGGACCTGCACGGCACCGGTCCGGGCGCCGGCGAACGGCCCTACACCGATTACGACCTCGCCAATTGCACCGGCGGCAATTGCGACCGCCGCGGACAGTATCTGAAATCGGCGAGCGACCTTCTGGTTTCCGATCTAAAGGATATGGTCGACGACTGGAAGGAGGGCGGCGCCGCCCGCAAGAACCTTGTCGATGGCGAGCCGAACGCCGCCATTTCGACCATCTTCACCGGCATGGGCTCGCTGTCCTATGGCGAGCTCGCCGGAGAGCGGATGAAGCTCGGCCTCTTGTTGCACGACCCGGAAGAGGAGCACGATTGCTTCTCCGACAATACCTACAACTCCCATCTTTACGATGCGATCGGCATCCGTGCCGCCTATCACGGCAGCTACAAGCGGCTCGACGGCACTGTCGTCGAGGGGCCGTCGGTGGCCGACATGGTCAAGGCGGCCGACCCGGCGGTTGCCAAGGAATTGTCGGACAAACTGGACGTCACCGTCGCCAAGATGGAGGCCATCAAGGCGCGGGCGCTTGCCGGCGAGGCCTATGACCAGCAGATCGGAGAAGGCAACACGGAAGGCAATGCCACTGTGCAGGCGGCGATCGACGCGCTGGTCGATCAGACCAAGTCGATCGAACGCGCCGTCGGTACCCTGAAGCTCAATGCGATAGCCTTCGAGGGCTCGGACAGCCTCGATTCACCGGACAAGGTGTTCCAATAGACTATCGAAACCACCAGCCACGCGACGCAACGAAGCGCCGTTAGCCAGAGCGAAAAATGCTGATCTGCCATTGCAACATCATCACCGAAAAGGAGATAGAGCAGACGATCGTCGGGCTGCTGGATGAGGACCCCTGGCAGCTGATCGTGCCGGCGAAGGTCTATCACGCCATGCACAAGCGCGGTCGCTGTTGCGGCTGCTTCCCAAATGTGGTCGAAACGATCATTCGGGTCACCGAAAATTACCATGCCCGCTCGGCGGCGAGTGGCGTGGACATCGTTTCACACCTGGATCGCGTCAGAGGCCTGCGCGTCCAATACGGGAGCAGAACCCATGAAAGGCGAACAGCAGATCATAGAGCGGCTTAACGAGGCTCTGTTTCTGGAACTTGGGGCGGTCAATCAATACTGGGTGCATTTCCGGCTGCTGGAAGACTGGGGATATGCCAAGCTAGCGAAGAAGGAACGCGCTGAATCGATCGAGGAAATGCACCATGCCGACCGGCTCGTGGCGCGCATCATCTTCCTCGAGGGCCATCCGAACCTGCAGTCCGTGGCGCCGCTGCGCATCGGGCAGAATGTCAAGGAAGTGCTCGAATCCGATCTTGCCGGCGAATATGACGCGCGCACCGCCTACAAGCGTTCGCGCGAGGTTTGTAACGAAGCAGGCGACTACGTGACGATGAAGCTGTTCGAGGAATTGCTGGCTGACGAGGA
The DNA here is from genome assembly GCF_040318315.1 of Mesorhizobium sp. M1227. NCBI lineage: Bacteria > Pseudomonadati > Pseudomonadota > Alphaproteobacteria > Hyphomicrobiales > Phyllobacteriaceae > Mesorhizobium > Mesorhizobium sp. M1227. The sequence continues at coordinate 529,331 of NZ_JAMYLZ010000001.1, forward strand.
AGGTCACATCGACTTTCTCGAGACGCAACTCGACCTGCTCGCCTCGATCGGCGAAGAAAAGTACGGTCAACTCAACGCAGCGTCGGCCGACGAGGCGGAATAAGGACATGCCGGAATGCGGCGCCCCCTAGATTTCATGCGCCGCTTGCGGCCGGCCGAGCATTGTGGCCTGCCGTCTCAGAAGAAGCCGCGATGCGGTATCCTTCGCGGCGCCTTTCTTGCCGTGGTGGCGACGCTCACAGCCTCGGCGCTGGCCGGGGCGCCGCAACCGGCGGGGCTTGCCACCAGCCGCACGGATCTGACGCCGAAGGATCTGGCGCGCGTCATCGCCATCACCAGGCCGACCAGCGATTTCTCCAAGCCCGAGCAATTCGAGCTGATGCAGGGCGGCGCCGGCACCTCGAAGAAGGACGTCAACAAGGACGCCTTCTCGCAATCCTCCGCCAACATCAGCTTCGAGGAAGAGGGCACCTTCAAGCTTGGCAACGCCATTTTCCGCAAGAACTGGGTGTCCTCGCCATCCTCGACACAAGCCTCGGATGGGCTCGGTCCGTTGTTCAACGAGCGCGCCTGCCAGAACTGTCATCTGAAGGACGGTCGGGGCCATCCGCCCCAAGGCGACAGCGGCACCACCTCGATGTTCCTGCGCCTGGCAAGGGAAGCCAGTACCGAGGAGGAGAAAGCCGCGCTCGCCGATCACAAGGTGCTCAACTTTCCCGACCCGGTCTATGGCACACAACTTCAGGAGCTAGCCGTTCCCGGCCTGCAGGGCGAAGGCAGGATGCATGTCGATTATCAGGAGCAAAAAGTAAAACTGGCGGACGGCAGCGTCGTGTCGCTGCGCAAGCCGAGCTATTCGGTCGAGGGTCTCGCCTACGGGCCGCTCGATCCGCACACCACGCTGTCGCCGCGCATGACACCGCCGATGATCGGCCTTGGCCTGGTCGAGCAGATCGCTCCCGCCGACATCCTTACGCGTGCCGATGCGGCCGACCGCGATGGTGACGGGATTTCCGGCAGGCCAAACATAATACGCGACGCCAGCAGCGGTGAACTGACGCTCGGCCGTTTCGGCTGGAAGGCGCAGGCGGCATCGATCCGCCAGCAATCGGCGGACGCTTTTGCCGGCGATATTGGCATTTCGACGCCCGAAGTGCCGAAGCACTGGGGCGATTGCAGCGCCGCGGAAAAGACCTGCCTTGGCCTACCTAACGGTGTACAGGAGCGCCTCGGTCCGGTCGAAGCGCCGCCGCCGGTCATGGACCTCGTGACCTTCTATTCGCAAAACCTTGCCGTGCCGGCCCGGCGCGATCTCGACAGACCGGACGTGCTCGCCGGCAAAAAACTATTCTACGATATGGGCTGCATCTCCTGCCATACGCCGAAATTCGTCACCCGTCGCGACACCCCGAACAAGGCGCGGGCCTTCCAGCTGATCTGGCCCTATTCCGATTTCCTGCTGCATGAAATGGGACCCGGTCTTGCCGACGGACAGGCGGTGGGCGAGGCCACGGGAAGCGAATGGCGCACGCCGCCACTGTGGGGCATCGGGCTCACCCAGACCGTCAGCGGCAACACCTTCTTCCTGCATGACGGGCGCGCACGAAGCCTGGCCGAGGCGATTCTGTGGCATGGCGGCGAGGGTCAGAAGGCGCGTGACCGCTTTGCCGCTGCCGATGCGGCCGACCGCGCCGCGCTGATCAAGTTTCTGGAGTCGCTCTGATGCGGAAGCGTCTTGCATTCGCTCTGATGCTGGTCCTCGCCGGTGCGCTGCCGGCATCCGCGACGGTGAAGGCTTCGGATGTGATCCAGCGGGCGATCGACGGCTTCGTCCGCCCGGCCTATGCCAGATTGCATGACCATGCGGACAGCTTGGCCAAGACCATGCACGCGCTTTGCCAAGCGCCCTCGCGAGACAATCTCGATGCGGCACGCGCCGAATTCTCAGGCGTCGTGGATGCCTGGTCGGTGGTGGAAATCATCCGTTTCGGGCCGATCGCGGAAAACAACCGGCTTGAGCGCATGCTGTTTTGGCCGGATCGCAAGAGCATCGGCCTGAAGCAGGTGCAGGCAGCACTTGCCGGCAAGGATCCGACAGCCGCCGATCCGGCCCAGCTGGCTACAAAGAGCGTCGCCATGCAAGGGCTCGGCGCACTGGAATTCGTCCTCTACGGCGACGGAGCCGGTCAATTGGTCGGCAGGGACGACGCCTATCGCTGCGCCTACGGTGCGGCCATTGCCGGCAATGTCGAGACGATTGCCGGCGAGGTTGGCGATGCCTGGAACGAGCCCAACGGCTTTGCCGCGCTCTGGGCCAATCCGGGTCCGCAGAACGCGCTCTACCACGACGGCACCGAAGCGGTGACCGAACTGGTCGGCGTCTTCATCAACGAGCTGGAAATGGTCCGCGACGTACGCCTGAAAGGCTTCCTGGGCGCCAAGCCGGAGGCCGACAAACCGAAACAGGCGATCTATTGGCGCTCGCAAAACACCGCCCGCTCGCTGACCGGGAATCTGGCGGGCATGGACACGCTGTTCCAGGCCTCGCAGCTTGGCGACGCGCTGCCGCCCGATGCGCGCTGGATGGCAGAATCGGTCCACATCCAGCTCACCAACGGGATCGAGGCGGCCAAGGCGATCAGGGGACCGATCGACAAGGCACTTGCCGATCCGGCGCTGCGCCAGAAGCTCGACTATTTCTCGCTGGTGACATCCAGCCTGACGACCCTGATCGGCACCAGGCTGACCGCCGAATTCGGCCTGACCGCCGGGTTCTCGTCATTGGATGGCGACTGATCATGAGGACGCCGCTGATCGATCGGCGCGATTTCCTGAGGGCCGCAGGCGCTGGTTTCGTAGCGGCGATGGCGCCGTCGGCCTGGGCAAAGACACTCGACGCCGACTCGGTCTTCGCCACCGCTTTCGTCAAGCGCGACGGCAGCTATGGCGCGGCCGTCCTGTCCGAGGCCGGCAAGTTGTTGCACACGATCGATCTGCCCGATCGGGGCCACGACGTTACCTTCGACCCGGTGTCCAAGCGTTCGGTGGTGTTTGCCAGGCAGCCGGGCACCTTTGCTGTCGTCTTCGACCATACCGGCCGCGATGAACCGCAGACCGTTGCCAGCGTTGCCGGCCGGCATTTCTTCGGCCACGGCGTGTTCTCGGCCGACGGTACGCTGCTCTACGCCACCGAGAACGATTTCGACAATGCCGCCGGCGTCGTCGGCGTCTATGACGCGCATGCGAAATTCAAGCGCATCGGCGAGTTCCCGACCTACGGCGTGGGCCCGCACGAACTTCTGCTTCTCTCCGACGGCAGGACAATCGCTGTCGCCAATGGCGGCATCGAAACGCATCCGGATTATGGCCGCGCCGAGCTCAATATCGCAACGATGAAGCCTTCCTATGTTCTGGTCGACCGCCTTACCGGCGATCTCACCGAAAAGCACGAATTACCGCCGGCGCTGCACCAACTGTCGATCCGCCATATGGATGCCGACCGCTCCGGCACCGTCTGGTTCGGCTGTCAATACAGGGGGCCCGGTACCGATCGTCCCCCACTGCTCGGCCGCGCGGCGCGCGGCATGGACCTGAAATTACTCGACATGTCGCAGGACGTGCTCTCGGCTTTCAGGAACTATATCGGCTCGGTCGCCGCCAACCCTGCCGCCGGCACCATCGCGGTGTCTTCGCCTGAGGGCAATTCGCTTGCCGTGATCGACGCGGCCAGCGGCCGCATCGTCGCCACCAAGGCGCTGGTCGAGGTTTGCGGCGTTGCAGCCGATGGGGAAAGCTTCATGGCGACGACCGGCGCCGGCGATATCGTCGAGTCCGGTGGCTCGATACATTCCGAGCCTGACTATGTCTGGGACAATCACGTGCTGCGTATCGAGCAGGTCGGCTAGTCCCGATACCTATTGTGGCGATTGCGTGCGTTGGAACTTACATTCTTGGACCCGCGCCGAAGCCAAGTCGCCTGACGATTTATCCATTATTCCCTTGCGGGGATCAGCCCTGGCGGGCAGAGGGAAGCTGTTTTCGAAACTGTCTCAACCGGCCGCTTCATGAAATTGCTTGCCATCGACTGTGCCGCCAATCTCTGCGCCGCCTGCGTCTACGACGCGGCGGCCGGGAAAGAACTCGGCCGTTCGGTGCTCGATCTCGGTAAGGGTCATGCCGAGCATCTGATGGGTGTCATCGAAAAGGCGTTGGGGACCAGCAGAACCGACTATTCCGGCCTCGGCGCCATTGCCGTTTCGACGGGTCCGGGCTCCTTCACCGGTCTGCGCGTCGGCGTCTCGGCGGCGCGCGGCCTTGCGCTGGCGCTGAAAATCCCGGCGATCGGCGTGACGACTCTGGAGGCCCTGGCGGCGCAAGCGAGAGCGGCATTTCCCGGTCGCGCCGTGCTCGCCGCGCTCGATGCAGGTCGCGAGGAGATCCATGCGGCACTTTACGATGAGAGGTCGGTTCTGATCTTTGGTCCGGCCGTGACCACGCTCTCGCAAGCAGCCGCCATCGCGGTCGACAGATCTGCGGTTCTCGCCGGCACGGCGGCAACCCAAATTGCCGCGGCGGCCGGGCGCAGCTTCGATCTCGGCGGGACGGCGGCCACCGCCGACATCGCCGTCTATGCCCGGCTGGCCGCCGCCCAACGTGCCGGTAAAAAGGGCGAGGGCGAAAAGCCGAAACCGCTCTATCTGCGCGGCGCCGACGCCAAGCCGCAGGCCGGCTTTATTCTATCTAGGCAAAAAAACTGATGCGCATTCCATTCCTCCAGCCGCGTCGCAGGGACTATGCGATCGAGCCGCTGACGGTTGCCGACAGCGCGGCCATGTCGGTGCTGCATCGCGAGGATTTCGCGCGGCCGTGGACCGACGACGAATTCGCCGCGCTGCTCGAGCAGGACACGGTGTTCGGCTATGCCGCGCGCGAGACCGGACAGGGTGCCAAGCCGCCGGTCGGCTTCGTGCTGGCTCGGCTGGCGGCCGGCGAGGGGGAGATCCTGACGGTCGCGGTGGCACGCTCGCATCGGCGCCGGGGGCTCGGCTGGCAATTGATGGATGCGGTGCTGCGTGAACTGCACGCACAGCGCGCCGAGGCACTTTTCCTCGAGGTCGACGAGACCAATGTCGCCGCGATCGCGCTCTACCGACGGTTCGGCTTCCGCGAGGTCGGCAAGCGCGCCAACTATTACAAGTCGCCGGAGCTCGGCCCGACCGGCGCGCTTGTCATGCGCCGCGATCTTCGTTAGCCAAACGCCGGGGTGGTGGGGATGATAGGAAAAATCAGGATTTTCCTGGCCCTGGGGCTGGTTGTCGTCGGCTCATTGGTGCTTGTGCCTTTGCAGATACTGTCGATGAGGACCGGACTCTGGCGCGAGACCTTCATCCTGAAGATCTGGCACAGGATGATCGTCAGGGCGCTGGGGCTGCGCATCCATGTCAAGGGAGCGCTGTCCGGCCAGCGCCCATTGCTGATTGCTGCCAACCACATCTCCTGGACCGACATCATGGTGCTGGGGTCGATGGTCGACGTGACGTTCATCGCCAGGGCCGATATGGCAGGCTGGCCGCTGATCGGCATGCTGTCGAAGCTGCAACGCACCGTCTTCATTGAACGTGAGCGCAAACGCTCGTCGGGCGACCAGGCGAGCGAGATCGCCCGCCGGATGGCCAAGGGCGACGCCATGGTGCTGTTTGCCGAAGGCTCGACCGGCGACGGGAACATGATCCTGCCGTTCAAGAGCACGCTGTTCGGCGCCGCTACAATGGCGATTGCGGAAGGGGCGGCCGAACAGGTCTTCATCCAACCGGTGGCGATCGTCTATACGCGCCTGCATGGCGTGCCGCTCGGCCGCCGGCATCGGCCGGTTGCCGCCTGGATCGGCGATGAGGAGCTGATGCCGCACCTCAAGGTGCTGATGGCCGAGGGCGCCCTCGACGTCGAGGTGCATTTTGGCGAGGCGATTGCTTTCTCCAGGGGCTCGAGCCGCAAGGAGACGGCAAAGCAGATGGAACGCCAGGTTCGCGAGATGGTACAAGCGGCGCTCGCCGAACCGCGTCCGAGCCGGTAGGCTGAGCAGGTTCCGGCCAGATTCGTCTGTTTTTTGTCGGGGAAAGGCGCTAGAAGCCGCGAAATGGAATTGAACACGATAGAACGCGACGACATCGGCGCTGCCGCCGAAAACCTGGTCGTTCCGCCTGCCGCGACCAGAAAGGTCTTCGTCAAGACCTATGGCTGCCAGATGAACGTCTACGATTCGCAGCGCATGACCGATGCTCTGGCGGCCGACGGCTATGCCGCGACAGACGCCATCGGCGAGGCCGATCTGGTGCTGCTCAACACCTGTCACATCCGCGAGAAAGCGGCGGAAAAGGTCTATTCCGAACTTGGGCGCATCCGTGAGCTGAAGGCGGAGCGTGCCAAGGCCGGGCGCGAAATGCTGGTCGGCGTCGCCGGCTGCGTGGCGCAGGCCGAGGGTGCCGAGATCATCCGCCGCTCGCCGGCTGTCGATCTGGTCATCGGTCCGCAGACCTACCACCGGCTGCCCGGGGTGCTGGCGAGGGCGCGGAGCGGCGAAAAGATCGTCGAGACCGATTATGCCGTCGAAGACAAGTTCGAGCATCTGCCGCAGCCGAAGCGCGCCGAACTGATCAGGCGCGGCGTGACGGCGTTCTTGACCGTTCAGGAAGGCTGCGACAAGTTCTGCACCTTCTGTGTCGTGCCCTATACGCGCGGCTCGGAAGTCTCGCGGCCGGTGGCACAGATCGTCGCCGAAGCCGAGCGCCTGGCGGATGCCGGCGTGCGCGAGGTGACGCTGCTCGGCCAGAATGTCAACGCCTGGCACGGAAGAGGTGAAGACGGCGAGGAATGGGGCCTTGGCCGGCTGCTGTTCAGGCTGGCAGAGATTCCAGGTCTGGCGCGGCTGCGCTACACGACCAGCCATCCGCGCGACATGGACGATGAATTGATCGCCGCCCATCGTGATTTGCCGACGCTGATGCCCTATCTACATTTACCGGTGCAATCCGGCTCCGACCGCATACTCAAGGCGATGAACCGCAGGCATATGGCCAAGGACTATCTGACGTTGATCGACCGCATCCGTGCCGCACGGAACGACATCGCACTGTCCGGCGATTTTATTGTCGGCTTTCCCGGTGAGACGGAAGCGGATTTCGAGGCGACGATGCAGTTGGTCGAAGACGTCAACTATGCCTCGGCCTTCTCGTTCAAATATTCTCCGCGCCCCGGCACGCCGGGCGCGGAGATGGGCGATCACGTGCCGGAGGCCGTCAAGGACGAGCGCCTGCAGCGGCTGCAGGCGCTGCTTCTGAAACAGCAGCAGCATTTCGGCGCAAGCCTGGTCGGCAGGACTATCGACACGCTGATCGAAAAGCCGGGCCGCCAGGCCGGCCAGAAGGTTGGCCGCTCGCCGTGGCTGCAGCCGGTTATTGTTGATGAAAAGGCCGGCGAAATCGGTGACATTATCCAGGTACGAATCACGAAGACGGGCTACAACAGCCTGTTCGCCGAATTGGCCTGAAGGCCTCGGCAGATGAGGAGAGACGGTTGAGCGCTGCTGAAGTCAAGAACCTGCCCCAGAACCTACCCTCCGGGGCCTCGGATATCGCGCACATCGTACTGACTTTCGACAATAACAAGCTTGCCAGCGCCCTTTACGGCCAGTTCGACGAGAATCTGGCCAGGCTCGAGCAGAAGCTCGGCGTTGACATCCGCTCGCGTGGCAACCAATTGACCATCAAGGGCTCTTCCTCGGCCGCCGAGCAGGCGCGCCGCGCCTTGGACAATCTTTACGGCATTCTGCAGAAAGGCACCGATATCGGCCAGTCCGATGTCGACGGCGCCGTGCGCATGGCGATCGCCACCGACGACCAGCTGACGCTGCCGACGCTGGAGCGCAAGGGCAAGGTGTCCGCCGCCCAGATATCGACGCGCAAGAAGACCATCTATGCCCGCTCGCTCAACCAGGACGCCTATATGCGCGCGCTGGAGCGGTCGGAACTCGTCTTCGGCATCGGCCCGGCCGGCACCGGAAAGACCTATCTGGCGGTGGCGCATGCGGCAATGCTGCTCGAACGTGGCATGGTCGAACGGATCGTGCTGTCGCGCCCCGCGGTCGAGGCCGGTGAACGGCTTGGCTTTCTGCCGGGTGACATGAAGGAGAAGGTCGATCCCTATCTGCGGCCGCTCTATGACGCGCTCTACGACATGATGCCGGCCGACAAGGTCGAGCGGGCGATTGCTGCTGAGGTCATCGAGATCGCGCCGCTGGCATTCATGCGCGGCCGTACGCTGGCGCACGCTGCCGTCATCCTCGACGAGGCGCAGAACACCACGCCGATGCAGATGAAGATGTTCCTGACCCGGCTCGGCGAGAACTCGCGCATGATCGTCACCGGCGATCCGACCCAGATCGATCTGCCGCCAAACACCAAATCCGGCCTGGTCGAGGCGCTGAGAATCCTCGACGGCGTCACCGGCATGGTGACCGTACGCTTCAATGAAGGCGACGTCGTCAGGCATCCGCTGGTCGCCGAGATCGTCAAGGCCTACGACCGTGACGGCAAGCTGGCCAGGGGTTTGGGTGTCGAAAGCTGATACGATTATGCGGCCGCATGGCTGAGGAGCAAAAGGCGGGGGGACCGCTTCCCGTCGAAATCGATATCGCGATCGAGGCGGGCGACTGGCCCGACGAGGCGGTGCTGATGCGGCTGGTCGACCACGCCGTCTCGGCCGCCTTTGCCGAAACCGGTGCCGACGGCCGTTCCGAGCTCAGCATCGTCTTTTCCGACGATGCCCGTATCCGCACGCTCAATGCCGGCTGGCGCGGCAAGGACAAGCCGACCAACGTCCTGTCTTTTCCAGCTTTTCCGTTTGCCAGGGGAGGGCCTCTGCCGCCGATGCTCGGCGACATCGTGCTGGCCGCCGAGACTGTCGCGCGCGAGGCGGCACTGGAAGACAAGCCCATCGAGGACCATATCTCCCATCTCGTCATCCATGGCCTGCTGCATTTGCTGGGCTATGATCACGAAACGGATGCCGAAGCGGAACTGATGGAAGCGACAGAGCGCGCAGCACTTGCGAGGCTTGCCATTCCCGATCCCTACACGTAATTACAAAAGACCAATTGACCGGACGATGATGAACGACAAACCAGAGACTGCCGCCCGCTCCGACGCCGGCAGTGTGATCAAGCCTTCCGAAACGACGGAAGAGGGCTCGAGTCCGAGTACCACGACCGGCAGCTTCGCCAGCGAGGCATCGCCTGCCGGTCCTTCCCTGTTCGATCGCGTGCTCGGGCTTTTCAGGCACCGCAACGGCACCAGCCTGCGCGAGGAGATTGCCGGTGCGCTTGCCGAAACGGCGAGCGATGCAGAATCCTTCTCGCCCGGCGAACGCGCCATGCTCAACAACATCCTGCGCCTGCGCGAAGTGCGGGTCGAGGACGTCATGGTGCCGCGCGCCGACATCGAGGCGGTCGAGATCACCACGAAGCTCGGCGACCTTCTGGGGTTGTTCGAGCAGTCCGGCCATTCCCGCATGCCGGTCTATTCGGAGACGCTCGACGATCCGCGCGGCATGGTCCATATCCGCGACGTGCTGGCGCATATCACCAAGGTCGCCCGCGTCAGAAAGGGCAGGACGACCAGGAAAACTCCGGTCGCGACGCTTCTCGATCTCGCCCAGGTCGATCTGGCGCGCACCATCGGCGATCTCAACCTGATCCGACCGGTGCTGTTCGTGCCGCCCTCGATGCTCGCCTCCGACCTGATGGGGCGGATGCAGACGACGCGGACCCAGATGGCTTTGGTCATCGACGAATATGGCGGTACTGACGGTCTCGTCTCGCTCGAGGACATCGTCGAGATGGTGGTCGGCGACATCGAGGACGAGCACGACGAAGACGAGCCGATGATCACCCAGGCCGGTGAAGGCGTCTTCATCGTCGACGGCAAGGCCGAGATCGACGATGTCGCCAAGATGATCGGCGAGGATTTCGCCGCCGGCGAGCACGGCGAATATGTCGACACGATCGGCGGCATGATCTTCAACACGCTTGGCCGGGTGCCGGCGCGCGGCGAAGTGGTGCAGGCCATACCCGGCTTCGAGTTCCATGTGCTTGACGCCGATCCGCGCCGCGTCAAGCGCGTACGCATCGTCGAGACACTGAAGGGCGAGCGCCGCCGCCGCGCCGTCCGCACCGAGCAGGCTTGAAGGACGCGGCTTGCCCGATGCCGGTTGAGGACCCGTTCAAGCACTCAACCTTGGGCTCGGGTGTCTTCTACCAGAATCCGCGGGCCGCATTGACATGGCTTGAAAAGGCTTTCGGCTTCGAGCCGAGCATGGTGGTCAGCGATGCTAATGGCAGGCTCGTCCATTCCGAGATGCGGTTCGGCGACGGCTATATCATCGTCGATTCCGAATGGGCCGACCATATAGCCAGCCCGGCTTCAGTTGCAGGCAAGAAGACGCGCGCGATCCTGAAGGCCATGTCTGGACCTTTTCCCAGACTGTCGGCGCTGTCCCACGCGAAGAGGCTGAGCGGCTGGGCGGGCTGAAGATACAAGGCTGGCATCGATAGCTATGAGCGGACTACGTCGCCCGGTTTGGAGCCAAGGCCGCGGCCTGATAAATCTTGCTTCCTGATTCGCACGACTCGGAAGCATAGATGGAGCGCCAGGCCGGCCGGATAATTCTGCTTTGGGGCTGGCGGCGCGCGCTGGTGGCGTTTCTTGCCGGCGCGCTGGCGGTTCTTGCCCAGGCGCCGTACGATTTCTTCGCCGTCTGTTTCGTTTCGTTTCCCCTGCTGGTGTGGCTCCTCGACGGCGCGACCGGCGAAGCCTCGGACGGTTTTCTGCGGCGCTTGCGTCCGGCTTTCGCCATCGGCTGGTGGTTCGGTTTCGGCTACTTTCTTGCCGGTCTCTGGTGGGTCGGCTCGGCGCTTCTGGTCGAGGCCGACAGCTTTGCCTGGGCCTTGCCGTTCGCGGTGGTCGGCATCCCCCTCGCGCTCGCCTTCTTCTATGGTTTCGCCGCCGTGGTCGCCCGGCTGTTGTGGAGCAACGACATCGGACGCATCGCCGCGCTCGCCTTCGGCTTTGCGCTGGCGGAATGGCTGCGCGGCTTCCTGTTCACCGGCTTTCCGTGGAATGCCGTCGGCTATGCGGCGATGCCGGTACCTTTGCTGATGCAGAGCGTCTCGGTGACCGGCATGGTCGGCATGGACGCGCTTGCGGTCTTCGTCTTTGCGCTGCCGGCGCTGCTTGCGGCGCGCCGGCATCTCCGCCTCGGCGCGGCATTGCTTGTCGTGCTCGTCGCCGCCCATGCCGGCTTCGGCTATATCCGGCTCGCCGCCCCCGAAAAGCCGGCCGCCCGCAGCCTTGACGTCCGTATCGTGCAGCCTGCCGTCGACCTTACCGAAAAATGGGATACCTCGGTGCGTGACCGTATCTTCGCCACCATGATGGGGCTTTCGGCCAAGGCGCCGGAACCCGGCCATGACAGGCCGCAATTGATTCTGTGGCCGGAGACCTCCGTGCCGTTTCTGTTCACCGAACGTCCGGATGCCCTGCCTGCGATCGGAGAGATGCTTGGCGATGGCCAGATGCTGGTCGCCGGCGTCGTTCGCGAAGAAGGCGGCTCGGCGGCCGGCAGCCGTTACTACAACTCTGTGGTGGCGATCGACGAAAGGGGCGAAATCGTCGATGCCGTCGACAAGGTCCACCTGGTACCCTTCGGCGAATACCTGCCTTTCGCCGATCTGCTCGGCCGCTTCGGGCTTGAGCAGCTTGTTGCCGGTCCAATGACCTTCGCGGCGGGCAATGAGCGGCATCCGATCGCGCTGCCCGGCGGTATCCGGGCGCTGCCGTTTATTTGCTATGAGGTCATCTTTCCCGATCTGGTCGCAGTTGACGCAACGTCAGCCGAGCTTATTGTGAACGTCACCAATGACGCCTGGTTCGGCGACACGCCGGGGCCGTACCAGCACTTCAGGCAGGCGCAGATCCGGGCGGTGGAGAATGGGGTGCCCCTGTTGCGCGCGGCTAATAACGGCATTTCGGCCGTTGTCGACCCGCGCGGTCGCATCGTCGACGCGCTGGCAATCGATGCACGCGGCGCGATCGATGTGCGTGTGCCGATCTCCGACCAAGCCATCGTTTCCTCCGGCCAACGACGCATTAACGGAATGCTGATCATGTTTTTGCTTGCCGTTGCGGCATGCATTTTGAACGTAAGGCAAAGGCTACGGGCGAATTGACAGCCGACACATTAGAAACTCATACTGTAAGCGCCTGAAAATTTTCGAAGTCGATAAGGTCGTTCTGTTGGGGCACGGGCCGCGGCGTCGTTTGGGCAGCAAAATAGAAAAAGCCGGAAAAATTCGGCGAGGAAAAAATGACAGAAGAAAACAAGAAAAAGCCGAATCCGATCGACATCCACGTCGGAAGCCGCATCCGGCTTCGCCGCAATATGCTGGGAATGAGCCAGGAAAAACTGGGTGAAAACCTCGGCATAACGTTCCAGCAGATCCAAAAGTACGAAAAGGGCACCAATCGCGTCGGCGCCAGCCGTTTGCAGGCAATCGCCTCCATACTCGGCGTCCCCGTCGCCTTCTTTTTCGAGGATGCGCCCGGTCAGGAGCCCGTGGGCAACCGTGGATTTGCCGAGGATGCTTCGATGACCTCCGCCGTCGAATTCTGCGGCAGCCCGGAAGGCCTCCAGCTGAATCGCGCCTTCGTCAAGATCGCCGATGTGAAAGTGCGCCGCAAGATCATCGAGCTGGTGAAGTCGCTTTCCACCGACGAAGTCGATTGACTGGCCCGTGAAGAGTTCAACAAGGAAGGGCTCGTCGTAGCTGGGCATGCAATTTCTCGCGGCTGCGCGCATTGAGGGATGTTCATTCCGCAGATGCGCTAAAGCGCAGATCGATTTCGCTCGACTCGCTTCCTCGAAGCCGTTTTCCTCTATCTGTTGGTGCAAGGGCTGATCGCAGTGCGCCCTGCCGCCGTCTCTGGATGCAAAGATAATAACGTCAAAATTCATGCCAGAACGGCTGCATGGCTTGACGAGCGACGCCCGGCACCGTTAACAACTGGCGCGCCAAAATCGGCGGCCTGCCGATATTTTTTTCAAGAGGGGACACCCGTGACGCGGCACAATTACTTCTTCACCTCGGAATCCGTTGCCGAGGGCCATCCCGACAAGGTCTGCGACCGCATCTCCGACGAGATTGTCGATCTCGTCTATCGCGAAGCCAGAAAGACCGGCATGGACCCGTGGAAGGTCCGCGTTGCCTGCGAGACGCTTGCGACGACCAATCGCGTTGTCATCGCCGGCGAGGTGCGCGTCCCCGAGACGCTGCTCAAGAAGGACAAGGAGGGCAACGTCCTGAAGGATGCGGCCGGCCATCCGATCGTCAACCCGGCCAAGTTCAAGTCGGTCGCTCGCAAGGCGATCCGCGAAATCGGCTACGAGCAGGCCGGCTTCCACTGGAAGACAGCCAAGATCGAGGTCCTGCTGCACGGCCAGTCGCCGGATATCGGCCAAGGCGTCGACAACGCCTCCGACCGGCAAGGCGAGGAGGGAGCCGGCGACCAGGGCATCATGTTTGGCTATGCCTGCCGCGAAACTCCGGACCTGATGCCGGCGCCGATCTATTACAGCCACAAGATCCTCGAATTGCTGGCGGCTGCGCGCCATGAAGGCAGCGGTGATGCCGGCAGGCTCGGGCCGGATGCCAAGAGCCAGGTCACCGTCCGCTATGTCGACGGCAAAGCGGCGGAAGTGACGCAGATCGTGCTGTCGACCCAGCATCTCGATGAGACGTGGGATTCGAAGAAGGTGCGCAACGTCGTCGAGCCCTATATTCGCGAAGCACTGGGCGACCTGAAGATTGCCGACAATTGCAACTGGTACATCAATCCGACCGGCAAGTTCGTCATCGGCGGGCCTGATGGCGACGCCGGCCTGACCGGCCGCAAGATCATCGTCGACACTTATGGCGGGGCTGCGCCTCATGGCGGCGGCGCTTTTTCTGGCAAGGACACCACCAAGGTCGACCGCTCGGCGGCCTATGCGGCGCGTTATCTCGCCAAGAACGTGGTTGCCGCAAAGCTCGCCGATCGCTGCACCATCCAGCTTTCCTATGCGATCGGTGTCGCCCAGCCGCTGTCGATCTACGTCGACCTGCACGGCACCGGCAAGGTCGACGAGGCAAAACTCGAGCGTGCACTGCGCGCCGTGATGGACCTGTCGCCGTCCGGCATCCGCCGCCACCTCGATCTCAACAAGCCGATCTATGCCAAGACGTCGTCCTACGGCCATTTTGGCCGCAAGGCCGGCCGCGACGGATCCTTCTCCTGGGAGAAGACCGACCTCGCCAAGGCGCTCAAGGACGCTCTCGCCGAACCGGTCGCCGAAGCAGTCGCCGCCTAACCGCGGCGCCTATGGATCCGAAGGACCGGCCAAGCCGCGCGACCGAGGCCTTTTTCGGTCGCCGGCGCGGCAAGACCATTCGACCACAACAGGCAGCGGCGCTGGAGAGCGGCTTCGCCGTCTACAGGCTCGATCTGACGGTTGAACCGCCGGCCGACTTGCGCAGCCTTTTCGAAGCCGAAGTTTCGGCTGTCCAGCTCGAAATCGGTTTTGGCGGCGGCGAACATCTTCTGCACCGTGCTACGGCCAGCCAGGCGACCGGCTTTATCGGCGTCGAGCCTTTCGTCAACGGCATGGCCAAGATGATGATGGCGGTCCGGGAGCGGCCGCTTGCCAATCTGCGCGTCTATGACGACGACGCCACACGTCTGCTGGACTGGCTGCCGCAGGCTTCGCTTGACGGCATTGACCTTCTCTATCCGGATCCGTGGCCGAAGAAGAAGCACTGGAAGCGGCGCTTCGTCAGCCCGGTCAATCTCGACCGCTTCGCGCGCGTCCTGAAGCACGGCGGAAAGTTCCACTTTGCGTCCGATATCGACAGCTATGTGAACTGGACGCTCCTGCATTGCCGGGCGCACGACGCCTTCACGTGGCAGGCAAGCGAAGCAGCCGACTGGCACCGGCCCTATGATGGCTGGCCGGGGACGCGCTATGAGGCCAAGGCCATTCGCGAAGGCCGACGGCCCGCCTATCTCACCTTCGTGCGGAAATAAGCGGGAAATTAGAGCTGAGCACAAGGCGAGCGGGCCGAAGGCTCTCGGCGCCCACCTGGCTCAGAAGCGACGGATCTTGTTGAAGGCTGCCGGCTCCATGCCGAGATTGCGCAGATCATGCCCACGCGGCTTGCGACCGCATTCCACAGCCCGCGACGCGGCTACGGCGCTGCCGAACACGCTAAAGACATTGCCTATGGCTGAAAAAAATCCACGATTGTTCATGATGGGACCCTATCGAGCGCAGTGAGCGCTCCAATTGTGCAATGCAACGTAGATAGTCGTGCGTGGCCGGTGCTCAAACGGTGATCACTGCATGGGCGCCATGCATTTGGCGCAGTGCTGCGGACTCGGAGCCTTGCCGTCATGCAGGACGGGCTTGAAACGAGGACCACGATCGTCTATATCAGCTTCAAATTCTTGGTCGGTATGACGAAGAGTGGGTCCACCCGGTCCCGCTCTTTTTTATTACCTGCCGACCAACAGAAATCGAGTGACAGGACCGAATGACAGTGACGGCAAGCGAAGGCGACGACCGCATCATCCGCGAAAGCGGCATCGATGCGCGCATCGCGCTGATCGTTCAGCCGGTACTGCGCGCCATTGGCTTCCGCTTGGTACGTGTGCACCTGTCGGGCCAGAACGGGCTGACGCTGCAGATCATGGCCGAGCGCGAGGACGGCACCATGACGGTCGAGGATTGTGAAGAGGTCAGCCGGGCGGTATCGCCGGCGCTCGATGTCGATGATCCGATCGAGAAGGCTTATCATCTCGAAGTGTCGTCGCCGGGCATCGACCGGCCGCTGGTCCGCAAATCGGACTTTGCAGCCTGGACCGGCCATCTGGTGAAGATGGAAACGTCGGTTCTCGTCGCCGACCGTAAGCGCTTCAAGGGCAAGATCGCCGAAAGCGACGCGGACGGTGTGCTGATCGAGCGTGACAAGGCCGCTTACGGCGAGGAGCCGACGGTACGTGTTCCCTACGATGCGATTGCCGAAGCGCGGCTGATTCTGACCGACGACCTTATCCGCGATGCGCTGTCGAAGGACAATCGGGCGCGCAAGGAAGCCAGGAAACGCCGCGGCGAACCCGAAGACGCACCAGAGGGTGCGGAAGACGAAACCGAACAGGAAATGTGATTGGGCTGCCGGCCGTAAAGGTCGGCAACAAGCTCGGGAGAAAGAAGATGGTTGTAAGCGCCAACAGGCTTGAACTGCTGCAGATCGCCGATGCGGTCGCGCGTGAAAAGTCGATCGACAAGTCGATCGTCATCGCCGCCATGGCCGATGCGATCCAGAAGGCCGCGCGCTCGCGCTACGGCCAGGAAACCAATATCCGCGCCGACATCAATGCCAACACCGGCGAGATGAAGCTGCAGCGGCTGATGGAAGTGGTCGAGAAGGTCGATGACTACGCGACGCAGATTGCCATTTCCTCGGCGCGCGAGCGCAATCCGGACGCCCAGCTCGGCGATTTCATTGCAGAACAGCTACCGCCGATGGATTTTGGCCGCATCGCCGCCCAGTCCGCCAAGCAGGTCATCGTGCAGAAGGTGCGCGAGGCCGAGCGCGACCGGCAATACGACGAATACAAGGACCGTATCGGCGAGATCGTCAACGGTACCGTCAAGCGCGTCGAATACGGCAACGTCATCGTCGATCTCGGCCGCGGCGAAGCGATCATCCGCCGCGACGAGCTGATTCCGCGCGAAAACTACAAGTATGGCGATCGCGTCCGTGCCTATGTCTATGACGTGCGCCGCGAACAGCGCGGCCCGCAGATCTTCCTGTCGCGCACCCATCCGCAGTTCATGGCGAAGCTGTTCACCATGGAAGTGCCGGAAATCTACGACGGCATCATCGAGATCAAGTCGGTCGCCCGCGATCCGGGTTCGCGCGCCAAGATCGCTGTCATCTCGCGCGACAGCTCCATCGATCCGGTCGGTGCCTGCGTCGGTATGCGCGGCAGCCGCGTCCAGGCGGTCGTCGGTGAATTGCAGGGCGAGAAGATCGACATCATTCCGTGGTCGCCTTCGGCGGCGTCCTTCATTGTCAATGCATTGCAGCCGGCGGAAGTCGCCAAGGTCGTGCTCGACGAGGATGCCGAGCGCATCGAGGTCGTCGTTCCCGACGATCAGCTGTCGCTGGCCATCGGCCGCCGCGGCCAGAACGTCCGTCTTGCCTCGCAGCTCACCGGCTGGGATATCGACATCCTGACCGAGCAGGAAGAGAGCGAACGCCGCCAGAAGGAATTCGTCGAACGGTCGTCGCTGTTCATGGAAGCCCTCGACGTCGACGAGATGGTCGGCCAGGTGCTCGCTTCCGAAGGCTTCACCAGCGTCGAGGAGGTCGCGTATGTCGACTCCGGCGAAATCGCGTCGATCGACGGCTTCGACGAGGACACGGCTTCGGAAATCCAGACCCGCGCCCGCGAATATCTGGAGAAGATCGAAGCCGAGCATGACGAGAAGCGCAAGGCGCTCGGCGTCAAGGACGAGCTGCGCGAGATTCCCGGCATCACCACCGCCATGATGGTGACGCTCGGCGAGGACGGCGTGAAGACGATCGAGGATTTCGCCGGCTACGCCGCCGACGACCTGACCGGTTGGAAGGAACGCAAGGACGGCGAGACGAAGGTATTCCCGGGTGTGCTCGCCAACCACGGCGTATCACGCGCCGATGCCGAGCAGATGGTCCTGGCCGCTCGCCTGAAGGCTGGCTGGATCACCGAAGACGAGCTTGCCGCCGAGGGCGTGCCGGCTGACGAAACCGTCGGTGCGTGAGGTGAAACCGCATCGCACCGAACCCGCCCTTGGACGAGATGAACGATCGCACCTGCATCGTCACCCGCAGGCAAGCCGAACCGGATGAACTGATCCGTTTCGTCGTCGGCCCGGGTTCGGCCGTCGTTCCGGACATCAAGAGAAACCTGCCCGGCCGCGGTTGCTGGGTGACGGCCGACCGCCTACATATAGAAAAGGCAGCGGCCAAAAATCTGTTTGCCCGTGCTTTTAAGGCGCAGGTGAGCGTGCCGGCCGATCTTGGCGGCATGGTCGACGCGCTACTTTCCAGGTCCGCTCTGGGCATGCTTGGCCTGGCCCGCAAGGCGGGCGCCATAGCGCTCGGAGCGACCAAGGTCGAGAGCGCCGTGCGCGGCGGACTTGCACTTTTCGTGCTCCACGCGACCGAGGCTTCCGACGATGGCGTCCGCAAGATAAGCCAGGCGCGACGGGCAACCGTCCACCTTGGCGGGCCTGCGATCCGCGCTTACAAACTTTTCTCCGAGGCCGAGTTGAGCTTGGCATTGGGGGGTACAAATGTGATACATGCTGCCGTTCTCGCGGGAGACGCGGGCAGGGCGGTCCAGAAGCGCATGGTTGCGCTCGACCGATATCGGGGCGGTTCCCCGGACGATCTGGCAATGCTTGCGGCCGTTGCTGACGAAGATGATGCCGCAGAGGATATGGAATGAGCGATACGAAATCGGGCGACGACAAGACGCTGAGTGTTACGCCGAAGAAGACCTTGACGCTGAAGCGCCCCGGTATGGAACAGGGCACGGTGCGCCAGAACTTCTCGCACGGCCGCACCAAGTCGGTGGTCGTCGAGACCAAGAAGCGCAAGTTCTCGCTGCCCGGCGACAAGCCGGAGCCGGCGGCAGCGCCTGTGTCCGTCTTCACGCCGAAGCCGGTCGCGGCAGCGCCTGCCGTGCAGGAAGCTCCCAAGGCGCCTCCCCCTCCGCCGCCGGTCGAACGCGGCGGCATGGTGCTGAACGAGTTGTCGCGCCAGGAAATGGAAGCACGCCGCCGGGCTCTCGAGGGCTCGAAGGTCCGCGATGTCGAGGATCGCCAGCGCGCCATCGAGGAAGCCAAGCGCCGCAGCGAGGACGAAGAGCGCCGCCGCCGCGAGCGCGAGGAATCGGCTCGCCGTCAGGCCGAGGAAGAGGCACGGCTGCAAGCCGAGGCCGAATCCCGCCGCCGTGCCGAGGAAGAGGCGCGCCGCCGTGCGCCGCTCGCCGCCGAACTGGCAACAGTCGATGACGAGGAAGAGGTCAAACCGAAGCGGACCGGTGCCGGCGCACCAGTGCGCCGTCTGGTTACGCCGGAAGTGGCGCGTCCGGCCAAACCGACCAAGGGCGAGGAAGACCGCCGCCGCGGCAAGCTGACTCTGAATTCGGCGCTTTCCGACGAGGATGCGCGCGCCCGCTCGCTCTCGTCGATGCGCCGCCGTCAGGAGAAATTCAAGCGCGCGTTGCATAACGAGCCACGCGAGAAAGTCATGCGTGAAGTGATCCTGCCCGAAACCATCACCATCCAGGAGCTGGCGCAGCGCATGTCCGAGCGCGCTGTCGACGTGGTCAAGTTCTTCATGAAGCAGGGCCAGATCCTGAAGCCTGGTGACGTCATCGACGCCGACACGGCCGAACTCGTCGCCACCGAATTTGGCCACACGGTCCGCCGCGTCGCCGAGTCCGACATCGAAGAGGGCTTGTTCAACATCGCCGATCGTCCCGAGGACCTGCAGCCGCGTCCGCCGGTGGTAACGATCATGGGTCATGTCGATCACGGCAAGACCTCGTTGCTCGATGCCATCCGCAATGCCAACGTCGTCTCCGGCGAGGCCGGCGGCATTACCCAGCATATCGGCGCCTATCAGGTCGAGAAGAACGCTCACAAGGTTACCTTCATCGACACGCCCGGCCACGCCGCCTTCACGGCAATGCGTGCCCGCGGTGCCCAGGCGACCGATATCGCCATCCTCGTGGTGGCAGCCGACGACAGCGTCATGCCGCAGACGATCGAATCGATCAATCACGCCAAGGCGGCCGGCGTTCCGATCATTGTGGCGATCAACAAGATCGACAAGCATGACGCCGACCCGCAGAAGGTGCGTTCGGAACTGCTGCGCCACGAGGTGTTCGTCGAATCCATGGGCGGTGAGGTGCTGGATGTCGAGGTGTCGGCGACCAAGGGCATCAATCTCGACAAGTTGCTCGAAGCGATCCTGCTGCAGGCCGAAATCCTCGACCTGAAGGCCAATCCGGACCGCACCGCCGAAGGCGTGGTCATCGAAGCCCAGCTCGACAAGGGCCGCGGCCCAGTCGCTACCGTGCTGGTGCAGACCGGCACGTTGATGCCGGGCGACATTCTCGTCGCCGGCAACGAATGGGGCCGGGTACGCGCACTCGTCAATGATCGCGGCGAGCAGGTCAAGGAAGCGCCGCCGGCAATGCCGGTGGAGGTGCTCGGCCTGCAAGGCACGCCGCAGGCCGGCGACCGCTTCGCCGTGGTCAACAACGAAGCCCGCGCCCGCGAGATCACCGAATATCGCCAGCGTCTGGCGCGTGAGAAGGCGGTGGCCAGGCATGCCGGCCAGCGCGGCTCGCTTGAACAGATGATGTCGCAGTTGCAGACCAGCGGATTGAAGGAATTCCCGCTGGTCATCAAGGGCGACGTGCAGGGCTCGATCGAGGCGATCAACGCCGCGCTCGACAATCTCGGCACCGACGAGGTGCGCGCCCGCATCGTCCATGCGGGGGCTGGCGGCATTACCGAAAGCGACGTGTCGCTGGCGGAAACTTCGGGGGCTGCGATCATCGGCTTCAACGTTCGCGCCAATGCGCAGGCCCGCGCAGCCGCGGCTGCGGCAGGCATCGAGATCCGCTACTATTCGATCATCTACAATCTGGTCGATGATGTGAAAGCGGCGCTCTCCGGCCTGCTCTCGCCGGAGCGTCGCGAGACCTTCATCGGCAATGCCGAGATCCTCGAGATCTTCGACATCACCAAGGTCGGCAAGATCGCCGGCTGCCGTGTCACCGAAGGCAAGGTCGAGCGTGGTGCGGGCGTCCGCCTGATCCGCGACAACGTCGTCATCCACGAAGGCACGCTGAAGACCCTGAAGCGCTTCAAGGACGAGGTTTCGGAAGTTCCGGGCGGCCAGGAATGCGGCATGGCCTTCCAGAACTACGAGGACATGCGCGTCGGCGACGTCATCGAGTGCTTCCGCGTCGAGATGGTGACCAGGACGCTGTAAAGCGCTTGGCACCGATATGGGCCAGGACGCTTCAAATCTGGAAGGTATGTTCCCTCTATGGGAATATACCTTCCAAACAAATGATACGCAGCTTAAACGTGCTGCGCGTTCGTTTTCCGACCTGCGGTATGGTCGATCCAGGCGTTGGATTCTCACAGGTCTTGCTTGGCTGATTTTGATAGCCTCAGTTCTTTTGATTATCTGGAGATCTGCGTTGGCCGTCGCTCTGCTGGAGTACCTTTCAAAGGGCGTGGTCTCCAGTGAGACAATTTACGTTCTCACCCCAATTGCGATGGGGACTATATATATTATAGTAGCTCGTAGTTTTTTTGGTTTCTTTAAAAGGAAAGTAAATAATAAGAAAATTGGCAATATCACCGAACCGGTAAAGATCTTCGATGGGTATATTATTCAGTTTTTGGACGAGAACTCGATAAAGAATCGAAGGATAGAACGGGTGCAACTGAGCAACGACTACCTGTTTTTCCTCATAGATAACGGTACCCGTTTCGTTTTTATCCCAAGGGATGTCGTTCCCGCCGATGCGCTCGAGAAAATAAAAATCTGGGCAACTCAGGCTCGGTCGTAGAACGAAGACCTATTAAGGTCAGTTGCCCAGGGTAGCCAAACCTGCCCAACGGCGTTAAGTCAGCGGTTTGAGGCGGTTCGAACCCGCGCGAAGGAAGAATTTTCATGCCAAGACCACCATCGGCTGGCCCATCCCAGCGTATGCTTCGCGTCGGCGAGCAGGTGCGCCATGCTCTGTCGGAAACCTTGCAACGTGGCGAGATCCTCGATCCGTTGATCGAGAATGCCGTGGTGTCGGTCTCGGAAGTGCGCATGTCGCCCGATCTGAAGATCGCCACCGCCTTCGTCTCGCCGCTTGGCGCCAAGGATGCCGGCGTGGTGGTCGAAGCGCTCAACAAGCATGCGAAGTTCGTCCGCGGCCGTGTCTCCGGCGCGCTGCGGCAGATGAAGTACATGCCGGAATTCCGCTTCCGGCTCGACACCAGCTACGACAATTTCCAGAAGATCAACGAATTGCTGCACTCGCCCGAAGTGGCGCGCGATCTCAGCGCCGACGACAAAGACAAAGACGACCGGAAGGACAGCGAATAGTGGCGCGTCGCGGCAAGAAGAAGGGCCGGCCGATCTCGGGCTGGCTGGTACTGGACAAGCCGGTCGGCATGGGCTCGACTGAAGCCGTCGCCAAGATCAAATGGCTGTTCCAGGCGGAAAAGGCCGGCCATGCCGGCACGCTCGACCCGCTGGCGTCCGGCATGCTGCCGATCGCGCTCGGCGAAGCGACCAAGACCGTGCCATACGTCCAGGACGGCGCCAAGGTCTACCGCTTCACGGTTGCCTGGGGCGAGGAGCGTTCGACCGACGACCTCGAAGGCCCGGCGACCAAAAGCTCGGACCGCCGTCCGGCGGAAGCCGACGTACGGGCGCTGCTTTCGAAATATACCGGCGTCATCATGCAGACGCCGCCGCAATTTTCGGCGATCAAGATCGCCGGCGAGCGCGCCTACGACCTTGCCCGCGATGGCGAGACGATCGACATTCCGCCACGCGAGGTTGAGATCGGCCGGCTCGACCTGGTCGAGCACATGGCAGATCGCACCATCTTCGAGGTCGAATGCGGCAAGGGCACCTATGTCCGCTCGCTGGCGCGCGACATGGGGCGCGACCTTGGCTGTTTTGGTCACATCGCCGAGCTGCGGCGGGTCGAGGTCGAGCCGTTCACGCAGGAAGATTTCGTCACCTTGGCCGAGTTGGAGGCCGCCCGCTTCGGCGAGCAGGGCGAGCCGCAAGCAGCAGACGCGCCGATCGACTTCGGTACCATCGATGCCCTTCTGCTCGACACCGCCGCGGCGCTCGAATGCTTGCCGCAGGTTGCGATCAGCGACGATGCGGCAACCAAAATCCGCCTCGGCAATCCGGTCATCATTCGCGGCCGTGACGCGCCGGTAGAAGCTGAGGAGGCCTGCGCCACCGCGCGCGGCAAGCTGGTCGCCATCGGCGCCATCGAGCAAGGCATGTTCAAGCCAAAGCGGGTCTTTGTCGGGTAACAGCTGTCGCCCGGCGCATGATCTCCAAACCGGATTCTATTTTGGGAAAGGATCATGCGCTAAATCAACAGGCCTACGGCGTCGTTTGCCGTCCGAAAGGATGCGCTGCGCTGTAGTGCCGTTCGACGCTGCACTCGAGGGGGCACATGGCAAAGGCTGACACGGTCAACAAACGAGCGGCGCTCAAAACACGGAGGCCGCCGGTCGGGGCTTCGCCGGGCACGCTGATCGCCGACCCGGCGGCGCGCCGCTCGGAGCTCAGGCTGACGTTGATCTCGCCCGAAAAGTTCAAGACCATCGACAATGCCAGCATCGACGACGTCAACACCCATTGCCACAATTGGCCGGTTATCTGGCTCGATTGCACAGGCCTCGCCAACATCCAGCTGATCGAGGAGATCGGGCGGATCTTCAACCTGCATCCGCTTGCGCTGGAAGATGTCGTCAACACCGGTCAGCGGCCGAAGGTGGATTTCTTCGAGGACCACGCCTTTGTCGTCGTCAGGATGATCGACGACGTCACCGCGCACCGTTACGAACAGATCGCCATCTTCTTCGGCAAGACCTTCGTCGTCACCTTCCAGGAGCGCGAAGGCGACCCGTTTGATCCCGTGCGCAAGCGGATCGCAAGCTCGGTGCCCAACCGCTTGCGCTCGCGCGGCGCCGACTATCTCGCCTATGCTTTGATCGACGCTATCGTCGACAGCTATTTCCCGCCGATCGAGGCTGCCGGCGAATTGGTCGACAGCATTGAGGAGCAGATGCTGAACCAGGCACACAAGCATCAGATGCGGCAGCTTCACGAATTGCGGCGCGATGCCAATGTGCTGAAGGGCGTGCTTTGGCCGATGCGCGACGCGCTGGCGACCATGATCCGCAACGACGTCTCTTATGTGAAGGCCGAAACCAAGATATTTCTGAACGACACGCTCGATCATTCGCTGCGATTGATCGAACTGGTCGAAACCCAGCGCGACATGCTGACCGGCCTGATCGAGATGCACTTGTCGCTCAGCCAGGCGCGCACCAACGACGTCATCAGCTATCTGACGATCGTCTCGGTGATCTTCATGCCGCTTACCTTTCTCGTCGGCGTATGGGGCATGAATTTCGACCCCGACACCTCGCCCTGGAACATGCCGGAGCTGAAAGCCTATTACGGCTATCCCCTGTCGCTCGTCTTCATGGCGCTTGTTGCGGTCGGGCTCTTTGCGTACTTCAAATGGAAGAAATGGCTCTGACTAGGCGGAAGTGCCCGTTTATGCAGCAAAAAGCCGGCTTGTGAATTAGGCTGGCCTTTTTGTCGGAATTGCACTATATGCGCCGCAGCTTCGCGCTTTGACGCGTTGCTTGCACCGGCCCCTGCTGGACGACATCCCGGCTGAGGGCGTCCCGTTTCCTCAAACAGACAAGGAAAAACACGATGTCGATTACTGCCGAACGCAAGAAGGAATTGATGGGCGAATTCGCAACCGCCAAGGGCGATACCGGGTCTCCGGAAGTCCAGGTGGCCATCCTTTCGGAGCGCATCAAGAACCTGACCGACCATTTCAAGGACCACAAGAAGGATAACCATTCCCGCCGTGGTCTGCTCGCTCTCGTTTCCCAGCGCCGCAGCCTGCTTGATTATCTCAAGCGCAAGGACGACGCGCGCTATCAGACACTGATCGAGAAGCTCGGTCTGCGCCGTTGACGAATTGACCGGCGGGTTCTTTCGAGAGCCCGCCGGTCGCGCATTGGAGCATCGGATCATCCAAGGCTCCAATGAAGAAAGCAGAGCGCCGCGCACCGGTTTGGACGCGCAAAGGACGCTCTGAAGTTTAGATTTGCGCAGGATACTTTCCGAAAACCTGGTTTTCGGGTTCACGCGCAAGGCCAGTCGGATCGATTGGCCAACCCGGTTTCGAAACAGCAGAGGGCTACTCGAAACCGCCCATGGACGGTCATGGGGCAGGATTGCAGGACGCTCGTGCGGCACCGCGCCGAATAAGCCGAGCCTCCCGTTGTCTTGCCCGTGGCTGCCCGAGAAAGGAAGCCAAGGGAAAGGGCATCCGCGCACGCTGAAACGGCGCGGCCCTTTCCGCATACGAAGGACAAGACATGTTCAATTACCACAAAGTCGAAATCGAATGGGGCGGCCGTCCGCTCATTCTCGAAACCGGCAAGATCGCGCGTCAGGCTGATGGCGCGGTGCTGGCCACCTACGGCGAAACCAAGGTTCTCGCCACCGTAGTCTCGATGAAAGAGCCGAAACCCGGCCTCGATTTCTTCCCGCTGACGGTCAACTACCAGGAGAAGACTTACGCCGCCGGCAAGATCCCGGGTGGCTATTTCAAGCGTGAAGGCCGTCCGAGCGAGAAGGAAACGCTGGTTTCCCGCCTGATCGACCGCCCGATCCGGCCGCTCTTCGCCGAAGGCTACAAGAACGACACCCAGATCGTCGTCACCGTCGTCCAGCACGATCTCGAAAATGACCCGGACATCCTGTCGATCGTCGCCACCTCCGCCGCCCTGACCTTGTCCGGCGTGCCGTTCATGGGTCCGGTTGGCGGCGCCCGCGTCGGCTACATCAACGGCGAATACGTGCTCAACCCGCATGTCGACGAGATGCAGGAATCGAAGCTCGACCTAGTCGTCGCCGGCACCGCCGACGCCGTGCTGATGGTCGAGTCCGAAGCCAAGGAACTCGGCGAGGACCTTATGCTCGGCGCCGTCATGTTCGGCCACAGGGGCTTCCAGCCGGTGATCGACGCGATCATCAAGCTGGCTGAAGTCGCGGCAAAGGACCCGCGCGACTTCAACGCGCCGGACTATTCCGCACTTGAAGCCGAGATGCTCAAGATCGTCGAAGGCGAGCTTCGCGACGCCTACAAGATCACCGACAAGCAGAAGCGCTATGCCGCCGTCGACGCCGTCAAGGCGAAGGTCAAGGCCGCGTTCGCGCCGGCAGAAGGCGAAGAGGCCAAATACACGTCCGAACAGATCGGCACCGTGTTCAAGGAGCTCCAGGCCAAGGTCGTGCGCTGGACCATCCTCGACACCGGCTCGCGCATCGACGGCCGCGACCTGAAGACGGTCCGCAAGATCGTCTCGGAAGTCGGCGTCCTGCCGCGCACGCACGGCTCGGCGCTGTTCACTCGCGGCGAGACCCAGGCGCTGGTCGTCGCCACGCTCGGCACCGGCGAGGACGAGCAGTATGTCGATTCGTTGACCGGCATGTACAAGGAGAAGTTCCTCCTGCACTACAACTTCCCTCCCTATTCGGTCGGTGAAACCGGCCGCATGGGTTCGCCGGGCCGCCGCGAAATCGGCCATGGCAAGCTCGCCTGGCGCGCCATCCGGCCGATGCTGCCGACCGCCGACCAGTTCCCCTATACGTTGCGCGTCGTTTCGGAGATCACCGAGTCCAACGGCTCGTCGTCGATGGCTACCGTCTGCGGCACCTCGCTGGCTCTGATGGACGCGGGCGTGCCGCTTGCCAAGCCGGTCGCCGGCATTGCGATGGGCCTGATCAAGGAAGGCGAGCGCTTCGCCGTGCTCTCCGACATCCTTGGCGACGAGGACCACCTCGGCGACATGGACTTCAAGGTTGCCGGCACCGCCTACGGCATCACCTCGCTGCAGATGGACATCAAGATCGAGGGCATCACCGAGGAGATCATGAAGATCGCCCTCGACCAGGCCAAGGATGGCCGTCAGTACATTCTCGGCGAAATGGCCCACGCGCTGTCCGGCGCACGTGCCGAGCTCGGCGAGTTCGCGCCGCGCATCGAGGTCATGCACATCCCGACCGACAAGATCCGCGACGTGATCGGCTCGGGCGGCAAGGTCATCCGCGAGATCGTCGAAAAGACCGGCGCCAAGATCAACATCGAGGACGACGGCACCGTCAAGATCGCCTCGGCCAATGCCAAGGAGATCGAGGCGGCGAAGAAGTGGATACACACCATCGTCGCCGAGCCGGAAGTCGGTGAAATCTACGAAGGCACGGTCGTCAAGACCGCCGACTTCGGCGCTTTCGTCAATTTCTTCGGTCCGCGTGACGGCCTCGTCCACATCTCGCAACTCGCCAATGACCGCGTCGCCAAGACCTCCGATGTGGTCAAGGAAGGCGACAAGGTCTGGGTCAAGCTGATGGGTTTCGACGAGCGCGGCAAGGTCCGCCTGTCGATGAAGGTCGTCGACCAGGCCACCGGCAAGGAAATCGTGCGCGACAAGAAGAGCGAAGGCGAAGAAAACGCCGCCTAAGCTGATCTAACTATGCAATCGAAGCGGGCGCGCCGGAAGGTCGCGCCCGTTTGCGTTTCAACAACAGCCTTGCAGTTCAAGAGTGGTGAATGTCCGCCGAGCCGCTGAAAACGCTTTTCCATCCGTTCGAGGCCGGTGCTGTCTCCCTGCCACGAAAGGATGAACGCATACTCTTTCTCGGTGCCGAGCCCGGCTTTCGCTTGCCCGAAAGTTTTGATGCCAAGCTTCATCTTGTCCAAGGCTTCAGGCCGCACTTTCGCGCCTTGCAGGCGTCCGGCTTCGCGGTCACGCCGCAGGTCGAAGGCGAGGCTTTCGACGCGGCATTTGTGCTCGCTGGCCGCCATCGCGGCCAAAACGAGTTGCGCGTTGCCGAAGCGGTCGAACGCGCAGCACCAGGCGGGTTGATCGTCGTCGCCGGCAGCAAGGACGATGGAATCGCCAGCCTGCGCAAGCATGTCGGCGCCCTTGTGCCGCTCGAAGGCCACCTGCCGAAGCATCACGGCATTGCCTTCTGGTTTCGCCGGCCGGCCGATACCGTTGCCGCGGCAACGCTTCGCGCCGCCAATCCGGACTTGGTGGTCGAGGACCGCTTCCGCACGGCCCCAGGCATGTTTTCCTTCGACAAGATCGATGCCGGATCGAAGCTGCTAGTCGAAAATCTGCCCAACGATCTGCGTGGCAGCGTTGCGGACTTCTGTGCCGGTTGGGGCTATGTCGCCGCCGAAGTCGCCGCCCGCTCACCCGGCATATCGGCGCTTGACCTTTACGAAGCGGACTTCGAGGCGCTGGAGGCGGCCAAGGCCAATGTCGGCAACATAGGCGTGGAGCCACGTTTCTTCTGGATAGATCTGTTGAGCGAACCGGTCGAGCGCCGCTACGACGTGGTCGTCATGAACCCGCCCTTTCACCGCAGCCGGGCGACTGAGCCGGAAATCGGTGCCGGCATGATCCGCGCGGCAGGCAAGGCGCTGAAGCCCGGCGGCCGGCTGTTCATGGTGGCAAACCGCCAGCTTCCCTACGAACCGGTGCTGGCGGCCGCCTTCTCCAGCCATGCGGAGCTCGCCCGCGACGGCATGTTCAAGGTCTTATCGGCGCGACGCTGAAATCCTGCGGGGCAAGCCGGCGATACGTCGCTCGCGCTATTCCCGCCCGCCGTCGGTCTGCTTCAATTCGTCAAGCGTCGGCATGGAAACGATGTGATAGCCGGAATCGACATAATGGATTTCGCCGGTGACGCCGGAGGACAGGTCGGACAGCAAATAGAGCGCGGAGCCGCCGACTTCATCGATCGTTACTGTACGGCGTAGCGGCGAGTTGCGCTGCTGGTAGGAGAACATGTGGCGTGCGTCGGAAATCCCGGCGCCCGCAAGCGTCCGTACCGGTCCCGCCGATATGCCGTTCACCCTGATGCCGCGCGGGCCGTAGTCGTTGGCGAGATAGCGGACGCTGGCCTCCAGCCCCGCCTTGGCGACACCCATAACGTTGTAGTTCGGCATGACACGGACCGAACCGGCATAGGTCAGCGTGATCATCGAACCGCTGTCCTTCATCAATGTGGCGGCGTGACGGGCGATCTCGGTGAAGGAGTAGCAGGAGATCACCATTGTGCGGATGAAGTTGTCGCGGCTCGTGTCGGCGTAGAGGCCTTTCAGCTCGTTCTTGTCGGAAAAGCCGATGGCATGGACGACGAAATCCAGCCCGCCCCATGCCTTCCCCAAAGTCTCGAAAGTCGCGGCGACCGACACGCTGTCCTCGACGTCGCAAGGCACCACCAGGGATGCGCCCAATTTCTCGGCGAGCGGCTTGACCCGGCGCCCGAAGGCCTCGCCCTGATAGGTGAAGGCGAGGTCCGCGCCATGTTCGGACAGTTTGCGGGCGATACCCCAGGCGATCGAATGATCGTTGGCAACACCCATGACAAGCCCGCGCTTGCCCTTCATCAATCCGTCCATGGTCGGCAAATCCTTATGCGGAATAGCGCTGGAAAATCAGCGTTGCGTTGGTGCCACCGAAACCGAACGAATTGGACAAAACGGTGTCGATCCTTGCATCGTCGATGCGCTTGCGCACGATCGGCATGCCCTCGAATTCCGGATCGAGGTTCTCAATGTGGGCGCTCTCGCCGATGAAGCCGCCTTGCATCATCAGGATCGAGTAGATCGATTCCTGCACGCCGGCGGCGCCCAGAGAATGGCCGGTTAACGATTTGGTCGACGTGATGAAAGGCATCTTCTCGCCGAACACCTCGCGGATGGCGCCCATTTCCTTGGAGTCGCCGACCGGCGTCGAGGTGCCGTGCGTATTGATGTAGTCGACCGGCGAGGACACCGTTGCGAGCGCCTGCTTCATGCAGCGCGCCGCGCCTTCGCCCGACGGCGCCACCATGTCGTAGCCGTCCGATGTCGCGCCATAGCCGACGATCTCGGCATAGATCTTGGCGCCGCGTGCCTTGGCATGCTCGAGCTCTTCAAGAATCAGCACGCCGGCGCCGCCGGCAATGACGAAACCGTCGCGATCGACGTCGTAGGCGCGTGAGGCGACCGACGCCCTGTCGTTGAACTTGGACGACATGGCGCCCATGGCATCGAAGAGATCCGACATCGTCCAGTCGAGATCCTCATGGCCGCCGGCGAAGACGATGTCCTGCTTGCCCCACTGAATCAGCTCGTAGCCATTGCCGATGCAATGCGCAGACGTCGAGCAGGCCGATGAGATCGAATAGTTGACGCCGTGGATCTTGAACCAGGTGGCAAGCGTCGCCGACGCGGTCGACGACATCGCTTTTGGCACCGCGAACGGCCCGATCCGCTTGGGGCTGCCGTTTTTGATCGTGGTCTCGGCCGCCTCGACGATTGCACGGGTCGACGGTCCGCCGGAGCCCATCACGATACCGGTGCGCTCATTGGTGATGTCGGCCTCGTCGAGGCCGGCGTCTGCGATCGCCTGGTCCATTGCGACATGGTTCCAGGCAGCACCCTGCGACAGGAAGCGCATGGCGCGACGGTCGATCATGCCCGATGGGTCCAGCGTCGGCGCACCCCACACCCGGCAACGGAAGCCATGCTCGGCGAAAGAGTCGGAGAAGCTGATGCCGGATCTGGCATCGTGCAGCGAGGTCTGCACCTCGTTGGCATTGTTGCCTATCGACGACACGATGCCGAGACCTGTGACTACGACCCGTCTCATTCGCAACTCCTTCCAGCGGACCCCGAACCTGAAATCAATTTCCGGAATGGAACCATGCGCAAAATTAAAGTGCTACAGCGTTCATCAGACGTCCAAGACGTCGTACTGCAGGGTCTTCGTTCAGACGGCGGCCGATTGCTTGGACAGACCGACCTTCAGATCCGTTGCCGCGTATATGGGCTCGCCATCTGCCTTCAGCCAGCCATCGGCGATGCCAAGCACAAGCCGACCGCGCATCACGCGCTTGAAGTCGACGCCATACTCCACCTTCTTGACCGAAGGCGTGACCATGCCTTTGAACTTCACCTCACCGGTCGACAGCGCCATCCCCTTGCCGGGTTCACCGAGCCATCCGAGATAGAACCCCGTCAACTGCCACATGGCGTCCAGGCCCAGGCATCCCGGCATGATCGGATTACCGATGAAATGGCAGGCGAAAAACCACAAATCCGGCTTGATGTCGAATTCCGCGCGGATGAAACCCTTGTCGAACGCACCGCCGGTCTCGCTGATCTCGGTGATGCGGTCGAACATCAGCATCGGCGGATAGGGCAACTGCGCATTTCCCGGTCCGAACAGCTCGCCGCGGGCGCAGGCAAGCAATTCCTCGTAACCGTAGCTGGATTTCGGATCCGCCATCAATCTCGTCCCCGTGATCGTCCCGCGCGAAAGGAGCCCTTGTCGGTGGTTTCCTAACACAATCTGTTTCAGGCCGGAAACCGGCGTTTGCGCTTAACCTGCCCGTCTGCCCGGGTCAATGCGCGCTATTGATCGCATTCGGTCGACAGAATATATGTCAGGACACGTCCAGTTTCGGCAGATGCTCAATTTCTGCCATTTTGGACCTGTCTGAGGCGGAACTGTGAGCGCGACGGATAGATGGATCTGGGTTGCCGGAAGGATAATGTCGCTGTGGACAAGCGGGTTCGTGAGGCCGGTCTGAGGCCGACACGCCAGCGCATCGCGCTGGCCGATCTGCTTTTCGCCAAGGGCGACCGCCATCTTTCGGCCGAGGAACTGCACGAGGAGGCGCTTGCCGCCGGCGTGCCGGTGTCTCTGGCCACCGTCTACAATGCTCTGCACCAGTTTACCCAGGCCGGTCTTCTGCGCATCCTTGCCGTCGAGGGATCGAAGACTTATTTCGACACCAACACCTCCGATCACCATCATTTCTATATCGAGGGCGAAAACAGGATCTTCGATATTGACAGCGGCCCGGTGACGGTTTCCAACCTGCCGGAGCCGCCGGAGGGCATGGAGATCGCCAATGTCGATATCGTGGTGAGACTGCGTCCGAAACGCTGCGACTGACCGGCACTTATGAAATTCCTGGATTTGACGCTCCGGCTCGAATGGGTCGCCGTCGCGGTGGCGGCTCTTATCTTCTATGCAATCGCCGGTGTTTCCTGGTGGCTGTTTGCCGTGCTCATTCTGGCGCCCGACCTGTCGATGCTGGGTTACATGGCCGGGCCGCGCGTCGGGGCCGTCGCCTACAACGCCTTGCACATACTGATCTTCCCCGTTCTGCTGGCGCTTGTCGGCAGCGTCTTTGACAATGCAATGGCGGTAGCTGTCGCGCTGATCTGGATCGCCCACATCGCCATCGACCGCGCTCTGGGCTATGGTTTGAAGCTGTCAAGCAGTTTCCAGGATACCCATCTCGGCCGCATCGGCCGCTAAACCATCCCCGAACCGAAGATCAGCGAAACAAATGCCGGATCCGGTGCTTGCAGCGCCGCCCGACCTGCGGTTCGGAAAGTCAGTTCTTGACCTTTTCGCCGGGATAGGCACCCCAGACCAGCGACTGCGCGAGCCAGCCAGTATGGCCGTCGAAGGTCATTTCGCACCACTGGCCATCGCAGGACTTGATCGTGCCCATCACCCCCGGTTCGAGGATCGCGATGACGCCTGCGTCTTTTGCCGGGTCGTCAAGGAGGTTGACGCGAGCGTCCTTGCCGCGCTGCCAGGGGGCGACGATCGCCGTGCGACGGCCCGAAAGCAGCGACTGATTGATCCAGCCTTCCGAGCCGTCGGCATCACGCACACGGCGCCACGTATCGAACTCCTGGATGATCTCCATCGGCAGGCCTGGCTTCATATACATCCAGTCGACGGAATAATTGACGCCCGGCCCAACGCGCGAGTTGACGCGGCCGGATTTCAGGCTGACGAAGCGCGGCAGCGGCAAGCCGCTTGGTCCGAGCGTGATGCTCTGGGCGGGTGCGGCGGCACTTTGCGCCATCACCAGTGGGCTATGGATGAGAGCGCCGAGGAATGCTGCACTGAGGGTCAGGCGGAGCGACGCGAAACCAGACACTTTCGTTCCTTTCGGCACCGGCCCATCGGCCTTCGCCCCTTTTTCTTTGTCTTCGGCGGAACCGCTTGTTACATGAATGACCGGTACCGCGATCGGCTCTCAGTTTCGCCGTTCTTGGTTAAAGAGGTCTCAACGAGATCGGGTTCGAGGAAAACAATGGCAGGCAAAAAGAAGCCCCTCGTCGTCATCACGCGCAAATTGCCCGACCCGGTCGAGACCCGCATGCGCGAGTTGTTCGACGCCCGCTTGAATGTGGAGGACAGGCCGATGACGCAGCCGGAACTGGTGGCTGCGGTCAAGGAGGCCGATGTGCTGGTGCCGACCGTCACCGATAATATCGACGCGGCGCTGATTGCCCAGGCCGGCGACAACCTCAAGCTGATCGCCAATTTCGGCAATGGGGTAGACAAGATCGACGTTGCGGCAGCGGCCAAGAAAGGCATCACCGTGACCAACACGCCGAACGTGCTGACCGAAGATACGGCCGACATGACCATGGCGCTGATGCTGGCCGTACCGCGGCGGCTGGCCGAAGGCGCCAACGTGCTGACCGGCGATAAGAAATGGGCGGGCTGGTCGCCGACTTGGATGCTCGGCCGGCGCATTTGGGGCAAACGGCTCGGCATTGTCGGCATGGGTCGCATCGGCACCGCCGTCGCCAGGCGTGCCAAGGCGTTTGGCCTCTCGATCCACTACCACAACCGCCACCGCGTACTGCCGGCAATCGAGGACGAGTTGGAAGCCACGTATTGGGAAAGCCTTGACCAGATGCTCGCCCGCATGGACATTATCTCGGTCAATTGTCCATCGACACCGGCAACCTTCCACCTGCTTTCGGCGCGGCGGCTGGCGCTTCTGCAACCGTCAGCTTACATAGTCAACACCGCGCGCGGCGATATCATCGATGAGGAATCGCTGGTCAAGCTCATCCATGACGGCAAGATCGCCGGCGCCGGCCTCGACGTCTACGAGCACGAGCCGGCGCTGAACAGCAAGCTGCTGAAACTCGCCCACAAAGGCAAGGTCGTGCTGTTGCCGCATATGGGCTCGGCGACGCTCGAAGGCCGTATCGACATGGGCGAGAAGGTAATCATCAACATCCGCGCCTTCTTCGACGGTCATCGCCCGCCCGACCGCGTGCTGCCGCTGCGGGCGTGACCGGCCATCGTGGCAGCGAATTCTGGTCGCGGCAGCTGCCTGCTCGCTTTTGGATAGCGTTTGCTTACAAAAGCACCTTGCGCATGGTGATTGAGGTCGGCCGGTCGTAACCTTTGTGTGCTGTCCGTTCGGTTTCGCGAAAGCCGAGGCGGGCGAAGGCAGCGTGGTTTCCAGTCAGTTCGACCCGGGTCTGGAGCTCGATGGCGGTCCTGTTGCGGCTGCGGGCAAGATCTTCGACGGCCTGCATCAGCTGTTTTCCAATGCCTTGTCCCTGAAGCGTCGGCTCGACCGCGAGCTTTCCAATATAGAGGTCGTCTGCGCGCTTCAGGACGAAGACGCAACCGACGATCTCGTTTCCCTTCAGTGCCAGGAATGCTGTCTCCTCCAGCGCTCTAGCCCTGAGATTTTCAACGGTGAGCCGATGCGCCGAGGACGGCGGGTCAACAACCTCGTCCATAAAGGCGAAGGCGCGCATGACCAGCGCCAGCACCTCGTCCCAACGGTCGAAATCGGCCGCAAGCTGCACGATGGAAACGTCGGCAGGCAGGCTCATGGGCTGGTTCGCTTGTAGCGGATCGTGTCGAAGCGTGCCGCCAGCGCATCGTAGAGCAGCAGTCGTCCGACCAGCGGCTTGCCAATCCCGGTGATCAGCTTGATCGCTTCCATGGCTTGCAGCGTGCCGATGACCCCGGTCAGCGCGCCGACAATGCCGGCCACCGCGCAGGATGGCACAAGTCCCGGCGGCGGCGCCTCGGGAAAGAGATCGCGGTAGCTTGGGTTCAACTTGCCGTCCGGGCCGGTTTCGAATGGCTTCAGTACGGTGACCGAGCCGTCGAAGCGGCCAACGGCGGCATGCACGAGCGGCCGGCTTTCCGCGGCGCAGGCGTCGGCCACCGCGTAGCGTGTCTCGAAATTGTCGGAGCCGTCAACGACGATGTCATAACGGGCAATGAGGGTAGGGGCGTTGTCGACGGTCAGCCTGAAATTGTGCTCTTCCACGACGACGTTTGGATTGATGCGGATGATCGCCGCTCTGGCACTGTCGGTTTTTGCCATGCCGACCATGTCCGTGCCGTGGATCACTTGTCGTTGCAGGTTGGAAAGCGAAACGATGTCGTCGTCGACGATACCGAGAGTGCCAATCCCTGCGGCGGCGAGATATTCGAGCACAGGCGCTCCCAATCCGCCGGCGCCAATGACGAGCACCCGCGCCCGCTTCAGCCGCTGCTGGCCGGCGCCGCCGATCTCGGGCAGCACGATGTGGCGGGCGTAGCGTTCGAGCTCTTCATCGGTGAGGGCGGCTGTGATCATCGCCGGACCATATAGCGGAG
The DNA here is from genome assembly GCF_040318315.1 of Mesorhizobium sp. M1227. Lineage (NCBI taxonomy): Bacteria > Pseudomonadati > Pseudomonadota > Alphaproteobacteria > Hyphomicrobiales > Phyllobacteriaceae > Mesorhizobium > Mesorhizobium sp. M1227. The sequence goes on from NZ_JAMYLZ010000001.1 coordinate 564,848, forward strand.
GAAAAAGCTTGTCAGGTATCAATGCATGCCGCTCAGAAGTGCGCCATGAACCAAGTTCAAATGGTCGGCCTGACCGTGCCGTGATCGACGGTCAGGAATTGCGCGCGTCCCTTGAGGCTGTCAAACAACGCGGCATCGGTCCCGGTCATGAAGGCCTGGCAGTTTAGTTCCTCCAGGATCGAGAACAAGGCCGCCCGTCGACCGCCGTCGAGATGGGCGGCGATCTCGTCGAGCAGCAGGATCGGTGTCATGCCCGACATCTCACCGGTTAGCCGCGCATGCGACAAGACAATGCCGACCAGCAGCGCCTTCTGCTCGCCGGTCGAACAGAGCTCGGCCGGCATCGCCTTGGGCCGGTGGCGCACCACGAGGTCGGAACGGTGCGGGCCGTCGAGCGTGCGTCCGGCGGTGCGGTCGCGGTCGCGCCCCTGGGCAAGCGCACGACGGAACCGTTCCTCTACGTCGACGGCCGGCAAAATACCGAGTTCGCCTTCCAGTTCGCCAGAGATGCCGATGTCGGCTTGCGGAAACGGTCCGTCGCCGGGCAGCCGGTCGATCATGGCGGCGAGCAGGCGCACCAGTTCGGCACGCGCCGCGGCAATCGCCACGCCGGTCTCGGCCATTTGCATCTCGATCGCATCGAACCAGGCACCGTCGCGTGAACCGTCGGCGAGCAATCTGTTGCGGCCGCGCATTGCCTTTTCGTAGTCAAGCGCGCGCTGGCCGTGGCCAGGATCGATCGCCAGCACCAGCCGGTCTAGGAAGCGTCGGCGGTCGGCAGCCGGCCCGGGGAACAGGCCGTCCATGGCCGGTGTCAGCCAGACCACGCGCAGCCATTCCAGCATGTCTTCGGCTGAGCGTGCCGTCGCGCCGTTGATCCGCACCCGCCGGCCGGCTTCGCCGTCGCTGCCCGATATTCCGGTACCGATCTCGACCTGGCCTTCCGGCCCGTCAAGCCGGGCATGCAGCGCAAAGCCACCGTCGCCGCCTTCGCGCGCCACCTCGGAATAGGGTGCGCGGCGCAGGCCGCGGCCCGGCGTGAGCAGCGAGATCGCTTCAAGCAGATTGGTCTTGCCGGCGCCATTGTCGCCGGAGAAAACGACAGCGCCGGGATCAAGGTCTATTGCCAACGCCGCATAGTTGCGGAAATTCGTAAGTGTGAGCTTACTTATGTGCGTCTGCTGCGGTTTTGCAGATCTGGTCACGACAGCAAGATGGCCCCGTTCGGGCCCTACACCCGCATCGGCATCAGCACGTAGAGCGCGGTCTCGTCGGCCATGTCGTGGATCAGCGTCGGGGAACCGGCATCCGCCAGCATGAACTTCGCCTCCGTGCCGGTCAGTTGCGCGGCAACGTCGAGCAGGTATTTGGCGTTGAAGCCGATTTCAATCGGATCGGACGAATAGTCGGCCGCCAGTTCCTCGGTGGCACTGCCCGAATCCGGGTTGTTGACCGCAAGCGTGACCTGCCCTTCGGCGATCGAAAGCTTCACCGCCCGGCCGCGTTCGGACGAAATGGTCGAAACGCGATCGACGGCAGCGGCGAAACTCTGGCGATCGATAATCAGCTTCTTGTCGTTGCCGGTCGGAATGACGCGCTGGTAGTCCGGGAAAGTGCCGTCGATCAGCTTGGAGGTCAAGATAACGCTGCCGATGGTGAAACGGATCTTGGTGTCGGACAACTCGGTGGTGACTGCAACATCGGGATCGTCGACCAGCTTTTGCAGCTCGCTGACCGTCTTTCGCGGGATTATGACGCCAGGCATGCCCTCCGAGCCTGCCGGCGCATCGATCTCGGCGCGCGCCAGCCGGTGGCCGTCGGTCGCGACAGAGCGCAGCTTCAGCTTGCCGCCGGCCTCGTGCGTGTGCAGATAAATGCCGTTCAGATAATAGCGCGTCTCCTCGGTCGAGATGGCAAACTGGGTCTTTTCGATGAGGCCCTTTAGTCCGACGGAATCGAGCCGGAAAATATGCGAGAACGACCCGGCTGAAAGCTCGGGAAAGTCGGACTGCGGCAGGCATTGCAGGCGGAAGCTCGAGCGCCCCGACGTCACCGTCATGGCGTTGCCGTCTTCGTCGGTCTTCAGCGCCACCTCCGCGCCGTCGGCAAGCTTGCGCACGATGTCGTAGAGCAGATGTGCCGGGACCGTCGTCGCCCCGCCACGTTCGACCTTTGCCGGCGTTGCTTCGGTCACCTCCAGGTCGAGGTCGGTCGCCTTCATTTCAAGGCTGGCCCCCTCGGCGCTGAGCAGCACGTTCGACAGGATCGGAATGGTATTGCGCCGCTCGACCACGCGGTGAACATGGTTGAGCGACTTCAGGAGATTTGACCGTTCCAGGATAACACGCATGACAAAACAGGCTCGCTTGAATGAATGAACGGGTCTCCGGCAAGCGGCGCCCCGCGAAAGGTCTGAACAGGCTCAGAATCTGCGTAAACTGACAGGAAAAACCCGGCAAACGCAAGCCCGCGCCACCGGTTCGGACCGGCTGCACGGGCTTTCCGGGGATAAAGGGGATAAAAAGGCCGGAGTCCGCGAGCCGGCGTTTTTCGGGCCGTCAGGCCTGGTCGTTGATCAGCCTTCTCAGCAATTCGAGTTCCTGCGCCAGTGTGTTGTCGGCACCGGAAAGATCCTCGATCTTGCGCACCGCATGCAGCACGGTCGTATGGTCACGACCGCCGAACCGCCGCCCGATCTCCGGCAGCGAGCGCGGCGTCATCACCTTCGACAGATACATGGCGACCTGCCGTGGCTTGACGATGGTGCGTGTGCGCCGGTTGGACAGAAGTTCGGTCTTCGACACGTTGTAGTGGCGCGCGACGATGCGCTGGATGTCCTCGATACGCACCCGCTTGGGTTCGCCCGAACGATAGATGTGGCCAAGGATCTCGTCGATGCGGTCGATGGTGATCTGCGGTTCGAAGGATTGGCGAAACAAAAGCTGGTTGAAGGCACCTTCGAGCTCGCGTCCGCTGCCGGTCACCGTGCGGGCGACGTGGTTGAGGATCTCTTCGGAAATATCGAGCGACGCATCGTCGAGCTTGGCGGTGGCAAGCCTGAGCTTGAGCATACCGATACGCATGGCGAAATCCGGGGCTGACATTTCCAGCGCGACGCCGCCGTTGAGGCGCGAGCGGACGCGTGGCTCCAGCGACTCCAATTCCGACGGCGGCCGGTCGGCAGCGACCACCACTTGCTTGGCGCTGTCGAGCAGCATGTTGATTAAATGGCAGAATTCGTGCTGGATCGACTTGCCCTGCAGGAACTGCATGTCGTCGATGATGAGGAGGTCGATGTCGCGCAGCTGTTCTTTCAGCGTCAGTGCGTTGTTGTCGCGGATCGCGGTGGCGAACCGCCACATGAAATACTCAGCCGTCAGATAGACGACCCGCGATTTCGGATTCTGCTTCAGCGATTCTGCGGCGATCGCCTGCAACAGGTGCGTTTTGCCCAGCCCGACCGTCGCGTGCAGAAAGAGCGGATTGAAACGCACCGCGCTCGACTGCGATTCCGCGACCGCCTTGGCGGCGGCAAAAGCCACTCGGTTCGATGGTCCTTCGATGAAGGAGGTGAAAGTGTAGCGTGGATCGAGTGGCGAACCGAGAACATTGTGCCGGAACTCGGTTTCTGCCGGCATCCCCGGGCGGGGTACCGGGACCCGTTCGACCCTGCTGGGGCTCGCCGTGCCCGCAGAGAGCGCGGTTTGCGTCTGCCTGGTCATCTTGCGCGCCGGGGCCACTTCTGGCTCGACGCTGTTGCGGCCCTGCCGTGTGGCGGTGCGAACCACGATCTCGATCTTGAGGATCTCCGGATCCTCGTGCTTCCACAACTCGGTGATGAGATCGAGATAGTGGCCGTTGATCCATGAACGCAGGAATGCGGTTGGCACTGAGATGCGGACAATGCCCTTAGAGGATTCAGCGACCTTCATGCGCCCGAACCAGCTCGAATAGACCTCGGTTCCCAGTCGCGCCTTCAACTGGGCCTTGACCCGATCGAACTTCTGTTCAGCTTCATTGGAAGCCGCCATGTCGTTCCTTCCGATTAACGTTCCAGGAAATGGGAGGTCGCCTGTAACCTCCCTTTCGATGCCGCCGCTCTGCATGATCGAGTTCCTTGTCTCTTGTACCTGTTTTCCGCCGGGGATGCGCCTCCTGCATCCATGTTTCCGGCGACCGTGTCTTCGCTGCGACACCATCGCCGCCGCCGGCTGATGAATCGCCTCGTTGTCGGTCCGGCGCCGAAGAGCCGATCCGCTTTGGTCATGTCAGGGCAACAAAATGCCGTCCGGCGAAAAACCGCCGGCGCACCGTCGACCTGCCATGTACAATTACGCCAGTCCCCTACCGTATCGAAAAGACAAACCAACCCCGTCCGCGGAGTTAAATCCGCGGTGTAAACTCTGCCAATTTGAGCTGGCCGGTTTCAGGCTGGTCAAGGGCCAAGGGCCCGTCCCTTCGATGGACAGACATTACCGAAATCGCTGTGGATAGGGCAAGGCCACCCCTAACGGATTTTTAAGGAATCTGACTAGGAAGGCACGTTTCGAACGCCATGCCGCAACAGTTGATTTTGACAAAGCCATTGTGATTCAAACCCTTTTCCGGCGAATGTGAAAAAGGCCACACAAATGCGAAATTTTCTGAAATAATTCGCTTGACAGCCAATTGCCGCCTATCGGCCGCAGCCGATGTGAACAAGCTGTGGATCACCATCGGTAAACCTCTGAAAAAAAACAGTAATCTGTGACGCTCGGAAATTTTCGCATTGGCAGTTTCGAAGGCTGCGAATATCAGCGGGTATGTATACGCCGGCAAAGCATTTCGAACTTTGAAATGCACGCGGAGCGCCATTTTGCGGGCTTTCTTTTAAGTACTTGCCGGCAAACGAAAAAAACCCGGCGCGATTGGCCGGGTTTGAAGAAGCGCAGTTCAGGAAAAGATATATTAGGCCGACAGCACCTTGACCCGTTGGGCCAGCCGCGACACCTTACGCGATGCCGTGTTCTTGTGCACCACGCCCTTGGTCGCGGCGCGCATCAATTCCGGCTCGGCCACCTTGAAGGCAGCCTGTGCGGCCGCCTTATCGCCGGCCGCGAGCGCCTCTTCGACCTGGCGGATGTAGGTCCGGACGCGGGAGCGGCGGTTCTTGTTGATCGCTGCGCGACGGGCGATCTTGCGCGTTGCCTTTTTGGCCGAGGAGGTATTGGCCATGGTGCCTCTCTTCTGATCTGGTGGGCGCTTGCGGGATACCGCAGGGCGCAAAAAACAAACGGGCAGCCACAGGGCCGCCTCGGTTGGTGCGGCTTATAGTTCAGCTTTTCCGGCGCGTCAACGCTGCAGCGCTTTCTTTTTGACCGGCGCCTTCGTCATCTCATCGGTTCGTGAAATTCGGCTTCCGCTTGCCGCTGAAGGCCGCCATGCCTTCCTTCTGGTCATCCAGCGCAAACAGCGAATGAAACAGCCGGCGCTCGAACCGCAGACCCTCGGTGAGCGTCGTCTCATAGGCGCGGTTGACGGCCTCCTTTGCCATCATCACCGACGGCAAGGAAAAACCAGCGATCTTGGCCGCTGCCTTAAGCGCTTCCTCGATCAACTCGCCGGCTGGCACCACGCGCGAGACAAGGCCGGAACGCTCGGCCTCGGCTGCGTCCATCATTCGACCCGTCAGGCACATATCCATCGCCTTCGACTTGCCGACAAAGCGGGCCAGGCGCTGCGATCCGCCCATGCCGGGCATGACGCCCAGCGTGATCTCGGGTTGGCCAAACTTGGCAGTGTCGGCGGCGATGATGAAGTCGCACATCATCGCCAGTTCGCAGCCGCCCCCCAGCGCATAGCCCGCCACCGCCGCGATGATCGGCTTTCGTGCCCGCGTAAATTCTTCCCAGCCGACGAAGAAATCCTGCAGATAGGCATCCACATAGGAGATGGACTGCATTTCCTTGATATCGGCACCTGCCGCGAAAGCCTTTTCCGAACCAGTGATGACCATGGCGCCGATGTCGGCATTGGCGGCCATGCTATTCACCGACGCGACCAGTTCCGCCAGCACTTGTGAATTCAGCGCGTTGAGCGCCTGCGGCCGGTTCAGCGTAATCAGCCCGACCTTGCCGCGGGTTTCGACGATGATGGTTTCATAGCCCATACTTTGCTCCTCCTCGGTTCTGGTTCAAGCCTGACAGGCCCGGCAGTGGAAGGTCGAACGACCGCTTTGCACGATACGCTCGATGTGGCCGCCACAACCAGGCTTGGAGCAGCCTTCCCCCTCGCGATCGTAAACCGCGAAGGAATGCTGGAAGTAGCCCAGTGATCCATCGGTCTTCATATGATCGCGCAACGACGAGCCGCCGGCGGCGATCGCATCGGCGACGACCGAGCGGATTGCTTCGGCCAGGCGTTCGCTCTGCTCTTTGGCTTTCTTGCCGGCTCTCGCGAGGGTGCCCGCTTCGCGCAGCGGCGACAGGCCGGCCCGCCAAAGCGCTTCCGAGACGTAGATATTGCCTAGCCCGGCAATCAGCCTCTGGTCCAGAAGTGCCGCTTTCAGCGGTGACTTGCGACCTTTCAGCAACGAAGCGAGCAGCGCGCCGTCCAGTGCGTTGCCTGTAGGCTCGACGCCTAATCCCGCCAGCATCGGATGCATGTCGGGCTCGCCTTCCGAAAACAGCATGAACCCGAAGCGGCGCGGGTCGTTGAAGATCACGCGAGAGCGGACGCCGGCAGGGGATGCGATGTCGAAGACGACGTGATCGTGAGCAGTGTTTTTCGAACGTTCGTGGTGGAACACGCTAGGCGTTGCGCTCTCGTCGGCCGTTTCGATGCGAAACGAACCCGACATGCCGAGATGGCAGATCAGAACCGGGCCGTTGTCCATGTGCATTGTCAGATATTTGGCACGGCGGCCGAGCGCCGCAATCGTCTTGCCGGTCAGCCGCTCCGAAAATCTCTCGGGGAACGGAAACCGCAAATCCGGCCGGCGTGCCTCGACACCGACAATGCGGGCACCTTCAAGGGCCGGCTGCAGACCGCGCCTGACTGTCTCTACCTCCGGCAACTCAGGCATGGCCACCTATCGTGGCATGGAAGGAGGTGCCGTGACGGCCGCGCGCCAGCCCGAGATGTTCGGCCACGGTTTCGCCGATGTCGGCAAATGTTGTCCTCAGTCCGATGTCTGCGCCTTTGAAACCCGGCCGTGTCCCGATAATCGGAATACGCTCGCGCGTGTGGTCGGTGCCGCGCCACGTCGGATCATTGCCGTGATCGGCGGTCAAGATGAGCAGATCGCCTGGCTTCAGCCGTGCGAATGCCTCGGGCAGGCGCCGGTCGAAAGCTTCGAGTGCGGCGGCATATCCCGCAACGTCGCGCCGATGCCCGAACTCGGTGTCGAAGTCGACAAAGTTTGCGAAGACGAGGTCGCCGTCGCGGGCGTCTTCCATGGCACCAAGCGTTTTGTCGAACATCGCCATGTTGCCGGCAGCCTTGCGGACTTCCGAGATCCCCCGATGGGCGAAAATGTCGCCGATCTTGCCGATCGCGATAACCCGGCTGCCGCGCGCCGTCAGCCGGTCGAGCAGCGTCGGTTCCGGTGGCGGTACGGCATAGTCGCGACGATTATGCGTTCGCTCGAACGTGGCGGCGGTTTCACCGATAAACGGCCGCGCGATGACGCGGCCGATATTCAGCGGATCGACGAGCCTGCGCACCACTTTGCAGAACTCGTAAAGCCGTTCCAGGCCGAAATGAACCTCATGCGCGGCGATCTGCAGGACGGAGTCGATCGAGGTGTAGCAGATCGGCTTGCCGGTGCGGATATGGTCTTCGCCGAACCGTTCGATAATCTCGGTGCCCGGAGCATGGCAATTGCCGAGGATGCCAGGCACCTTCCCTTCACGCACCATTGCTTCGGTCAACTCGGCCGGAAAGGCGGGAATCTTGTCTGGGAAGTAACCCCAGTCGAAACGGACCGGCAGGCCGGCTATTTCCCAATGGCCCGATGGCGTGTCCTTGCCGCTCGAAACCTCTTGGGCCGCGCCGTGAAAGGCGGCGGCAAGCGGTGCACTGCCGGCATTCTCAAACCTGAAACCCGTTGCCGTTGCCGCGGCCTGGCCGAGACCGAGCGCGAGCATGTTTGGTACAAGAAGGGGTCCGGCACGCAGGCCTTCGCGATCGGCGCGGCCTTCTGCGCAGGCCCGCGCGATGTGTGCGAACGTATTGGAGCCGGTGTCGCCATAACGTTCGGCATCGGCCGCGCCGCCGATGCCGAAGGAGTCGAGGACAAAAAGGAAGGCGCGTGCCATCGAAAGGTTCATCATTGCCTGTGTGTTGGCTCAGACATAGGGTTCCGCGCCGCCATTGGCAATTCGGAAACCCAAACAGCACGGCTTGGCGTGCTGGTCCCGGAGAGACGAATCGCAGCATGGTCGATCTGCGGATGGAAATGCGCGGCGCGGAGCTCGCATGAGGCTTGCCCTGACAGCATTCGCCACCGTACTGGCTTTGCTGCTGGATGCGTCTTGCACAAACCTGGCGCGAGCCGATTGGCGCGATGTTATCGGAACGTTCTGTATCGGTATCGTCGCCGAACCGTTGCCGGTCCGAGGGACTATGTGCTGGCTGCAGCCATCGTGCGTCTAGTCTCGGCCCGCGGTCGCAAGCAATAGCAACAGACCGGTTAGCGGGCTTCAGGCGTCAGCAATCGCTGCACGGAATGGTCGGGCTCCTGCGCGGCCGCAGATAATATGTTTCCGCCATCGATATCGAATTGAAGACCGAGCTCAACCCGAACCGGCTTTGGCCGTCCGCCGACCAGGTAATGATTGGCTTGTAGGCGAGATCGCTTTCGACCCGGATGAGGAACGTGCCTTTGATCTTGAGCGCGCTCGGGACCGTTGTGGTGGAATCCTTGACAGCGTCGACGCTAGAGACGCCATCGACCAGTTTGCGCGACCACACGACCAGGACTTTCGGCGTCGTCTCGTTGGTCACCTGTATCGCCGTGATAATGATCTTCGGTTTCGAGCGGTTGTAGGGCTGGAGCGTGGAACTGCCGATCGCCATGATGGCATCGACATCGGCCGCCTTGACGGTCTGCTGCTGCGTGACGAGGTCCGCTACCATGCTGCCGATGCGGCTGACCTTCTTGCTGGTCTCGATGGCTTGCGAGGCCTCCATTGTCATAAAGTACATGATCAACAGGACAGGCACGATGAGGGCAAACTCGACAGCCGCAATACCGCGGCGGTCCGAGCAAAGCCGGACTGCTCTTGTACAAATCCCTGCGATGCCCAGCTGTGCCCCCGCACGAATCATGGCTTTGCCCTTTTCAAGCGACTACGTGGTTCAGTTGTCGAACGGCTCGTTCTGCCAAGTGATCGAAGCAAAATGCAGCGTTTTGCCGTCCTTCAGGTTGGCCATCGATTTGGCCATGAAGTCGGTCATCACCGGCCATTTGTAAAAAACACGCAGCATGTTTCTCGACTCCGCCAGGCCAGGTGCGACGGTGAAGGTCTGTGTGCTCGTGCCTTTGGTCAGCACGACGTCGCCATCCTGGATCTTGAAACCGGCCAGCGCCGCATCGGCGAAGGTCGGATATTCGCGCAAGTCCACCAGCAATCCGGGACAGGTCTTGGCGACCATGATCTCCAATTTGGTGCAGATCATATCCCGCAGCTTGGTGCCGGACACATCGGTCGGTCTTAATTGGCCGGTACGCAGCTGGCGCGCGATGTCGTCGGTTGCGTTTGCCATCACTTCCTGTGCGGCAAAAGAAATGCAGCTCTCCAGGATGGCGAAGACAAGAAGCGCGAAAGGAATTGCAAGCATGGCGAATTCGATCGCCGTGCTTCCGCGGCGGTCGCCCAAAAACCGTCTTGGAGAGCCTGCTCGTCCTGCCTTGCTCATGTCCGCTGCCCGCCGATGCCGCTTCTGTATCGGTCCACCCTTAGTCGGAACCGATTGAAGTCCGGTTGGAATGACCGTTAAATTCAACGGGAAGGCCTTAACCCGGCGATAACCGAAGCACGTTCCCGCCAAAGACGGAGACGTCGGCTAGCTAATGCACGGCGCTCATTTCGGCTTCAGAGGCCTTCTCGGCATCGCTCTTATACGAGCTTTCGCAATATGGCGCGCAGGACATGGTCTGTACTTCGGAACGCCGATAGATGCGCACCGACGACGCTGCCTGGCGGACGACGGTTATTTGCTCATCGACGATCGGATTGCCCTCCTGGTCGAGGACGACGAGATTGGTGACGCCAAATCCCTTGCCGGTCAGTACGATCGTCGATGCGTCCTGCACGGAGGCGTCGGCGATCGCCGGATTGCCGACGACAATCGTATCGGCGGCGCGCGACAATTTGATGATCTTTGCCTGGTTCATCGTCACCTCGATGCCGGCGCCGGCCTTGGCTGGAAAGGCGAAAGCCGCTGCGGCAAAAAGCACGGCAACTGGAAATGATGATCTCGGCCCGGCCATTGAGGCGCCCCCTGGCAAACTGTTCAACGGAACATGAACGAGATTGGTGAACCAACCGTTAAGCGGCTGGAATTCAGGATCAAGCCGGAACCGGCATTGGGCCTAGCGGCACGGCTGAAACGTCTTTGCCGAATTGCGCCTGTTGCGCCTTTTGTCGGCCGGGGCCCTGGCGGCGGGTATTTTAGTTCTGGGTTAACCACGCAATGTCGTCGAAGCGGGAAAGGAATCGGTAAGCCTGTTTATTAAGCCGATTGAAACAGCTTCTCCTTAGATTCGCAGTATCCGATCAGCCACCAAGAGAAGTTGACGGAAGTGCTGTAACAATTGGAGTAGGAGCTCGAATGTCTAACCTCATCGCACGTTTTGTGAAGGACGAATCCGGCGCGACCGCTATCGAATACGGTCTGATCGCCGCTCTTATCGCACTCGCCATCATGGTCGGCGCCGGCCAGCTCGGCAACTCGCTGAACGCCAAGTTCACCGCCATCTCCACCAAGGTGAACGGTAGCTGACCGTAACGGGTTCGGTTGTTCTGAAATAAGGGCCGCCGCACTGGCGGCCCTTATTTAGTCCTGGTATGAATTGAAATTTAGGCCTCATCAGTCGTTAGTCGAATAGGATTGGGTTGGGGGCCAGATGCAATTGGGTCATAGGCGCGCCGATGCTTGAAGCCGTGATCTTCGTCGTATTTCCGTTCTGCATGCTTTTTGCCGCGATCTCCGACATGCTTTCGATGACGATCGCCAATCGCGTGCCGGTGTTGCTTGTGGTCGTCTTCGCCTTGGTTGCGCCTTTGACCGGTATGGACTGGGCCACCTATGGCTGGCATTTCGCCGCCGCCGGCCTGGTTCTCGCGGTGACGTTCGGCCTGTTCGCGCTGGGCGGCATGGGCGGCGGCGACGCCAAGCTTCTGGCTGCCACTGCCATGTGGATGGGACTGAACATCCATCTCATCGAATACCTCGTCGCCTCGACATTCATCGGCGGCCTGCTGACGCTAGCCATCCTCGCCTATCGAAAATCGCCGCTTGCCGCCGTCACAAGCCATAATCCGTTCCTGCGCCATTTCGCCGATGAGGCGACCGGCGTTCCGTACGGCATCGCGCTTGGCATTGGCGGTCTGCTCACCTATTCCGACTCGCCATTGATGGCCTGGGGACTTACCAGGCTGGCGGGCTGAATTTCACTTTACGCGGTTGGCGCCGAGCAGGCGAGTTGGCCACGTTTTCCTTCGGGCCGGGCTTGTCGGTCCAATTTATATAAACGTTAAATTAATCACGATCGTAAGTATAACATTAACCTTGTTTTGACGATTGCCGCTGCAAAGTCCCGCTTGGCTACGTGGTTTGCCAAGGCGAGGTTCGGACAGATGCCAGCATCCCGATTGATTATTCTGAGCGTGGCGATAGCCGCGGCCGGTGGTGCAGGCTATGTAGCGAAGAACATGGTCGTGGCTCCGCCGCCTCCGGTTGTCGATTCCGGTCCTCAGGCGCCGGCGATCGCGCTGCAGGATGTGCTTGTTCTTTCCGGCGACGTTCCGATGGGCAGTCCGCTTGAAAACAACATTTCCTGGGAGTCATGGCCGTCCGCAGGCATCAACGCAAATTTCATCACCCGCGCCGCCGAGCCTGAAGCGCTGGACAAGCTGAAGGGCGCCGTCGCTCGCGTGGCGCTCTACGCCGGCGAGCCGCTGCGGCGCTCGAAGCTGATCGGTGAAGGGCAAAGCTTCATGTCGTCGATCCTGCCCTCCGGCATGCGGGCCGTTGCCACAAGCATCTCGGCCGACACCTCGGCCGGTGGCTTTATTCTTCCCAACGATTTCGTCGACGTCATCATGACCCGCCGAGCCGATCCCGCCAATGGCGGTGGTCCGGGCTTCACTACCGAAACTATCCTGAAGAACATTCGCGTCCTGGCGATCGACCAGACCATTCAGGAGGACGAGGAAGGTAAGAAGACCAGGGTTGGCCAGACCGCCACCCTGGAACTGACGCCGCAGCAGTCCGAGATCATCACCGTCGCACAGCAGATGGCGGATCGCCTGACATTGGCGCTGCGCTCGATCAAGGACAGCCAGGACAAGAATGTGGGCGAAGCCGATTACCTGGTTTCCGGCAATGGCCGGCGCGGAACAGTGCGGTTGATCAAGTCGGGCGAAGTTTCCGAAGTGGGGGCAAGGAAATGAGGCTAAAAACCAAACTGCCGCTCATCCTGGCTGCGGCGATCGGCCTGTTTCTCCTTGGAACGAATGCATATGGCATTGTCGATGCCAGTGCGGCAGGCAATGCCAGGGTGACGGCTTCGACCGCCACCCAGCGGGTTAAGCTCGGACTGAACAAGTCGGTGGTCATCGACCTCCCGAGCGATGCCTACGACATTCTCGTCGCCAACCCCGCTGTAGCCGACGCGGTGACCCGCACCGCCAGGCGCATCTATCTGTTTGGAAAGGCGGTCGGCGAGACAAATATCTTCGTCTTTGGCCCGAATGGCGAGCAGATCGTCAGCCTTGACCTAGCGGTCGAACGTGACGTCGCCGGGCTGGAGGATTATATCAAGCGCTTCATCCCGTCATCGGAGGTCAAGGTCGAGTTGCTGAACGACAACGTCGTTCTGACCGGAACCGTGGACACTCCTCTGGACGCCAAGCGCGCGGCCGATCTGGCAACTATTTTCGTGTCCGGCGGCGAGGCAACCACGGGTCAATATTCGCAGACCGCTGCCGGCGGTTCGGCTGAAGCCGGCGTCGCGATCGATAACCCGGATGCCGAGCGCCGCGTCAGCAAGATCGTCAACCTGCTGCAGATCATCGGCGACGACCAGGTGACGCTGAAGGTGACGGTCGCGGAAGTCAGCCGCTCGGTGATGAAGCAGCTCGGCGTCAACATGGTGGGCAACGGCAGCAGCAACGGCATCAGCTGGGGCGCGGTAAGCGACAATTTCACTGGTTTGGGCAAGTCGCTGTCGAACTCCGGCCTCTCTATCGGGAGCTCGACGCTGCAGGCCTACATCAATGCCATGGAACAGTCCGGTGTCATGAAAACCCTCGCCGAACCAACATTGACGGCCGTATCCGGCGAGAAGGCGACCTTCAAGGTTGGCGGCGAATACAACATGGTGACCAGCGTTTCCCAAGCCGTATCAAACGATAACCAGACCGGTCTGAAGACGTATTCGGTCGAGAAGATCGAATACGGCATTGGCCTGGAATTCCAGCCTGTGGTGCTGTCTCCCGGCCGTATCAGCCTGAAAGTCAGAACCTCGGTTTCCGAGCCGACAACGGAGGGATCTGTGTCTTTGTCCGAAGGCGTAACGAGCCCGGGCATGAATGCCCTGTCGCTCCGCAAGCGCTTGGCCGACACAACAGTGGAACTGCCTTCGGGCGGCTCGATGATGATTGCCGGCCTTGTCCGCGATGATCTCAGGCAAGCTGTCAACGGCTTGCCCGGTCTGACAAAGATTCCAGTGCTTGGCGCGCTGTTCCGCAGCAGGGATTTCGTTCGCAACGAGACCGAGCTCGTCATCATCATTACGCCCTATCTGGTGAAGCCGGTGGCGCGCAACGATCTTGCCAAGCCGGATGACAATTTCAACGCCGCCAGCGATGGCGCCGGCATTTTCCTTGGCCGCGTCAACCGTGTCTACGGCACCATGCAGACCGACAAGCCCAACGGCCGTTACCACGGCGTTGTCGGCTTTATCTACAAGTAAGCGGGGAAGCGGTCATGTCTAAGGCAACATCGAAGGCACGGGCGATCACCGCGACGCGGTCAGTCCATTCGCGAATCTGGCGGCCGGCCGTTCCCATTATGGCGATCGCGATGGCGGCATTGCTGGCCGGCTGCGCCAATCGCGACAGCGTCACGGTGGGTGCCATACCGGACGATTATCGCACCACCCATCCGATCGTCATAGCCGAGAAGGTACAGAAGATCGACCTTCCGGTCGGCGCCGGCGACCGTGGCATGACCAGATCCCAACGTGACACGCTCCTGGGCTTCCTGGACGGATACGACAGGAGCGCGGCTCCGGTGCTGACGATCGAGATTCCGAGCGGCTCAGCCAACGAAATCGCAGCGGCCGCGGCCGGCCGCGATTTCGCCAGGCTGGCCATAGCCAGCGGCATCAGCCGGAAGCGGATCGACATGCGGTCCTATCAGTCTGTTTCGGCCGAAGCGTCTGCACCGGTTCGTGTTGCCTACGTCTCGGTGAAGGCTCAGACGGATAAATGCGGGCGCTGGCCCGAAGACCTGCTGCAGACTTCGGAAAACAAGCACTATGCCGATTTCGGCTGTTCGTATCAGAACAACCTGGCTGCCCAGATGGCCAATCCGTCCGATCTGATCGGGCCACGCAAGCCGACGCCGATCGACGCGGAAAATCGCGGCGCGGTGATCGACGTCTATCGTGACAGAGGTATTTCGGACGAATTCCTCGGCAATTCGGAAGTCGAATATTAACGAGTGTTGAGGCTCAACAAACCCTAAGCCGCGCAAGTCACGGAAAGTGATGACAATGAGCAATCTTGCCTATGACACAGAGGTACCGGGCGGCGAAACCTCGGAGCAGGATATTGCCGCGATGCAGGCGTTGCGGCCGATCCCGCGCATTTCGATCCAGGCATTTTGCGAGACCGAAGGCGTAGCCAATCCGGTCGAGCGCGCCGGCGAGGATCGCCGCATGGCCAAGGCCCATTTGAAGGTGCATATGGGGGGCATCCCCACCGCTATCGAATTCTATCAGTCGGCGCCGACGCCGAACCTGATCCTGCTTGAATCGCGCAGCGAGCCGAAGCTGTTGCTGGAACAACTCGCCCAGCTCTCCGAGCATTGCGACCCGACCTCCAAGGTGGTGGTTGTCGGCCACTACAACGATGTCGGCCTGTATCGCGAACTCATCCGTTCGGGCATTTCCGAGTATGTCATCGCGCCCGTATCGATGGCCGACATAGTCAGCGTGGTGTCTTCGATCTTCGTTGATCCGGAAGCTGAGCCGATCGGCCGCTCGATTGCCTTCATCGGCGCCAAAGGCGGCGTCGGCTCCTCGACCATAGCCCATAATGTGGCCTGGGCCATGTCGTCCCTTTTCAAATCCGAAGTGGTTGTCGCCGATCTCGACCTCGCCTTCGGAACGGCCAATATCAATTTCGACCAGGATCCGGCGCAAGGCATTGCCGAGGCAGTCTTCTCGCCGGAACGCGTCGATGAGGTCTATCTCGACCGGCTGCTCGCCCAATGCGCCGAGCACCTGTCGCTGCTTGCGGCCCCTTCGACCCTGGAGCGGGTGTACGATTTCGATCCCGACGCCTTCACCCAGCTTATCGACATAGCCCAGCGTAGCGCGCCGCTCCTCGTGCTCGATGTTCCCCACGTGTGGGCCGGCTGGACCAAGAACACGCTGGTCAAGGCCGACGAGATCGTCATCACGGCGACGCCCGAACTTGCCAATCTGCGCAACACGAAGAACCTGGTCGACATGCTGAAGCGGCTTCGTCCGAACGACCCAGCGCCAAAGCTTGTGATCAACCAGGCCGGTGTGCCGAAACGTCCTGAGATTACGCCGTCCGACTTCTCCGAATCGCTCGGCCTTTCGCCGATGTCGGTCATCCCGTTCGAGCCGCTTTTGTTCGGAAATGCTGCCAACAACGGACGTATGCTCGGTGAGATGGATGCCAAGAGTCCGGTTGTCGCCACGATCAACGAGATCGCCCATGTGCTGACAGGGCGCAGCGAAATCAAGGTGAAGAAGAAGGCTGGCCTCGGCAGTCTGATCGGCAAGCTTTCGCGCAACAAGAAGTGATGCCTCAGCGGTGGAATTGGTAAGCGATCATGTTTGGTAAAAGAGGCAGCGACGACGGCAACCGGACCATTCCGGAATTCCGTCAGCCAGCACCCGCGCCTGCCGCGCCGGCGGCCGCGAACCCTGTGGAAGTGGCTGTAGCTGCCAGGCCGGCGGCGCTGCCGCCATCCGGCGCGCCTGCCGCGCCGGCGGTTCGCCGTGCGGTCGAGCCGCCGCCATTGGCGCCGGAGCCGAAAAGTATCCAGCGCCAAAAGAGCGAAACCTACTACGACACCAAAAGCCAGGTCTTCGCCGCACTCATCGATACGATAGATCTGTCGCAGCTCGCCAAACTCGATCCCGAAAGCGCGCGCGAGGAAATCCGCGACATTGTCAACGACATCATCGCGATCAAGAATTTCGCGATGTCCATCGCCGAGCAGGAAGAGCTTCTCGAGGATATCTGCAACGACGTTTTGGGCTACGGGCCGCTGGAGCCACTGCTTGCCCGCGACGATATTGCCGACATCATGGTTAATGGCTCCAAGAACGTCTACATCGAAGTCAACGGCAAGGTCGAGCAGACCGGCATCCGTTTCCGCGACAACCAGCAGCTCCTCAACATCTGCCAGCGTATCGTCAGCCAGGTTGGCCGCCGCGTCGATGAATCAAGCCCGATCTGCGATGCGCGTCTTCCTGATGGCTCCCGTGTCAACGTCATCGCACCGCCCCTGGCTATCGACGGCACCGCACTTACCATCCGCAAGTTCAAGAAGGACAAGCTGACGCTCGACCAGCTGGTCAAGTTCGGCTCGATTTCTCCGCAAGGGGCCGAGATTCTCAAGATCATCGGGCGTGTCCGCTGCAACATTGTCATCTCGGGCGGTACCGGCTCAGGCAAGACGACGCTGCTCAATTGCCTGACCAACTATATCGACCGCGAAGAACGCGTCATCACCTGCGAGGACTCAGCTGAGTTGCAATTGCAGCAGCCGCATGTGGTGCGTCTCGAAACCCGTCCGCCCAACCTCGAAGGCGAGGGCGAAGTGACCATGCGCGATCTGGTCAAGAACTGTCTGCGCATGCGCCCCGAACGTATTATCGTCGGCGAAGTGCGCGGACCCGAAGTGTTCGATCTGCTGCAGGCGATGAACACCGGCCATGACGGCTCGATGGGAACGATCCACTCGAACAGCCCGCGCGAATGCCTCAACCGCATAGAGTCGATGATCGCCATGGGCGGCTACACGCTGCCGCAAAAAACCGTGCGCGAGATCGTCGTCGGCTCCGTCGACGTGATCATACAGGCTGCACGCCTGCGCGACGGATCGCGGCGTATCACCCACATCACCGAGGTAATCGGCATGGAAGGCGACGTCATCATCACCCAGGACATCGTTCTCTATAACATCAAGGGCGAGGACGCGAGCGGCAGGCTGCTGGGCGAGCACGTGTCGACTGGCATCGGCCGTCCGCATTTCTGGGAGCGCGCCCGCTACTACGGTGAGGAGCAGCGCCTCGCGGTCGCGCTCGAGGCGATGGAGAAACGCGCTGATTGATCCGTCTGGAAGCGTGGGGGCCAGGGTCGATGTTCGGAATTGACGGCACCGTATTGGCATTCGTCGTGCTCGCCGGCTTCAGCGCCGGCGCTGTGGCCTATGCTTTCCTGTTCAACCGGATCAGCACCGAGAAGCAGGTTGGCAAGCGGCTTGAATCGATCAAGACCGCCGAGACGGATCGTTCCGTCGTCAAGGCGTCGCGCGATCGCGTGGCGGAAGCGGCCAAGCGTCGCAAGTCCGTCCAGGATTCGCTGAAGGATCTCGATCAAAAGCAAAAGTCCAATCAGAGCCTGGTCAAGAAACCACCGCTGAAGATCCAAATCCGCCAGGCCGGCATGAAGATCTCGCTTGAGCGCTTCTATGTCTACTCGGCGGTCTGCGGCGTCGTCTTGACGGCTCTTGTCTATTTCATCGGCGCACCGTTGCTGGTCTTGCCGGCTGCGCTGCTGGTCGGCGTCTTGGGTCTGCCCCGCTGGTTCGTCTCGTTTCGCCGCGCGCACCGCGTCAAGGCGTTCCTCAACGAATTTCCGAACGCGCTCGATATCATCGTGCGTGCGGTAAAATCCGGCCTGCCGCTGAACGACGCCGTGCGCCTGATCGCCAACGAATCCCCCGAGCCGGTCAAGACCGAGTTCCGCCGCATAGTCGATTCGCAGCAAATGGGTTTGTCGATCCCCGACGCGGCCATGCGCATGCCAGAAACGATGCCGTGCACCGAGGCGAGCTTCTTCGGCATCGTCATCCAGATCCAGTCTCAGGCCGGCGGCAATCTTTCCGAAGCGCTGGGCAATCTTTCGCGCGTGCTTCGCGACCGCAAGAAAATGAAAGCCAAGGTCCAGGCATTGTCCATGGAAGCCAAGGCGTCCGCCGTGATCATCGGCGCGTTGCCTTTCGTCGTCGCCTTTCTCGTCTATTTGACGAGCCCGAACTACATCATGCCCCTCTTCATCACCAGCACAGGCCATCTGATCCTCGGTTGTTCCGGCATCTGGATGTCGATGGGCGTCCTGGTAATGCGCAAGATGATGAATTTCGAAGTCTAGGACTCGCGTATGACCGATCACGTCATCAGAACTCTCACCGACCCGTCCCTGCTGATCGCACTGCTGGTCGGCATCGCGGTGTTTGCGACCGTCTTCACGCTGCTGCCCGCTTTTGGCGGGAACCAGCTCAAGGCGCGCATGAAATCCGTAGCGCTGGAGCGCGATGAGCTGCGCGCCAAGCAGCGCGCGCGGCTGGCAGTCGAAGCCGACCGCCGCCGCAAGGGCCTGCGCGAAGAACAGTCGGTCGGCATGCGCAATATTGTCGATCGCCTGGATCTCAGGCGTGCGCTGGCGGATGAAGGTACCTTGCAGAAATTGAAAGTGGCGGGTTTTCGCGGGCAAAATCCGCTGACGCGCTTCCTTTTCTTCCGTCTCGTCCTGCCCTTCATCGGCTTTGCATTGGCGGCAATGTATCTGTTCGTGCTCGGCGGATTGCCCGAGCAGCCGCTTTTCGTGAAGCTGTTCGTGTGCATCGTGGTAGCCTATGCGGGATTCTACGCGCCGGTGCTCTACGTCAACAACCGCGCTACCAAGCGCAAGCAATCGATTCAGATGGCGTGGCCGGACGCGCTCGACCTGTTGCTGATATGCGTCGAGTCCGGCATGTCGGTGGAAGCGGCGCTTCGCAAGGTCGCCGATGAGATCGGCGCGCAATCGGTGGCATTGGCGGAAGAATTCATCCTGACAAACGCCGAGCTTTCCTATCTGCAGGAGCGCAAGCAGGCCTACGAGAACCTTGCAAGCCGAACTGGCCTGGAATCCGTCAGGTCGGTGTCCCAGGCGTTGGTTCAGGCCGAGCGCTACGGCACGCCCGTGGCGCATGCATTGCGGGTGCTTGCCAGTGAGAGCCGCGACATGCGCATGAATGCCGCCGAGAAGAAGGCGGCCGCGCTGCCGCCGAAGCTCACCGTGCCGATGATCCTGTTCTTCCTGCCGGTGCTGTTCGCCATCATTTTGGGTCCCGCCGGCATCCAGGTGAGCCAGCGCGGCATCTTTGGCGACCAGCCGAAATCAAGCAGCGAGTAGCGCCAGCGGCGTTGCCAGAAACGCTGATACGATCCAGAGCCACGCTGCCGGTGCAGCGCGGCTCTTTGCGTTAGATATGTTGCGGAATTCGCGCGCCGGTTCGGCGCTCGAAGCGGTCAGTTGGTGGCGGGCTTTGCCTTGTCCTGGTCCTTGAGCTGGCTCCAGGCATTCTGCTGCGCCAGCATCTGGCGAAGGTAAGCGACGTTAGCCTGCGCCTGATCCGGCGACAGCTCTTGCGAGGCGATCTTCTCTGCCTCGTCGAAACGGCCTTGCAGACCGACGACCAGCGCAAGGTTCTGGCGGACGCGGCTGTCTGCATTCGGCTGCTGGGCGGCTGAGCGCATATAGGTTTCGGCTGTGCGCAAATCACCTTCCAGCACGTACGAAATGCCGAGATTGGAAAGGATCGACGGTTCGTTCGGCCTGAGGTCAAGCGCCTTGCGATAGCCTTGGCGAGCCTCGTCCTTCTGGCCGAGCTGGTCGAGAATAGCAGCTTCCGCCGATACCAGTTTCCAGTCAGGATATTCGGGCGTCTGGGCGCGGCGCACGGCATCGAGTGCCGGCTCGAACTGTCCGTTGGCGGCAAGCGCCTTGCCATAGGCGGCGAGCACGTCGCGATCCTTCGGCAAGGCGATCGCCAGCTTGCGCATCACCGCAAGCGATTGGTCTGCGTCGCCGTCCATCTGCAGCGCCGCGGCATAATTTGTCGCGATCCGCTTGTCGCTGGGGTTTTTCGAATAGGACTGGCCGAGCGCCATCGTAGCGTTGTGCAGTTCGCCCGCCGACATTGTTTCCAGCGGCTTGCCGCTTGGACGAGAAATCGAGCCAGTCGTCAATTTGCTGGTTCCGCAGCCGGCGACGCCTGCAGCAAGCACCATCATCAACGCCGTGGTGATCAGCCTATTTGCGCTGGCGTTCATCCTGCGGTTGGTCGGCATCGGCACCAGGGCTCCGTTCATGCGCGTGACCATTTGCGAGGTCATCTTTCCTCCCGCAGAAATATTCTGTTAACCCTAACGGAGAGTTAAGAAACGCCGACTCGGAAGCCGGAGGCCAGCGAATGCCTGTCGAACTCGTCGAGAAAGAATTGAGCAATGCGCTGCCGGTCCATCTGGTGGCGAAGGATGCTCTGGCGGCGGCGGGCCTTGCGCCATCCTCGGTCGCCTGGGCCAAGGCCAACGGCTTTTCCGGCGAGGCCGGCAGGACGCTGATCATGCCTGGCGACAACGGCGCGATTGCCGGAGCCCTGTTCGGCACCGGCGATGGCGAGGGCGCACTGGCCATCGGCGCACTAGCGAGAGCCTTGCCCGCAGGCGAGTGGCATTTTGCGTCCGCACCGGCCAAGCCGGAGCTTACGGCACTCGCCGTGGCGCTCGGCGGCTATGTCTTCACCCGCTACGGCAAGAAGCCAGGCAAGACGCTTCGCCTCGCGCTGCCGGCAGGCACCGACGCCGCCCGCATCCGCCGCCTCGCCGATGGCATTTTCCTCGCGCGCGATCTGGTTAACACACCGACCAGCGATATGGGCCCCGGGCAGTTGGAGAAGGCCGCCCGGACCTTGGCCGCGACGCACAAGGCCGAAATATCGGTGACCAAAGGCGACGATCTTCTTACCGCCAACTTTCCGATGATCCACGCCGTCGGTCGGGCTTCTGCCGACGCGCCACGCCTGATCGACATGATTTGGGGGCCGAGCAATGCCCCCAAGATAACGCTGGTCGGCAAGGGCGTCTGCTTCGATACAGGCGGTCTCGACATCAAGCCGTCCTCGGGCATGCTTTTGATGAAGAAGGACATGGGTGGCGCTGCCAACGTGCTGGGTCTCGCTTCCATGATCATGGCCACCGGGTTGAAGGTTCGGCTGCGCGTGCTCATCCCGGCTGTCGAGAATTCGATAGCCGGCAACGCCTTCCGGCCAGGCGACGTGCTGGTGAGCCGCAAGGGCATTACCGTCGAAATCGGCAACACCGACGCCGAAGGACGGTTGGTGCTCGCCGATGCCCTGGCCTTGGCCGATGACGAAGAGCCGCAGATGCTGGTCGATATGGCAACGCTGACAGGCGCTGCCCGTGTTGCGCTCGGTCCCGACTTGCCGCCGTTCTATACCGGTGACGAGACGCTTGCATCCGAGCTGGCGGACGCCTCCGTTGCGGTCGAGGATCCGCTATGGCGGATGCCGTTGTGGAAGCCCTATGACGCCAAGCTGGCGTCGAAGGTGGCCGACGTCAACAACGTCACGCCGGACGGTTTCGCCGGCTCGATCACGGCGGCGCTTTTCCTGAAGCGCTTCGTGGAAAAGACCGCCGGCTGGGCGCATGTCGACATCTTCGCCTGGAACCCGTTCGACCGCCCGCACGGCCTTGCCGGTGGCGAAGCGCAAGGCATCCGGGCGCTGGAGCAGGTCATTTCGAACCGCTACGGCTGATTCTAGGACATAGCCGACGAAGGTTTTGACTGAAACGGAACCGAAACAATTTTCCGTCATGCTGGACGGATGTCGATTATCATGCGTCCAAGCCAAGCGTTGCGACTATGGCAACAGGTGGTGCTGTCGGAGGTGCGCGACGACGCGCCCGATCTCACCATGCGCCAGACGGCGATCCTGTTCACCATCTATCTCGATCCGCCGCCGCACACGGTGCGGGGGTTAGCCGCCCGCCTCAACGTCACCAAGCCGGTGATCACCCGTGCGCTCGATACGATGGGGGCGCTGAAACTGGTGTCGCGCCACCGCGACGAGCTCGACAAGCGCAACGTGCTGGTCAGGCGCACAGTCGAAGGCGCGCTCTTTGTCGAGCGCTTTGGCGATGTTATCATTGCCAGAGCCCAAGAGTTGCCAATTTGAACGAGTTGCCGATTTGACCGCCAGGGATGCCCGCCTCCATGCCTTCCGCTCCGATCTCGCCGACGCCAGGCTGCGAGGCGAGGTCGCCGCCGACCGTTTCGTCGCCGGCCGGCCGGCTCGCATATCAGCCTCCGTCGCCGACATCCGCAAGGCGCCGAGCCCGGACGCCGGCGTCGATACCCAGCTTCTGTTCGGCGAAGACGTCCTCGTCTTCGAGGACGTTGAGGGCTGGGCCTGGATACAGGCCGAGCGCGACGGCTATGTCGGCTATGTCGCCGACACCGTGCTGGGCGGTCGGGAGCATGCGCCCACCCATGTTGTCTCGGTGCCGCGCACTTTCCTCTATCCGGGACCGGATTTGCGGTTCCCGGTGAGCGGGGAGCTCTCGATGGGGTCATTGGTGGCGGTGACGGGCTCAGCGGAAACGCGCGGCACGCATTATGCTCTGCTGCCGTCCGGCCAGGCGGTCATCTCGGGTCATCTCAGGCCGGTCGCCGAGGTTCATCCCGACTACGTCGCGGTCGCCGAGGCGTTTCTCGGCACGCCCTATCTGTGGGGCGGCGTCTCCGGCTTCGGCATCGATTGTTCCGGTCTCGTGCAACTTGCAATGCACATGGCTGGCAGGCAAGTGCTGCGCGACACCGACATGCAGGCGGCGACCGTCGGCGAGCCGCTCGAACCCGGGCCGGATTTTGCCGGGTTGCGGCGCGGCGACCTGGTCTTCTGGAAAGGCCACGTCGCGATCATGACAGATCCGGAGACCATGATCCACGCCAACGGCCACACCATGCTGGTGTCGCGTGAAGGACTGAGGGAGGCGGTCGCCCGTATCGGCTATCTCTATGGCGGACCGACCGGGTTTCGCCGGCCGTAGCGCGAATCGATCACCTTTTGTTCTGATTCTGCTTGGCGATTGCGCGCCGCCGCGCTACGTCTGGCGCGTGACAGAGCAGCCGCGCCTTGCCGAACAGAATGCCGCCGTCGTCCTGCCCGAGCCATTTGTCAAATGGTTTGCGGAAAAGGGCTGGTCGCCGCGCGCCCACCAGATCGATTTGCTGGCCAAAGCCCAGGGCGGCCGGTCGGTATTGCTAATCGCCCCGACCGGCGCCGGCAAGACGCTGGCCGGGTTCTTGCCATCGCTGACCGAACTGGCCGGCCGGCCGAGGAGAAGGCCGGGGCAGGCGCATCGAGGCATCCACACACTCTACATCTCGCCGCTGAAGGCGCTGGCCGTCGACATCGAGCGCAATCTCGGCAAACCCGTCGAAGAAATCGGGCTGCCGGTCACCGTCGAGACGCGCACCGGCGACACGCCCGCACACAAGCGCCAGCGGCAGAAGCTGGCGCCGCCCGACATTCTCCTGACCACGCCCGAGCAATTGGCGCTGCTGATTGCCGCGCCCGATGCCAGGCGCTTCTTCGAGGACCTGCGCTATGTCGTGCTCGACGAATTGCATTCGCTGGTGACCTCGAAGCGCGGGCATCTCCTGTCGCTCGGGCTGGCCCGGCTGCGCTCGTTTGTGCCCGCCCTGCAGACGATAGGCCTGTCGGCGACGGTCGCCGAGCCTGACGAATTGCGGCGCTGGCTGGTCAGCCAGAATCCACCGGGGCCGATGGCCGAACTGATCGTCGTCACTGGCGGCGCCAAGCCCGACATCTCCATTCTCGATTCGGAGGAGCGCGTGCCGTGGGCGGGACATTCGGCCCGCTACGCAACGCCGGAAATCTACAACGAGATCAAGCGCCACAAGACAACCCTGCTGTTCGTCAACACGCGCAGCCAGGCGGAGTTGCTGTTCCAGGAGTTGTGGCGGGTCAACGAGGAGACGTTGCCGATCGCGCTGCATCACGGCTCGCTCGACGTCGCGCAGCGCCGGCGTGTCGAAAAGGCAATGGGCGAGAACGCCCTGCGCGCCATCGTCGCCACGTCGACGCTCGACCTCGGCATCGACTGGGGCGATGTCGATCTAGTCGTCCATGTCGGCGCGCCGAAAGGTGCCAGCCGGCTGGCGCAGCGCATCGGCCGCGCCAACCACCGTATGGACGAGCCGTCGAAGGCGATCCTGATACCGGCCAACCGCTTCGAGGTGCTGGAATGCAGGGCGGCGCTCGACGCCAATTATCTCGGTGCCCAGGATACGCCGCCGCTGGTCAATGGCGGGCTCGACGTCCTGGCGCAGCACGTGCTGGGCTGTGCCTGCGGTGCGCCGTTCCATGCCGATGCGCTGTTTGAGGAAGTGCGAACGGCAGCACCCTATGCCGATCTCGATCGGCCGACATTCGATCGCGTCATCGATTTCGTCGCCACCGGCGGCTATGCGCTGAAGAACTATGAACGCTACGCCCGTATTCGTCTCAACAAGGACGGGCTGTGGCGGGTCTCAAATCCTCGCGTCGCCCAACAATACCGGCTCAATGTCGGCACCATCATCGAAGTGCCGGCGCTCAACGTCCGCTATGTCCAGGCCGGCAGCAGAGGCGCGGCTTCGCGTGGCGGCCGGGTTCTGGGC
This sequence comes from Mesorhizobium sp. M1227, assembly GCF_040318315.1. Classification (NCBI taxonomy): domain Bacteria; kingdom Pseudomonadati; phylum Pseudomonadota; class Alphaproteobacteria; order Hyphomicrobiales; family Phyllobacteriaceae; genus Mesorhizobium; species Mesorhizobium sp. M1227. Next base: position 590,080 of record NZ_JAMYLZ010000001.1, read on the forward strand.
AAAATCGAGGAGGCGTTCCTCGAAACGCTGACGCATGGCGACACCTTCATGTTCGCCGGCAAGGTGCTGCGCTTCGAAGGTATCCGCGAGAATGAGTGCTTTGTCTCGAATGCACCCGGCAGCGACGCCAAGGTGCCGTATTACGGTGGTGGCAAATTCCCGCTTTCGACGTACCTGGCCGAACAGGTCCGCGCCATGCTGGACGATCCGCAGCGCTGGAAGAAGCTGCCGGAGCAGGTCGCCGACTGGTTACGCTTTCAGGCCGACAAGTCGGTGCTGCCGAAACGCGACGATCTGCTGATCGAGACCTTTCCGCGCGGCAACCGCTACTATCTGGTGGCCTATCCGTTCGAGGGCAGGCTGGCGCACCAGACGCTCGGCATGCTGCTCACCCGCCGCCTCGATAGGGCGGGAGCCAAGCCGCTCGGCTTCGTCGCCACCGACTATGCGCTTGCCATATGGTCGCTGGCCGATATGGGCCATATGTTCAGGGCGAAGAAACCGTCGCTGGCTGCGCTATTCGATCAGGACATGCTGGGCGACGACCTCGAAGCCTGGCTCGCCGGCAGTTGGTTGTTGAAGCGCACCTTTCGCAATTGCGCGCTGATCTCGGGATTGATCGAGAAACGCCACCCAGGGCAGGAGAAGAGCGGCCGCCAGGTAACCGTGTCGACGGATCTCATCTACGACGCGCTGCGCAGCCACGAGCCCGACCATATCCTTTTGCAGGCGACGCGTGCCGATGCCGCGACCGGTCTCTTGGATGTCAGCAGACTTGCCGAGATGCTCTCGCGCGTCCAAGGTCGAATCATGCATAAGAACCTCGAGCAGATATCGCCGCTCGCCGTGCCGATCATGCTCGAGATCGGCAAAATGCCGGTGCACGGCGAGGCCGATGACACGCTGCTGATGGATGCTGCCACGCTGGTCGAGGAGGCCATGGGGACGAAATGACTGTCGCGCTCGCCATGGCTGCGCCTCTGGCGGATGCGGGCGCTGTCCGTATCGCCGGCGAACGCGCGATCTGCGACCGTCGCGGCGTGCTCTATTTTCCCGAATTCCGGCTTCTGACCGTATCCGACCTGCATCTGGAAAAAGGCTCATCACTGGCCAGGCGCGGCACGCTGGTCCCACCTTACGACACCGGTGCGACTTTGCTCCGGCTGCAGGCGGTGATCGCCGATTATCAGCCTGCGATCGTTATCAGCCTGGGCGACAGTTTTCACGATGGCGGCGGCGCCGCACGTATGCACGCGAGCTTTCGCCAAAGGCTGGAAGGGCTGATGGTCGGGCGCGACTGGTTCTGGGTCGCCGGCAATCATGATCCTGAAGCGCCGGCCGACCTGCCGGGCGAGACCGTGCGCGAGCTGGCCATAGGCTCGCTACTCTTCCGGCACGAGCCTTCGGCGGTGAGAGTGGAAGGCGAGATATCAGGCCACCTGCATCCTTGCGCCCGCATCGTGCAGCAAGGCCGTTCGGTGCGGCGTCGTTGCTTTGCCGGCGATGGCGGCCGCATGATCATGCCGGCTTTCGGCGCCTATACCGGCTCGCTCAACGTGCTCGATCACGCCTATGCCGGGCTGTTCCGCCGTGAAACGCTGATGGCCTATATGCTTGGCACAGAGCGCATTTTCGCGATTTCCCACGCGATGCTCAGGCCGGGCTGAACCTACCTGCCGTAGTACAAAGTAACCGTGTGCTTGGCCTCGGCGAAGAACAGCCAGCGCTCGACCAGCATTCCGGCGAGTTGGGCGATTGCGGCGAGTATCGACAGTGCTGCCGCATAGGGCCACGGCAAGGCGAACGCCGCGACCAGCAGCAACGCGGGCAAAGCAAAGGCCAGCACCTGCGTGATCTGGCGGAGTTTAGCGCTGTGCTTGCGCGCAATGCGAAAACCCATCTCCTTGAGCAGATAGTTTTCCTCGGTATGCGGCCATTCCAGCGACCGCACCGTGCCGCCGGAAAGCCCGGTTGCGGTGTTGGCATTGGTCGGGATCTCCAGCCTGTCATTGTATCGCCAGGTCGCCAGCTTCAAACCCCAGCCGAGCGCGGTCAGCAACAGGGCAGCCGCCAGAAGCATATTCGAGCCTGCGGCAAATCCCTGCAGCAGGGCGTTGAGCAGTACGCTGCCGGTCATCGCCGAAAAGACCAGGTAGGCGGGCAGGGTGAAGCGGCTGTGCCACTGGGCAATCGGCTTCAACGACGCGTAGATCATGCCGGTGGTGCAGACGGTTGCGACCGCGCCGATGGCAGCGAGCAGCCCGGCGACAGCCGCCCAGCCGCTCGTACGGCCGAGGACCACCCAGCCAATACCGAACAGTCCCGCCGGCACGAAGGTGGCGACCGAGGCAACACCTTCGCGCGACAGCCATGAGCTACGCCATTGCGAGAAGGCACGCCAGGCGCGTTCGGGCCGGCCGAGATGGCCGGCCGACGACAGCAGGCCTGTCGAGATCAGGCCAAGCGCCAGCCCCATGCCGGTGAGGCCAAGCCAGAAATCGGGCGGGATAAAGCCCTGTCCGGCGAGCACGCCAAGCAGCGCGAGCAGGCCGTAACCGGCGCCCGTGGCCGTGGTGAAAAAGACGACGGAGAAGGCTGGATGCATGAAGGCACGGGTCAGTTCGAAAGCATGCGGTCGACCCAGCCGAGGAAGCCGCCTTCGGCCCGCACCGCTTCAAGCGCTGGCGCCGGCACCGATGCGGCGCGGGTGGTGTGGGCACGTGGCGGCAGATATTTGTTGGTCGGCTTATAGCCCATTTCCGGCATCAGATCGACACCGCCGCGCTCGGCCACCAGTTGCGAGATAGCGGATGCCGGATCGCCCAGATCGCCAAAATGCCGCGCGCTGGTCGGGCAAGCAGCGACGCAGGCCGGCACGCGATCTTCTTCCGCCAGATTGTCGTTGTAGATGCGGTCGACGCACAACGTGCATTTCTTCATCACGCCGACATCGGTGTCGAATTCGCGCGCTCCGTAGGGACAGGCCCAGCTGCACAGTTTGCAGCCGATGCATTTATCCTCGTCGACCAGCACGATGCCATCCGACGCCCGCTTGTAGGAGGCGCCGGTCGGGCAGACCGTGACGCACGCCGGCGTCTCGCAGTGCAGGCAGGAGCGTGGGAAATTGACCGTGCGCCCACCCATCTCGGTCATGTGCTCATAACTGTGCACGCGGTTGAACCAGACGCCGTCGACATTGCCGCCATAGGGGTCGATGTCGGTTAGCGGCGCCATATGGCCGCCGGTGTTCCATTCTTTGCAGGCGGTAACGCAGGCCTGGCAGCCGACGCAGGTGTCGAGGTCAATGACAAGGCCGAGCTTTTTGTCGGTGTGGGTGGGAAGGCAAGTCATTTGGCAGCTTCTCTTTCCCGGCGGAATTCGGCGCCGAAACTAAGCTTATCGGGCGAGAGCTCAGAGTCCGGCAGCTGGCGGAACCGCTCGAACTGCGGTTCGGTGAAGCCCGCTTCCTCGGGCGCGCATTTGACGATGCGCACGCGCAGGTCGAACCATGCGGCCTGGCCCGTTACCGGGTCGGAATTCGAATAGCGTTTGCCGTTGGCATCGGCGGAGGTCTGGTCGCCGATGATGTGGTTGAGCAGGAAGCCGCGATTGGATTCGGCCGCGTCGTCCTTGAGCCCCCAGCTGCCGCGTCGTTTGCCGATCGCGTTCCAGGTCCACACCGTATTGGCGTTGACGCCGTCGACCAGCTTGATCTGTCCTTTGACCTTGCCGTTGATGCTCTCGATCCACACCCAGTCGTCATCGACAAGCCCGAGGCTGGCGGCGGTCCGATCGTGCACGAACAGCCGGTTCTGGCTGGTGATCTGCCTTAGCCAGGCATTCTGCCCGCCCCAGGAATGGTACATGTGCATCGGCCGCTGCGTCAGCGCGTGCAGCGGATAGGCTTGGCTGTCGACCGCAGCCTCTTCGAAGGGCGCATACCAGAATGGCAGCGGATCCATATAGGTCTCGATGCGGCTGCGCTCCGCCTCCGGCGGCAGCACCCGGCCATGGCCGCGCGCCGCAAGGCGGAAGCGCTGCATCGGCTCCGAATAGAGTTGGAACACGATCGGCTCGGCTTTCGGGATGAAGCCCATGTTCTCGGCGAAGTCGAGATAGGAGCGGTTGGCCATCTTGTAGTAGCGCTGATCGGCGGCGAAGTCCTGGTGCCAGAAGCCGCCATTGTCGATGTAGCGCTGCAACTGGTCGGGATTGACGTCGCCCTTGCCGACCGAGGTCCCGTCCTCGCCGCGCCAGCCGGCGAGCGGACCGACACCTGGCGTGCGCTCGTGATTGACGATGTAGTCGGCATAGTCGCGGTATTTGGCGGAGCCGTCGTCGTCAACGAAGCCGGGCAGGCTGAGCCGCGCGCCGAGTTCGATCAGCACCGTCTGGAACGGCCTGACGTCGCGGTCCGGCTCGACGACGGGATGGCGGATGGCGTCGCCCGGACCGTCGGCATGGCTGATAGGCCGGTCGAGCAGACTGATACAGTCATGACGCTCGAGATAGGTCGTGTCCGGCAGCACCAGATCGGCAAAAGGCAGGGTCTCGGAATAATAGGCGTCGGAATAGATGATGAACGGGATCTTGTACTCGCCCGACGCATCGATATCGGTCAGCATTGCCATCGTCTCGACGGTGTTCATCGACGAGTTCCAAGCCATGTTGGACATGTACATGAACAGAGTGTCGATTGTGTAGGGATCGCCGGCCCAGGCGTTGCGGATAACCGTGTGCATGAGCCCGTGTGCGGCCAGCGGCGCATCCCAGGAGTAGGCCTTGTCGATACGAATGGGCTTGCCGGCTTCATCGATCAGCAGGTCCCCCGGCCCGCAGACGAAGCCGAGCGGCATGCCCTCGAGCGGCGTCATCGGCTTCACATTCTTGCCGGCTGGCTTGGGACCCGGCGGCGCGGACCGCGGATAGGGAGGCTTGAAGCGGAAGCCGCCCGGCACGTCCACCGTGCCGAGAAGCACCTGAAGCAGATGAATGGCCCGGCAAGAGTGAAAACCGTTTGAATGGGCCGAGATGCCGCGCATCGCATGCATCGACACCGGGCGGCCCTTGATGGTCTCGTGCCGGCGGCCAGCCCAGTCCGTCCAGGCCACCGGCAATTCGATTTGCTGTTCGAAGGCGACATGGGCGAGTTCTGCGGCAATGCGTCGGATGGTGTCGGCGGAGATGCCGCACCGGTCAGCGACGGCGTCCGGTGAATAGGTCTCGTCCAGATAACGGTCGACGACGAGTTGGAAGACCGGCACGCAGCGGCGGCCGTCGACGAGAAAGCTGCCGGTCAATGCGGGCTTCGCGTCGGCATCGCTGGCATTGACAGGCATCTTCGCCACCCTGTCCCAAGCCAGCGGATTGCCGTCGCCATTGCGCATGAACAGCCCGTCATCGACAGCTCCAGGCTCCTGAACGACCAGGATGTGGGCATTGGTGTAGCGCAAGAGGTACTCGAGATCGATGCGGCCAGCCTTCAACAATTCATGGATGAGGGCGAATACGAACAGGCCGTCGGTGCCGGGCCGGATGCCGATCCAGTCGTCGGCAATTGCATTATAGCCGGTGCGGCAGGGATTGATTGAAACCACCTTGGCGCCGCGCGCCTTGAGCTTGCCGAGGCCGATCTTGATCGGATTGGAATCATGGTCTTCGGCAACCCCGAACAGCATGAAATATTTGGTGTTGTCCCAGTCGGGCTCGCCGAACTCCCAGAACGAACCGCCAATCGTGTAGAGGCCGCCGGCCGCCATATTGACCGAGCAGAAGCCGCCATGGGCGGCAAAATTCGGCGTGCCGAACTGGCTCGCCCACCAGCCGGTCAGCGATTGCGACTGGTCGCGCCCGGTGAAGAAGGCAAGTTTCTTCGGATCGGTTCGGCGGATGTTCGAAAGCCGTTCTGTCGCGATCGACAAGGCTTCCTCCCACTCGATTTCGCGGAACTCACCCGAGCCGCGCGGGCCGGTGCGCAGTAGCGGCTTCTTCAGCCGGGCCGGGCTGTAATGCTGCATGATGCCGGCGCTGCCCTTGCCGCACAGCACACCGCGGTTGACCGGGTGATCCTTGTTGCCGTTGATGTAGCGGACCTTGCCGTCCTTGATATGGACGTCGATGCCGCAGCGGCAGGCGCACATGTAGCAAGTCGTCTTGGCGATGCTGTCGGAGACATCGGGCGACGTATCGACGCCGTCGCCTTCAGCGGGCGCGCGCGTATCGGCAAGCGGCCGTTGTGATGGTGCCGAATTGGCTCCGCGCAGCAGGTTGTTGGTCATGATCCGGTGATGCTCTTGCGCTCCGCGACCTTGGCTCTCGTCTTCGGGCCGGGGCCGCGCATGTAATGCTCTTCCGGCCGATAGCGTTCACCCAAGAGCCGCCGCCGCAGGCTGCGGGTCCAGTGCGCAAACACGGATTTGAACCGCCCCACCAATTCTACCCTCGACTGCTCTGGCGCGACTTTTTTCCAATTTCGGGTCAAAATTTAGAACAAAGCGACCGATCCGTCTAACAACTTGCTCTTGTAATTCCAATCGGATTTGCTTCTTAGTGTCGGAATGACCCTGGACCAGTTGCGGATCTTCGTCGCCGTCGCCGAACGGGCGCACATGACCAAAGCGGCCGAGTTGCTGGGCATCTCACAGTCGGCCGCATCCGCCGCCATCCGCTCGCTCGAACAGCAGCACGGCGTCCAGTTGTTCAACCGAGTGGGCCGCAATATCGAGCTCGCCGAGACCGGACGCCGATTCTTGCCCGAGGCCAAGGCGGTCCTCGAGCGGACTGCGGCCGCCCACAATGTGCTGGAGCATGTCGCGCAGACGATATCAGGCAGTCTCTCGATCGCTGCCAGCCAGACCATCGCCAGTTATTGGCTGCCGCGCCGGCTCGCCTCTTTCCACGAAGCCTATCCTGCCGTCAGGCTGAGCGTGAGCATTGGCAACACCAGGCAGGTCGAGACCAATGTACTTGATGGCGCAGCCGATTTTGGCCTGGTCGAGGGGCGCACCGAATCCGACATTTTGCGCCGTGCCAAGCTCGATATCGATCGCATGATGCTGGTCGTGGCGCGCTCGCACCCTGAGATCGCAGAAGTTTCGCCTGGACATCCCGACCTTGGCGGGCTTCGCTGGATCATTCGCGAAGGCGGGTCGGGGACGCGCGAGGCGCTGGAGGACCTTGCCCGACGCGACGGGATTTCGTTCGCGGACCTGCAGATATTCCTGGTATTGCCGAGCAATGAGGCTATTCGCCAGGCGGTCGAGGCCGGCGCCGGCGCCAGCATCATTTCGGAACTCGTCGTCGCGCGCGCGGTCGCCGAAGGCAGTCTGCGTTCCGTGCCGATCGATCTGCCGAAGCGCGAATTTGCCATGATCACGCATCGCGACCGGCAGCCAAGCCTGGCCCAGATGGCGCTCAAGGCGCATCTTGGCGGCAAAGCTGAGAGAGCCGCGCCGCTTTAAGCCGATCAGCCGAACTTCCGCTGCGCGTCGAGCGCCAGCCCAAGCCCGACCGAGCCGAACACATCGCCTTCGATTACCGACGCCTGCGGCACCAGCGCCAGGATCTGCTGCCTAGCCAGCGGGATCGCGGTCGATCCGCCGGTCAAGAACACCGCGGTGATATCCGAGGCCTTCACCTGTGCGTCGCGGATGGTCTGCTCGACCGTAGCCGCAACACGCTCAATGTCCCTGGCTATGGTGGCTTCGAGACTCTTGCGCGTGATTTCTGCCGTGAACCTCACCTCCGGCAGCGCGACCTCGACATCGGCCGACGATCGGTCCGTCAGCTCGATCTTGGCCTTTTCGACCAGCGCCGCCAGGGCGTGGCCGTAACGATGCTCGACGATGTGGATGAAGCGGTCGACCAGGTCTGCGCGCTCTGCCTCATAGCGGATCTGGCGCAGATGCGTCATCGCCCTTGCGTTATAGACCAGGTTGATGCGCTGCCACGTCGCCAGGTCGATGAAGTAGCTCGCCGGCAGATTACGTTTGCCATCCTTGGTCGGTGAGAGATGGCCGAGCTGCGGCATCACATGGGCGATGCTCAACAGCCGGTCGAAGTCGGTGCCGCCGATGTGGATGCCGCGGCTGGCCAGGATGTCGTCCTTGCGGTCAAGCGAGCGGGCGCGCTCGGGCGAGACCCGCACGATTGAGAAGTCGGACGTGCCGCCGCCCATGTCGACGATCAGCGCCAGTTCCTCGCGCGTCACCTTCTGTTCGTAATCGAGTGCCGCCGCGATCGGCTCGAACTGGAAGGCGATATGTTTGAAGCCGTGGGCACGAGCGGCATTTTCGAGTTCGTGCTCCGCCTTGGCGTCGGCCTCGGCATCGTCGTCGACGAACTGCACGGGCCGTCCCAGCACGACGCTGTCGACCGCGTCATGGGCTTCTTCTTCCAGCTTCTTTTTCAGATGGCCGACGAACAGGCCGACAATCTCCATGAAGCCGACCGAGCGCGCCTTGATGCGCGTCTTTTCGTGGGCAAGCGAGCTGCCGAGCACACTCTTCAGCGAGCGCATCAGGCGGCCTTCGATACTGTCCGTATAGTTGGCAAGGGCGCGTCGCCCGAAATAGGTGCGGTTGTCCTCGAAATTGAAGAATACCGCACTGGGCAGCGTGACCTGGCCGTCTTCCAACGCCACCAGCCGCGGCTGCCCGTTCCTGACCACGCTCACGGTGGAATTCGAAGTGCCGAAGTCGATACCGGCAAATGCTGGTCGCATCGTGCGTTCCTGTAGTTCTGATTTGGGGAGCAGCAGCTCGTATCCGGTCGGGGCCGGGGGTCGCGGTCTAACCCATACCCTCGGAAAGGGAAACCACTTTTACGAGAGTTCAGTCTTTCCTGAACACCAGTCTTCCGAGCCAGCCGGTCAGCATGGCCAGCGATACGGCAAAGACACCGTAGAGGAAGGAATAGTCGTGCGCGACGCGGAAGATCGACTGTTCGAAACCGGACTTGCGGATTTCGAGCTGGGCGGAGCTTTCCTTGATGAACAGGCCGCTCTTGAACAGGAACGCGCGGGCCTTATGGGTGCCGACCGGAACGTTTGGGGCGAGCCTGACGGTGGCGCGGAACAGGTTCTGCGACAGGAACTGCACACCGCCGACATTCTCGCTGTAGAGGCCGGTCGCCGCCTTGCGTTCGCGCAGCGCGGCGGTGAACTCCTCGATTGTCGCCGGGCTGTCCTCCGCGTCGGCCGGCTGCAAATAGAGGTTGGAGGCGCCAAGCGACAGCTGCTTGTAGCTGTTCGGATCGGTGACGTCCTGCAGCGGCCGCGTCGTCGCCACCGAATAGGAGACAGGTACGTTTTTGAAGGTCTCCGACTCCAGATTGACCCAGACGCCGAGCACCCGGTCCTTGCGGCGCACGACGACCGGCCGAGCCGGGCCTTCCAGCACGACGATCACGTCGTAGCGCCCTTGCCGCGCGACAAGCGGATCGGCATTTTCCAGTGAGCCGAAAATGGTCAGGTCGGCGCCGGAAAAGCCGGCGGTAATCGAGACATTGTCGGTGGAAAGGCCGATCTGGATGTTTTCGGTTAGTGGCGCCTGCGCCTTCGCCGGTGGCGCAGCAGCCAGCAGCGACAGCAAGGCGGCGGCCGCGAGCGTCCTTAGGCCGGCCATCAGCTCAGGCCCACGCCGGACAGAGAATAGAGATTGGGCGGCGTGACGAAAAGATCGATGGCAAGCCGGATGGCTACCGCCAGCACGAGCAGCGCCAGCAGCGCCCTGAGTTGCTCGCCCCGCAGCCTCTGACCAGCCTTGGCGCCATATTGCGCGCCGGCGACGCCGCCTGCCATCAACAGGAAGGCGAGCATGACGTCGACCGTCTGGTTGGTAGTGGCGTGGACCAGCGTGGTGTAAGCCGAGGTGAAGATGATCTGGAACAGCGAGGTGCCGATGACGACGTTGGTCGGCACTTTCAAAAGGTAGATCAGGGCCGGCACCATGATGAAGCCGCCGCCGACGCCCATGATCGAGGACAGGAAGCCAATCGCCGCGCCCAGCCCAAGCACCGGAATGACGCTGACGAAGAGCTTCGAGGCCCTGAACCGCATCTTCAGCGGCAGGCGGTGGATCCAATTATGCTGGCCGGATTTCTTCAACACCGATGCGGCGCCGCTGCGAGTGGCGCGCAGCGCATTGACGCTCTCGACAAGCATCAGTCCGCCGACGGTGCCGAGCAGCACGACGTAGAGCAGCGAGATGAACAGGTCGAGCTGGCCGAGCCGGCGCAGGAGCGCAAAGACATAGATACCACCGGTCGAGCCGACGATGCCGCCGGCTAAAAGCACGCCGCCGAGCTTGAAGTCGAGCGTGCCGCGCTTCATGTGCGACAGGGCGCCGGAGAAGGAGGAAGCGATGACCTGGTTGGCGCCGGTGGCGACCGCGATTGCCGGCGGTATGTTGTAGAAGATCAGCAGCGGCGTAATGAGAAAGCCGCCGCCCACGCCGAACATGCCCGACAGGAAACCCACCGCCGCACCCATGGCCAGCAGCACGAAGATGTTGACGGAAATTTCCGCGATCGGGAGATAGATGCCCACCCGTCAGTCTCGATCAGTTTGCCTCCTGGCGAATGCAACCGTTGCGGGCATTTTGCGTCAGAAGGCTATCTCGTTCTTGCGCCGGCCGGGCCGTGAAGTCAAACTTCGCCGCACCGCCGAAACAAAAAACAACTCAATCAGTTAACAGGCAAATCTGTGGCAAGGGCGTCGCGGAAACGACGCATCCGCCGTTATTTACGCGCAAGCAGCGCCTTGACCAGCTTTTCGTCGATCGCGCCGGTTGCCTTCATATCGTTGTCGGCCTGGAAGGCCATGATCGCGTTCTTGGTTTTTTGGCCCATCATGCCGTCGGGATTGCCGGCCTCGTAGCCGTTCTTGTTGAGAATGCGCTGGATGTTCTGGACCGCTTTTTTCATGTCGATGCCGGCGGTCGTCTGCGGTGTGCCGTCCTGCCACGATTCGGGAACGTCGGCCGAATTGGCGGCTGGATCGAGCGGCTTGGCCTTCCACAGTTCAGCCGCGGCCCGCGCACGCTCCAGCTGCTCGGGCCTCAGCGCCTTGGCGATCTCGTCGCGCTTGGCCGCCGCATCCTTGTCGCCGGTCTTGGCGACGAGTGCGAACCATTTGTAGCTCTCCTCGAGGTTCTGCTTCATGCCGACGCCCTTCGCCGCGAGGATGCCGAGATTGAACTGGCTATCCTTGACACCGAGATCCGCCGCCGCCTGGAACCAGCGCGCTGCCGATTCATTGTCGGTCACGCCATCCGCCGCCATCGCAAACAGCACGGCAAGATTGTGCATCGCGCTGGCATTGCCCTGCGCTGCGGCAAGCTGGTACCAGGTTTTCGCTTTCTTGATGTCGCGTGCGACGCCGATGCCCTTCTCGTAGAAATTGCCGATGCGGTATTCTGCCGGTGCGAAACCGAGTTCGGCAGCTTTCTCATACCATTTAGCCGCCGCCGCCATGTCTTCTTTGACGCCGCGAGACTCGGCGTAGCGCGAGCCGATCTCGAACAGCGCTTTGGCGTCGCCGCCGGCCGCTGCATCGCGCAGGGCGGCCGGACCGGCATCGGCCGGAACGTCGATCTTGGCAACGCCTGCCGCGGCAGCATCCGCCGGCGGCACCGTGCCGGTCGTGTCCTGGGTCGCAGCGGTGGCTATAGCAGGCGCGGCAGCCATTGGCTCGGCGTCGCTGGCCGTCGCCGCTGCCGGCGCGGGCACTGCGGCCGCGGTGTCTTGCGCCGCCAGGTCAGCGGGCGCCGCGGAAGCCGAGGGCGCCGTCGATGTCTCGGCTGCCGGTGTAGCGGGGCCGGTTTGCGCCGCCGTGTCGTCCTTGGTTATCGATGCGGATGGCTCTGCCTGCCTGACGGTGGGCGACGGCGCGCTCTCCTGTGTTGTCGTCTGCGCGTCCGCCTTCGGCTCGCTGGCAACGCTGGCCAAAGCGGTTTCCACCGGCTGTACGGCCACGGCCGGTGCCGCCTCATTGTTGGTGACTTCGACCGGGTCGGAGAAGAAGGCTTTGCCCAGTTGCAGGCCGGCAAGCGCCAGCATGATCGCGATTGCCCCCATCAGGATCGGTTTGCGCCGCGCCTTGAGCAGGTCGCCGATCCTGAGCGCCTTGACCGGGCCTTTCATCGTCGACTGGCGCTTGAGGGCGTCCGCCTCGGCGGCCGCCGCTTGCGCGGCCCGTCTGGCTGCCGCGATGAAGTCCGATTTCGCCGCCTCAGCGCCGCCTTCCCGGGTCGGCTGCCCGCGCTCGTCGCGCACGCGCTTCATGATGGCGCTGAGGTCGGGTGCGCCGGAGCCGGGTTCCAGTGGCCGGTTGGCGAGCTTGGGGTCGAGGGGCTCGTCGAGATCGACGCTCGGTACCTCGGCGCTCTGCGCCGAGCCTGCAAGCGGCGGCATCTCGGCGTCCTTCTTGCCCTTCAAGGCGCGCGCCAGCCCGCCTAACATCGATTTCCTGCCGCCGCCTTGCTCGGTTTTTTCACGCGTCGTGTCTGAACCGAGAGCCGCCAGGGCTGCTGCGGCGGCGGCCTCGGCTGGCGTACGCGGACCTGGCTCGTCGCGCACGAGCGCCGCGGCGCGGCCGTCGAGATCGGCCATGCTGCCCGTCAACGGCAGCGGCTGGTCGAGGTCCATCGACGGTGCGTCCTGCACCGAGATCTTGGATGGCCGGCCGAAACGCTTGCTCAACTCCGCGCTTGCCGGTTCGCCCGTCTCCAATGAACCAAGCCTGTCAACGATCTTGAGCAGCGTATCGTGGATAGCCTCGAACGTTCTCGAATTGCGCTCGTCCGAACGCCGCGTCAGTGCCTCGAGCGTCTTCAGGTCCTGGGCGAGGCCGGTGACGGCCGCCGTGTTGGCGCTTGATCCGGCCAGTGAGCGGACGGCACTCTCAGCCGCCTCGCGCGCCGCGCCGAGGATGGAATCGCGGGTTCCGGCCAGCGACTTCTCGATTTCGTTGAGACGCGGGCTGATGTCGTCGAATTCCGGCAGCGGCGTGCCGGGCTTGGAAAGATGCGCCGCCAGGCCGGCGACCTGCGCTTCAAGGCTGCGGATCAACGCCGGGTCGATGCTGGCGACCTGTGCCGCGGACGAATCCAGCCGGCTTGAGATGTCTTCGAGCCGGCTCTCCAGGCCACGGATCGCCGCCTCGTTGGCGGGATCTGGAACGCGCGTCTCAATCCGCTTGGCCAGCGCGGTGAAGCGGGCGTCGATGGCATCCATGATGCCGGCGCTATCGACCTGCGGCATGCGCTGGTCTAGCCTGTCGGCGACCTCGTCCAACCGGCGCTCAAGGTCGCGAAACAGCATGTTGCCTTGTTCGATTGCGTCGCCCTGGCGACGTTCCATCATGCTGGACAGCACGTCGAAGCGCTGCTCGAGCCCCTGGAAGATGTAGTCGGCGTCGGGCATGGCAGGTGCGTGGTCGATCTTGTCGGCAATAAGCGCGACTTGCCTGGCAAGGCGCTCCATCGCCTGTTCCGGCAGATTGGCTCGGCCGGCCAGTTCATCCACGCGGCTCGACAATGTGTTGAGACGGTCGATGACCTCCCGACCCGGACGATCCTGCGACACTTCTTCGATTTGCTGGGCCAGTGAATCGATCCGCTTCTCGATGCGTTCGAAGGGCTCGGGGTCGAACGAATTGGCTTGCGCGGCAACCGTCGAGGCGACGATCGCGCGGGAAATCTCGTCGAGCCGCTCGTCGATCTGACTGAATGTGTCGCCGCCGCGATTGTCCTGCTGGCGGGCGAAATGGTCGACCGCTCCGGCAAGCGTGCGGACCTTTTCCTCGAGCGAGCGCAGCGACAGCGATTCCGGCAGATTGCTGACGGCATTGCTGATCTGTTCGAGCCGCTCCGTCAGCGCCGACAGGCCGGGTGCATCGGAACGCTTGCGCTGATCGGCCTCGACGCGATCCTCGAAAGCGTTCCAGCGGCGGTCGAAATCGTCCCAGCGGCGTCCGACCGCCTGCACGCTCTCCTCGCGCGCTAGCGTATCGAGCGCGGCTTTGACCTGCTCAAGCTCGAGCCGCAGCATATTGACGCTTCTGTCGTCGCTTTTTTCGGCCAGTGTCTGGATGGCGCCGGAAAGCCGCTCGAATTCGACGCTGAGTTCGGCGCTGCCTTTGCCGCCGCCATTTGACTGGAAGGCTCGCTCAATATTCTTCCGCAGTACCTCGAACTCGCGTTGCATGCCGGAGGTCATCTGCTGGCGCAACTCTTCGCGCAGGCCGCGCAATTCCCCGGCGATCTTGCCGGCTAGGGCGACGCCGTCCTCCTGGCCGCGCACCCGGTCGATATCGCGGGCGATCGCCTGGTAATTCTGGTCGAAAGCCGCTGCTGGACCTTTCGGCCGCTGCGCGCGTGGATTCTCATACCGGCGCTGCTGGCCATAGGGTTGGGCGCTGGGATAGCGTGGTTCTGCCGCTGGTCGGCGCGGATCGGGGTGGCTTGCCGTCTCCTCGCGCGTCCGCTCCAGCCGCTGCTCCAGAGTTTCCAGGGAGCGGTTGAGCTCTTCAAGCGTCGTGTGCGGCCGGCGTTGCCTGCCGGCGTTGAGTGTATCGAGGTAGGACCGCTTGCTGTTCATCAATGCGCCCGTTTCAGAATTGCTGGCTTTCACCAGGTTCCCAAAGTCCTGCCGGGACGAAGGCGACTGCTTGGCTTGTTGCAGTGGAAGACGAGCTTCCCGGTCTCATCCGCGCTCCGAAAAACCGTGAAAAATTCAGTACAGGATAGACACGGGTAACCGACATGCGCACATTTCGCCCCAACGTGGTAAACAACGCGTTAACCAAGCTTAAGAAGTTGCAACTTTGTCGGCTGGCTGCCGACGGCGCGGGTGTCTTTTTTGGACGCGCAAAAGACGTTGTAGAATTTTGATCAGCCGCATGATCGCTCCCGAAATCGGCAACGACCTTTTAGGTTGTCCGCTGGTGCTGCGGCATAAAGTTGCAAGACCAGAACACTCTTGCGTGCTGAGGCGGCTATCGATATAGAATTGACGTAAACGTAAATGAGCGGATTACGCCGTTTGCGATTTGTTTGTTGAAACCACGAGTGGAAGCACGCCCCCGCTTTCACTCAGGCGACGCAAGGTCGGCGACCGCGACGCCACCAGACGGGGAAAGCCAGTGACCATGAAACTTATTTCGCCCGGCCAAGCCGCGGCCAACACCAACGATATGTCGAGCGAAGCCGGTGAAGAGCTTGTCCGCATCGGCGAAATGGCCAAGAAATACGGAGTGACGCTGCGTACGCTGCGTTTCTATGAGGACAAGGGTCTGCTCAACCCGCAGCGCGACGGCTCGACCCGTCTTTATACACGCCGCGACAGGGCCCGGCTGAAGCTGATCCTGCTTGGCCGCAAGGTCGGGTTCTCGCTGCGTGACGTCAAGCAGATGATGGACCTCTACGATCCGAACGGCTCCAACACCAAGCAATTGCGGCTGGCGCTCGACAAGTCGGAGAAGCAGCTTGCCCGCCTGCAGAAGCAGCGGGCGCTGATCGACGATGCCATCAGCGAACTGAGTGCTTCGATGTCGACCGTCCGGCAAATGCTGATCGAGCGCTCGACGCCGCAGGCCAGTGTGGCGAGCTAAACTAAGCTTTCGATTTGTGACGAATAAGAGCCGCGCGGCTTTCGCTGCGCGGTTTTTCGTCGTTTGCCGTGCTTTGTCGTTTGTCGTCCTGGCGCGCCGGAGAAAATTTACCTCAGCACAGAATTGACGTTTACGCAAACGTCAATATTTGTTATCTCGACCACAACGTTGGTCCGTCTGCCATCCTCATATGCTGGGGCTGATTTCAGGGCCAAGACCGCATGGTGGAGGAAACGCATGCCGATCTACAGAGCGCCGGTCCGGGACACGCTGTTCGTGCTGAACGAAGTGCTGGGATATCAGCGTTATTCCAATCTTCCCGGATTTTCCGACGCGACGCCGGATGTGCTCGAGGCCATCCTTGCCGAGGGCGCGAAGCTCGCCGAAAACGTGATGCAGCCGCTGAACCGCGTTGGCGACGTGGAAGGCTGCATGCGCCATGACGACGGTTCGGTAACGACGCCGAAAGGCTTCAAGGAAGCTTTCGACCAGTATCGCGAAGGCGGCTGGATGGGGCTCGCGGCACCTGTCGAGTTTGGCGGGCAAGGCTTGCCCTACGCGGTGCACACTGCGGTTGCCGAATACATGGTGTCGGCCAATATGTCGCTGATGATGTATGCCGGCCTGACGCAAGGCGCGATCGCTGCGATCATCACCCATGGCACCAAAGAGCAGAAGGCAACATGGTTGCCGAAGCTGGTCGAGGGCGCCTGGACCGGCACCATGAACCTGACCGAGCCACACTGCGGAACCGATCTTGGCTTGCTGCGCGCCAAGGCCGTCCCAAATGGCGACGGCACCTACAGGATCTCCGGTCAGAAGATCTTCATCTCTGCCGGCGAGCATGACATGTCGGACAATATCGTCCATCTGGTGCTGGCCCGTATCGAGGGCGCGCCGGATGGCGTGAAGGGCATCTCGCTGTTCATCGTGCCGAAGCTCAAGCTCGATGCCTCAGGCAATCCGGACGAGAAGAACACCGTCTCCTGTGGCTCGATCGAGCAGAAGATGGGTATCCACGGCAACTCGACCTGCGTCATGAATTACGACGACGCTGAAGGCACGCTGCTCGGCGAGGCCAATGGCGGGCTGAAAGCAATGTTCACCATGATGAATGAGGCGCGGCTTGGCGTCGGCCTGCAGGGCCTCTCGCTATCGGAGGTCGCCTATCAGAATGCGGTTTCCTACGCCAAGGACCGTCTGCAGGGCCGCTCGCTGTCAGGACCGAAGGCGCCGGACAGGAAGGCCGATCCGATCATTGTCCATCCGGACATCCGCCGCAGCCTGATGACCATGAAGGCGTTCAACGAGGCCGGGCGCGCGCTGGCGCTGTGGACGGCAATCAAGTCAGACATCGCTCACCGCTCCGGTGACGACAAAGATCGCCAGGTCGCAGACGACTATACCGGCCTGATGACGCCGGTGGTCAAGGGCGTGCTCACCGACAAGGGTTTCGATCACGCGGTAATGGCGCAGCAGGTGTTCGGCGGCCACGGCTATATAGAAGAACACGGCATGAGCCAGTTCGTCCGCGATGCCCGCATAGCCATGATCTATGAGGGTGCCAACGGCATCCAGGCGCTCGATCTCGTCGGCCGCAAGCTGGCCTTGAATGGCGGCCGCGCGGTCCAGGCCTTCTTTAGGGAAGTCGGAGAGTTCTGCGAGGAGAACCGCACCGACGAGACGATGGCGCCCTTCACCAAGGCGCTTAAAAAGGGCCTCAACGATCTGCAGGCGGCGACGATGTGGCTGGTGCAGAACGGCATGGCCAAGCCCGACAATGCCGGTGCCGCCTCGACCGACTACATGCATCTCTTCGGCCTGGTGGCGCTGGGCTATATGTGGGCCCGGATGGCCAGGGTGGCCGCAGCGAAATTGGCTGATGGCGCTGACGGCGCTTCGTCTTTCTACGACAACAAGCTGGTGACGGCGCGCTTCTTCATAGAGCGGATCATGCCGGAGACGTCGGCACATCTTGCCCGCATCTCCAGCGGTGCCGACACATTGATGGCACTGCCGGCGGAAGCGTTCTAGCTTCGGCGTTCCCCTCCCCTCGAGGGGAGGGTGGCCCGAAGGGCCGGGAGGGGTCCTGCGTGCAGTGCGCCGACCTCCATTCTGGTGCATGCCTTGGAGGAAAATGATCGCAATGCCGTGGCACATGGCGCAGGTTGTAAAAGATAAGGTCGAGCAAGTCATCGGCGACCCCACCCGGCCGCTTCGCGGCCACCCTCCCCTCGAGGGGGAGGGGAACGTCGGCGCGAGGGAGAAATCATGACCCACCCCGCCGAAATCCTTGGCCTTCCCAAGCCCGCCTGGGCGGCGGACGAGGTCGGCATGCTTTACGACATGGCGCACCGCTTCATGTCGGAAGAGATCGCGCCGCGTTACGACGAGTTCGAGAAGAACGAAATGGTCGACCGCGAGAGCTGGCTGAAGGCGGGTGCTGCCGGCCTGCTGTGCGCCTCGATGCCGGAGGAATATGGCGGATCGGGCGGCACCTTCGCGCATGAGAGCGCCATTATCGAGGCGATCGGCCATGTCGGCGTCGACGGGTTCGGCATTGGCCTGCACAATTCGATCGTTGCCC
Organism: Mesorhizobium sp. M1227; assembly: GCF_040318315.1. Lineage (NCBI taxonomy): Bacteria > Pseudomonadati > Pseudomonadota > Alphaproteobacteria > Hyphomicrobiales > Phyllobacteriaceae > Mesorhizobium > Mesorhizobium sp. M1227. The sequence goes on from NZ_JAMYLZ010000001.1 coordinate 608,277, forward strand.
CCTATATCCTCCACTACGGCTCGGAGGAGCAGAAGAAGAAGTGGCTGCCGAGGCTGGCGAGCGGCGAGCTGATCGGCGCCATCGCCATGACCGAGCCCGGTGCGGGCTCCGACCTTCAGGGCGTCAAGACGCGCGCCGAAAAGGACGGCAACCAGTACAAGCTCAACGGCTCGAAGACCTTTATCACCAACGGCCAGCTCGCCAATTTCATCATCGTCGTTGCCAAGACCGATCCTGAGAAGGGCGCCAAGGGCATCTCGCTGATCGTCGTCGAGACCGACGAGGTGGAGGGTTTCGAGCGCGGCCGCAACCTCGACAAGATCGGCCTCAAGGCCAACGACACGTCGGAACTGTTCTTCAACGACGTACGTGTGCCGACCTCGAACCTGCTCGGCAACGACGAAGGCCAGGGCTTCGTCCAGTTGATGCAACAATTGCCGCAGGAGCGGCTGCAGATCGGCACCACTGCTATTGCCATGGTCGAGCGGGCGCTGGCGCTTACCATCGACTACGTCAAGGAGCGCAAGGCCTTCGGCAAGGCCATCATCGAATTCCAGAACACCCAGTTCAAGCTTGCCGAATTGAAGACCGAGGCGACCATCGGCCGCGTCTTCTATAATGACTGCGTTGCACGCCACATTAACGGCGGCCTCGACCCGGTGACCGCTTCGATGGCCAAATACTGGCTGTCAGACCTGCAAGGAAAAGTCGTCGACGAATGCCTTCAATTGCATGGCGGCTATGGCTACATGAATGAATATCCGATTGCGCGCATGTTTCGCGACGCCCGCGTCCAGCGCATCTACGGGGGCACCAACGAGATCATGAAATTGCTGATCGGGCGCTCGCTCTGAGCGACTTTTCGGCAAACCCAAGGAGCAGGAAAATGGCCGAAGCTTATGTCTATGATGCCGTGCGCACGCCGCGCGGCAGGGGCAAGAAGGATGGCTCTCTGCACGAAGTGCCGGCGGTGCGGCTCGGCGCCAAGGTGCTCGAGGCCATCCGCGACCGCAACGGGCTGGACACCGGCACCGTCGACGACATCATCTTCGGTTGTGTCGATCCGGTTGGCGAGGCGGGTGCGGTCATTCCACGTGCCGCCGCTTTCGAGGCCGGCTACGACACCAAGGCGCCTGGCATGCAGATATCGCGTTTCTGCGCCTCGGGCCTCGACGCCATCAATTTCGGCGCCGCCAAGATCGCGCAGGGCGCCGACGAGGTCGTCATCGCCGGTGGCGTCGAATCGATGTCGCGCGTCGGCATGGGCGCCTCCGGCGGCGCCTGGTTCATGGACCCATCGGTCGGCCTACCCGGCTGGTTCGTGCCGCAAGGAATCTCGGCCGACCTGATCGCCACCAAATACGGCTTTTCGCGCGACGACGTCGATGCCTACGCAGTCGAAAGCCAGAAGCGTGCCGCCAAGGCGTGGGGCGAGGGCCGCTTCAAGAATTCGGTGATCTCGGTCAAGGACCAGAACGGCCTGACCATCCTCGACCATGACGAACATATGCGGCCCTCGACCGACATGCAGTCGCTTGCCGCGCTCAACCCGTCCTTCGTCATGCCCGGCGAAATGGGCGGCTTCGACGCCGTCGCCGTGCAGAAGCATCCCGAGGTGGAACAGGTCAACCACGTCCACCATGCCGGCAATTCCTCCGGCATCGTCGATGGCGCGGCGGCCGTGCTGCTCGGCTCGAAAAAGGCGGGAAAGACGCTCGGCCTCAAGCCGCGCGCACGCATCCGTGCGTTCGCCAACATCGGCTCCGAACCGGTGCTGATGCTGACCGGCCCCGTCGACGTCACCGAGAAGCTGTTGAAGCGGGCGAAGATGAAGCTGTCGGACATCGACCTGTTCGAGCTCAACGAGGCCTTCGCTTCGGTGGTGCTGCGCTACATGCAGGCTTTCGACATTCCGCATGACCGGATCAACGTCAATGGTGGGGCCATCGCCATGGGCCATCCGCTCGGCGCCACCGGTGCGATGATTTTCGGTACGGTGCTGGATGAATTGGAACGCCGCGACCTCAACACCGCGCTGGTGACGCTTTGCATCGGCGCCGGCATGGGCACTGCAACGATCATCGAACGCGTCTGACGGAGAGAGATGATGAGCTACACCAATTTCACCCTCGACATCGACGCCGACGGCATTGCGCTGGTCACCTGGGACATGCCGGACCGTTCGATGAACGTCTTCACCGAGGAGGTGATGCTCGAACTGAATACCATCGTCGACAAAGTGGCGAGCGATGCAGCGATAAAGGGCGCGGTGATCACCTCCGGCAAGGATACGTTCTCGGGCGGCGCCGACATCACCATGCTGCAGAAGATGCTGGCGACCCTCGCCGCCGACAAGGCGAAGGACCCGGAGAAGGCGACCAAGGCCCTGTTCGACAATGCGGGCACCATGAACGGCCTGTTCCGCAAGCTGGAAACGTCGGGAAAGCCATGGGTTTCGGCGATCAACGGCACATGCATGGGTGGCGCGTTCGAATTGTCGCTCGCCTGCCATGGCCGTGTCGCGGCCGATTCAGACAAAGTGAGGATGGCGCTTCCCGAAGTGAAGATCGGCATTTTTCCGGGCGCCGGCGGCACCCAGCGCGTGCCGCGGCTGACCGACCAGCAGCAGGCGCTGCAAATGCTGACGTCCGGCCAGACGCTGTCGCCTCAGAAGGCCAAGTCGATGGGCTTGATCCATGAGATTGCCGAGCCGGACAAGCTGGTCGAAACCGCCAAGGCGATGATCAGGGACGGCTTGAAACCGGTGGCGCCATGGGATGAAAAGGGCTTCAAGCTGCCCGGCGCCCCGATCTATTCGGTGGCCGGTGCCAATCTGTGGCCCCCGGCCATCGCCATTCTGCGCCGCGAGACCTATGGCAATTATCCCGCCGCTGCCGCCATCCTGAAATGCGTTTACGAGGGCTTGTTGGTGCCGTTCGACACCGCCCTGCGGATCGAGCAACGCTATTTCACCGAGATTATGCAGACCAGGGAAGCGGCAGCGATGATCCGTTCGCTGTTCGTGTCGCTCCAGGAACTGAACAAGGGCGCGCGCCGCCCGGCCGGTGTGCCGGAAACGAAGTTCAAGAAGATCGGCGTACTCGGCGCCGGCTTCATGGGCGCTGGCATTGCCTATGTGACGGCCAAGGCCGGCATTCCGGTGGTGCTGCTCGACCGTGACATGGAGTCCGCCGCCAAGGGCAAGGCGCATTCCGAGACCCTTATCTCGGATCAGGTGAAAAAGGGCCGTGCCAAGCCGCAGGACAAGGATCGGTTGCTGTCGCTGATCACGCCGACGGCCGATTACGCGGATCTTGCCGGCTGCGATCTTGTGGTCGAGGCGGTGTTCGAGGACTCGGCCGTCAAGAAGGATGCCACCGAACAGGCCGAGGCTGTGCTCAAGCAGTCGGCGATCTTCGCCTCGAATACGTCGACCATACCGATCACATCGCTGGCCAGGAATTCGGCGCGGCCAAAGAATTTCATCGGCATCCACTTCTTCTCGCCGGTCGACAAGATGATGCTGGTCGAGATCATCCTCGGCAAGAAGACCGGCGACAAGGCGCTGGCCACCGCAATCGACTTCGTCCGCGCCATCAAGAAGACGCCGATCGTTGTCAACGATACGCGCGGTTTTTACGTCAATCGCTGCGTACTGCGCTACATGTCGGAAGCCTACAAGATGCTGATCGAAGGTGTTCCGGCGCCGATGATCGAGAATGCGGCGAAAGCCGCCGGCATGCCGGTCGGTCCTCTGGCGTTGACCGACGAGACCGCGATCGACCTTGCCCAGAAGATCATGAAGCAGACCATGCGCGATCTCGGCGACAAGGCGGTCGATCCGAAGCAGATGGCGCTGATCAACACGATGGTCGACACGCATGGTCGCTTGGGCCGCAAGAACAGCAAGGGCTTCTATGACTATCCGGCAAAACCGGCCAAGAAGAAGCTGTGGCCAGGTCTCAGGGATCTCTACCCGCAGCTGGCGCCGGAGCAGGTTGATTATGAGGAACTGAAGCAGCGGCTGCTGGTCACCATCGCGCTTGAGGCGGTACGGGTGATGGAAGAGGGCATCGTTACCGACCCACGCGAGGCCGATGTCGGCTCGATCCTGGCCTTCGGCTTCGCGCCCTATACAGGCGGTGCACTGTCCTACATCGACGGCATCGGCGCTAAGAAATTCGTCAAAATCGCCAAGCGCCTGCAGAAGAAATACGGCACCGAGTTCAAGGCGCCGAAGCTGCTGCTTGATATGGCCGAGAAGGGCGAGACCTTCTACGAGCGCTTCGATCCCTATACCAGGGACGAGGCCAAGGAGGCGGCCTGACGCCGTCTTCGGCGGTGGACAAGATGGCGGCCAAGGGGTAGAACACGGAAGGTATTTTTTCCTGTTTCGAAGGAGAGCAAGGTGCTCTCGCACGACCGCGTTTGGGCCGCCATCGACGCTCTCGCCGAGCGTTATTCGCTTTCGGCCTCCGGACTGGCCAGGCGCGCAGGCCTCGACTCGACCGCCTTCAACAAATCGAAGCGGCTGTCCTCAGATGGACGGCCGCGCTGGCCGTCGACCGAATCGCTGGCCAAGATCATTGAGGCGACCGGCGCCTCGCTGGACGAATTTGCGGGGCTGGTCGAGGGTCGGGGTAATTCCGGCGCACTACCCGTGCAGAGATCGTCGGTGCCGCTGCTCGGCTTCGCCCAGGCGGGCGCCGGTGGCTTCTTCGACGACGCCGGGTTTCCAGCGGGGCAGGGATGGGATCTGATCGAGCTTCCGGCACGGGCAACCGAGACCTCCTATGCCTTGAAGGTCCAGGGCGATTCCATGCTGCCGCTCTATCGCAATGGCGATGTCCTGATCGTCGAGCCAGGGGCTACCATACGAAAGGGTGATCGCGTCGTCGTCAAGACCAATGCCGGCGAGGTGATGGCCAAGGTGCTTGACCGCCAGACACCGAGGTCGATCGCGCTGGTCTCCCTCAATCCCGATCACCCGGACCGCGACATCCTCATGCGCGATGTCGAATGGGTGGCGCGGATTGTCTGGGCAAGCCAGTAGGCGCGGGGCCGGTGCGTCTGCCTCACCTTGCTTTGGCTGTTCTGGCGATCCCGGCGATGGCCACGGCAATTGTCGCCGGCGGCCGCGCCGTCCAGAGCGAAAGCGGCGGCCCCTGGGAGCAAATCCAGGTCGGCGCCGAAACTCAGCCCGCCGCGCCGGCTACGTCGGCCATCCCGAAACCAGTGCCGGCCAAGCAGGCGGCGCATTCGAGGGCAATCGATCCAGACATCGTGGTGCCGCCGCAGCCCGGTTCCAACGAGCTTGAACGGATAGAGCCGCGCGCCCCGTTGAGCGATCTGGCATTGGCTGGACCGCCCAAGCCGCCAAAAACGAAAATGCCCGACGACTGGAAAGGCACGAAACTATTCCAGCCCGTCGCGTCGGCCGCCGGGGTCATCGAAGCAAAGGGCTATTCGATTGCGGTTTCCGGGATCGACATCGTCAAGCAGGAGGAGACTTGCACCGACGGCGGCGAGTCCTGGAATTGCGGCATTCGGGCGCGAACGGCCTTCCGCGCCTTTCTCCGCAGTCGTGCGGTGGTCTGTGCCGTGCCGCCCGAAGGCGGTCGTGATCTGATCGCCGCCGAGTGCCGGATCGGTAATCAGGATGTCGGTCAATGGCTGGTCGAAAATGGCTGGGCGCGCGCCGCCAAGGGCGGCCCTTACGTAGAAGCCGGCGAGAAGGCGCGTGCAGCAAAAAAAGGCGTCTTCGGGCCGGCGCCGAGCGTTTCAGGCCTGCCGCCGCTCCCGGCTGCTGCGTCGCGATCCGCGCCTGTAGCGCCTAGCTCGATCCTGGAGGAGCAAGACGGCGTCCTCATGCCGCCAGCTGACCAGCCAGCGCCCGCTGAATGAGCTCGCGCGTTTCGGCGATGCCGTAGAGCGCGGCGAAGGAGCCGAAGCGCGGTCCGCGTTCCTGACCTATCAGCACCTGATAGATCATCTGGAAGAAGGCGACGGAGACACCGGGTCCGCCCTCCGGGCTCTGCTTGGAATGATCCTGGTAGCGCTCGATCTTGCGCGCAACATTGAGGGCAGCGTTCTGGATTGCCTCGCTGTCGGCATCAGCCGGCAGCGCGGCGAGCGCTTCCGAAAGCTTGGTCAGCGCCTCGCGCTCGACCGCGTCGGCAGCACGGTACACTTTCGCCGGCTTCACGAAATCGTCGAAATAGCGGATGGCATATTCGGCCAGCCGGTCGAGCTCGGGATGGGTTGTCGGCGTCACACCCGGCGCGTGGCGCGAAATGAAACCCCACAGCACGTCCCTGTTCTGCGCATTCGAGGCGCTGACCAGGTTGAGCAGCAGCGAGAACGGAACCGGCAGGTCGACTGCCGGGGGATTGCCGTCATGCATGTGCCAGACCGGATTGCCCAGCCGCTCCTTCCAGTCCTGCCTCTGATAGGCAGAGAGGAACGTGTAATATTCGTCTACCGCCTTCGGGATGACGTCGAAATAGAGCTTCTTCGCGGTTCGCGGGCGCTGGAACATATAAAGGCTAAGGCTCTCGGTCGGCGCGTAAGTCAGCCACTCGTCGATGGTCAGCCCATTGCCCTTCGACTTCGAGATCTTCTGGCCGTTCTCATCGAGGAACAGCTCGTAATTGAAGCCCTCCGGTGCCGGAGCATCGAGCGCGCGGCAAATCTGCCCGGCGAGCTTGACGGAATCGATCAGATCCTTGCCGGACATCTCGTAATCGACGCCGAGTGCTGCCCACCGCATCGCCCAATCTGGCTTCCATTGCAGCTTGGCATGACCGCCGGTCACCGGCGTCTCGAAGCGCTCGCCGGTGTCCGGGTCGCGCCACACGATGGTGCCGGCGTCGAGCTTGCGCTCGTCGATCGCGACTTGCATGACGATGCCGGTCTTGGGATGGATCGGCAGGAAGGGCGAATAGCTCAGCGCCCGCTCCTCGCGCAGCGACGGCAGCATAATTGCCATCACCTTATCGAAGCGCTCGAGCATCTTGAGCAGCGTCGCGTCGAAGCGGCCGGAAGTATAATAGTCGGTCGAGGAAGCGAATTCGTAATCGAAGCCGAAACGGTCGAGGAAAGTGCGCAGCCGTGCGTTATTGGCGGCGCCGAAGGACGGATACTCATTGGAGAACGGGTCCGGTATCCTGGTCAGCGGCTTGCCGAGATAGGCGCGCAGCATGTCCTTGTTAGGCACATTGTCAGGCACCTTGCGCAATCCGTCCATGTCGTCGGAGAAGCAAAGCAGCCGCGTCTTGACCTTGTCTTCGGTCAGCACGCGGAAGGCGTGGCGCACCATAGATGTGCGCGCCACCTCGCCGAACGTGCCGATGTGCGGCAGGCCGGACGGGCCGTAGCCGGTCTCGAACAGCACCGTTTCCGGGTAGCCGCTGCTCGCGTAGCGGGCGACGATCTTTTTCGCTTCCTCGAATGGCCACGCCTTGCTTTCGGCGGCGGCGGCGAGGACTTCCGGGCTGAGATCGATCGGCTGTTGTTCGGCCATGATGCTATTCCTGCACTTTGCCAGCATCCATGCCGGCAGCCGCATGCTCTAGACCATGATCCCGAAAAGTGGAACCCGGTTTTCGGGCAGGACCGTGATCAGGCAAGAAGATTAAGAGCCCCCGTCCCGATAGTCAGGATGGATCAACTTCCAAGGCGTGATCGGAGCGCCAACGATCGCGGCTGTTTTTCCTTGCGGCGCCGGTCCCTCGTTCCTAACTTCGGGACCATCTCAAGGAGTTGTAAATGCCATTGTCGCCACACGAAGCCATGATCTACCTGATGGTCATCACCTCGGCGTCAGACCGCGACATGACCGACGTCGAACTGGCGCGGATCGGCGACGTCGTTCGATCCTGGCCGGTGTTTGAGGATTTCAACCAGGAGCGGCTGGTCGAGGTCGCCCAGGCCTGCCAGAAAATGCTGCATGAAAAGGATGGGCTGGAGGGCGTCCTGGCGCGCGTCGCCGAGGCGCTGCCCGAACGCCTGCGTGACACCGCCTATGCCGCCGCCTTCGAGGTCGCAGCTGTCGATCTCGAAATGCGCCTGGAGGAGGTACGCGTTCTGCAGCTCGTCCGCCGGGAACTCGACCTCGATGCGCTGACGGTCGCCGCCATTGCGCGAGCCGCCAAGGCCCGCCTTCGCACGCTGACCTGAGCCGGCGGCCAAGCTCAGAAAAAACTGACGGGAAAATAGCGCAGATAGAACTCGGCGAACGTGCCTTTCACCGAGATTTCCTGCAGCGCGTAGTCGAAAGCGGCGGCCAGTGCCGGATCGTCGGCCCTGGTGGCGATTGTCATGCCTGAGCCGAGATATTCGGGCGCCAGATAGGGGCCGCCGGCAAAGCGGCAGCAGCCCGCTGCATCCGAACCGCCGAGCCAGAAGGCGAAACGCATGCCGTCGCCGAAGGCGGCATCGATCTTGCCCGCTTTCAGCTCGCCATAAAGCTCCTCCGGCTTTGCGAACGGGACGATTTGGACGTCGCCGAAATAATCGCGCAGCATCCGCTCGTGCGCGGAGCCGGCGATCACGCCGACACGCTTGCTGCGCAGCTTGTCGAACATTGGTTCGGTCAGCGCCTGTGTCTTCAGCATGATGAAGCGTGCCGGAAATTGCAGGTAGGAGCGTGAAAATGCGTATTTCGACCGCGACTCCGGCGTCGCGGCGATGCCGGCAATGATCGCTTCGCCCTCGCCTTTCCCGAGCGCACCTTCGAGCTCGGCCCAGGGCAGCGCCTGGATCTGGCATTTTTCGGCAATGCCGAGCTCGGCGCAGATGGCGCGCGCCAGGTCGACATGGAAGCCCGACAGCCGGCCTGCCCCATCGAGGAAATTGAACGGCGGGAAATCCGTGGTGGTCAGGAATCGCAGCCGCGGCAGCATCGAAAGGTCCGGCTTTGGCAGCCGCTCCTTGGCGTCCCAGAACACCGGCACCTGCGGCTCCGCGGCGAGCGCAGCAACCGCAAGCGATTGCGCTCCGATCAATATCGAGATCAATGAAATGGATATGCGCCGAAACGCCACGCGACGACTCCGTCCGGGTCTTGCCCCGGCTTTCGTACGAAATAACAGGTTTTTGTACGAAAAAAACACAGGTACGACGGTTTTTGGTTTCATCATTGCAATTTAGGGATATTGTTTAGTGAGTTTGCAAGTGACTGCGTGATGCCGGCTGAAGAGGAGCAGTAGGACGCACAGGGGAGGCAGCTTTGCAGTCCGGGGTTGATGGCGTGGTGCGGGTTGATCACTGCCATTGGCGTCAAGAGCGGAAGGCAACATGGGGTAGATGTTGCGATGGGTCATTTCGATCGTACGCTGGAGTTGATAGATCAGTTGCAGCACGCCGGCACAGCCGCCGCCGTCTGCGAAAAGCTGCTGGGGGTAACAAGCGGGTTCGGGCTGACGGCGCTGATGGCCGGGACGGTTCCGCAACCTGGCACACCGAGAAACCAGCAAAAGGACCATGTGCTGCTCTGCGACTGGCCGGCTGAATGGCTTGAGCGCTACGTCGCGCGCAACTACGTCGATCACGACCCCGTCGTCAGCCACATGAAGCAGCTTCAAGCGCCATTCCAGTGGCGGGAAGCATCTCAGGGCATCCGCATCGGCAAGAGCGGCGGCGAGGTGATGGGCGATGCCGGCGAATTCAAGCTGCGCGACGGGTTGGCCTTCCCGCTAATCACGCTCGATGGCCAGATCGTCATGGTGTCGCTAGGCGGCGAGGCTGTCGAATTGTCGAGCGCCGATTTCGGGTTGGTGTCGCTGGTCTCGACTTATGCGATTGGCCGCGCAATGCAGCTCCACACCATGGCGGGCAAAACCATCGATCATGTCGAATTAACGCCGCGTGAGCGCGAATGCCTGCAATGGGCTGCTGTTGGCAAGTCCGAATGGGAGATTTCACAAATTCTCGGCATTTCGGAACACACGTCAGAGAAACACCTTCTTAACGCCAAAAGCAAACTCGGTGCCGTCAACCGGGTCCAGGCCGTCGCGGAAGCGATAAGGCGCGGCTATATTAACTAGGTCGGCCGCGCCGGCCTAGAAATTCTTGCTTGCGTGATCGCGTAATTTTTTTGGGAAAGCACGGCCGTATCTTCCTATTGAAACTAGGAGACGGCAAATGCTTTTTTCCCTCACAACCCAGGAATTGATGGAACGGCCCGACCTCTGGGAGGCAGTTCATCGTTTGCGTTACAGAGTTTTCGTCGAAGAGATGGGATGGACCGATCTGCAGCGCCCTGATGGCCTCGAGATCGATCAATTCGACCACGACGAGGCAGTGCACCAGATCGTCATCCGCAATGGCGAGCTCGCCGGTTATCAGCGGATGTTGCCGACAACCCGGGCCCATCTTCTAACCGATGTGCTGGCGGACCTTTATGAGGGAACCCCACCGTCGGGCCCGAATGTCTATGAACTGACCCGCTATGCGGTTGCGCCGGGATTCCGCGACGGTCGGCGCGGCGTGTCGACGGTCGGCACCGAGCTGATCGCCGGCTTCGTCGAGTGGGGTCTGAAGCGCAACGTCAACCAGGTGATCATCGAATTCGAGCCGATGTGGGTGCTTCGCGCGCTGCAGCTGCATTTCCTGGCAACGCCGCTCGGTTACCAGCGTACCTATGGCAACCAGCAGGTGGTTGCCACACTGCTCACCTTCAACGAGCACACGCTCGACGTGGTGCGTTCGCGCCGCAACCACTTTGCGCCGGTGCTGGCCAGAGGGTACCCGGACATGCTCGGACAGAGACGCGCCTCGTGAGATTGGAGAGAGGCCATGAACGTTCACTCAAAAGCAGAATTCCGCAATCACACGCTGATCGTCACGGTATCGTCGGGTGACGGCCGCCCGGTGCTGGACAGGCGGGCCTATGAAAGCCTGGCCAGGACATTCCACGAAGCCGCTGTCGACGACGACGTCCGCGTAGTGGTCCTGCGCGGCTTGGCCGGGTGCTTCTGCCTCGGTGCCGATTTCTCCGAATTTCTCGACGCCACCAAACATCGGCGACTGATCGCCGCCGTCACCGATATGTTCCGCACGCTGGCGACGTTTCCGAAACCGGTCCTTGCCTGTGTCGACGGCGACGCCGTCGGCGTCGGTTGCACCATCCTGTTCCACTGCGACATGGTGATCGCCTCGAGCAAGAGCACGTTTCGGGTGCCGTTCGTCGATTTCGGCCTGGTGCCGGACGCGGCGACCAGCATTCTGGCGCCGCAGAAGCTCGGCTATGCCGGGGCGTTCCGCTTCTTCTGCCTGGGCGACACGCTCGCCGCCGAAGATGCCAGGGCACTGGGCCTTGTCGGCGAGATCGTGACGGACGGCAGCGTCGAGGAAGCCACGTTGGCAAGAGCCAGGCAACTCGCCAAGAAGCCTGTCGCGGCGCTGCTACAGACGCGCGACCTGCTTAGGGGCGACACCGGCGCGCTCTGCGACCGCATCGATCAGGAGATCTCGCTTTTCCAGCAGGCGCTGCAGGACGACACCACGCTGAAGCGACTGCAGCGGATTGCCCGGCTGGCGGCATGAGAGCCGCGTATCGATGAGGTGAGCTTATTTTTCGAGGAAAGTCGGCCCTTCGCCGATGATCTTCTTGTCCTCCTTGCCGATGACGTCGAGGTCGCGGCCGTCATAGGGAAGCGAAAGGAGAATGCGCTGCATGACGGCCAGCCGCGCGCGCCGTTTGTCGTTCGCCCGCACAATGATCCAGGGCGCGAACTCCTTGTGCGTGCGCTCGACCATCAGGTCGCGCGCTTTGGTGTATTCGTCCCATTTGGTGATGCCGGCGATGTCGATTGGCGAAAACTTCCAGCTCTTCAGCGGGCTCCAGCGGCGGTCGTGGAATCGCTCGAGCTGCGTTTCCCGGCCGATGTTCAGCCAGAATTTGAAGAAATGTATGCCCTCGTTGCGAATCATCCGCTCGAAATGCGGAACCTCGTCCAGAAATTGCTCGTGCTGCTCGGGCGTGCAGAATCCCATCACCGGTTCAACGCCGGCGCGGTTATACCAGGAGCGGTCGAAGGTGACGAATTCGCCCGACGTCGGGAAGTGGTCGACGTAGCGCTGGAAGTACCATTGTCCAAGCTCGGTGGGCGTTGGCTTGGTCAGCGCCACGTTGCGCGCCGTGCGAGGGTTCAGATACTGGCGCAAAACGAAGATCGTGCCGCCCTTGCCGGCAGCGTCGCGCCCCTCGAACAGCGACATTACCCGCTTGCCCGTCGACTGCAGCCACGCCTGCGCCTTGACCAGCTCGATCTGCAGCTTCTCTAGCCTCTCGTCATACTCCTCGCTCTTCATCTTCTTGTCGTAAGGGTAACCGCCGGCAGTGAGCTTGCGGTCCTCGACCCAGTCGGGAAGCGCGGGGGCCTCGATGTCGAACGCCCTCTCCTTGCCGCCGATCATGATCTTCAGCGGCCCCGATGAGGGTGCGGCGGGGCTTTCCTTGGCGTTTTTCATCGAGGCGAACCTTTCCAGCTTCCGGACTCGTGCTATTGGGAGCCTTACTGCATCGGCCCGAAAATCGGAATCGATTTTCGGAAAGAACGATGCAGCAGATAAAGAGGTAGAGCGTCCTTTGTGCGCCCAATTGGACGCACTGCGCTCTAGCGCCGGTCCAGCAAGAAGTTCTTGAAGTGGCCGCAGACGGAGCGCAAATGGCCGACATCGGCACAGAGCGGAGAGGCAGGGCGCAAACCGTCGCCATGCGGCTGTGGAACAGCCGCTGGCTGCTGGCGGCCGGTCTCGTTGCGGTTCTGATGGTCTATGGTTTTGCCGGCATGTCTGGCTATGTGGTGCTGCTGGCTGGCGCCGTGCTGGTTGCCGCTGCGATGCTGCCGGCCGGCATCGCCCGCCAATCGACCGAAAATGCCGCGGCCATCGAGTCGGGCGTGCAACAACTTTCCGGCGAATATCTCGCGGCGGCGGTTGCCGATCCGCTGATCATTTTCGATCGCTCCGCCGCCATCGTCCACGCCAACGCCGCTGCCTTTGCCGCCTTCGGTGGGATTGCCCCCGGCATGTCGCTGTCGCTGAAATTCCGCGCGCCGGAAATGCAGGCCTTGCTGGATAGCATCTTGGCGGGCAACGTCGCTTCGGACAGCGTCGACTACATAGAAAAGCTGCCGGTCGAACGAGCCTATCGGGTGAGCGCGTCTTCAGTCGGCCATGCCACGGATCTCTACGTGCTGGTGTTCAAGGACCAGAGTGAGGCGCGCCGGATCGACAGAATGCGTGCCGACTTCATTGCCAATGCCAGCCACGAGCTGCGCACGCCTCTCGCCTCGATCGCCGGCTTCATCGAGACGCTGCGCGGGCCGGCCCGCAACGACCCCGCGGCGCGCGAGCAGTTCCTGCAGATCATGCAGAACCAGACCAGCCGCATGGCGCGCCTCATCGACGACCTTCTGTCGCTGTCGCGCCTGGAGATGAAGCCCTATCTCAAGCCGGGAACCGAGGTCGACGTGCGCCAGGCCATCGACAGCGTCATCGATTCGCTTGGGCCGCTCGCAAAGGAAAACGGCGTCGTCATCGAGCGTGATTTCGCGGAAGGGCCGCTCGACGTGGCCGGCGATCGGGACGAGCTTTTCCAGGTCTTCGAAAATCTGCTGGAAAACGCCTGCAAATATGGTCAGTCGGGCGGACGTGTCGTGGTGTCGATCATACGCAGCGACAGCGATCCCGAACCGGGCATCGACGTCACCATCAGGGATTTCGGCCCCGGCATTCCCGAAGAGCACATCCCGCGCATCACCGAGCGTTTCTACCGCGTCGACGTCGAGAACAGCCGAACCCAGAAGGGCACCGGCCTTGGCCTGTCCATCGTCAAGCATATCCTGACCCGCCACAACGCCAGACTCTCCATCAGGTCGGAGATCGGCAAGGGTGCGGCGTTCACGGTCCATTTGCCGGCTCGCTAACGTAGTACTATCTCTAGCACATAATGGGCCGTTTCTTTTTTCTGTCATCCGGCTAGCGTATCAGCGGGGATTCGAGGGAACGACTCAACCACGAGATCCCGGGAAGGCATTTCGTCCATGCAGTCCGTGCATATCGTCAGCGCCTATGACGAGGAGCTGAAATATCTGTCGAAGCGCATCGCTGCGATGGGCGGGCATGCCGAGCGCATGGTCGAGCAGGCGGTCGCGGCGCTGGTCAATGCGGATCCGGGGCTTGCCCAGAAAGTCATTCGGGACGACCTAGTTCTGGATGAGGGACAGCGCGAGATCGACGACAAGGCGATCATCATCATCGCCAAACGCCAGCCGATGGCGACGGATCTGCGCGAGATCGTCGGCGCGATCCGCATCTCGGCTGACCTCGAACGGGTAGGCGACCTCGGCAAGAACGTCGCCAAGCGGGTGGTTGCCGTCGCAGACGGGCGCCAGCCGAACAGCCTGTTCCGCGGCCTCGAGGCTTTGGCCAATCTGGCACTGACCCAGCTCAAGGAAGTACTCGACGTCTATGCGTCGCGGTCGGTGGAGAAAATCGGTTTCGTGCGCGACCGCGACGACCAGATCGACGCCATGTACACCTCTCTGTTTCGCGAATTGCTGACCTACATGATGGAAGACCCACGCAACATCACGCCCTGCACACATCTCCTGTTTTGCGCCAAGAACATCGAGCGCATCGGCGACCACGCCACCAACATCGCCGAGACGATCTACTATATCGTCACCGGCGACCAGATGCCGGCCGATCGTCCGAAGGGCGATAAGACGGACAAGATTATTCTTCCCGCAACCCAACCAGCGAAGTGAGTTCTCTCAGCACTGATGCGAATTTCGGATTCGCCACCCGACAGAAAATTGCGCTAAGCTTTCGACGCGCCGACTTCTCAGTTCCGCGATGAAGGCCCCGCCTTCAGGAGGCTGCGATGGGATATGTCCGCGAGTTTGCTCCTGCGCCGCCGATGTCGGGTATAATCGCTTGCGGCGTCTATACGGCTGGGCGGCGCATCGCCGACATTCCGATCGAGGAAGCCGGCGAATGGGCCGGGAAGCCGGGCCACGTGGTCTGGATCGGACTGCTGGAGCCCGACCGCAATTTGTTGCTGCGCGTCCAGGCGCAATTCCATCTGCATGAGCTGGCGATCGAGGACGCCGAGCATCCGCACCAGCGACCGAAGATCGAGCAATATGGTGATGCCCTGTTCATCGTTGCCCGCACGGCGCAGCTGATCGACAGCCGCGTCACCTTCGGCGAGACGCATCTGTTCGTCGGCGCGGGCTACATCGTCAGCGTCAGGCATGGCCCGTCGACCTCCTACGCCGCCGTTCGCCAGCATTGGGAAAGCTGCCCGCATTCCCTTGCCAAGGGCGAGGATTTCGTCCTCTACGCCATTCTCGATTTCATCGTCGACAACTATATGCCGGTGCTTGAGCAGATCGAAAACGAGGTCGAGGCGATCGAGGACAAGGTTCTGCTGAAACCGATGACCGGCTCCGATATCGAACGGCTTTACATGCTGCGCCGCGATCTCTTGCGCCTGCGTAATGCGGCCCTGCCGCTGGTGGAGGTCTGCCGGCGGCTCACCAGCGCCGATCTGCCGCAAATCCACACAGCCATGCACCCGCTGTTTCGCGACGTCACCGACCACATCCGCACTGTCCAGGAAAAGATCGACAGCCTGCGTGAGGTTCTCGCCTTCGCCTTCGAGGCGAGCCTTCTGGTCGGTCAAAGCCAGGAGACGGCGATCTCCAAGAAGCTTGCCTCATGGGCCGCAATCTTGGCCGTGCCGACGGCATTCGCCGGCATTTACGGCATGAATTTCAGCGACATGCCGGAACTGAGGATGGAATATGGCTACCCGGCCGTCCTGGCGGCAATTGCCCTGATCTGCACGTTTCTTTACTGGCGGTTTCGCAAGAATGGGTGGCTATGAAGTGGGTGAATGATCAATAGTGAATAGGGCTAGGCAAGAGCCTTGCTTTCTTACTCCAAGCTCAGCCCGCCACCATTCACCATTCACCATTCACCTGCTCCGCCGCCGCTCCGATGCCGGCTGGAACGCCACGCGGGCGTGGTACTTGCAGTAGGGGCCGGTTTCGGCGGCGTCGTTGCCGCAGAAATGGAAGTCTTCCGAAAGCGGATCGCCGTTCGGCCATTTGCAAGTGCGCTCGTTGAGTTCGACAAGTTGCAGATGCCGCGAGATCGGCACGACGACGTTCTCGACCGGGCGGATATAGTGGCGCGCCACCGGTTCGGCATCGAACTGCGCCTTGAGCGCGGTCGCACCGATCGACATCGAGGTGGTGGCATGGCGCGTGGCGCTTGCTGCCCGGGACACCGATTTCTGGATCGTCGATCCCTGCACCGTCTTCTTCTGGCGTGCCGGTGAGGCGGTCGTGCGTCCGCGACCGGACAGTTTCAGCCGGTGCACTTTGCCGATGACCGCATTGCGGCTGACCCCGCCAAGCTGTGCGGCGATCTGGCTGGCGCTGAGGCCCTCCGACCACAATTTTCTGAGAAGTTCGACTCGCTCGTCAGTCCAGTTCATGAGACCGCGCTCCTGCTGAAACGTGCGGCAATCGGAATCCATTCCCGACCCGGCTTCTGCCGGGCAGACACCACATATATCGGGTGATTAGGTCCGCCGCACGAAATCTAGTTATTTCTCTACTACAATTACCTTATGCGCTGACTCGGTGACAAGAGTCCCAAGGCCAACACGAATCGGTTTTTTCGGTTTTCCCCAACTTGCCCGGTCGCTTAGGAGCCGGCGTTATGCTGGGGGGCTTGCCGCGCGACCTTGCGCGACCTTTTCGTTGACTTCACGGCCGAAAAACACGATAAGCCACAAGGGCCGCCGCTTTGGCGGCTTTTTGATTTTTCCGGTTCCGGAGACGCATATAATGAGCGGTTCGGCGCTTTTCGAGACCTTTGTTCGCGCACCCCTGGCTTTCGACCACGGTGAAGGCACCTGGCTGGTCACCGACAAGGGCGAGCGATATCTCGATTTCGCCGGCGGCATCGCCGTGAATTCGTTGGGCTACAGCCATCCGCATCTGGTCGCGGCCCTCACCGAGCAGGCCGCCAAGCTCTGGCACGTCTCTAATCTGTACGAGATTCCGGGACAGAGCCGGCTCGGCGAGCGGCTGGCCGACGCAAGCTTTGCCGACAAGGTGTTCTTCACCAATTCCGGCGCAGAGGCGCTCGAATGCGCCATCAAGACGGCGCGGCGCTACCACTTCGTCAAGGGCCATCCCGAGCGCTACCGCACAATCACCTTCGAAGGCGCCTTCCACGGCCGCACCCTGGCGACCATCGCCGCCGGCGGCCAGTACAAGTATCTGGAAGGTTTCGGCCCCAAGGTCGACGGCTTCGACCAGGTCGGTTTCGACGATGTGGATGCCACCGAGAAGGCGATCACGCCTGAAACCGCGGCGATCCTGATCGAGCCGGTGCAAGGCGAGGGCGGCATCAGGCAAGTGCCGACGCAATCGCTGAAGCGGCTCAGGCAGCTCTGCGATCAGCACGGACTGCTCCTGATTTTCGACGAGGTCCAATGCGGCGTCGGCCGCACCGGAAAGCTGTTCGCGCATGAGTGGGCGGGTGTCACCCCCGACCTCATGGCGGTGGCCAAAGGCATCGGCGGCGGCTTCCCGATGGGTGCCTGCCTCGCCACCGACGAGGCAGCGGTCGGCATGACCGCCGGCGTGCACGGCACCACCTTCGGCGGCAATCCGCTGGCAATGGCGGTCGGCAACGCCGTGCTCGACGTGGTACTGGAAGACGGCTTTCTCGAAGACGTCCAGCGCAAGGCACTGCTGTTGAAGCAGGGGCTCGCTGGCGTCGCCGACGAATTTCCGGATGTTATCGAAAGCATCAGGGGCACCGGCCTGATGCTCGGGCTTAAATGCGCGATGCCCAACACCAAGGTCACGGTGGCACTGCGTGACCAGCATCTCTTGACGGTTCCGGCCGGCGACAACGTTATCCGCCTGCTGCCGCCTCTCACCGTCACCGACGCCGAGATCCGCGAAGCGCTCGAGCGCATTCGTGTCGGCGCCAAGAGCCTGGCAGATGCCATCGTCGCTGCCGCTGCGAAGTAATCCTGGAATTCCTGATGTCCCTTCGCCATTTCACCGATCTTTCCGCCGTTTCCGAAGGCGATCTGCGCTTCATGCTCGACGACGCAGCGGTGCGAAAGGCAAGGCTCAAGGCCGGCGAACGCAGCAAGCCGCTCGAAGGCAAGGTGCTGGCGATGATCTTCGACAAGCCGTCGACGCGCACGCGCGTGTCGTTCGACGTCGGTATGCGGCAATTGGGTGGCGAGACGATCATGCTGACCGGCACCGAGATGCAGCTTGGCCGCTCGGAGACCATTGCCGACACGGCCAAGGTGCTGTCGCGCTACGTCGATGCCATCATGATCCGCACCACCTCGCATGACCGGCTGCTGGAACTGATGGAAAACGCTACGGTCCCCGTCATTAACGGGCTGACCGACGAGACCCATCCCTGCCAGCTGATGGCCGACATCATGACCTTCGAAGAGCACCGCGGTCCGGTGGCCGGTAAAACGATCGCTTGGACCGGCGACGGCAACAACGTGCTGCATTCGCTGCTGGAGGCATCCGCGCGGTTCCATTTCAAGCTGAATGTCGCCGTGCCCGAGGGCAGCGAACCGGCCCAGAAGCATGTCGACTGGTCGAAAGCCAATGGCGGCAAGCTGAAATTCACCCGTTCGCCCGAGGAGGCCGTTTACGAGGCCGACTGCATCGTCACCGACTGCTGGGTGTCGATGGGCCAGGAGCACCGTGCCCGCGGCCACAATGTCTTCCTGCCCTATCAGGTCAATGCGGCACTGATGGCGAAAGCCAAGCCGGATGCGCTGTTCATGCACTGTCTGCCGGCGCATCGCGGTGAGGAGGTTACCGACGAGGTCATCGACGGACCGCATTCGGTGGTGTTCGATGAGGCCGAGAACCGGCTCCATGCCCAGAAGGCAGTCCTGGCCTGGTGCCTGGGCGTTTGATACGAGCCGCGGTAATCCGCGCCGGCCTGATCTGCGCCGCCTTGATCTGGGCCGCCTTGATCCGGGAGTTGGTGGTGCCTATCTCAGGCGCATCACGCAAATCGAGCGCGTCTCGTCGCATGCGCCCCGGAGGGCGGCATCGCCGCGCCCCGGAGCTTTGTCATGTTGGAAACTCATCAATTGGCTGAACATAAACCCAAGCTCGGCGAATTCGGCTACGCCGGCGACGACCATGTCGTGCCGTTCGAGGTCGGCCCACTCGACGTGCGCGGTCGCACCGTCCAGCTCGGGCCGATGCTCGATGCTATTCTCAGCCGTCACGACTATCCCGAGCCGGTCGCCCGGCTCCTGGCTGAAGCCTGTGTGTTGACGGTATTGCTCGGAACTTCGCTGAAGTTCGAGGGCAAGTTCATTCTGCAGACCCGCACCGACGGGCCGGTCGACATGCTGGTCGCGGATTTCTCCACGCCGCACGCGCTGCGCGCTTATGCCCGCTTCGATGCCGACCGGCTGCAGGCTTTGACTTCTGCCGGCGAGACGTCACCGCAGACGCTGCTCGGCAGCGGCGTCCTGGCGCTGACCATCGACCAGGGCGCCCACACACAACGCTACCAGGGCATCGTCCAGCTCGACGGCGTCACACTGGAAGATGCCGCACGCACTTATTTCCGCCAGTCGGAGCAGATTCCGACCGACCTCCGGCTTTCGGTTGCCAAGCTTCTGACGCCGGGCGTCGGCGGTGCTCGCGAGCAATGGCGGGCCGGTGGCCTGCTGGCACAATTCCTGCCGCAATCGGCGGAGCGCATGCGCGTACCCGACCTTCCCGGTGGCGACGGCGATCCGCGTGAGGAGATCCACGACCCGACCGACAATTCCTGGCAGGAGCTGCTGGCGCTGCTTGGTACTATTGAACCGACCGAGCTGATCGATCCGACGATCGGCGCCGAACGGCTGCTTTACCGGCTTTTCCACGAGCATGGCGTCCGTGTGTTCGGCGGGGTGCCGGTCGCCGACCAGTGCTCATGCTCGAGGGACAAGATCCACGGCATCCTTGAAGGCTTTTCCGCCGAGGAGATCAGGGACAGCACCGAGGATGGCAGCATTCACGTCGCCTGCGAATTCTGCTCGAAGCAATATGACTTCGACCCGGCGGAGTTTGCAGCGGCCGGATGACGGCCGTCAATTGACGGTGCGCCGCATTCCCGGCAAGTCGAGCGAGAAGGCGGGGATGGCGACGTCGAACGTCTCGCCCCGCCTGTTGCGCATGGTGTAGTGCCCGACCATGATGCCGGACGGCGTCGAGAGCGGGCATCCAGACGTATACTGATAGCTGTCGCCGGGGTTGAGTCCGGGTTGCTCGCCGACGACCCCGGGGCCGCGCACTTCCTCGACCTTGCCGGTGCCGTCGGTAATGTGCCAGTAGCGCGACAGAAGCTGCACGAACTCATCCGACTGATTGTCGATGGTCACCTGATATCCCCAGACATAGCGGTTTTGCGGAGGGTCGGAGTGATCCTCCAGATAGAACGGCCTGACCTGCACTTCGATGTTGCGGGTGACGGCGCTGTACATAAACTGCTCCAAAGCAATGTAGATGGAACTTTCGACGCTCAGCGCAGTTTGATCAACGATGCGCGTCATCTCCTTGCCCGACTCGAGCGCAGGTGCCGAAAAACAATGTCATTTAAGTGACACATGACAATGATGGTGTGCAGGCTTGTGCCGGGCGACTCAGCGTTCTGTCGAATTGTTGAAAACGGCCGTCATGCGGCCGGCACTTCTGGAGTGACCAGATCTCGATGGAACCGACATTCGCAGCCGCCCTCCTTTCCATAGCCCTCCTTCTTTCAAATCTCGCCAGCATCCTGTTAGCTTCGCTGAAGCTGAAGCGACCAGCCAGGATCGCACCGCCCGCCAACGCGCCGCCGGTATCGATCGTCATCCCGGCACGCGGCGTCGAGCCGTTTGCCGAAGAGACGCTGGAGCGCGCCTTCTCACTCGACTGGCCGCGCTACGAACTCATCTTCTGTGTCGCCCATGCCGACGACCCGGTGGTCAAGCCGATCACCGCAGCAATGGCGCGCTTTCCAGCTATTCGCGCCCGCCTTCTAGTCGGTGACGACCGCATCAGCGGCAATCCAAAACTCAACAATTGCGTGAAGGGTTGGGAGGCGGGGCGTTATCGCTGGGTCATCCTTGCCGATTCCAATGTGCTTATGCCGAGCGACTACGTCCAGCAGCTGATGGCGGCATGGCGGCACGACACCGGCCTCGTCTGCTCGACGCCGATCGGCTCGCGGCCGGACGGCTTCTGGGGGGAGGTCGAATGCGCCTTTCTCAACACGCTGCAGGCACGCTGGCAGTACGCCGGAGAGGCGCTCGGCCTCGGCTTCGCGCAGGGCAAGAGCATGTTGTGGAACAAGCCGATGCTCGACGCCAATGGCGGCATCCGCGCGCTTGCCGCCGAGATCGCCGAGGACGCGGCCGCGACCAAGCTGGTCAACGGGCTCGGACTGCGGGTCAATCTTGTCGCCTCGCCCTTCGAACAGCCGCTCGGCCGGCGCACGCTTGGCGAGATCTGGTCGCGGCAGGCGCGCTGGGCGCGGCTGCGCCGCGTCACCTTCGCGCTGTTCTTCGCCCCCGAGATCCTGATCGGCGCGGCGCCGCCGCTGGTGTTTGCGCTGATCGCGGCGGCTGACGCCGGCGTCAGCCTGCCGGCAACCGCCATCGCCGTGCTGGTCGCGGCCTACCTGCCGGAATGCGCCTTGGCCTCGGCCAAGGGATGGCACCTGTCGCCGCGCACGATCCCGGCGATGATGGCGCGAGACCTGATGCTTCCCGCCATTTGGGCGCGCGGATGGCTGAGCGGCGCCGTCGACTGGCGCGGCAACGTGATGACTATCCAGACAAAGACCGTCGCGGAGCTGGAAGAGACCCCGTCCGGCGCCTGATCGGGCGCGTTCCCGCTCGCCTCTGTTCGGCCAGCCCTTATCCGGCAACTCTCAGTGCCTGCTCGATGTCTTCGAGCAGGTCGTCGGCGTCCTCAAGGCCAACTGACAGCCTGAGCGTTCCCGGTCCGATGCCGAGCTCGGCGCGGGCCTCATCGGTCAAGTTCTTGTGCGTCGTCGTCGCCGGATGGGTGATCAGGCTCTTGGCGTCGCCGAGATTGTTGGAAATGAGCACGACGTCGAGTGCGTTCTGGAAGGCAAAGGCCGCCTGCTTGCCGCCCTTCACATCCATGCAGATCAGCGTCGAGCCACCCGACATCTGCCTCTTGACCACGGCCGCTTGCGGGTGGTCGGCACGGCCGGGATAGATGACACGGGCGATTTGCGGGCGCTCGGCCAGGAAATCCGCGATGCGGCCGGCACTTTCCGTCTGCTGGCGTACGCGTAGCGGCAGCGTCTCCAGGCCCTTCAGCAGCGTCCAGGCATTGAAGGGCGAGAGGCTTGGGCCGGTGTGGCGGAAATAGTCATGCAGGTTCTCGTCGATCCATTTCTTGTCCGACAGAACGATGCCGCCAAGACAGCGCCCCTGGCCGTCAATATGCTTCGTGGCCGAATAGACGACGATGTGGGCGCCGAGCTGCAGGGGTTTCTGCTGCAAGGGCGTGGCGAACACATTGTCGACGATCAGCCTGGCGCCGATCGCATTGGCAAGTGCCGCGACGGCGGCAATGTCGATCACTTCCAGCGTAGGATTGGTCGGGCTTTCCAGGAAGAACAGTTTGGTGTTTGGCTTGACCGCCTTTTCCCAATTGGCGATGTCGGTGCCGTCGACCAGCGTTGCCTCAATGCCGTATTTCGGCGCCAGCGTCTCGACCACCCAGCGGCAGGAGCCGAACAGCGCGCGCGCCGCCACGATATGGTCGCCCGCCTTGGCGCTGCACAGCAGTGCTGCCGTCACCGCCGCCATGCCGGATGCCGTGGCGCGCGCGTCTTCGGCTCCTTCCAGCGCGCACATGCGTTTTTCAAACATGTCGACCGTCGGATTGGCATAGCGCGAATAGATGAAGCCCGGCTCCTCGCCCTTGAAGCGGGCCTCCGCCGCTTGCGCCGTCTCGTAGACATAGCCTTGGGTGAGATACATCGCCTCGGAGGTCTCGCCGAAGCCGGAACGCAGCGTTCCGGCATGCACGAGTGCGGTCTGAGGCTTCCAGTCGCGCTTCTTGGTCATCATTCCATCCAAACACCAAAATTGGTCCAAACAACAAAAAACCGGTCGCGAAAGTCGCAACCGGTCCATATGGCCTTGCGGCCTGACGGTCCTTTAGCGACTTGTTTAACGTGGCTGCAAGCCGACCGGCCAAATCACCACGGGATAACGAGCTTTAGACCCGCGCCACGCTTGCGTCAATTGCCGGCATGATTAAGAGGGTTGTACCAAGCAGGTGCCAAACGCGTCCACGGTCGGACCTGCGACAGAACAAGACCTCGCCCGGCGTTCGAACGGAGCCAGACCCTTGCGGCAGACAGGCATTCTTCCCGATCAGGATATTTCCGCGCTGTTCCAGACGGGCGCGCTGAAATCGCCGCGCACGCTCGATGCCGATCAGATCCAGCCGGCCAGCCTTGACCTTAGGCTCGGCGACAAGGCCTGGCGGGTGCGTGCTTCCTTCTTGCCCGGCCCGGACCACAGGGTTGTCGACAAGCTCGACCGGCTGAAGCTGCACGAGATCAACCTCGCCGAAGGTGCCGTGCTGGAAACCGGCTGCGTCTACATCGTGCCGCTGCTCGAGAGCCTGGCGCTGCCCGCCCATATTTCCGCCTCCGCCAACCCGAAAAGCTCGACCGGACGGCTCGATATCTTCACCCGGGTAATGACCGACCGTGGCCACGAGTTCGACAAGATCGCCGCCGGCTATGAAGGCCCGCTCTATCTGGAGGTCAGCCCGCGCACTTTCCCGATTGTCGTGCGGACCGGCTCGCGGCTGTCGCAGGTCAGGTTCCGCACCGGCAATGCGCTCTTGTCGGAAAACGAGCTGCACGAGTTGCACCACGCCGAAATGTTGGTCGCCACCGAACCACCCAACATCTCAGGCGGCGGCATCGCGCTGTCGATCGACCTCGACGGCGACAAGGATGGGCTTGTCGGCTATCGCGGCAAGCACCACACCGGCCTGGTCGACGTCGACAAGCGCGCCGCGCAGGATGTCGTCGATTTCTGGGAGCCGCTCTACAAGAGCGGTGCCGGCGAGCTGGTGCTCGATCCGGACGAATTCTATATTCTGGTGTCGCGCGAGGCGGTGCATGTGCCGCCGCTCTACGCGGCCGAAATGACGCCCTTCGATCCGCTGGTCGGCGAGTTCCGCGTCCATTATGCCGGTTTCTTCGACCCGGGTTTCGGCCATTCGGCGTCGGGCGGCACCGGCAGCCGGGCGGTGCTCGAGGTACGCAGCCACGAAGTGCCGTTCATCCTCGACCACGGCCAGATCGTCGGACGGCTGGTCTACGAGCACATGCTGAAACGGCCGCAGGCGCTCTACGGCACTGATCTCGGCTCGAATTATCAGGCACAGGGCCTGAAACTGTCCAAGCATTTCCGCGCCGCCCGCTGAGCTTGTTCGCAATTCCGTCAGCCGCGAAACAGATATTCTTTCGCGGCGCCAAGGCAGCCATGAAACTGACCGATAAAGAGCAGTTCTCGCACTGCCAATCGCTTCTTCCCCCAAAATCCTCTGGTTTGCTTCTCGTCGTCAAGTGAGGCGCTTGAGCTGGACTGCAAGGGGAACAACTGCTTGTCGATACATCCCAGCACATGGGCTCTGGCGGAGTCGACACCGCAGGCTCTGCCATTGTCGTTCAGTCTGTCAGCGCGGAGTGCGGACGTCATGCGATCCGCGTTGCGCATCAGAAAGCTCACTTGCGATTTCGAATAGCCGGTGGCCAGAAGCCGGTTAGTCATCGACATCCGGGCCTCGCGATAGGATTTTGCGCTGCATTGTCCGGCGCTGTAAGCCGCTGGGGAGAAATAGGCGAGGAACAGGACTAAACTTACGAACACAGTGCCAATCCGCAGGCCGTTCATTTCTCGCCCCTGAATTATGTCACCAGTTTACAACGCCTTCACCACCACCTTCACCGGCTGCTCGATTTCAAGCGGGTTGCGCAAAGGCAGGCCGAAATCCTGCGCCTCGATTTCGAATACGTCGCCGGCCTCGGTCCTGATGCCGTCGGCGAAGGACAGCGTCGCCGTGCCGAACATGTGCACATGCACGTCGCCCGGCTGGCGGAAGGCCGAGTATTTGAAGTGGTGATGCTCGAGATTGCCAATGGTGTGCGACATGTTCGCCTCGCCCGACAGGAACGGCTTTTCCCAAAGCAGCTTGCCGTCGCGCAGGATGCGTGAAGCGCCGCGGATGTCGGGCGGCAGATCGCCGATCAGGATCTCCGGCCCGAACGAGGCGTTGCGCAGCTTGGAATGGGCGAGGAAGAGGTAGTTCACGCGCTCGGTGACGTGGTCGGAAAACTCGTTCGACAGCGTGAAGCCGACACGGAAGGGGGCGCCGTCGTCGCCGATCACATAGATGCCGGCAATTTCCGGCTCCTCGCCGGCATCCTGAGCGAAGGCCGGCGACATAAGCGCCGCACCGGGCGCCACCGCCATGGTGCCGTTGCCCTTGTAGAACCATTCCGGCTGCACGCCGATCTGGCCCTTCGCCGGCTTGCCGCCCTCAAGCCCCATGCGGAACATCTTCATGGAATCGGTCAGCTGTTCCTCGCCGTCCGTGCTGAGCTTCTTGTGCATGGAATCGCGGGTCGCGGCGGAGCCGAGATGCGTCAGCCCGGTGCCGGTGAGATGGAGATGCGCCGGATCGGGATGGTTGATCGGCGACAGCAGCCGGCCCTTCTTGTAGGCTGCGTCGAGATCGACGGTTTCGCCGAAGCCCTTGCGCTCGATCAGGGCGACAAGCCCGCTGCCGGTACGCGCGGCTTCCATCGCCAGCGAATAGACGCTGCGGGCGCCGTTGATGACGCGGGTCTTGCCGCCGTTGCGGGCAACGACCCGGATCGTCTCGGCGTCGTCGAGGATTTGTGAGATCAGCATGGTAACCCTCTCTGAATTGCGGGCTTGGCGTGCCTTTCTTGGCAAACCCTGCCCAGCGCGGCTCGGACCCTTGTCCGCGCCTCGGTTGAAATTCTTCGTCCGGATTGCGCTCGCGGATCAGGTCCCTCGGGGACTTTTTTGCGCCGCCCGGCAGCGCCGCGATGTGACCCGTATGCCTCCTGGTTGCCTCTCAAGCCTTGTTCTTGTTGTAGACGTCGAAGACGACGGCGCCGAGCAGCACCAGGCCTTTGACCACCTGCTGCCAATCGACATTGACGCCCATGATCGACATGCCGTTGTTCATGACGCCCATGATGAAGCCGCCGACCACCGCGCCGATCACCTGGCCGACGCCGCCCATCGCCGAAGCGCCACCGATGAACACCGCGGCGATGACGTCGAGCTCGCTGCCGAGGCCGGCCGCCGGCACAGCCTGCCCCAGGCGCGCTGCGATAATCAGGCCGCCGAGTGCCGACAGCACGCCCATATTGATGAACACCATCAACGTCAGCCGTTCGGTCTTGATGCCCGATAGCTGGGCTGCCTTGGCATTGCCGCCCATCGCATAGATACGACGGCCGATCGTCATGCGTTTGGTAACGAAGACGAACAACGCGATCAGCACGCCCATCACCATGAGAACGATGGGGAGGCCCCTATAGGTGGCGAATTGGTAAACGAGAAACAGCGCCAGCGCGCTGATCACCAGGGTCTTGACGACGAACAGCGAGAAGGGCTCGGCTTCGTAGCCATGCTTCTCCCGGGTGCGCCGTGCCCTGAGCCCGAAATAGGCATAGGCGAGCACGGCGACGAGGCCGATCACGATCGTCGTCAGGTGCAGCGTCAGGCCGCTGCCGACAATGGTTTTGCCGGCGGCGTTCACGGTTGGCGGTATCAGCGTCAATGGGCCGATCAGGTCCGGAATGAAGCCGGAACTGAGCGCCTTGAAGCCGACGGGAAGCGGCCCTACCGAAGACCCGCCACCCAGCAGCGCCTGGCAGATGCCGCGGAAGATCAGCATGCCCGCCAGCGTGACGATAAAGCTCGGTATTCGGTGATAGGCAATCCAGTAGCCTTGTGCCGCGCCGATCGCACCACCGACGATCAGGCAGATGATCGACACCACCAGCGGATTGCTCAATGGGCCAAGCGGCCAGATGACCATCATCATCGCCGCCAGCGCGCCGATGAAGCCGGCGACGGAGCCGACGCTGAGATCGATGTGGCCCGAAACGATCACCAGAAGCATGCCCAGCGCCATCACGATGATGAAGCTGTTCTGCTGCACGAGATTGCTGAGGTTCACCGGCTTGAACAGCGTTCCGGACGTGGTGAACTGGAAGAACACCATGATTGCGATCAACGCCAGCACCAACCCGTATTCGCGCAGGTTGGTGACCAGCGCCGAGACGGCAATGCGAGGTCCCTGTTGTAGATCCTGGGCAACGCCGGTCTGCGGCCCGGGAGCGCTTTCGGTGCTCATGATGCTTTTCCTTCTCCGCGGACGATGGCGCGCATTATCTTTTCCTGGCTGGCGTCGCTTGCCGCCATTTCGCCGACGATGCGTCCTTCGTTCATGACGTAGATGCGGTCGGTGATGCCGAGCAGTTCGGGCATTTCCGACGAGATGACGATGATTGCCTTACCCTCGGAGGCGAGACGCGCGATGATCGTATAGATTTCATACTTGGCGCCGACGTCGATACCGCGTGTCGGCTCGTCGAGGATCAGCACTTCCGGATTGGCGAACAGCCATTTCGACAGCACCACCTTCTGCTGATTGCCGCCAGAAAGGTTGCCGGTCATCTGGTAGACGCTCGAGGCGCGGATATTGGTCCTGCCGCGATAATCGTTGGCGACCGAAAGCTCGCGCAAATCGTCGATCACGCCGTGGCGCGACACGCCGGGCAGGTTGGCCAGCGTGATGTTGTGCTTGATGTGGTCGATCAGGTTGAGCCCGTAGGTCTTGCGGTCCTCGGTAACGTAGGCGATGCCGTGTTCCACCGCCTTGCTCACCGAAGAGACGTCGATCGGCTTGCCGTTGAGGAACACCTCGCCGGTGATGCGACGGCCATAGGACCGGCCGAACAGGCTCATGGCAAACTCGGTCCGGCCGGCACCCATCAGCCCGGCAATGCCGACCACTTCGCCCTTGCGGGCGTTGAGGTTGATACCCTTGATGACCTGCCGCTCGGCATGGATGGGGTGGTAGACCGACCAGTTTTTCACTTCGAGAACGGTCTCGCCGATCTTCGGCTCGCGCGGCGGATAGCGGTCGTCGAGCGAACGGCCGACCATCGAGGTAATGATGCGGTCCTCCGAGATGTCCTTCTTGGCCAGCGTCTCGATGGTCCGCCCGTCACGGATGATGGTGACCTTGTCGGCGACCCGGTTCACCTCGTTGAGCTTGTGCGAGATCAGGATCGAAGTGATGCCTTGCCGCTTGAATTCGAGCAGCAGATCGAGCAGCGCCTGGCTGTCCTTTTCGGACAGGCTCGCGGTCGGCTCGTCGAGAATGAGCAACTTCACTTCCTTGCTGAGCGCCTTGGCGATCTCGACCAGCTGCTGCTTGCCGACGCCGATATTGGTGATCAGCGTGTTGGGGTCTTCCTTGAGGCCGACCTTCTTGAGCAGGGCGCTGGTGCGCGCCTCATTGGCATTCCAGTCGATGACGCCGTATCTGGCGTGCTCGTTGCCGAGAAAGATGTTTTCGGCGATCGACAGCATCGGCACCAGCGCAAGCTCCTGGTGGATGATGACGATGCCCTTGCGCTCGCTGTCATGGATGCCTTTGAAATGGCACTCATCGCCGCGATAGATGATCTGGCCGTCATAGGTGCCGGACGGATACACACCCGACAGCACCTTCATCAGCGTCGACTTGCCGGCGCCGTTCTCGCCGACCACGGCATGGATCTCGCCTTCCTCGACCATGAGCTTGACGTTCGACAGCGCCTTGACGCCGGGAAACGTCTTAGTGATGTCGCGCATCTCCAAAATCGTCGATGCCATTGAGAATACCACTCCTGCGAGGTCCGCAAACAATACCGGGCTGGCTCGCCAACGAAAAGGGGCCCTGCCTGCGCAGGACCCCAGGCTTTGTAACCGCGATTACTTCAGCTCTTCGGCCTTGATGTAGCCGGAGTCGACCACCAGGGCCTGATAGTTCGACTTGTCGACGTCGTGCGGTGTCAACAGGATCGAGGGAACGACCTTGACGTCGTTGTTGTAGGTCGTGGTGTCGAGGCCTTCCGGCTTGCCGCCCGAGAGCACCTTGTCGACGAGTTCGACCGTCGCCTTGGCGAGTTCGCGGGTGTCCTTGAACACGGTCGAATACTGTTCGCCGGCGATAATCGCCTTGACCGAAGCGGTCTCGGCGTCCTGTCCGGTGACGATCGGCCATGGCTGATCGGCGGTGCCGTAGCCTACGGCGCGCAGCGAAGCGATGATGCCGCGCGACAGGCCGTCATAGGGCGAGAGCACGCCATCGACGCGGCTGCCGTCCGAGTAGTTGGCGGAGAGCAGATTGTCCATGCGGGCCTGGGCGGTTGCCGCCAGCCAGCGCAGCGTGCCGACCTTGTCCATGCCCATCTGGCCGGACTTCACGACGAGGGTCTTGTCGTCGATCAGCGGCTGAAGAACCGACATGGCGCCGTTATAGAAGAAGAACGCATTGTTGTCGTCCGGCGAACCGCCGAACAACTCGATGTTGAACGGGCCCTTCTTCTCGGGATAACCGAGACCCTTGAGCAGCGATTTGGCCTGGATGACGCCGACGCCGAAATTATCGAAGGTGGTGTAGTAGTCGACATTTGGCGTCTTCTTGATCAGGCGGTCGTAAGCGACGACGACAACGCCGGCGTCATTCGCCTTCTGCAACGCATCGCCCATCGTGGTGCCGTCGATCGAAGCGATGATCAGCGCCTTCGGGCCCTTGGTGATTTCGTTTTCCAGCTGGCTGAGCTGGTTCGGAATGTCGTCCTGCGCGTACTGCAGGTCGACAGTGTAGCCCAGAGCCTCGAGCTGGGACTTGACGGCGTCGCCGTCGTTGATCCAGCGCTGCGAGGTCTTGGTGGGCATCAGCACGCCGATCAGGCCTTCGCCCGCCTGCGCCGGCAGCGTCATGGCCGCGATGCCTAGGGCCGCGACGGCGGCCAGTGTCTTGATAATCTTCACATTAACTCTCCCTGGTTGATGGACGCGTACCCTTGGGTTTCGTGGGCCGCGCAATCGTGCAGGAGCGCCAAACGCGCCGCTGCCGTCAATCGATCTCCGGTATCCTCCCAATCGGCCCCGAGACTCTGGTTTCAATCGATACGAGTTTTCCCTCGTCACCGACCGTCAAGCCTCAGGACGCGCGAAGGGTGTGTCGCTTTGCCATAACTGTCAAATGCGATCTTTGATGGTTGCTATATCGAGACTGATATGGCTTAGGCTACTGACGACGCTGCCGGATCCAGCCAAGGCGCCGGGCGTAAGAGCAGAGAAGAATCATGGCGGCGCTGCGAAATCCTGACGGAATATCAGCCAGTTACGATGAAATTCCGAGTGATGGCGGAACCTTGCTGCGCAGCGGCTTGAGCCTGCGTCACATGCGCATGATCGCAGCCCTCGACGAGCACGGCCGGGTGAGCGCCGCGGCCCAGGTCATGAACATCTCGCAGCCGGCGGCCTCGCGCATGATCGCCGAGATGGAGGCCGTGCTCGACGTCAAGCTCTGCGAAAGGCTGCCGCGCGGCATCACGCTGACACCCTATGGCAAGGCGTTGGCACGGCGCGCGCGATCGATCCTGCTCGAGATGCGTGAGGTCGACCGCGAGATTTTCGAGCTCAAGGCGGGCAAGGGCGGCTCGGTATTCCTGGGCGCGGTGACAGCACCGGCGATCGAGCTGGCGGTGCCGGCGATCCGCGAGATCCGGCGCCTTTATCCGCGCATCGAAATCACCATGCAGGTCGAGACCTCGAACGTCCTGGCGCGCGAGCTGATCGCCTCGCGCCACGATTTCATCATCGCCCGCATCCCCGACGACCTCAATCCGCGGCTGTTCGAAGCGCGCGTTATCGGCGTCGAGAAAGCCTGCCTGATCGTGCGCCGCGGCCACCCGCTGACCAAGGGCAAGGCGGTCCGGTTGGAAGACACCGCCGCCTATGACTGGGTTTTCCAGTCGGGCGGCTCGCCGCTGCGCCAGGCGATGGAAAGCAACTTTTTGAACCGCAACATCGCGCTGCCGGACCGCATCCTCAACACCAGCTCGCTGCTATTGACTCTGGTCATGGTCGCGCAATCCGACGCCATTGCGCCGGTTTCGATCCAGGTCGCGAAGTTCATCCAGAACCCCGAAGGCCTGGCCGGCGCCATCGATGTCGTCCAGACTGAATTCGACATCGAGGTCAGGCCCTACAGCCTGATCACGGTGAAGAACCGCGCGCTGTCACCGGCAGCCAAGATGCTGCACGATTTTATTTTGCGAGAGGTGGGCTGAGGGTTGGAGCGGGTAGCGGGCGCATCCCGCGGCCCGGCCAGACGACCAGACAGGGCCCGCCAGCAGCGGCGCCGATGCACGTCGGCTACTACTGCCTGATGCTCAAAAAAGCCCGCCAGCAGAAGCCAGCGGGCCAAGGGTAGACTTTCCGGTTGGGGTCATTCGAGGCCCCGCCGACCCTCAATGTGAGATATTCCACGAACTGGCACATCGGCCAAACAGATGAAAGACGGCCAGCCGGGCTGTAAAACTGCCTATAAATCCGCTGGTTTTCAGCTTGGCCAGAACAAGTGCAATGCACCCGGGGCAAAAGCTGGAGCGGGTAGCGGGAATCGAACCCGCGCGTTCAGCTTGGGAAGCTGACAAGCTACCATTACATCATACCCGCGCTGGTTCCTCCGATATCATGGCCCGGCGCCGATGCGCAATCCGGTTTGAGGGCTCGGCTTGATGCCGGACGACCAACTGCGTATTTCTAGGCATGTGCCCGAATCGCGGCACCCGACTGTGGAGACAGGCTTGTCCGCACTGAACCGCTTTCTCGGCGACACGCCGCTCCGGGTGATCCTGAAGCTGCTTGTGGTGTCGTTCCTCGTCGGGCTGGTCATGAATGCCTTCGGCTGGTCGCCGATGGATGTGCTTTACGGCATCCGCAAATTCTTCACCGACCTGTGGAATATGGGCTTCCACGCCATCGACCGCTTTCTCGGCTACATCCTGCTCGGTGCCGCGATCGTCGTGCCGGCCTTCATCCTGCTCAGGATCGCTAACTACCGGAAGTGAATTTTCAGGCGTAGCCCGCCGCCACCTCGAACAGGATGGCGTGCCGTGCAGCAAGTGCTGCGACATCCGTCGAATAGCCTCCGCCGATAACGCTGCATACCGGTATGCCAAGCGTGCGGAAATGGCGGATCACCATATCGTCGCGGGCGCGCAGCCCGTCATCCGTGAGCGACAACCTGCCGAGCCGGTCCTCGACATGGACATCGACGCCGGCATTGTAGAAGACGAGGCCCCAGCGCCTTCGCGCCGACAGCTCCGGCAGGATGGCGTCCAGCCGCTCCAGATAGGCTGCATCGCCGGCGCCGTCGGGCAGGGCGACATCGAGATCGGAGGCGATCTTGCGCGCGGGGTAGTTGCGGTCGCCATGCATGGAGAAGGTAAACACGCGCGGCTCGTCGTTCAGGATATCCGCCGTGCCGTCGCCCTGATGCACGTCGAGGTCGACGACCAGGATGTTTTGGACAGCAGCTTCGGCGAGAAGCACCAGCGCGGCAACGGCTACGTCGTTGAAGGTGCAGAAGCCGGCGCCTTGCGCGCGCCGTGCATGATGGCTGCCGCCGGCAGTGTTGCAGGCGATGCCGTTCAGCAACGCCAGCCGCGCTGCCAGCACCGTGCCGGCCGTTGCGAGCTGCGCCCTCAGCGAAACCCGTGGTCCCACGGGAAAGCCGATCTCGCGCTCGATCGCCACCGGCACTTCGCAGGCAAGCACCTGGTCGACATAGTCGACCGCGTGGGCAAGCTTCAGCCATGATGGCCGCGCCGCCTCCGGCATGTTGAGCGCTTCGGGACGTGCCAGGCCGCGTGCCCGCAAGGCGTCCATCAGCAGCGGATATTTGCTCATCGGGAAGCGGTGGTTGACGGCGAAGCCGGCGTCGTAGTCGGGATGATGAACGATCTGCAGGGGCATGGGGCGGCCGATGCGCCAGAGGCGGGTTTCGGTTGACAATAACGGGGTGGATGGTTGCGCGAGGTCCGCAAATTGGGGCACATCGGCTGGCCGATCAAGCCGCAACGGGAAGCAACACGCGTTTGGAGCAGGCTTTACCCGCCGAAGCCCACGCCACCGAAGCCGGGGCCTTCGTCGTCACCAACCGCTCGGTGCTCGCCATCGCCGTGCCGATGACGCTTGCCTATCTGACGACGCCGCTGCTCGGAATTGTCGACACGGCGGTGGTTGGGCAGTTCGGCGACGCCGCCCTTCTCGGCGGCCTGGCGGCCGGCGCCCTGATCTTCGATGTCGTCTTCACCACCTTCAATTTCCTGCGCTCCGGCACCACCGGCCTCGTCGCCCAGGCCTTCGGGCGCGGCGATGCGCTGGAGGAGCAGGCGGTGTTCTGGCGCGCCGTGCTGATCGCGGTCGTCGCCGGCGTCGTGCTTGCCGCGCTTGCGCCGCTGGTCTCCACCGCCGGGCAATGGTTCATAGGCGCCGAACCGCGCGTCAGCGCGGCGATGGACGTCTATATCCGCATCAGGATGCTCGCGGCACCGTTCTCGCTGATCAATTACGCCATCCTCGGTTACGTGCTTGGGCGCGGCGAGGGCGGGCTCGGGCTGATGCTGCAGTTGATGCTGAACGGCATCAACATCGTCCTCTGCTTCCTGCTTGGCCTGGAGCTCGGCTGGGGCGTTGCCGGCGTTGCTTGGGCAACGGTCACCGGCGAATTCGTCGCCATGCTGCTTGGTCTCGCCATTGTCGGCCGGCGCTTTTGGGCGGCGCCCAGGCTGCCGCGCCACCGCGTCCTCGATCTGCCGGCATTCCTGCGCATGATGTCGCTCAATCGCGATATCATGATCCGCTCCTTTTCGCTGCTCGCCGCCTTCGCGCTGTTCACGCGCCAGGGCGCACAATTCGGCACTCTGACGCTGGCCGCCAACGCCGTGCTGATGAACCTCTTCCTGGTTGCCGGCTATTTCCTCGATGGTTTCGCCACCGCTGCCGAACAGCTCGCCGGGCGCGCCATCGGCGCCCGTGCCGCCACGGCGTTTGATCAGGCGGTGCGTCTGACGCTGCTTTGGGGGCTCGGTCTGGCCGGCGCGGCGACGCTCTTCTTCCTGCTGGAGGGCACGGATCTGATCGCCCTGATCACGACCTCGACGGACGTCCGCGCCATTGCCGACATCTACCTGCCCTGGGCGGCGTTCACCGCGCTCAGCGGCGTGCTGGCTTTCCAGATGGACGGTGTCTTCATCGGCGCAACATGGTCGCGCGACATGCGCAACATGATGCTGTTGTCATTCCTGGCGTTCAGCGCCGCGCTGCTGATCCTGGCGCCGGCCTTCGGTAATCACGGCTTGTGGGCGGCGTTGCATGTCTTCCTGCTGGTACGCGGCTTCAGCCTGCTCGCCATATTGCGGCTGCGGGTGCGCACAGCCTTTAACTGATCGCTAAAGCGGTTTCGCCGCCCAGTGATCGAGGCGGCTGTCGCGAAGCTCGCACAGCGACTTCAGCCCTTGATTGTCCATGAAACGGGCCATGCCGGAAAGAATGCGCCCCGGCAGCGCGGGCCCGGCATAGATCATGCCGGTATAGAGCTGGACGAGATCGGCGCCGGCACGGATCTTTTCCAGCGCCGTCTCGGCGGAATCGACGCCGCCGACGCCGATGATAGTAGGATCCGGGCCAAGCAGTTTTCGCATCCTTGCCAGCACGATAGTCGAGCGCTCGAACAAGGGTTTCCCCGAAAGCCCGCCGGTCTCGCCGGCAAGGCCGGCGCTGCTCAGGCCGGCTCGCGCGATCGTTGTGTTGGAGACGATGACGCCGTCCATTTGCTTGTCGCTGATCTCGGCAGCGATGTCCTCAAGCTCGGCCTCGACCAGATCCGGCGCGATCTTGAGGAACACGGGCGGTTTTGCCGGTGCCGCCGCACGCGCGGCCATGACCCGCGACAGGAGCTCGCCAAGCTGTTCGCGCGCCTGCATATTGCGCAGGCCCGGCGTGTTCGGCGAGGAGATATTGATTGTCAGATAGCCGGCGTATCGCGCGAACCGGATCACGCCGCGCTCATAATCACTGACGCGGTCGGCGCTGTCCTTGTTGGCGCCGATGTTGATGCCGATGATGCCGGGGCGGCCTTTTCGGGCGGCAAGACGCTTCTCTGCGGCGGCGTGGCCTTCATTGTTGAAGCCCAGCCGGTTGATCACCGCCCCGTCCGAAGGCAGCCGGAAGATGCGCGGCTTCGGATTGCCCGTCTGCGGCAGCGGCGTGATCGTGCCGACCTCGGCGAAGCCGAAGCCGAGGCCGAGCAGCGCGTCCGGCACTTCGGCATTCTTGTCGTAACCCGCGGCCATGCCGAGCGGGTTCGGGAAATCCAGCCCGCAACGGCTGACCTTTAACCTGTTGTCGTGCGGCGGACGACCGGCGACCGGCAGCCCGCATCTCAGCGCGGCAATCGACAGCCCATGCGCGGTTTCCGGATCGAGCGTAAACAGCAGTTTCTGGCCGATCCGGTCGAACGCGCTCATTCGGCCTCCAGCGCCGGGAATTCATGCCGGCCGTCAGCGCCGAGCGGCAATGCCTGCACCGAAACGACCGCATCGAGGCCGAGCCCGCCATAGAGATGCGGGAACAGGGCGCCGCCGCGCGAGACCTCATATTTCAGCGCATTGCCGAGGCGCGCGCTGTCGACGGCAACCAGCAGCAACCCCGCCTGGCCGGCGAAATGTTTTACTGCCGTTTCCCGAACCTGCCCGGCGGTGGAAAAATGGATGAAGCCGTCGGCGACGTCGATAGGCGCGCCGGTGAAGCGGCCTTCTCTTTCAGCCTCGCGCCACAGCGCCTCGGGAACTATCTTGTAGATGATCTCGGACATGGTTGCGCTATAGTCCGAACCGACCACGCGGGGAAGGGCAGGCCCGTGTTCTTCTCCATTTCAGGTTGGTCCCCATTTCAGGCGCAAACTGTGATAGATTGCGCTGACTGGCTCATGGAGGAAAACATGCGTCTGAAACACGTCTTGATCCCCGCAGCAGTGGTGTCGCTTGTCGCGGCGTCGGCCTTTTCCGAGGAAGCCGATCGCTACCGGTTGGAGAAATCGGCCAATGGCTATGTCCGCATGGATACGCAAACCGGCGCCATGTCGCTCTGCGAGGAACGCTCTGGCCAGCTCGTCTGCAAGACGGCGGCCGACGAACGTGCCGCCCTCCAGGATGAGGTCGACCGGCTGCAAAATTCGGTGAAGGCGCTCGACGAGCGCGTCGCCAAGCTCGAAAATTCGCTTGCCGCGCGTTTCGAATCGACTTTGCCCAGCGAGGAGGATTTCAACAAGACGATGGGCTACATGGAGCGCTTCCTGCGCAGCTTCATGGACATCGTCAAGGACATGGACAAGGACGAAGACGGCGCCAAGCCCAATTCGCAAAAGACCTAGGCAATTCGCAAAAAGACCTGGGGCGGGAATAGCAAGCCGGCCACGCCGAACAGCAGGCGTAGCGTTATGATCGTTCAGATCCTGCAAGGCGGAAAATCGCCAACGGGATTCGGGGAGGGATATCACCGTTGGGCTACACATTCGTCATTGCCGACGATCATCCGCTTTTTCGCGGTGCATTGAGGGAGGCACTCGTGGGCATCGGAGACGTTGCCGCCATTCACGAGGCCGGCGATTTCGAAAGCGCCAAGGCGCTGGTCCTGGCCAATGAGGACGTCGATCTGGTGCTGCTCGATCTCTCGATGCCGGGGGCAAGCGGTCTTTCCGGCCTGATTTCGTTGCGCGGCATCCATCCGGCGGTGCCGATGATGGTGGTCTCGGCGCATGACGATCCGGTGACGATCCGGCGCGCGCTCGATCTCGGCGCCTCCGGCTTCATCTCCAAATCGGCCAGCATGGAGGAGATCCGCAATGCGGTGCAGTCGGTGCTCGCAGGTGATATCGCGGCACCCGCCGGGGTCGATCTCGGCGTCGAGCGCGATCCTGAGATTTCCGATCTGATCAAGCGACTGCAGGCGCTGACCCCACAGCAGACGCGCGTGCTCGGCATGCTGGCTGAGGGACTGCTCAACAAGCAGATCGCCTATGAACTCGGGGTCTCCGAAGCGACGATCAAAGCGCATGTCTCGGCTATCCTGCAGAAGCTCGGGGTCGACAGCCGCACGCAGGCGGTCATCCTTTTGTCCAAAATCGGCAGCGACCCGGTTCAGGCGGCCGGCTGATTCCTATTCGGCCGCCGGCGCCAGCGGCCTGACCCTGGCCATCATCGAGCGCAGCATCGCCGGTTTCAGTGGTTTGCTGATCACCGGCACGTCGAGCCTGCCGGCAGCGCCGCGAACCTCGCTGGAGCGGTCGGCGGTGACCAGCACGGCCGGCAGGTCCTCGCCATGGATCGCACGCAACTGGGCGATCAATTCGAGGCCGGTCCTGTTGTCGAGATGATAGTCGGCAAGCACGATGTCCGGCCGATGCATGCCGGACCTGTCGAGATCCTCCGCGCCGGAAAGCGTGTCGACGCTGCAGCCCCAACCCTCGAGCAGGAGCCGCATGCCGTCGAGGATGCGGGCGTCGTTGTCGATGCAGAGCACATTGAGCCCGGCAAGCGAGGCCGCTGCACGGGCAGGCGGCTTCGCCTCCGCCTCACGCCGCGGTGCCTGCACGGCCGCCACCGGCAGCAACACGGAAAAGCGTGTGCCCTTGCCTGGGTTGGAGAAGATCCGGATTTCGAGGCGCAGGACGCGGGCGATGCGGTCGACAATGGAGAGCCCAAGGCCGAGGCCTTCCGCCTCGCGTGCGCCCTCGTCGAGCCGGGTGAATTCGCGAAACACGGTGTTGAGCTTGTCGCCGGCAATGCCGATGCCGGTGTCGATAACCTGGATCTCGGCCAGTTCGCCGCGCCGCCGCACGCCGACCAGGATGCGGCCATGGCGCGTATATTTAATGGCGTTTGAGACCAGGTTCTGGATCAGCCGGCGCAGCAGATTGCGGTCCGTCATGACGCTGAGCGACGACGGCATGATCGAGAGTTCGAGCTTCTTTTCGGCGGCAAGCGGCCGGAAGTCGTTGCCGATCTGGCGCAGCAGCCCGTCGAGGCCGAAGCTCGTATCGTCCGGCTTCATCGCGCCGGCATCGAGGCGCGAAATGTCGAGCACCGCGCCGAGGATGGTCTCGACCGATTCCAGCGACGATTCGATGTTCATCGCCGCCTTGCCGGCAGGTCCCTTGCCGGTCTTCTCGATCAGCGATGAGCAATAGAGGCGGGCGGCGTTGAGCGGCTGCAGGATGTCGTGGCCGGCGGCAGCGAGGAAGCGGGTCTTGCCGAGATTGGCCTCCTCGGCCAGCATCTGCGCCTGCGCCAGCTCCTCGTTGACGCGGGTGAGTTCCGCAGTGCGGTTCTTCACTCGCTGCTCCAGCGATTCATTGGCGCGCTTCAGCGCCAGATCCTGCTCGACGCGTCCAGAGATGTCGGCGTAGGTGGCGACGATGCCGCCGTCCGGCATCGGATTGGAGCGCAATTCCAGGATGCGCCCGCTGGTCTTCAGCTCCATCTGCCATGGGCTGACGAAGCTGGTCAGGCGGTTGAGCATGGTGACGCGCTGGTCTGCCGGTATGTCACCGCGCTCGGCAAGGTGGCGCAGGATACGATCGAGTGAGACGCCGACCTGGCCCATCTCGTCGGGCAGGTCGAACAGCGCCCGGTACTGGCGGTTCCAGCAAATCAACCGGAAATCGCGGTCGAAGACAGTGATGCCCTGTTCCATCTGGTCGAGTGCGATCTGCAGCAGATCGCGATTGTGCTGCAGCGCCTCCGTGGCGTCATCGAGCAGGCGGAAGGCGTCCTTGGATTCGCGGTCGTTGCGTCGCAGCAGCAGCGACAGGATCAGCCGCGCCGAAGAGGAGCCGACGGCACTGGCCAGAAGCTGCTCGGAGAAGCGGATGACATCCATGCTGGCCTGTTCGTTGCCGTGCAGTGAAGTGCCGCTGCTCTTTTCGAACGACTGAAACGACCGCTCGGTGCGTTCGACACCGAGATAGCGCGCGATCGTGTCCTTGAGGTCGTTGACGGTTATGGTGGTGCGGAAGCGGCGCAGGCTCGGCAGCGGGCCCGCCTCGCGCGGGACGAAGATCGATGCCTGGATGCGTTCCAGCGGCACTGAGGCGCGCGACAGCGAGCCGAACACAAAAAACAGCGTATTGATCGACAGGCTCCACAGCACGCCATGGTTCAGCGGCTCGGCGACGGTGCCGAAAAGCGCTTGCGGCCGCAATGCATCGAAGCCGAACAGGCCGTGGACGAGGATGCCGGTATCGGGCGCGACGAGCGAGGGAAGCAGCAGCGTATAGCTCCAGACGACGATGCCGGCGACCATGCCAAGTGCGGCACCCCTTCCGTTGGCGCCGCGCCAGATCAGGCCGCCGATCATTGCCGGCGCGAACTGCGCGATCGCGGCGAACGACATCAGGCCGATCGAGGACAGCCGCGCGCTATTGGTGCTCTCGCGGTAGTAGAGAAAGGCGATGAACAGCATGATGAAGATCGCCGCCCGGCGTACATTGAGGATGAGCGTCGACCAGTCCTCGTTCTCGGATGTCGTGGTCCGCAGCAGCCGGCGCACGAACAGCGGAATGACCAGGTCGTTGGAGATCATGATCGACAGCGCGACGCTTTCGACGATCACCATTGCGGTCGCCGCCGACAGCCCGCCGATGAAGGCGGCCATGGCCAGCACGTCGTGGCCGCTGAACAGCGGCAGCGACAGCACGTAAAGGTCGCTGCTGGTCCTGGGGCCGACCAGTTCCAGGCCGGCCAGCGCGATCGGCAGCACGAACAGGTTGATTGCCACCAGATAGAGCGGAAACACCCATGTCGCGGTGCGCAGCTCGGCCTCGCTGCGGTTCTCGACGATGGTGACATAGAACTGGCGCGGCAGCATCAGGATGGCAAAGCCGCTCAGGCATGTCAGCACCAGCCAGGTGGCGAGCGAGGTGTTGTAGCCCATCGCCTGGCGCACCTGCGTGTTTTCGGCGAGCCGGTCGAACATGTCGCCTGGCCCACCGAAGATCAGGAACATGACCATCAGGCCGATTGCCAGGAAGGCGGCGAGCTTGACCACGGTTTCGACTGCCACCGCCAGCACCAGCCCGTCCTGGTGCTCGGTGGCATCGGCGTGGCGCGTGCCGAACAGCACCGCAAACAGCGCCAGCAGCATGGCAACGACCAGCGAGATGTCGCTGACGAACGGATCGAACGACGGCGGCGAGCCGGTATAGTGCTCGACCATCAGGCTGACCGAGCCCGAGATCGCCTTCAATTGCAGCGCCATATAGGGCACCGCGCCGATGGTCGCGATCAGTGTGGCGATCGCCGCGACAGCAAAACTCTTGCCGTAGCGGGCGCCGAGAAAGTCGGCGATCGAGGTGATCTTCTCGGTCTTGGCCAGCCTGACGATGCGCTGCAGCAGCGGAAAGCCGAACACGAACACCAGCACCGGTCCGATATAGATGCCGAGGAACTCCAGGCCGCGCTCGGAGGACAGCCCGACCGAGCCGAAGAAGGTCCAGGAGGTGCAGTAGATGGCGAGGCTGAGCGCATAGATGAAGGGCCGGGCGCGGCCAGGCCCCGATGACGTCGAGCGCCGGTCGCCCAGGCTGGCGATAGCAAACAGCAACGTCACATAGGCGATCGCGATGATGACGATGAACCAGCCCTGCACGCCTCGAACTTCCTCCCTGCGCCGGTTTTTTTATCCGGCCTTGCAGACGCAATCACAGCTTGGCGATCAAGTCCATCGCGGCTTTCGGCGTATTATATCGGCTGCGTCGGGCAATCGTGACCGGCTGAAACCAGCTTTTGATCCTGTTGCAACCGCAGGTTTTTGCTATTCTGCCCGCCGGTCGATGCTGGAGGAGCGGCAGAACGGCCGGTCAGGACAAGGAGGGTCGAATGCTGAAAGAATTTCAGGAATTCATTTCCAGGGGCAATGTGATGGACCTGGCCGTCGCCGTCATCATTGGCGCTGCCTTCGGCAAGATCGTCACCTCGCTGGTCGACGACATCATCATGCCTATTGTTGGCGCGATCTTCGGAGGACTGGACTTCAACAACTACTTCATACCCCTGTCTTCTGCGGTGAATGCAACTTCGCTGGCGGATGCGAAGAAACAGGGGGCGGTCTTCGCCTATGGCAGCTTCATCACCGTGGCGCTGAATTTTCTTATTCTCGCCTTCATCATCTTCCTGATGGTCAAGGCGGTGAACAATCTGCGCAAACGGCTAGAGCGCGAGAAACCGGCCGTCCCGGTTGCCCCGCCGCCGGCCGATGTCGCGCTGCTCACCGAAATTCGCGATCTCCTCGCCAGAAAGTAGCGCCTGCGGTAACTTTCTGGACCAAAACCCCGGTCGCTTGCGGCCGGGGTTTTCTGTTTTCGTCCGCCCTGAAACACGCTAGCAGTCGAGCAA
This sequence comes from Mesorhizobium sp. M1227, assembly GCF_040318315.1. Taxonomy (NCBI): domain Bacteria; kingdom Pseudomonadati; phylum Pseudomonadota; class Alphaproteobacteria; order Hyphomicrobiales; family Phyllobacteriaceae; genus Mesorhizobium; species Mesorhizobium sp. M1227. Next base: position 649,974 of record NZ_JAMYLZ010000001.1, read on the forward strand.
ACGAAAACGGACCCATCCATGACCCTGATCGATACTCTGCGCGCCGAAGCGCGGGCGGCGCCTGAAAGCGGCATTGTCGCCGTCATGAACCGTGGCCGCGGTCGCGACGGCATGATCCCGCTCTGGGCCGGCGAGGGCGACCTGCCGACGCCTGCCTTCATCACCGATGCAGCCGCCAAGGCACTCGCCGGCGGCGAGACCTTCTACACCTGGCAGCGGGGCATTCCCGAACTCAGGCAGGCGCTCGCCCGCTACTACACCAGGCATTTCGGCAAGACTTTCGCCAAGGAGGAATTCATCGTCACCGGCTCCGGCATGCATGCCATCCAGATGGCCATCGATGCGCTGGCCGGCAAGGGCGACGAACTCGTCTACCTGTCGCCGGCATGGCCGAACTTCGCCGCCGCCGCCGGCATCGCGGGCGCCGTTCCAGTCGCGGTCACGCTCGATCAGTCGGGCAATGGCTGGTCCTGCGATGTCGACAAGATCGCAGCGGCGATCACGCCACGGACCAAGGCGCTGTTCGTCAACACGCCGTCCAACCCGACCGGCTGGACCGCCGACAAGGAGACGCTGCAGGCGATCCTCGATCTCGCCCGCGAAAGGGGCCTGTGGATCATCGCCGACGAGATCTACTCGCTGTTTCATTACGGCGATAGTCGCGCGCCGTCCTTCATCGACATCATGGCCGATGAGGATCGCATCCTGTTCGTCAATTCCTTTTCCAAGAACTGGGCGATGACCGGCTGGCGCATCGGCTGGATCAAGATCCATCCCGCCTTGCAGCAGGTGTTCGAGAACCTGGTCCAGTATTCGACTTCCGGCGTTGCGCAGTTCATGCAGCGCGGCGCCGTCGTTGCCCTCGATGAGGGCGACGCCTTCATCGTCGAGCAGGTGGAGCGGGCGAGGGCGGCGCGCGACCTGGTGTGCGGCATTCTCGCCGAAACCGGCAGGGCGCGGTTCACCGTGCCGCAGGGCGCATTCTATCTGTTCTTCGCGGTCGACGGCATCACCGATTCCCGCGCCGCGGCCTTCGACATGGTCGACCGCGCCAATGTCGGCCTAGCTCCCGGCACCGCCTTCGGCCCCGGCGGCGAATCCTTTCTCAGGCTATGCTTCCACCGCCGTCTCGACCAGCTCGAGGAAGCCGCGCACCGGCTGGCGAAATGGATGAAGAATATGTGAGCTGCCTCGAAGCCCCGAGTTGAAACTCGCTCCGGCGAGTCAGCTGGCGTGGGTTTCGAGAACCGGAGCGCAGCGGACATTTGGGTCCGTGAGCACCGGAAGCGCAGAAAGCCGCGTCAGATGGCCGCCGGAGTAGAGTTTCAAACGGGCTTCAGCCGCCCGACTTCGGCACCAGCAACGGAATGACGCGATCGCTCTTGGCGACCGACGGTCGGCCCGCCGAACCGTAGGGAATCCCCAACGCATCCCATGTCTCGACCAGCGCGTCCTGCAGGGACGCAATCAACGCGTCCGAATGGAACGGTGTAGGCGTGATGCGCAGCCGCTCGGTGCCGCGCGGCACTGTCGGGTAGTTGATCGGCTGGATGTAGATGCCGTGCACACCGAGCAGGCGGTCGCTGGCCATCTTGCAGAGCTCGGGATCGCCGACCAGAAGGGGCACGATGTGGGTAGGCGACTCCATCACCGGCAGGCCGGCCGCGGCCAGCACTTGCTTGGTCCGTGTCGCCTGACGCAGCTGCGCATCGCGCTCGGCCTGCGAGCGCTTGAGATGGCGGATCGAGGTGGTTGCCGCGGCAGCGATCGCCGGCGGCAACGCCGTGGTGAAGATGAAGCCCGGCGCATAGGAGCGCACCGCGTCGATCACGGCGCTGGTGCCGGCGATGTAGCCGCCAAGCGTGCCGAACGCCTTGGCCAGCGTGCCCTCGATGATGTCGATGCGGTCGGCCAGCCCTTCGCGCTCGGTGATGCCGCCGCCGCGCGGCCCGTACATGCCGACGGCGTGGACCTCGTCGATGTAGGTCATGGCGTTGTAGCGCTCGGCGAGTTCGACGATCTGCTTGATCGGCGCGATGTCGCCGTCCATCGAATAGACGCTCTCGAAGACAATCAGCTTGGCGCGCTCGCGGCCGGCCGTCTGCAGCAGGCTTTCGAGATGCGCGACGTCGTTATGGCGGAAGATCTTCTTCTCGGCGCCCGAGCGCCGCACGCCCTCGATCATCGAAGCGTGGTTGAGCTCGTCCGAGATGATCAGGCAATTGGGAAGCAGCTTTGCAATGGTCGAGATCGACGCCTCGTTGGAAACGAAGCCGGAGGTGAAAACCAGTGCCGCTTCCTTGTCGTGCAGGTCGGCAAGCTCCAGTTCGAGCTCGACCAGCGGGTTGCTGGTGCCGGAGATGTTGCGGGTGCCGCCGGCCCCCGACCCCATCTTGCCTGCCGCCTTCTGGAACGCGGCAATGACGTCGGGATGCTGGCCCATGCCGAGATAGTCGTTGGAGCACCAGACGGTGATTTCCTCGGCGCGGCCATTGGCCCGCCAGATGGCGCGCGGGAATTTCCCGACGATACGCTCAAGGTCGGCGAAGACGCGGTAGCGACGCTCCGCATGGAGCTGGTCGATCGCTTCCTCGAAAAACCGCTGATAGTTCATGTCGCCTTCCCAGTTTTGCGCGGGATCATAGTCATTGGCCCATTCGTCGTCCACCTGGCCTTTTTGGTCAAAATGCCACGCCCCGAGCCTGTTCCTAACGACCACGGAACGTGGCCTATTCCCTTGATGTGGATCAATCTTGTTTCAGGACAATGCCACGCGCCGATGAGACTGGTTACCGCAGGTTTTAATGGCCTGGCGGCGGATTTTCCAGTACGGCGACGATTGAGACAGTTCCGATAAATCATGAATAGCGAGGATGCGGATGACGGTTTTGGTGACAGGCGGTGCCGGCTATATCGGTAGCCATATGGTCTGGGAATTGCTGGACACGGGCGACAGCGTCGTCGTCCTCGACCGGCTTTCTACCGGCTTTGAATGGGCGGTGGCCCCGGAAGCAAAGCTCGTCGTCGGCGACGTCGCCGACAGGGAACTGGTCGCTTCGATCATTCGCGACAATAAGATCGACGCGATCATCCATTTCGCCGGCTCGATCGTGGTCCCCGAATCGGTCGCTGACCCGCTTGCCTATTACGAGAACAATACCTGCAAGACGCGCACCTTGATCGAGACTGCGGTGCGCGAAGGCGTGCCCAATTTTATCTTTTCCTCGACCGCCGCCGTCTATGGCGGCGCCGGCCTGGAGCCGGTGCGCGAGGATGCCCGGCTTGCGCCGGAATCGCCCTATGGCCTGTCCAAGCTGATGAGCGAATGGATGCTGCGCGACGCGGCAAGTGCCCATGGGTTGCGCTATACGGCGCTGCGCTATTTCAACGTCGCCGGCGCCGATCCGAAGGGCCGCACCGGCCAGTCGACGCCCGGTGCCACGCATCTGATCAAGGTCGCCTGCGAGACGGCGCTCGGCAAGCGCCCCTTCATGCAGGTGTTCGGCACCGACTATCCGACGCCGGACGGCACCTGCATGCGCGACTATATCCACGTCAGCGACCTGGCGGCGGCGCATCGGCTGGCGCTTCAGCGGCTGCGTGCCGGCGGATCGAGCCTGGTCGCCAATTGTGGTTACAGCCACGGCTATTCGGTGCTCGAGGTCATCGACAGCGTCCGTCGCGTCTTCGGCCATGATTTCGACGTACGGATGGGCGATCGCCGCGCCGGCGACGCCGCCGCGGTCGTCGCCAATTCGGAGCTGGCGCGCGGCGAGCTCGGCTGGACCCCGCAGCGCGACAACCTTGACCGGATCGTTGCCGATGCGCTTGCCTGGGAGCGCATCCTGACCAGCAAGAATTCGGCTCTGGGGTGAAGTGGGCTCTCCGCAAAGGTTGGTTCAGCGCGCTGGGGGCGGAATGAAAATCCTGGTGCTTGGGGCCGGCGTCGTCGGTACGGCGGCGGCCTTTTATCTGGCCAGCGACGGCCATGAGGTGACGGTGATCGAGCGCCATCCGGCGGCGGCACGCGGCACCAGCCGGTCGAATGCCGGCCTGGTGTCGCCCGGGGATGCCACCGCCTGGGCCTCGCCCGCCGCGCTGAAGACGTTCCTGCGCGGCCTCTACAACCACGATCTCGGCATCAAGGTGCGGCTGCGCTTCGATCCGTATTTTTTCGCCTGGAGCCTGCGCTTCCTACGCCAGTGCACGCATAAGCGCATGCGCGCCAACACCGACGTCAAGCTGCGTCTGGCGCTCTATTCGCGCGACTGCATCAACGCCGTCTCCGCCGAAACCGGCATCCACTATGACGAGCGCAAGAAAGGCATTCTGTATTTCTTCCGCTCGCAGCAGAGCTTTGATACCGGCACCGACAATTATCGTTATCTCGGCGAACACGGCCTGCCGATCGAGATCGTCGGCCGCGACCGGCTGGTCGAGCTCGAGCCCGGCCTTGCCGGCGCCAAGGACAAGATAGCCGGCGGCGTCTATTCGCCGATCGACCAGACCGGCGACTCCAGCCAATTCACGCAGAACCTCGCTGCCTATGCCGCCGAGAAACTCGGCGTCCAATTCCTCTACGGCACCACGGTCGAAGGCCTCGACATCGACGGCGACCGGGTGCGCGCCGTGATGACCTCGGCCGGCCCGGTGGCGGGTGACGCAGTGGTCATTTCCATGGGGCCGGAGAGCGGTCTGCTCGGCCGCCGCTACGGCATCGACCTGCCCGTCTATCCTGTGAAGGGCTATACCGTGACTGTTCCGCTGGAAGATGAAAGCAAGGGGCCGATCATGGGTGGCGCCGACGAGGACCGGCTGATCGGCTACTCCAGGCTGGGAAATCGGCTGCGGATGTCCTCGACGGCGGAGTTCACCGGGTTCGACCGCACGTTCAAGCCACGCGATTTCAACTCGATCCTGAACACCGCCAAGGACCTGTTCCCCGGCGCTTTCGACGAGAGCAAGGCCGAGCTCTGGGCTGGACTTCGCCCAATGATGCCGAACTCCGTGCCGGTCATCGGCCGGGCGCGATACGACAATCTCTACCTCGACACCGGCCACGGCCATCTCGGCTGGACCATGGCCTGCGGCTCGGGAAAGTTCCTTGCCGATGTGGTCGCCGGCCGCAAGCCAGAGATCGACCCGCAAGGATTGCTCTACGCGGGCTAGGCATCTCCGGACATCAGGGCGCCATGAGCTCGGCGGTCAGGCTCGTTCGTCGACCGCCGAACGCCAGGAGCGCACGTAACTTGTCCAGAATGGATCGGCCGACGGTTCGGTCCTTTCGCCTCTGCCTTGCGGTGTCCCCTGGTCCGACGCCAGCAAGGCGGCGCCGATGCTGGTACCAGTCGCAGCCTCGGAGGCGATGACGCCACGCGCCGTCGCCGCAGCCAGCATGCGGGTGAACAGCCGGTTGCGGGCGAAGGGTCCTTCGACGATGGTGGGACCGTCCGCGCCGATCAGGTCGAGGCAGGTCGCGGTCATCAGCGCCAGGTAGAACGAGATGGCGACAAAGCGCTGGCCGACGCTCATACCGTCCGCGTTAAGCCATGATGCGGTATGATGCGGAAACGGCCCCGAACCCTGTTGGGTCGAGGGCAATAGGGACGTCTTGCGCGCCAGCACCGTGGCAACATCGTCTTCCGTCCAGTTCTCCGATTGGCCCTCGGTCAGCACGGAAAACTCGCGGCCACCCATGAAGCGCGCCGAGGGCACGGGATCGCCGAGCGCGTTGACATTGACCAGCGTATCGCGGGCCGGGTCGAGCGCGATCTTGTTGCCGCCAACCGCCATCGACACCACCCAGGTGCCGGTCGAGACCACGGAGAAAGGCGGTCGGTCGGACAGGAGATGCGGCAGCAGCGAGGCGTTGGAATCGTGCAGGCCGCAAAACACCGGCGTTTGCGGGTCGAGCCCGGTCCGTGTCGCAAGCGCGGGCAGGATCGGCCCGAGGCGGTCCCTGGCCTGCCGCACCGGCGCCATTAGCCGGCGCCATTGCAGCCGGTCGACCAGCGACGAAAAATCCGCTTTCCACGGGTTCCACAGATCGGTGTGGCAGCCGAGCGAAGTCACCTCGCTGGCGGCGACGCCGGTCAGGCGCAAGGCCCAGTATTGCGGATACATCAGGATCGCGGCGGTTCTGGCGAAATCCGCCGGAAAGCGCTTCTGCTGCCAGAACAGCTGCGCGCCGAGATTGAGGCCGGCCGGCAGGCGCGGCGTGCCGGTCTCGGAGAACGCCGGACGGATCGTGTCATAGTCCCCGGCAAAGGCATCCGGACCATCGAATTCGTAGTCGAGCACCGGCAGCGCCAGTTCGCCTGATGCGTCGACCAGCACGGACGTTGCGCCATGGGTGGTGATCGATATCGCATCGATGCGCTGCTCGCGGTCGATCTCGGCCAGGCTGCCAAGGATAAACGCCCATAACCGCTCGACGTCATGGTGCGGGTATGGGCCTTGCCGAACCGGCTCGTTCACCATCCTGCGCAGCGCGACTTCGCTTGCTGCGGCAAGATCGACCAGCGCCACCTTGGCGTTGGTCTTGCCGATATCGATGACGGCGACGTGGCGGGTCATTCCATATGGAACATTGTTTCCAGCGGCACCGCCACCGGCTCGTTGTTCGGCTTGGTCTCCATGATGTCCGCCATCTCGGCCCACCAACGCTGCATCACCGGATGCTTCGGCAATTCGTCCATGCCGTGGTCGTCACGGCGCCACAGCACGCCGAACAAGGTGTTGGTCTCTTCGTCGAGATGGATCGAGTAATCGGAGATACCGGCCTGCTTGAGCAGCGCGACCAGCGACGGCCAGATGTCGTCGTGGCGCTTCTTGTATTCGGCCTTCATGCCCGGATTGAGCTTCATCTTGAACGCGTATTTCTCCGGCATCAGGCAAAGCGCTCCCGCCGTACTCGCCGCCACAGGATCGGCAGCGCGATGACGATGATCAGCAGCAGGCCGATGAAGATCGACATAACAATCCCTGGCACATTGAGCAGGCCGAGGCCGAAGGTCACCAGCCCCATGATGAAGGCCGCGAGCACGACGCCCACTATGCTGCCGGCGCCGCCCAGGATGCTGACGCCGCCGAGCACCACCATGGTGATGACTTCCAGCTCGTAGCCCTGTGCGATGGACGGCCGGGTCGAGCCGAGCCGCGATGTGATCAGCACCGAGGCGATGCCCGCCATCAGGCCGGTCAGGCAAAACAGGATGAATTTGATACGGCCGACGCGTACGCCGGAAAACTGCGCCGCGACCGGGTTGTTGCCGATGGCAAAGACCCGGCGGCCGAAGCTCGTCCGGTGCAGAAGGAACCAGTAGACGACTGCCGCGATCAGGAAAAGCGTCAGTTCGAACGACACCACCCACCAGACATAGCCCTGGCCGAAGAAGGCGAAGCTCGCGGGATAGCCCTTGTAGGCCTGGTCGCCGAGGATGATGAAGGCAATGCCGCGAAACAGGCTCATCGTGCCGATGGTGACGACGATCGACGGCAAGCCGAGCCTGGTGACGAGCAGTCCGTTGAAGGCGCCGCAGCCGAGCCCGACGACGAGGCCGATTGCCACCAGTTCAGGCATGCCGGCGCCGGCCTGCACCGCCATGCCCATCATTGTTGACGCCAGCGCGATGATGGCGGCCACCGACAGGTCGATTTCGCCGGAGATGATCAGCAGCGCCATGGCCAGCGCGATCAGCGCCTTTTCCGTGAAGTTGAAGGTCAGGTCCGACAGCGACCACGCGTCGAGGAAATAGGGCGAGGCAAAGCTGTTGACGGCAAAGATGGCAACCGCCACGACGACCAGCAGCGCCTCCCATGAGAAGATCGCCGACGTCAGCGGCTTGTCGAGCCGGTCGGGAATATGGCGTGGGGCAGGGGTGTCGGTCATGCCGCTTCCGCCTTCTTGAGGATGATGCGGCCTTGCCGGCGTTCGCCGCGCGCGTTGAGCACCACGGCCAGGATGATGGCGCTGCCTGAAATCGCCATCTGCCAGAAGGGTGAGATGTTGATCACCGGCAGCGCGTTGGAGATGATGCCGAGGAACAGCGCGCCGAGCACCGCGCCGCCGACCGAACCGATGCCGCCGGCAATCGAAATGCCGCCGATGACGCAGGCGGCGATGATATTGAGCTCATAGCCGTTGGCGACCTCGACCGAGGCGATGACGTAGCGCGAAATCCACAGATAGCCGCAGAGGCCGCCGATCATCCCCGAGATGCAGAAGACGATGAATTTCGTCCGGCCGACATCGATGCCGGCATAGACCGATGCGGTCGGGTTGACGCCGATGGCATAGATCGAGCGGCCGAGCCCGGTGCGCGTCATCACCAGGAAGAACAGCGCAATAACCAGCAGGGCGATCCACGACAGTACCGGAATGCCGAGGAAAGCCGCGCGCTGCAACCCGATGAAATCAGCGCTCATCTGGTCGGCGTTGACCCAGGCGCCGCCTGAAATGACGAACGTGGCGCCGCGGTAGATGGTGAGGGAGCCGAGCGTTACCACGATCGAGGGAATGTTCAGCCGCCATACCAGCAGGCCGTTGATGGCGCCGAGCACCAGGCCGACCAGCAGTGCGATGACGATCAGCAGCGGGATCGGGATCGCCGGATGCGCGGCGTTCAGCATTGCCACCACCATGCCGGTGAAGCAGAGATTTGAAGCCATCGACAGGTCGATCGAGCGGGTCAGGATGACGACCATCTGGCCGAGCGCCAGGATCATCAGGATCGACGTGTCGTTGAACACCTGGCGCAGGTTGGCCGGATCGGCAAAACCTGGAAACCGCGTGGAGATCAGCCCGATCAGCACGACGATTGCCGCCAGCAGCCAGACCTCGCGATGTTTGAGAAAAGCCTTCATGCCGCGATCCCCGCTGCCGTCCTGACCAAGGTTTCGGCGTCGAGCCCTTTATTGTCGTAGACCGCGGCAATGCGGCCCTCGCGCATAACGACGACGCGGTCCGACATGCCGAGGATTTCCGGCAATTCGGACGACACCATGATCACCGACAGGCCTTGCGCGACGAGCTCGGCCATGAAGCCGTGCACGGCCGCCTTCGAGCCGATGTCGATGCCCTTGGTCGGCTCGTCCAGGATGATCACCTTGGGCGCGGTCGCCAGCCATTTGGCGATGACGATCTTCTGCTGGTTGCCGCCCGACAGCGTGCCGACGTCCTGGCTGAGCGAGGAGGCGCGCAGATCGAGCCGCTCGGTGTAGGAGCGGGCCAGCGCGAACTCTTCGGCCAGCCGCAATATGCCGGACTTGGATGTGCGTTTGAGCGAGGGCAGCGAGACATTCTGGAAGATCGGCAGGCCGATCACCACGCCTTGCTTGCCGCGCTCCTCCGGCACATAGACGATGCCGGCGTCGATCGAATCCGCCGCCGATTTCGGCGCGATTGCCTTACCCTCCAGCGTGATCGTGCCGCCGCTGGTGCGGGTGATGCCTGATATCGCCTGCATCACCTCGCTGCGCCCGGCGCCGACAAGGCCGTAGAAGCCGAGGATTTCGCCCCTGTGCAGCTCGAAGCCTATGTCGTCGAACTCGGTCGGGTGCGACAGGCCGGAGACGGCCAGCACCGGCGCGCCGATCTCGGCCTTGCGCTGCGGAAAGATGTGATCGACCGAGCGGCCGACCATCATGCGCACGATCTGGCTCTGGCCGGCGTCCTTGATCAGGCCTTCGCCGACCATCTCGCCGTCGCGGAACACGGTATAGCGGTCGGCGATGCGGTAGATCTCATCGAATTTGTGGCTGATGAACAGGATCGCCTTGCCGTCGCTCTTGAGGAATTCGATCAGCAGGAAAAGCTCTTCGATCTCCTTCATCGAAAGCGCTGCCGTCGGCTCGTCCATGATGACGATCCGCGCGTCGATGGACATGGCGCGGGCAACCGCGACTAGGTGCTTGTTGGCAATGCCGAGGTCCTTCAGCCTGGCGTCGGCGTCGATATGGCCGGCGCCCATCGTGTCGAGCACCTCGCGGGCATTCTTGCGCATGGTGCGCCAGTCGATGGTTTTGAAACGCGTGCGCGGCGCATGGCCGAGGAAGATGTTTTCGGCCACCGTCAGGTCGTCGAACAGCACGGTTTCCTGGTGGATGGCGGTGATGCCGTGCCCGAACGCGGCGTGGGCGCTGGGCAGTGTGACCGGCTGGCCGTCGATGCTGATCGTGCCAGCATCCGGCTGGTAGATGCCGGTCATGATCTTGACCAGCGTCGACTTGCCGGCGCCGTTTTCGCCGATCAGCGCGGTTACCTGGCCGGGATAGAGCGACAGGCCGACATTGTGCAGCGCCCGCACGCCGGGAAAGCTTTTCGAGATGCCGGACAGCGTCAGGCGCGGTCCGGATGACAAAGGCGCTTCATGTGCCACTTCGTGCTGGGCTGTCGTGTCCATGATCGTATCAAGCCCTGTAGCAAGGTTCGTTTGAAAGCGCGGCGGGACCTGAGCCCCGCCGCACCGTTTCGAAGGTCCCAGGATCAATAGATCTTGGAGAACTTTTCGATGTTCGACTTGTCGAACTGGAAGGGCGGAGCCATCGCAGCCGAGTTGGTGTCGTCGAGCGTGACCTTGCCGACGCGGCCGATCGACAGCGTAGCACCGGGCTTGGCCTCTTCCTTCTTCACCGCCAGATCGTGGGCGAGGTAGACGGCGGAGTAGCCGAGGTCGATCGGGTTCCACAGCGCAACCGCCTGGCTGGCGCCATTGTCGATGAACTTTTTGAACTCCGACGGCAGCGCCAGGCCGGTGACGTTGACCTTGCCGATCAGGCCTTCATCGGTCACCACCTGCGCGGCGGCAACGACGCCGACCGTGGTCGGTGCGATGATCGCCTTGAGGTTCGGATAGGACTTCAGCAGGCCCTTGGCTTCGTCCGTGCTCTTGGCCGAGTCGTCGTCGCCATAGACGGTGGCGACGAGCTTGATCTTGGGGAACTTCTCCGGCAGCACCTTCTTGGCCGCGTCGATCCAGGCATTCTGGTTGGTCGCGGTCGAAGAAGCCGACAGGATGGCGACATCGCCGCCTTCCGGCAGGTAGTCGGCGGCCAGCTTGATGATGGTCTCGCCGATCAGGTTGGTATCGGAGGGGTTGAGGTGAAGCTGGCGTCCTTCCGGCGCGACGCCTGAATCCCACGAGATGACGGTAATGCCGCGCTGCATCGCCTTCTTCAGCACTGGCACCAGCGCGTCGGCGTCGTTCGCCGAAATGGCGATGGCATTGACCTTCTGGGCGATCAGCGAATTGACCACTTCGATCTGCGCTTCGGCGGTCGCCTTGGTCGGGCCGGTGTAGATGATGTCGACATCGCCGAGCTCCTTGGCCGCCTCTTCGGCGCCCTTGTTGGCGGCGTCGAAGAAGCCGTTGCCGAGCGACTTCACCACCAGCGCGATCTTGACGTTTTCGGCGTAGGCGGCATTCACGAACATGGCGGCGGAGAACGCCGCCGTAACCATCAGTTTCTTCAGAAAGCTCATCGAATATCCTCCCTTGAGCGTTGCATTCCATCGCCGCTGCGGGCGTGAGTGGTTCTCAGGCCTGCAGCGAAGATTCTTCCTTGTTGGTTGCCGTTGTGCGGGCGATGATCAGCGTCACGCCGGCGGTCTCCAGCATCTTGGCTTCGCGATCCTCGATGGCGTCGTCGGTGATCACCGTGGCGATGCGCGACAGGCCGCACAGGATCAGGCTCGAGCGTTTGCGGAACTTCGAGGAATCGACCAGCACCACCAATTCGTCTGCCTGGTCGATCAGTTTCTGCTCGGCCTGGATCAGCAGCGGGTCGCCTTCCATAAGACCGAGCGGCCCCAGCCCTTGCGCGCCCATGAACATGCGGCGCGCGTAGAAATTGCGCGTCACGTCATTGTCGAACGGCGACAGGATGATGTTCTGCTCGCGGTAGATGGTGCCGCCCGACAGCATCACCGTGTTCTTGGAGTGCCTGAGCAAATGCTCCGCGATCGGGAAGGAATTGGTGAAGATCGGCATGCGGCGGCCGGTCAGGAAATGCACCATCTGGAAGGTGGTGGTGCCGCCATTGATGATGATCGGCTCGCCGTCCTTGCACAGTTCGACGGCTTCCCGCGCGATTGCCCGCTTCTGCGAAGCGTTGATGGTCTCGTTGACGGAAAAGGGCCGGCCGGCAAGGCCGATGAACTGCGGCGGCGAAAGCGCCTCGGCGCCGCCGCGCACCCGGCGCAGCCGTTTTTGCACATGCAATGCCGCGATGTCGCGCCGGATCGTCGCCTCCGACGACTCCGTCAGGTCGACCATCTCCTGCACCGTCACCACAGGCTTTTCCTGGACGGCGGACAGAATGATCCTGTGGCGCTCTTTCTCGTGCATGGTTCCTCCCTGCCGGAGCATCTAGTCACCCAAAGCGCGCAGTGTCAATCATTTCCGATCAGATAATTTCATTGTGCAATGCAATATGACTGATATTGATCGTTTGTGATTGACAAGGCCGCTGCTTGCGTAGAAATTCGTACAAAAGGGACCCGCGCCGTTTGCGTGTCCCAAAGGGAGGATACCTATGCTCGACAAGCGCTCCGGCACGCGCCTCGCCAATCTTTGGGATGACGCAAAAGCGCAAGCAATGAGCGAGCCCGAACGTCTGGTCTATCGCTCGAATGTTCTTGGCTCCGACAAGCGCGTCACCAATTATGGCGGCGGCAACACCTCCTCCAAGATCTGGCAAAACGATCCGCTCACCGGCGAGAGCGTGGAAGTGCTGTGGGTCAAGGGCTCGGGCGGCGACAGCGCCTCGATCAAGCTCGACGGCTTCGCCACGCTCTACATGGACAAATTGCGCGCGCTGAAAGGTCTCTATCGCGGCCTCGAACATGAAGACGAGATGGTCGGCTATCTGCCCCATTGCACCTTCAACCTCAACCCGCGCGCGGCTTCCATCGACACGCCGCTGCATGCCTTCGTGCCGAAGCCTTTTGTCGACCATATGCATCCCGATGCCATCATCGCCATTGCCGCCGCCAAGGATTCGCAGGCGCTGACCAAGGAGATCTTCGGCGACACGATCGGCTGGCTGCCATGGAAACGTCCGGGCTTCGAGCTCGGCCTGTGGCTGGAGAAATTCTGCCGCGAAAACCCCGAAGCCAAGGGTGTCGTACTGGCCAGTCATGGCCTGTTCAGCTGGGGCGACACGCCGAAGGAATGCTACGAGACAACGATCTCGGTGATCAACCAGGCGATCGACTGGTTCGAGCGCAAGAGCCAGGGCAAGCCGATTTTCGGCGGCGAAGTCGTCAAATCCCTCGATGCGCCTGCGCGTCGCGCCGTGGCCGCAAAACTGATGCCGAGGATCCGTGGCCTGATCTCGGAGAACAGCCACAAGCTCGGCCATTTCGACGATTCCCCTGCCGTGCTCGAATTCGTCAATTCCAGGGATTTGCGGCCGCTGGCGGCACTCGGCACGTCCTGCCCGGACCACTTCCTGCGCACCAAGATCCGGCCGTTGGTCATCGAGTTCGACCCCCAAAATCCCGACGTCGATGCCGTCATTGCCCGTCTTGCCGATGATGTGGCGGAGTATCGCGTTGGCTATCAGGCCTATTATGACCGCTGCAAGCACGCGGATTCGCCACCGGTGCGCGATCCGAACGCCGTCGTCTATCTGATGCCCGGCGTTGGCATGTTCACCTTCGCCGGCGACAAGGCGACGGCGCGCATATCGGGCGAATTCTATGTCAACGCCATCAACGTCATGCGCGGCGCCTCGACGGTCTCGACCTATGTCGGCCTGCCCGACCAGGAAGCCTTCGATATCGAATACTGGCTGCTCGAAGAGGCAAAGCTGCAGCGCCTGCCGAAACCAAAGGCTCTTGCCGGCCAGATTGCGCTGGTCACCGGCGGCGCCGGCGGCATTGGCCGGGCCACCGCCAACCGGCTGCTGCGCGAGGGCGCGTGCGTCGTGCTGGCCGATATCGACGAAGCAGCCCTTGCCGGCGCCAATGACGAGCTTGCCAAGGCCTATGGCAAGGATTTCGTGCGGCCCGTAGTCATCAACGTCACGTCCGAGGATCAGGTGATCTCCGGCTTTGCCGAAACGGCGGTCGAATTCGGCGGCATCGATATTCTGGTCTCCAATGCCGGCCTGGCCTCCTCGGCGCCGATCGAGGACACCACGCTGACGCTGTGGAACAAGAACATGGACATCCTGTCGACCGGCTATTTCCTGGTTTCGCGGGAGGCGTTCCGGCTGTTTCGGGCGCAGAAGATCGGCGGCAACGTCGTCTTCGTCGCCTCCAAGAATGGGCTTGCCGCATCGCCAAATGCCGCCGCCTATTGCACTGCCAAGGCCGCCGAAATCCATCTGGCACGCTGCCTGGCGCTGGAAGGCGCGGAAGCGCAGATCAGGGTCAATGTCGTCAACCCCGACGCCGTACTGCGCGGCTCGAAGATCTGGAGCGGCGAATGGAAGGAACAGCGCGCCGCCGCCTACAAGATGTCGACCGACGATCTCGAGGAGCACTACCGCTCGCGTTCGATGCTGAAGCGGTCGGTGTTCCCCGAAGACATCGCCGAGGCGATCTATTTCTTCGCCTCCGATATGTCGGCCAAATCGACCGGCAACATCATCAACGTCGACGCCGGCAACGCACAGAGCTTTACGCGATAAGCAGTCGTTTGAGGGTTGGCGCCGACGCCGGAGCTTTACCCTTCTCCCCGTTACCATACGGGGAGAAGGTGCCGGCAGGCGGATGAGGGGCAGCGCCAACCGAACGCATTTGGGAGGAAACTTTAGTGTCCGAAACCATCATCTCCGCCGATGTTGTCGAGAAAGATAATGCCGCGCGCAACGCCAATCTCAAGCGCGACTACGAGTCCCTCGGCGAGCGCCTCGACCGCCGCGGCATCGCCATCGATGCCATCCGCGACAAGGTCGAGAAATTCGCCGTCGCCATCCCGTCCTGGGGCGTCGGCACCGGCGGCACCCGCTTTGCCCGCTTTCCCGGCGCCGGAGAGCCGCGTGACATTTTCGACAAGATCGAGGACTGCGCCGTCATCCGGCAATTGACGCAGGCGACGCCGACCGTCTCGCTGCATATTCCCTGGGACAAGGCCGATCCGAACCGGCTGAAGCAGGCGGCATCCCGCTTCGGCCTCGGCTTCGACGCCATCAACTCCAACACCTTCTCCGACGCCAGGGACCAAAAACTTTCCTATAAATTCGGCTCGCTGTCGCATGCCGATGCAGCGACACGCCGGCAGGCGGTCGAGCACAACCTCGAATGCATCGAGATCGGCAGGACGCTGGGCTCCAAAGCGCTGACGGTATGGATCGGTGACGGCTCGAACTTTCCCGGCCAGGTCAATTTCGCCAAGGCATTCGAGCGCTATCTCGACGCGATGAAGGAGATCTATGCCGGACTGCCGGACGGCTGGAAACTGTTCACCGAGCACAAGATGTACGAGCCGGCCTTCTATTCGACCGTCGTGCAGGATTGGGGCACCAACTACATCATCGCCAACGAGCTTGGCGACAAGGCGTTCTGTCTGGTCGACCTTGGCCATCACGCCCCCAACGTCAACATCGAGATGATCGTGTCGCGACTGATCCAGTTCAAGAAACTTGGCGGCTTCCATTTCAACGATTCGAAATATGGCGACGACGATCTCGACGCCGGCTCGATCGATCCCTACCGGCTGTTCCTCGTCTTCAATGAACTGGTCGATGCCGAGCTTGCCGGTGCCGAAGGTTTCGATCCGGCCCACATGCTCGACCAGAGCCATAACGTCACCGATCCGATAGAAAGCCTGATGTTGTCGGCGGTCGAGGTGCAGCGCGCCTATGCCCAGGCGCTGCTGGTCGACCGCAAGGCGCTCGAAGGCTTCCAGGACGCCAATGACGCGCTGATGGCGACGCAGACGCTGAAGACAGCCTATCGCACCGACGTCGAGCCTATCCTTGCCATGGCGCGGCTGAAGACCGGCGGCGCCATCGATCCGGTCGCCGCCTACCGCGCCGCGGGCTACCGGGCGAAGGTCGCAGCCGAACGGCCGGCGGTGGCGAGCGTCGGCGGTGGGATTGTTTGATATTGGCTGAAAAACGAAAACCCGCCTAAGGCGGGTCGTCGGTGCGAATCAATCGCGATTGTTGCGTTTATAAGCCCAGGCTTGGGCGGATCGCATTCCAGTCTTCCCAAGCATTCTCAAGCCTGATGTCATCATAGCCGCGCTTCTTCGCCACCTGCGCGGCGACGTCGTATGGCATCGCCATGCATGCGGCGCTGTCCCTGATCGCCACGACTTCGTCCTCAGTCAAAGGCGAGCCCTTTTGCTGTTCGCGATTGAGCAGAACCGCCACAAGCGATGGGATCGCTACCAAAACCAACTGCTCGTCGGTCACGTCAAATTCTCTGTCGGCTTGTACTTCACCAGCTTCTTGAGCCGCTCGCCCAAGGGCTTCTCGTCGTCGCGTTCAGGCCCGCGGGCTACGTCCTTGAAGTTGTGGATCTGGGATTGCTTCGGATCAGCCATGCTTGCGCCTGTACCATGCTCAGTGGCTGCGGCCTATCCTTGCCATGGCGCGGCTGAAGACCGGCGGCGCCATCGATCCGGTCGCCGCCTACCGCGCCGCCGGCTACCGGGCGAAGGTCGCAGCCGAACGGCCGGCGGTGGCGAGCGTCGGCGGCGGGATTGTTTGATATTGGCTGAAAATGAAAACCCGCCACGAAGGGCGGGTCGTTGGAGCCAATTAGCACCATATTCAAATTAGTAGCATAGCTGCCGGCACAAAGCAAGAACAAAGTTGCTGTGTAACTGAAAAATTCTGAGAGCCGCGATGAAGCGTGGCCTTGCTACCAACGCTGCGGCGCTCAGCAGTTACGGCATGGATCCTAGGGCGGAGCAGGAGCGAAGCGACGTAGCGGAGACCCTAGGATCCATGCCGTTGCAGTCGCCGAAGATTGCAACGGCGGTTGCGAGGCGAACCGGCACAGGCGTGCGAACCCTCCCGATTCTTTCGATCTTCGCAGTAGACTCAACCGCTCCAAGCGCGTTTCCTAGGCCTACCCCACGCCTCGGAGCACGGCCATGCACAACACCCGCCGAACGCTGATCGCCGTAAGCCTTTCCCTCACCCTGACCTTCGTACCCTTCCTCGCCTATGCCGCCTCGCCGCAGCCGGCGAAGGGCGAGCACGGCATGGTGGTGACCGCCCAGCATCTTGCGTCTGAGGTCGGCGTCGAGGTGCTGAAGAGGGGCGGCAACGCGGTCGATGCCGCGGTCGCCGTCGGCTATGCGCTGGCCGTGGTCTACCCGACCGCCGGCAATATCGGCGGTGGCGGCTTCATGACCATCCGCTTCAAGGACGGCCGCTCGACCTTCCTCGATTTTCGCGAGCGCGCGCCGCTGGCCGCGACCAAAACCATGTATCTCGACAAGGACGGCAAGCCGGTAAAAGGCGCCAGTCTCGACGGCTATCTGGCGGTCGGCGTGCCGGGCTCGGTCGCTGGTTTCGAGATGGCGCGGGAGAAATACGGCACGCTGTCGCGGCAGGACTTGCTGGCGCCGGCCATCCGCTTTGCCAAGGAAGGCTTCGTGCTGGAGCAGGGCGATGCGGCCTCGCTCCAGGGCGGCGCGGAGCGGTTGGCAAGGGACCCAGCGGCGGCGGCCATTTTCCTCAAGCCGGACGGCAAGCCCTATGCTGTCGGCGAGCGTCTTGTTCAGCCCGATCTCGCGGCTTCGCTGGCCGCCATTTCCGAACGCGGGGCGGATGCCTTCTACAAAGGCGCGACCGCCGACGCCATCGTCAAGGCGAGTGGGGAGAAGGGCGGCATTCTGGCCAGGGCTGATTTCGAAAGCTATGCGGTGCGCGAGCTCAAGCCGGTGACCTGCAATTATCGCGGCTACGAGATCATTTCCTCGCCGCCGCCGAGCTCCGGCGGCGTCATCATCTGCGAGATCCTCAACGTGCTTGAGTTCTATCCGTTGTCCTATCTCGGCGCCGGTTCGGCCGAGACGGTTCACGTCATGGTCGAGGCGATGCGCCACGCCTATGTCGACCGCAATTCGGCGCTCGGCGATCCCGGCTTCATCGACAATCCGGTCGCAAAACTGCTCGACAAGAATTACGCCAGGGAAATTCGCGAAAAGATCGATCCGTTCCGGGCCGGCGTCTCGCAGGAATTGATGCCGAAGGGCTTTGGCGAGAGCAACGAGACGACGCATTTTTCGATCATCGACAATGATGGCAATGCCGTCGCGGTAACCTACACGCTGAACGGCTCTTTCGGCGCCGGCGTTGTCGCCGCCGGCACCGGCATCCTGCTCAACAACGAGATGGACGATTTCACCCAGAAACCCGGCGTGCCCAATCTCTATGGCCTGGTCCAGGGCGAGGCGAATGCGATCGCGCCGAAAAAGACGCCGCTGTCCTCGATGAGCCCGACCATCCTCGCCAAAGACGGCAAGCCGTTCATGGTCATCGGCAGCCCCGGCGGTTCACGCATCATCACCATCACGCTGGAGGCGATCGTCAACGTCGTCGA
Organism: Mesorhizobium sp. M1227; assembly: GCF_040318315.1. NCBI lineage: Bacteria > Pseudomonadati > Pseudomonadota > Alphaproteobacteria > Hyphomicrobiales > Phyllobacteriaceae > Mesorhizobium > Mesorhizobium sp. M1227. The sequence continues at coordinate 668,485 of NZ_JAMYLZ010000001.1, forward strand.
CCACGGTATGAACATCCAGGAGGCCATCGACGCGCCGCGCATCCATCACCAATGGTTGCCCGACACGGTCTATATCGAACCTTTCGGCCTGTCGCCCGATACCGAAAAGCTGCTTACCGGCATGGGCTACCGCCTCGATCTTGCCGACACGACCTGGGGCCAGGCGGCCGGCATCCTGGTCGGTGGCAAGAGCCTGGCGGAAATCGAGAAGGGTGGCGGCGCCCGCTACAATGGCGCCATCGACAGCCGCGCCGCAGCCGGCAAGGCTATCGGGTATTAGACCCCAAAAGTGGGAATCGGTTTTTCGGATAAGATCATGGTCAACAATAAGATTTCGCTCTGAATCAGGTGACCAGCGCGATCGTGGACGCTATCAGCATCAGCGCCGCGATGCCGACGAACAGGGCGTAGATGCGTGGCCGGTCGAGCAGAAGCGCATTGCCGGATATCCATGCCGCGGTGGCGCCACCAAGCGCGAAAAAGAAGGTGCTGCGGCGCCCGAAGCTCAAGCCGGCAGCCATCAGGCCACCGATGATCAGGGCGCCGAACACGATGATCACGGCGACTGCGTATTTCTCGAAATCGTTGCTGCCGGCGCTCGGGCCGATTGCGTTCAACCTCGACAGATCGTCCGGATCGAACGGGCTGGTCGACCCATATTCGTCTTGACCGACAGGCTCATGCATTATTCGTTCTCCGCAAACCGACAGCAAATCATCAAGCCTCGCCGAGCGCAACCGCTCGCCGAATGTGATCGGCACGGTGTTCAACACTTTCTGGCGGCGGCTTGCCAGAAATTTTTGAATTCGCGCTTGGATCGCCGCCCCGCTGCGCGGCCTGGTCAAGCGCCTTGCCCGAGCTGAACCTTCATGCCGCCCTGGCCAAAGACTGCGTTGCCTGAACGGAAGCCCCAAGCACCGCCTGTGCGCTGTCTGCCTGCCTTTCATCGACATGCGCCAGCACCAGGATCACACCTTGTGCGGCATCTGGCTTGCCTGGCTGCTTGCCGATATCGGACAATGCGCCGAAAAGTCTGCCGGCAACGCAGCCCAAGGCTGCACCGACGAGGGCCGATGCCAGCCATCCCGCGCCGAGGGGATCGATGCCGGGGATATCGAAGGCGCCGAGGCCGGCCAACAAACCCGCCGCGCCAAGGGCGGCACCGGTGCCTGGACCGCGCAAGACGGCGCCGATTTCGTCGTCGTAGGGTCCGATGATACTGATCTGGTGGCGCGCAATTCCTGCCGCCTGAAGTGCTTCGACGGCTCGCGCCGCCTGGTCATGGGAATCAAAAAGTCTGCTGATTGTTCGCATTGAAACTGCCTGTGAGGCCCCCCGGCCCTCGACGGTGCGGCGGGTTCCTGCTGAGCGACGACTGCCCGAGCTTTCACGTCACTCGATGATCTTGACGATCTTGCGCGTGCCTGGGTCGACGACGACGGTGCGGTTGTCGACGACGACATAGCGGTATTTGACGTTGGGGACTTCATGAAGCTCGACGGTATCGGGGAGCGTCGAGCCGATATTGAGCTCCACCCCAGGGATTTTCACCGAGGCCAGCGGCTGCTTTTTCACATACTCCTTGATGATCGTTTCCTGCTGCGGTTCGATGACAACGTCTTGCGCCGCAGCGGCGCCGATGCCTGCCAGCAGCAAAAATCCCGCCACCGCGGTGGAAAGATGCATTCTCATGGTCGTCTCCTTTGCGAACTCGGTCCGCTCTTCACGCCAAGGCTCACTCGAACGGAAGGCAGCTGAAAACGTTCCGTCGACGGGGCTTCGGTCCCGCCCGGCAGGGACCAACCGACGTGTTGCCGCAGGACCTAAGTCTGATCCTTGCGCGCAAAGGGTGGGTTTGCCGCGTGACCCGGAACCGTGGCGGCACCTAGCCGTTGCTGGCTGCACGTTCCGGGAGGATTCCATGGAAAAGGTCGACGGTTGCTCGCACCGGTCCTGGCTGTTTCCATTCCGATCGAACCCGGCATCTGCGCAGCACTGTCCCTTCCTGCGCCGATAAGGGTTCGCGCGTCACTTTGTGGCGGGCGAACCCTCAAATTGCTGCGTGCACCAAAGTTGACCCCCTGAAGCGAAGAGAAGGGGCGAGGAGAGCGGAAATGGCCGATGACAAGAGCAAGCGAGACTTCAGCGACCGCAATCGCGTTTCGGCGGATGAATATTATGAGGTCGAATATTTCGCGCGGGAAAATGGTGTTTCGCCCAGCCAGGTGAGCAAGCTGATCAAAAGGACCGGCGGCGACCGGATGATCCTCTCGCAGGCGGTGAAGGCATTGCGCGAGCGCAAGTGAGCTGGCGGCGAAGCCAACGGTGGAAAGGCACTGATCGCGATCGGCCGAGATCCGGCCAGCTATCGACAACGTGCCCGGATGCCGCCGCTTCGGCCAAGCGCAATGCCCCGCTACTTCTTCGATTCCGATGAAGACGGAATTGTCTATTCCGACGATCAGGGAACGTTATATGACGATCTCCCGCTGGTCAGGAAAGAAGCCCTTCGCACATTGGCCGAGATGGCCAGGGATGGCCTTCCTCATCGCAGGATTGCAGTCAAGGTCCGGGACGACCGTGGCGGTCTGGTCCTTGAAGTGGCTTTGACCTTTGCCGTTGAAACGCGGCACTTCGACGAGCGGATTTTCCGGATCGACTTGCGCACGAACTGACGGCTCGATCATCATCGCGCCGACCATCAGATTTCTGATGCAGCGGCAACTTCCCCTGGCGCGGAACATTAGAAATCTCTAATTGTTATCTTAAGCAGCGGGAACCTCCCAGGTTTCTGCTGCAGATCGGGTGCAACCCGATCGGCCCGCGCCCTCCGCCAGAGGCGCGGGCTTCGTTTGTTTAGCCGATGCGCAACGCCGTTCGGGAGCAGCATATTGGAGGCCTGCGGGAGCATTAGTAACATCTGTCGCTACCGCGGCGCCCTGGCGCCCAGGCAACGGAGCCCGTCGTCCGACAGGGCGGCGGGCTTTTTTGACGCGGGTCGGTCATCACGCAATCGATGGAATTCTGGCCGGCGCCGCTTCGTGTGGCATGGGGTAAGGTGCCCTGACGCAGCGCCGGCCAAGCGGAAATCAGGTCCGCCGCAGCCAGATTGTAGCCGCGCCGGCGCAGCAGGTAATTGCGTGATCGCGGAAGCCGCACCATTGCAGAGCCCTCCCCAGCAGTTCGGCCTGCCCAGCGGCTGAACCGCGGCATTCATTCATTCTGACGATGCATCGGACGCCCCGACGGCGGAAATTGGACACCGCGCTCGCTCGCGACTATGGCGGCCGATGCTCCCTGCAGATTTCGGATGAAAGGCTATTCTACCCTTGTCGCGCCTGGATTCTTATCAGATCGTGGCAAGGGTTGCTTTTCCGGCCGCGTTTGCCGGCGTTCTGCTGTTCGCCCTTTTGCCGGAGCAACTCCTGCGGGGCCTTGGCCTGGCTTTCACGTCTGATCACGACAAGCTCAATCACGCCGCCGCCTTCGTCGTCCTGGCGGCTCTCGGAAGTTTCGGCTGGCCGGAACGCAAGGCGAAGCTGATCGTACTCCTCGTTCTCACGGGCGCAGCGATCGAGGGGCTTCAGGCCGTGCGACTGATAGGGCGCGACCCGGATCTATTCGACTGGGTCGCCGACTGCGCGGGAATCGCGTGCGGACTGATGGTTGCAAGCTGGACAAGGCGGCTCGCCGGCGGATTGCCATAGCTCGAAAGCGCATAACGGAATCGGCGCGCCCGTGCCCCAATAAGGGGAAATTGGCCGGCGCCACTGGGGGGCGCGTTGGGGTAAGTTGCCTGATGGGGCGCCGGCCAGGCGGAAAAATTACGTCCGCCGCAAAGTAACATAGCAGGAACGGCAAAGCGCGGCAGTAGCGTGATCGCGGAAGGTCCGCGTTGGCGCCTCCGGTGCGGTGACCCGTTTTGGATCAACAAATCTGGCACCTGAATTGCACTGCAGGCAATGCCGGGAAATCCCGGCAATCGTCCCCGAATATGGGGCCTCGCCGCTTCGCAAATGGAGCGGCGGGCCTTTTGCCGGACGTTGAAAAGTAGGCCGATCAGCGGCGTAGCCGATCACGGTGTGCTTAGCCCGATTTCCCCTGCCAAGTGCTTATTCTCACAAGAGAAATTCTAAAGCGCCCAAGCATCGGTGCTTGACACAGGTTTCGATAACTGGATAAGTGGATACACAGATACGCTCTGATCGGACCAGGGACATGGCAGCTGACGCAATCGAGCCGTTGGGCATCACGACCGCCGAGGAGGAGGCTTATCGCCACATTCAGCGGGCCCTGAGGATGGGGCGTTACCGGGCCGGGGACCGGCTGATCCCGGAAGAGATCGCGACGGAAATCGGCATGAGCCGCATGCCGGTTCGCGAAGCATTCCGCCAACTGGCCGCGGAAGGTCTTGTGGTCATTCGCCCGAACCGTGGCTGCATCGTCGCCGGGCTTACCCTCGATGAGATCTACGAAACCTTTGAAATACGCTCGGTGCTCGAAGGGCTGGCGGTGAGGCTTGCCATGCCGCACATCGATGCCGAAGTGCTTGAAGAACTGGAACGCCAGCTGGACCGCATGGAGCGCGCCAGCCAGACCGGCAGCAGCGACTGGGTCGTGCGCCATCAGGCCTTCCATTTGCAGATTTGCCAACTGAGCAACCGACCCAAACTCGTCCGGCAGATTGCCAGCCTGCACGTCGTGATCGAACCCTACCTGCGCATCTGGTTCGACTATGTCGACAAGCCCGCCAGCGCGCGTGCCGAGCACGAGATCCTGATCGACGTGCTGCGGTCAGGTGACGCCGGCAAGGCTGAGATCGTCATGCGGGATCATATCGTCGAGACAGCGCCGCTTCTGGCCAACTTCGCAAGTCCCGGCCGCCGCTAGGGAATACCATCTAACTCGTTGAAGCCGGAAGATAATCCGGCACGACGAAAGGGAACTGCCGTACCGGCAAAAAAGAGGAGAATGACATGAAAATTAGCCGCATCGCAGCCATTGCGTCGGTCCTGTTCGGCCTGGTCCAGGCCGCCGTTGCACAAGAAACACCAAAGGCAATTACTATTGCCACCGAAGGAGCCTACGCGCCCTGGAATTTCACAACAGCCGACGGCAAGCTGGACGGCTTCGAAGTCGATCTCGCCAACGATCTGTGCGGGCGAATGAAGATCGAGTGCAAGATCGTCGCACAGGACTGGGACGGCATGATCCCCGCGCTGACCGTCGGCAAGTTCGACGTGATCATGGCGAGCATGTTCATCACTGAAAAACGTCTGAAGGTCATTGATTTTACCCAGCCATATGCGGTTGACCCCTCAGGTTTCGCGGTCGCCAAGGATAGCGAACTGGGCAAGCTCGGCATTTCCAACGAGCGGTTCAAGCTGGACAATGAAGCCACTTCGCAGGCGGCAATCGACAAGCTCAAGCCATTGCTGAAGGGAAAGATCATTGGAGTTCAGGCTGCAACGGCGAACCTGGAATTCCTGAAAAAATACTTCTCGGACGTCGCCGAGATTCGCGAATACAAGACCACCGAGCAACACGATCTCGATCTTGCCGCGGGTCGCATCGACGCGCTCTTCGCGCAACAGACAGCGCTGGCCGCCACGCTGAGCAAGCCGGAGTTCAGCGACTATACGCTTGCAGGACCAGGATTTGTCGGGGGTCTCTTCGGTCTTGGCTCCGGGGCCGGCATCCGCAAAGAGGACACCAAGCTGAAAGACATGCTCAACGGCGCCATCGACGCCGCGACCGCCGACGGCACGATCAAAACCCTGTCGCTTAAATGGCTCAAGAGCGACGTTACTCCAGTCAAGTAAGCGCTTGCCGGCGAACGGCCATTCCTGACCACGTTCCGGAGCTGAGCCGTTCGTCCTGCCGGGGGCATCAATGCCGGGGGTATCAATGCCGGGGGTATCAATGGTTGACGCATTCCGGCTGCTTGGTTTCCAGCACGGAGGTTGGGGGGCTGCTCTTCTCATGGCGGCCTCGGTCACAGTGCTCCTGTCTATGCTGGGCTTTGCGCTTGGCGCTGTATTTGGCGGGCTGGCAGCGGCCGGGCGTCTCCGCAACTCCAAAATATTGAGGTTCTTGGCCCTTGGCTATTGCACGGTTTTCAGGGGCGTGCCCGACCTTCTGACCATTTATCTGCTTTACTATGGAGGTAGCGTCGCCCTGACCTCGCTTGGTCATAGCCTGGGCGGGTCCGGATTCGTCGGCGTTCCGGCCTTTGCCACCGGAACCTTGGCTATCGCGATCATCTCGGGCGCCTATCAAGCCGAGGTCTATCGAGGGGCTTACGTCGCCATCGACCAGGGACAGCACGATGCCGCTTGCGCGCTTGGTCTCAACCGGCTGCAGCGGCTGCGACAGGTTATTTTTCCCCAGCTCCTGAGATACGCGCTGCCAGGTCTCGGCAATGTGTGGCAGTTGGTTCTGAAGGACTCGTCGCTGATATCGGTAATCGGCCTCGTTGAACTGATGCGCCAGGCGCAGATCGCTGCAGGTTCGACCCGTGAACCGTTCATTTTCTACATTGCTGCAGCCTTGCTCTATCTGGCTATCGCTTCCGTCACGGGCCACGCCTTTTACCGTCTGGAACGGAAGGCGCCGTGGCGCGTCCGGTCGGCATGATAGATTTCAGTTTTTTCCTCGAGATCCTGCCGAAGCTACTCGCCGGCCTGCCGCTCACGATGGAACTGGCCCTGACTTCCATCGTTGCCGGCTTCATTCTTGCCGTCACATTGGCGCTTGCCCAGCAATCGGAATCGCCCTTCGTCGTCTTGCCGATCCGTGGCTTCGTTGCCGTGTTCAGGGGCACGCCTCTGCTGGTGCAGATTTTTCTGACCTATTATGGCCTTGGTCAATTCCGGCACCAACTGTCGGCAATTGGATTATGGGCCGTTTTCCGCGAACCCTACTGGTGCGCAATCATCGCGCTGACACTCAACACCACCGCCTATGGCAGCGAAATCCTCCGCGGCGCGATTCAATCGGTGCCACGCGGCCTTGTCGAGGCGGCGCGGTCTGTCGGCCTGTCCACCTGTTTGACCTATCGGCACGTTATCCTGCCGCTGGCCTTTCGCCAGGCGCTGCCGAGTTACGGCAATGAAATCATCCTGATGATCAAGGGCACGTCTCTGGCTTCCATCGTGACCTTGATGGAGGTGACTGGAATTGCCCAGGGATTGATCTCCCAGACCTACCGCGCCTTTGAAGTCTTCATCTGCGCGGGCGCCATTTATCTCGCTTTGAACTTCGCGATCATCCGTGCCTTGGCGGCACTCGAATACTGGATGTCGCGGCATCTGCGGCACCGCCCCTCGACGATGAGCGACGCCGCCTCTTGAGCACGATCAGAAGGGCATAGCATGCGAAATTTTGAGAAACCAACGCGCTCGGTCGTCGTTTCACGCGAGGCCATGGCCGCCACCTCTCATCCGTCGGCGACCCTGACGGCGGTCGAGATCATGGCGGCCGGCGGCAACGCCATGGATGCCGCCATCGCAGCCTGCGCGGTGCAATGTGTCGTCGAGCCAGCCTCGACCGGCATTGGAGGCGACTGCTTCGCTCTTCTGTCGCGAAACGGATCCGGCGAGGTCATCGCCTACAACGGATCGGGCAGGACACCCGCCGCCCTGACAATTGACTGGTTCCTCGAACGTGGCATGGCCGAGGTGGCCCGCAATTCTCCCGGCTCCGTCACCATCCCGGGAGCCATCGATGCCTGGACCAGATTGCACGCTGATCATGGACATATGCCCTTCGATCAAATCCTGGCCCCCGCTATACGTTTCGCCGAGGAAGGCTACGCCATTTCACCGCGGGTCCATCGTGACTGGGCGTTGGAAGAAGAACTTCTGGCCTCCGATGTAGCCGCGAAACGGATTTTCCTGCCAAACGGCCGCGCGCCACGTGTTGGCGAAGTGCATCGCCAGCCTGAGTTGGCTGCAACGCTGCGGCTGATCGCCAAGAAGGGACGAGAGGCCTTCTACACTGGCCCTGTGGCCGACGACATGGTCGCCTATCTTCGTGGGCTCGGCGGATTGCACACACTCGAAGATTTCGCCTCGGCAACAGGCGAATACGTGACCCCGATCAGCACGGCGTTCCGAGGCTGCGATGTGTTCGAATGTCCGCCGAATGGCCAGGGTGTGATCGCGCTGCTCATTCTAAACATCCTCTCGCGCTTCGAAGCGCACGGCGACCCGCAATCCGCGGACCGGCTTCACCTGGAAATCGAAGCAACACGCCTCGCTTACGCCGCGCGTGACCTGCTCGTCGCCGATCCCGACACTTCCGAGGTCCCGGTGGCCGACATGTTGTCGAATGCCTGGGCCGATCGTCTGGCCGGCATGATTGACCTAAAGCGCGCCCGCGCGGACCTGCCGGCGTTCGATATGCCGCTGCACAGCGACACGGTCTATATTTCCGTTGTCGATAAGGACCGCAATGCGGTCAGTTTCATTAACTCGGTCTTCGACAGCTTTGGCTCGGGCCTGGTCTCGCCACGCTCCGGTGTCGTCTTGCACAATCGCGGGCAAAGCTTTTCGCTTGACCCCAGGCACCCCAATGCAGTGGCGCCGAACAAGCGACCTTTGCATACCATCATACCCGGGATGCTTGCGAGAGACGGCCGGGCCGAAATGCCTTTCGGCGTTATGGGCGGCTACTACCAGGCAATGGGCCACGCGCACCTGCTGACGAAGGTGCTCGATTTCGGGATGGATCTGCAGGAGGCGATTGATCTGCCGCGGGTCGCCCCCGTCAGCGGCACCATGAACGTCCAGGCCGAACACGGGCTCGCTGGCGAAACCGTAGCTGAACTTAGCCGACGCGGTTTCGAAATCATTCCCGCCACGGACCCGATCGGCGGTGCGCAGGCCATTCGCATCGATTGGGCAAACGGGACCCTGCTGGGCGGTTCTGAACCGCGCAAGGACGGCTGCGCCCTCGGTCTGTAGAGCGGTTATGGCCAGAGCGGGATGCAAGATGCCGAAGATGCTCTCCATCGACATTTGGCCGGCGAGCAGGAGCCGCTGGCGCCATGGTCCCGATAATTCTTGCACGCCATCGACAATCCGATCGGCGCGAGGTTGTCACCCATGTCTTAGGTACAAACTGTTACCCATGTCTCCGAGCCGTACATTTGAGATTTGGCGCACCCGACAGGATTCGAACCACCGACACGCGGATTTTCAGTCCGAACAGACCCCTTGCATCCCAAGGCTTTCAGCGTCCCATGTTGATGTCGCGCTCGATGATTTGACTTCAATCAAATCGGCTCGACTGCTTCGACCGAAGATCCAGGTAGCGATGCCCGTAACATGAAGCATGAGTCAATCGGCCGTCGAGGACTGCCAGGGCGGTGCATCTGCCAGGCCAACTCTTCCAATAGTTCCCTCACCAAGTTCGGATATCGGTCGTTTTCTCGGGTGTATTCGATAGGAAAGAAGGGATGCATACCATCCAACGCTTGGCCTCCCGACAGTCGGATGCTCACAAGCCATGACCGGCCACGTTGTGTTAGCTGTGGCAGAAGGTGATCCAAGCCAGCGAATTGGAGGAGGCGCCGGTCAAATTCTGACCCTTCACGATGATAGTCGTAGCCGAGCTGGGTAAATTGCCTGGAGATGGCAAGATGAACCTGACCGCCACGATTCCCCATACTGTGGCTGTGAGCTAGTTTAATGGCCTCATGTTGCGCCAATGCATCTGCGAGATCCGGGACTGTTCGAAAAATCCAGTCGATCCGGTCTTGAATGTCTAGCGCCCGAAGGCCTGATTGCCACAACTTATTGGCTTCAATGTCCGTGAGGCGCGTTCCGTGGAACGCTAATACGTCACTCCCTTTGACCCAATCGATCGATCTATCAATGAGGGTCTCGGGATCGGATGAAGCGCGGTATAGGATATCTCGAGCATCTTCTACGAATTTCGGCGCAGCACTCCGTAGGACCGCCTCGATGTCGTTAGGCAGAAGGTCTCCTAGTTCCTTTCTCAGGGGCATCATCCAGGTATCGGCGTCGAAATCGATGGTGAAACGGTTCATGCCAAAAATGCTCTTTCAGCGGCGGCCATTTCCTCGGCGTCATCGCCACGAGGGAACAGGTGGCCATAGACGTCAGCGGTCATCGTCACCGAACTGTGTCTCATGAGGCTCATTGTGCCGAACGAATGTAACGGGAGGCACGGCGAAATGACAAGCTTCGCCGCCCCCTTCGCGCTTACCCACCAACCAAGGATGGGTGGAGGGTGTCGTAGCGCTCGACGTTAAACCATTGGTAGGTGTATCCGTCTTCAGGCTTATTGCTCATACGGCTCTTGACCAGAAGCCAAGTGCGGCCTGTGCAATTGTCGAGCATCACGGATGCATAGGGCTGGTTTCCATTGCCAGGGATAACAGAGAAGCAGTGGGTCTCCTGCGTGCGGCTGCCGAATACACCGTCACAGCCTGATAAAGCCAGGGGCGCTATCACAGCGACAGCCGTCTTCATGACGCGCTTTCCTATGGATAGCACCCATTTAGCCATGCCTCGCCCCCAAAGGCTATATCGCGCTTCATGTCGCGCGGACCTGCCGATAGTCGCAGGAAACGCTTGGAAATCAAGGGAACCCAGTTGCAACATGGCGCGACATGGAAACTGGTTCCGTCGTGGCTCCAGTCATCACCAACAGCTTGAATTCATACAGGAAAGTGATGGTGCCCAGAGGCGGATTCGAACCACCGACACGCGGATTTTCAGTCCGCTGCTCTACCAACTGAGCTATCTGGGCCTGCTCCGGTGGGCGGCAATCTGCACACCGGGTTCATGAAAGCGCCGTCGGCACCCCTTGAAAGCGCGTGGGTTATAGCACGGGAATCCGGACTGTCCAGCGCTTAGAGCATGATCCCGAAAGTGGAATCCGGTTTTCGGAAAAAGATCATGCTCAGATAAAAAGCATGATCCCGAAAAGTGGAATCCGGTTTTCGGCAAAGATCATGCTCAGACAAAAAGCATGATCCCGAAAAGTGGAATCCGGTTTTCGGAAAAGATCATGCTCAGACAAAACGCCAGAACCTGTTCCGTCCGACAGTGCCGGGATGGAACAGGTTCTGGACATTGATCGCAGGCGGGAAACGACAGGCAGTCCGCAAGGCCGATCATTAGTCACGATCGCGGCTGCGAAACCGTCCCAAGCCTGTGGAAAACCGCAGGTGGACGGTGCTATTTCTGGTCGTCGTTCTCATCCTCGTCGTCGCGGCCCGGGATGACGTAGACCCCCTTCAGCCAGCGGTTGAGGTCGATGTCCTTGCAGCGCGTCGAGCAGAACGGGTAGGTTTCGCGCGCCGATGGCTTGCCGCATTCGGGGCAGGGCCGCTTGGGCCGCAACGGCGTGACCTTGTCGTCCGGGCTCATATCCGCGCACCCGACAGCCAGTTGGCGTGCACCTTAAACCCTTCGCCGCTCAAAAGCGCTACCGTCTCGTAGAGTGGCAGGCCGACGACGTTGGTGTAGGAGCCGACAAGCTTGACGACGAAGGCGCCGGCAAGCCCCTGGACGCCATAGCCGCCGGCCTTGCCGCGCCATTCTCCCGACGCGATGTAGGCCTCGATCTCCTCGCGCGGCAGCCGCTTGAAGCGCACCCTGGTCTCGACCAGCCGCAAGCGCTGCTTGCCGCCAGGTGTGATCAGGCAGATGCCGGAATAGACGCGGTGCGAACGGCCGGACAAAAGCCCAAGGCAGTTGGCGGCGTCGTCGAGCGTCTCGGCCTTGGGCAGGATGCGTCGCCCGACGGCCACCACCGTGTCGGCCGCCAGCACGAAGCTCGGCGCGTAGTCCGTCTCGGTTTTCAGCGAGGCCAGCGCTTTCTCGGCCTTCTGCGTCGCCAGGCGCTTGGCCAGCGAGCGCGGGTGCTCGGCGCGCAGCGGCGTCTCGTCGACATCAGCCGGCAGCACACGGTCCGGCTCGATGCCGGCCTGCTGCAGCAGCTCGATCCGGCGTGGCGAACCCGAGGCAAGCACGAGCTTCTGCAAAATGCCCATCGCGATCCCGGCCGGGTCCTTGAACTTACTTGAAGCGGTAGGTGATGCGGCCCTTGGTCAGGTCGTAGGGCGTCATCTCGACCAGGACCTTGTCGCCGGTCAAAACGCGGATGCGGTTCTTGCGCATGCGGCCGGCCGTATGGGCGATGATTTCATGTTCGTTTTCGAGCTTGACCCTGAACATCGCGTTGGGCAGCAGTTCCGTCACGACACCCGGAAACTCGAGGACTTCTTCCTTCGGCATTCGATACCTTTGCTTGGATGGGTACTTCCAGCGCCCCGGCCGGAAAGTTGCGCGGAACCTATATGATAAACGCCCGCTTGTGAACATGCTTAATCCGCGGCGTTTTCAGCCCCGTTGCCGAGGAAACGGCGGCCGATCCGCGCCTTCAGCCGCTCGCGCACGTCGCGGTAGGCGGCCATGATCTGCTCGCGCGTGCCGCTGACGCCGGTCGGGTCGGGCATCGGCCAATATTCGACCTCGACGGCCAGCGAGCGGGTGAGTTCGAGCGCGATGTGGTGGGCTTCCGGCGCCAGCGTGACGATCAGGTCGAAATAATCGTCCTCGAGGTCATCCATCGTTCTCGGGTGCCGTTCGCCGAGCGACAGCCCTTCTTCGGCCAGCACGGCATCGACGAACGGATCGCGTTCGCCGCCGCGCACTCCCGCCGAGGCGACGAAGGTGGTAGGCGGGAGCACCTTGCGCGCCAGCAATTCGGCCATCGGCGAGCGCACGGCGTTCATGCCGCAGACAAACAGGATCGAGCGGGGCAGGATCTGGCGGGGCAGCGGGGCGGCCAGTTTCAGCCTCGCCAGTGCAGCACGCAAACCAGCGTGAACAGCCGGCGCGCCGTGTCGAAGTCAATCTCGATCTTGCCGGCAAGCCGGTCCATCAGCCTCTGCGAGCCTTCATTGTGCAGGCCGCGCCGGCCCATGTCTATCGCCTCGATATGGCTTGGCGTCGCGGTGCGGATGGCATCGTAATAGCTTTCGCAGATCATGAAGTAGTCCTTGACGATGCGCCGAAGCGGCGTCAGCGACAGGATGTGGGTGACCACGGCTGCGCCGTCCTCGCGCGTCACCGCGAACACCAGCCGGGACTCGGCCAGCGACAGTTTCAGCCGGTATGGCCCGGCGCCGTCGTCATTGACCGGCTGGAAGCGGTTCTCCTCGATCAGGTCGAAGATCGCCACCGCCCGCTCATGCTCGACATCGGGCGTCGAGCGGCCGATCGTCTCGTCGAGCTCGACATCGATCAGCCTGGCGCGGGTTTGGTCGTAGTCGGACATTTCTACATGTTCAGCCGGATGGCGACGGAGCGTCCATGCGCATCGAGGCCTTCCGCCTTGGCGAGCGTGATCGCCGCCGGCGCCAGTGCCCGCAACTGCTCCGGCCCGAGCTTCAGGATCGAAGTGCGCTTGACGAAATCGAGCACCGAAAGCCCGGACGAAAAGCGCGCCGAGCGCGCCGTCGGCAGCACGTGATTGGAGCCGGCGACATAGTCGCCGATGGCTTCCGGCGTGTGGCGGCCGAGAAACACCGCACCGGCATTGCGCATCCGCGCCAGGAACGCCTCTGGGTCGTCGATGGCAAGCTCGACATGTTCGGCCGCGATGCGGTCGACCAGCGGCAGTGCTGCCTCGATCGTCGGCACCAGGATGACGGCGCCGAAATCGCGCCAGCTCGCCGCCGCCGTTTCTCCGCGCGGCAGGTTCTGCAACTGCCGCTCCACCGCCTGTTCGACCGCTGCGCCAAAGGCACGGTCGTCGGTGATCAAGATCGACTGCGCCGACACATCGTGTTCGGCCTGGGCGAGTAGGTCGGCGGCGATCCAGTCCGGATCGTTGCTGCCGTCGGCGACAACCAGCACTTCCGACGGCCCGGCGATCATGTCGATGCCGACCGTGCCGAACACCTGGCGCTTGGCCGCCGCGACATAGGCATTGCCGGGACCGACGATCTTGGCGATGGGCTTTATCGTTTCGGTACCATAGGCAAGGGCCGCGATCGCCTGGGCGCCACCAACGCGGTAGATTTCGGAGACACCGGCAAGATCGGCTGCCACAAGCACCAGCGGCGGCACCTCGCCGCCGGAGGCCGGCACCACCATGGCGATGCGCTCGACGCCGGCGACCTTGGCCGGTACCGCGTTCATCAGCACCGAGCTCGGATAGCTCGCCGTGCCGCCCGGCACGTAGAGCCCGACGGCCTCGATTGCCGTCCAGCGCGAGCCGAGCTCGACGCCGGCGGCATCGGTGTAGCGGTCGTCCTGCGGCAGCTGCCGCTGGTGGTGGGAGCGGATGCGCTCGCGCGCGAATTTCAGCGCCTCGACCGTCTGCGGATCGGCGGCCTCGTAAGCCTTGGCAATGTCGTCCCTGGAGACGGCGATGCCGAGCCTGGCCAGGTCGCCGCCGCCGAATTTCTGCGTGTACCCGACCAGCGCCGCGTCGCCCTCGGCGCGCACCTTGGCGATGATCTCGCGCACCACGGCGTCGACATCGGCCGAGACTTCCCGCTTGGTCAGCAGGAACGCGGCAAAGCGCTGCTCGAAATCGGCGTCGGACTGGCGAAGCGTGATAGCCATTACATCAGACCCTGTGGACCGGGCGCGACGTCGCTTCCCAGGCGCCGCCGACATCGGCAAGCCGCGCCTCGATGCATTCGACATCGAGCATGATCGCGCCGCCGCCCGAAAAGATCAGCTCGACGATGCCGGCCGGTTTGTCGAGCGCGAGAAAGCTGATCGCCAGCAGCGACAGCACCTCGTCCGGCTTGTCGCGGGCAATGCCGCTGGTCTTGGCGCCGAGCACCCGGTCGAAATGCAGCACGGCCTGCCGCCGCTCATTGTGCTGGCGGAAGAAGCCGGATTTCGCCTCCCAGACGAAGCGGTTCATGGTCAGCACGAAGCGCTTTACAGAAGGCAGGTATTCGAGATCGCTGACCTTCATGACAGCATCCTGGACATGCGCCGAGATGATGCTCAGATCCTGATCGTCGAGCGCGACAAGCTTGAGGCCATTCATGCGGAATTCGCACCTGCGAGTTGATTATTCGACCTTCTGTTAGGCGGTCTTTCCGGCTCGTGCAACCGCGCCGGAGGTCTTGGCCAGGCAATCGCCCCGGTCGGCGCTGCCCCTCATCCTCCTGCCAGGACCTTCTCCCCGTATAGGGACGGGTGTAGGGGCTGGCCGCAACCTCGGCACCCTCTCCGCAACGCCGGAGATTGGCGAAATCCTTCGCGAGGCGTCCCTTCTCCCCGTCCCTATACGGCGAGAAGATGCCGGCAGGCAGATGAGGGGCAGCGCCGACCTGAGCCTGCTATGGTCACCCCGAAATGCGCTCGATTTCCGCGCCGCAGCCAGACAGCTTTTCCTCCAGCCGCTCGAAGCCGCGGTCGAGATGGTAGACGCGGTTGACCGTGGTTTCGCCTTCGGCAGCAAGGCCGGCAATGACCAGCGACACCGAGGCCCGAAGATCGGTCGCCATGACTGGCGCGCCCTTCAGCTTCGCTACGCCGTCGACGATCGCCGTCTGGCCGGACAGCGTGATGTGGGCGCCGAGCCGGGCGAGTTCCTGGACGTGCATGAAGCGGTTTTCGAAGATCGTCTCGGTGATGCGCGACTTGCCCTTGGCCATCGTCATCAGGCCCATGAACTGCGCCTGAAGATCGGTCGGGAACGCCGGGAAGGGCGCCGTCGTCACATCGACCGGCGAAATGCCGGCGCCGTTGCGCCTGACGCGGATGCCGGAATTAGTCTGCGTGATCTCGGCGCCGGTCTGCGAAATGATGTCGAGCGCCGTCTGCAACAGGTCGGGCCGCGCGCCTTCCAGCACGACGTCGCCGCCGGTCATCGCCACCGCCATCGCATAGGTGCCGGTCTCGATGCGGTCGGGGATCACCCTGACGCGAGCACCCGACAGTGCCTCGACGCCGTCGATGGTGATGGTCGCCGTGCCGGCGCCCGAGATCTTCGCGCCCATGGCGTTGAGGCATTCGGCGAGGTTGACGATCTCCGGCTCGCGCGCGGCGTTTTCGAGCACCGTCTCGCCCTTGGCCAGCGAGGCCGCCATCATCAGCACATGGGTGGCGCCGACCGAAACTTTCGGGAACACATAACGGTTGCCGACAAGCCGGCCGTTCCTGGTCTTGGCGATGACGTAGCCGGTGTCGACGTCGATATCGGCGCCCAGCGCCTGCAGGCCTTCGAGGAAGAGGTCGACCGGCCGCGTGCCGATGGCGCAGCCGCCGGGCAGCGACACCTTGGCTTCGCCCATGCGGGCCAGCAGCGGTCCGATCACCCAGAACGACGCCCGCATCTTCGACACCAGCTCGTAAGGCGCCGTCGTGTCGACGATGTTGCGGGCCGAGAAAGTGATGGTGCGCGAATAGCCTTCCTGCTGCTTTTCGCGGCGGCCATTGACCGAATAGTCGACGCCGTGATTGCCGAGGATGCGGATCAACTGCTCGACATCGGCCAGATGCGGCACGTTTTCCAGCGTCAGCGTGTCATCGGTCAAAAGCGCGGCGATCATCAGCGGCAGCGCAGCGTTTTTCGCGCCCGAGATCGGAATGCTTCCGGCAAGCTTGTTGCCGCCGACAATTCTGATGCGATCCATGAAGAGCGTCCCCTCGGCGCCAAGGCCGGTTTAAATCGGTTGAGTCTGTTGCGGCCATCTAGACCATTGGCCGGCTTGGTTCAAGAAACAGGCTACTCCCCACTTTGGCCCACGCCGACTTGGCCAAAGTACCGGCGACCAACATAGCCGATTCGCGTTAATCTTTTTTCATCACCGCTTGCAGCCCCTCTGGCCGCTTGTCGGCGTCGCCGGCTCTTCGTGAGCGCGATTGCGCCTTGCGCTTCTGCAGGTTGGCGCGCAACTGCTCGGCCAGCCGGTCCTTGCTGCCCGTTCCGGCCTTTTTCGCTGAACCATCCTTCTTCGGTGATCCATCCTTGTTCGGAGAAACTGTCTTGCCGTTCATCGTTCTGCCCCCGGCCGGCGACCCGCCGGTGCATATAAAGGGATAGCCAACATTGTGGCACGGCCATGTCCGCAACGATCGCCCGGTGCGGCCTTTCAACCCGTCTTTGTCTTGGCCTTGCGCTTGCCGGTTCGATATGGCAGAAGCCCCGCCATCGGCGGCTGCGGTAGCTCAGTGGTAGAGCACTCCCTTGGTAAGGGAGAGGTCGAGAGTTCAATCCTCTCTCGCAGCACCAGTCTATCCGCACCATGCAGAGCTATGGCCATCGCCGCGCATGACCGACTGAGCAAATAGAGGCTATCAGGGCAGATCGCGACGCATACCGGCTGAATGATACGGAGCCGAGCTGCCTTGTGCCCGGCTCCTCCGGCTTTGACGGGAACCTATGCAGCGTCGCCTGTTAGTTGCCGACGTCGCCGCTCCGGAGCCGCTTCACGCACAAAGCGCGAAGGACCAGAGCGGCATCGGCGTAAGTGATCGCCTTTTCGCCGCCGAAAACCAGTGCATTGCCGACAACCTCTAGGACATCGCCCTCGATGCGCCAAGGAAGAATATCGGTGCAGGTCCGCATGCGGCCGAAGACCGAACTGATCGGCACCATCTGGTCCTCAAATTCCACGTGCGGCTCGTCCGTTCCCGGAATCCAGGTTTGGTAAGCTTCCAAGGCATCGTCGAAGGCTCCGTGCAAATGAATCGGAGCATGGCCCTCATGCAGTGCGGGTAAAAGGCGTGTGGTCATCGGTCTCCTCCTGGATCGCGGCAGCCAGCCAATGCTGCCAGGTAACCCCGCATTTCGATGATTGGTCTATGGCCGGATGCGACGGGCGCCTACCCAATAGCCGCAAGTGCCGATGCCCCAATAGAAGGCTTCATCCCGTCCTGAGCGGCGAAATTTCGCCTCGGAGTCAGAAGCGTCGTCCGCCTGCGCCTGATCCGGCGCATAACGTGAACGCTCCATGGGCGGGAAAAGGGCGCCGATCACGATCCTGATACAGCCCGGAACGGCTTCCAGAAATGTCTGCGTCATCGTCATCTCCTGATCCTGCGAACATGGACGGCGAAAAGTCAGGCACTTGAAGCGGGCAGTATGACCGGCTTCTTAGCAAATGTCTATCAAACTTGTAGACATTGGCTTGTAAGGAGCGAGCCTCAGACGAAATACCATGCGAGCTTGCCTGTGACTACGGTGGATGCTTGATCGCCAAGCTTCCTGCTATCCGCGCCTCGAACGGCCGCAGCTCCCGGTCTCTTGGCACTTTGCGACGGGGATCAGCTCCATCGCGCCTTCCTCGCGAGCGCGACGGATCTTCAGAATGATGATCCGTCCTTCATGAACCTTGGTCGAGCCGCCAACATGCGATCAGGTGCTCGTCGCCAGCTTGGCTGAGGGGCGGTTCGGCTTTCCAGCAATCGGCAACAGCGAGCGAGCAACGGCCGGCGAAGGCGCATCCCTGGCTCGGGCCCGCCGCGATGTCGGCCTGAGAGATGATCTTCGGCGCTGCATCGTCTGAAGACGCCGCCAGCAGCAGTTTCGTATAGGGATGATTGGGTCCGTGAAAAATCTGGTCGGATGAGCCGGTTTCGACCAGGCGGCCGCGGTACAGCACGCCGATCCTGTCGGCCATGTAGCGCACGACCCTGAGATCGTGGCTGATGAACAGATAGGTCGTGTCCTTGTCGCGCTGCAGGTCGTTGAGCAGGTTGAGAACAGTTGCCTGGACGGAAACGTCGAGCGCCGAAGTGGGTTCGTCGAGCACGACGACCTGCGGCACGCCGGCGAAGGCCCGTGCGATGGCCGCCCGTTGCCGCTGGCCGCCGGATAGTGATCGCGACTTCTGCTCGGCTGTGGCGCCGGCAAGGCGAACCGATTGCAGCAAATCGCTGACGCGGGCCTTTATCTCACTGCTGCGCAGGCCGGCGAGCCGGCGCAGCGGGCGGCCGAGGATCCTGCCGATTCGCTTACGCGGATTGAGCGTGCGATCCGGCGACTGGAAAACCATCTGCACATCGCGGCGTTCGCCAAGACTTCTCTTCTCGACGCGCGGTGCGACCTTCCTGCCGAACAGTTCGACCGATCCGGCGTCTGGCATCTGTAGGCCGGTGACGATCCTTGCCAGGGTCGACTTGCCGGAACCGGACTCGCCGATCAGCCCGAAGGTCTCGCCGTGGCCGATATCGAGATCGACATTGCTGAGCACCGGTTGGCTGCCGAAGGCATGGCTGATGCCTTTACAGGCGATCGCGATTCGGCGTTCTTTGCGCTCGCCGGCATCTTCATTCTGGACCGCCGAGTGCGATGGCAGGCCGTCCGTCTCCGCCAGTCTTCCATTCCGCTTCGTGTAGTTGAGCGCCGGGATCGAGGCGATCAGCGCCTTCGTATAGGCGTGAGAGGGGTTGTCGAAGACATCGCCGGCGGCGCCGCTTTCGACCACGGTTCCCGACTGCATCACCGCCACCCGGTCGCAGGAGCGGCGGATCATGTTGATGTCGTGGCTGATCAGCAGAATGCTGGTTTTGTGGTCCTTGCGCAGGCCGGAGAGGATAGCGATGATCTCGGACTGGACGCTGGCGTCGAGCGCCGTCGTCGGCTCGTCCAGCACCAGCAGCGACGGGTCGAGCGCAATCGCGATGGCGATGTTGGCGCGCTGCTGCATGCCGCCGGAGAGTTCGTGTGGATAGAGCCCCAGCACCCGCTCCGGATGGCTCACCCGAACGCACCCGAGCAGTTCGCAAGCCCGCTCGCGCGCCTCGTCATGGCGCACCGGGCGATGCCGCATGATCGTCTCGGTGATCTGGCGGCCGATCGTCATGCTTGGGTTGAGGGCCGCGCCCGGGTGCTGGTAGACGGCGGCGATATGATTTCCCCTGAGTTGGCGCAACTGCTCGGCGGAGAGGTCGCGGATTTCGCGGCCCTGGAACTCCAGCGCTGACGCCGCGATGCGGGCATTCTTCGGCAGATAGCGCAGGATGGCGAGCGCCACCGAGCTTTTCCCCGATCCGGACTCGCCAACAAGGCCGAGTGCTTCGCCTTCGCCTATGCGCAGGGAGACGCCACTGACGGCGGGATGCGATCCATTGCGCCCGTCATAGGCGATGGAAAGCTGGTCGACGTTCAGAACCGAGGAGGACATTGGGAGCTTGAAACCACTTTCTTCCAGCGTCGCGATCGAGGGCAATCGCTTCCACTTTTGCAATGCTTTATCTCTATAAAATTACTAGAATTAAGCCGGAGCGCAATCTAACTTTCATGGCTCAAGAGCGATTGTCGCCGCTTGCCGAAGCAGCGCGACAATCTCCGGAGCAGATTTGGCTCCAGGGCAGATCTGGAAGGAGACTGGCATGGCTCGAGACCACATGATCCTCAGCGCATTTTTCTTCAACCCGCAGGGCGATCATCGGATGTCGTGGCGCCATCCGCGGGCGCCGGGCCGGGAGGTGCTGGACTTCGAGTTCTACCGTGATCTCGTGCAGGCGGCCGAGCGGGCCAGGATCGACACCATCTTCGTCGCCGACCACGTTTCGATCTGGGATTCGGTCAAGAGCGGTGTCGCCCACTACGCCAATGCCCGCCTTGAGCCGTTGACGCTGCTGTCGGCACTGGCCGGCGTGACCAAACACATCGGCCTGATCACCACGGCGTCGAGTTCGTACAGCGAGCCCTACAATGTTGCGCGCATGTTCGCCTCGCTCGACCATATCAGCAAGGGCAGGGCGTCGTGGAACGTCGTCACATCGGCCATGGACGAGGAGGCGCGCAATTTCGGCCGCGACGGCAACACAGAACATGCGTTCCGCTATGAGCGCGCGGCCGAATTCCTCGATATCGTCAAGGCGCTTTGGGACAGCTGGGAAGACGAGGCGCTGCTGATCGACAAGGAGACGGGCTATTTCGCCGATCCCGACAAGGTCCACCCCATCGATCACAAGGGCAAGCACTTCAAGGTGCGCGGGCCGCTCAACGTCTCGCGGCCGCCGCAGGGCCACCCGCTGATCGTCCAGGCAGGCTCGTCCGAGGACGGCAAGAACTTCGCCGCCGCCCAGGCCGATGCCCACTTCGCCGTCTACAGCACCAAGGAGGATGGAATCAAATATCGCCAGGATATCAACGAGCGGCTTGCCCGCCACGGCAGGCGGCCGGAGAGCTTCAAGATCCTGCCGGGCATCCTGCCGATTGTCGCCGCTTCCGAGGCGGAAGGCCGCGAAAAGCAGGAATACCTCCAAACCCTGCTGCCCGATCAGGTCGGCATCGACCTTCTGTCCAGCTGGAGCGGCATCGATCTCTCCGTCTATCCGCCAGACGGGCCGCTGCCGCCGCTGCCGGACGAGAGCACCTTCAATGGCGGACGGACATCGCTCAACCGGGTCAAGGAATGGTCGAAGCAGAATCTCAGCCTACGCGACATCGCCCGCAAGCTCGCCAACAGCGGTTCGGTGCCGACCGTCGCCGGCACGCCCAAACAGATCGCCGACCAGTTGCAGGACTGGTTCGTTTCAGGCGCCGCCGACGGCTTCAACCTGATGTTCCCGCTGCTGCCCGAGGACTGGGTGAATTTCGCCGAGCAGGTGGTGCCGGAGCTGCAGCGCCGCGGCGTGTTCCCGACCGAATACGCGCCGGGAACGCTGCGCGACCGCTTCGGTCTGGCGCGGCCGGCAAACCGCTTCGCCGAGCAGCGCGACAACGCACGCGCCGTGTCCTGACCGGGAGAACGATCATGACCGTCGCGCCAAGATTGCAGCCTCGCGAAGCCACCGCGCCGCAGCTCGTCAATGTCCTGCACAGTCCCAAGCGTGTGCGCGTCAAATTCGGCGGCCGCACCATCGCCGACAGCCGCAACGTGCTGGTGCTGCGCTCCAACCATTTCCTGCCGATCTATTTCTTCCCGGCGTCAGCGGTAGATCCGTCGGTGCTGAAGCCCTCGCTGCATCGCGAACCGCATCCAGTCGGTGGCGAGACGGCCTATTGGGATATCGACAGCGGCGACAGGCGGAGTGCCAACGCGGCGTGGGCGTTCATCTCGCCGCCGGACGAAGCGCTGGCGTCCCTGGCCGGGCGGATCGCCTTCACCTGGAAGGCCGTCGACCAATGGTTCGAGGAGGACGAAGAGGTCTTCGTCCATGCGCGAGACCCTTATGCGCGCATTGATGTGCTGCAAAGCACGAGCCATGTGCAGGTCTGGTTCGACGGCGAGCCGATCGCCGACAGTCACCGCCCGGTGCTTTTGTTCGAGACGCATCTGCCGACGCGTTTCTATCTGCCGGCGGAAGACATCCGACTGGAGCGGCTGACGGCGTCCGTTACAACGACGCGATGTCCCTACAAGGGCATCGCCTCCTACTGGTCGGGGCTGCTGAGCGACGGAACGGTGCGCCCGGACATCGCCTGGAGCTACCGGGAACCAATCGCCGAAATGCCGAAGATCAAAGGCCTCATCGCCTTCTATCCGCAGGCCGTTGACCGCATCCATCTCGACGGCGAACCCGTCGCATAGGTTTTCAATTTTCATTTCAAAGCAGGGTTTTAACATGACCAAACGCAGGGATATCGACGCACTTCGCAGCCTGTCGGGGGACATCTGGAATGTCGCCGTCGACGAATATCAGGGCGGCTTTCTCAAGCGCCGCGATCTCCTGAAATACGCCGCACTGCTCGGCCTGACAGGCTTTGCCATCTCGCAGGGGTTCGGAGCCGCGCGCGCCGCGGCCGCCGGCGGTACGGTCCGTGTCGGGCTCGGTCAGCCGACCAAGGCGATCGATCCGGTTTCGGTGACCGATCCGGCCAGCATCGGGGTGATCAGCCAGGTCGGCGAATATCTGATCCTCGACGATCCGAAGGACGGTCTCCAGCCGAAGCTCGCTTTGTCCTGGGAGGCCGACGAGACAGCCAGCCGCTGGACCTTCAAATTGCGGCAAGGAGTGAAATTCCACGATGGCCGCGCCGTCACCGCCAGGGACGTGGTGGCGAGCTTCGAGCGGCTGGTCGATCCCGCCAGCGGCTCGTCGGCGCTCTCAGCCTACATGGGCATCCTGTCCAAGGGTGGCGCCAAGCTGGTCGATGACGAAACGGTCGCCTTCGATCTGGACGGTCCGAACAGCAATTTCCCTTTCTATGTCTCTTCCGACGTCTATAACGCCGTCATCCTGCCGGCCGACTATGCCGGCGATTTCGAGAAAAATTTCAACGGCACCGGCCCGTTCAAGCTCGAATCCTTCCGTCCCAAGCAAGGCGCCAGCTTCGTGCGCAATCCGGATTACTGGGGCGAGAAGGCACTTCCCGACCGCATTGAGATCAAGTTCTTCGACGACGAGCAGGCGCAGGTGCTGGCGCTGCAGGCCGGCCAGCTCGACGTCATCCCCAGCACGACGCGGTTGGAACTGGCGATCGAGGGCAACCCCAACTTCAAGCTGCTCAGCGTGCAGGCAAGCTCGCATGACCAGGTGCACCTCAGAACCGACCAGGCGCCGTTCACCGACAAGCGCATCCGCCGCGCGCTGGCACTCACCATCGACCGCGAGGCGGTGGTCAAGGGCCTGCTGAAGGGCCGCGCCATCGTCGGCAACGACACCCCGTTCGCGCCGATCTTCCCTTCGGCCGATCCGTCGGTGCCGCAGCGCAAGCAGGATATCACGGAGGCCAAGCGGCTGCTTGGCGAGGCCGGCGTGCCGAACGGCTTCGAGGTGACGCTGACCACCGAACGCGCCTATGACATTCCCGACTATGCGGTGATCATCCAGAACTTCGCCAAAAAGGTCGGCATCGATGTCAAGCTCAATGTCCTGCCGCAGGACGCCTATTACGGCTCGGCGACCTTCGGCAGCTCGCCCTGGCTGGATTCGGTTCTCGGCATCACCGACTACGGCCATCGCGGCACGCCCGACATCTTCCTCAACGCCACGCTGAAGAGTACGGGAGCCTGGAACGCGGCGCATTTCAACAACCCCGGCTATGATGCGCTGCTGCTCGACTACTCGAAGGCGCGTGACCTCAATGCCCAGCGCCTTGCTGCCGGCAAGATCCAGACGCTTTTGCTTGACGAGACGCCGGCGATCATCAGCTACTTCTCGCAATACAGCCGGATTGTCAGCTCGAAGGTCGAAGGCGTGCGCTTCACCGCAATCTCGCATCTGCTGCTCGATCGCGTTTCCTTCGTCCAGGCATGATCGCGACATGCTGACCGGCCGCATTCTGTCAGCGCGTGTGGGCACACTTGTCCTCACGCTGTGGCTTGTCAGTGTCCTGGTTTTCTTCGCCGGGCAGGTTTTGCCCGGCGATGTCGGCCGCGTGATGCTCGGGCCGTTTGCCGACGCGCAGGCGGTGGCGGAGCTGAACAAGCGGCTGGGCGCCGACCAGCCAGTTCTCGTCCAGTATTGGCTCTGGTTCAGCAAGGCGGTGTCAGGCGATTTCGGCACCTCGCTTTCGATGCGCGCGCCGGTGGCCCCGTTCGTGCTGGAGAGCCTGAAGCGCTCCGCATCCCTTGCCGGCATTATTTTGGTCTTTCTCATTCCGCTCGGAGTTGGCGGCGGTGTCATCGCCGGTCTCAACGCCGGGCGCCTCATCGACCGGCTGATCGTGATGGCGGGCGTCTCCTTCGGCATCGTCCCGGATTTTGTGTCCGGCCTGATGCTGCTCATCGTTTTCGGCCTGTGGCTGAACTGGTTCCCGATCTCAGGCGTTGCGCCGGATGGCGCGGGCTTCTGGACGCAAGGCTATTATCTGATCCTGCCGGCGCTGCCGCTGGTGCTCAATCTTGCCGGCTACATCGCCCGGATGACGCGGGCCGGCGTGATCGAGGCGATGGCCGCCGACTACACACGCACCGCCGTCCTGAAAGGGCTTGAGCGGCGCGAGATCATCCTTCGGCACGTGCTGCGCAATGCGCTGACCCCGACCATCGCGGTGCTGGCGACGCAGACCGGATACATGCTTGGCGGGCTGGTTGTGATCGAAGCGCTGTTCGGCATCCAGGGACTTGGCAATCTGGTTCTGAACGCGGCCAAGGCGCGAGATTTCCCGATGCTTGAAGCGGGGGTGCTGGTGATGGCGGCAATCTTTGTTCTTTCGGCGGCGGCGGGCGACTTCGTGCTGGCCTTGCTCGATCCGCGGCAACGCCGTCGGACCTCGCCATGACGGATCTGACGGAGTTTCCCGCATCACGGCGCGCCGTGGCCGGTTTTCCGGCGGTGCGCAGGATCGGCAGTGCCTTCTCCGGACTGCCCCCATCGGTCGTGATCGGAACGCTGCTGCTACTGTTCTGGGTCGTATGCGCGGTAGCAGGCAATCTTTTCGTTCCGTATGATCCCTATGCCGAGGATTTTCTGGCGATGCTGACGCCGCCCGATGCCTCGCACTGGTTCGGGACCGATCAGCTCGGCCGCGACGTGCTGTCCCGCATTATCGTCGGATCGCGCGATATCCTGCTGGTTGCGCCGCTGGCGACGCTGGTCGGCGTTGCCGCCGGCAGCATCATCGGCCTGGTGCTCGGCTATTTCGATGGCCTCACCGATGCCATCGGCGCGCGGTTGCTCGATACACTGATGGCGTTTCCATTCATCGTTCTCGTCACCATGACGCTGGTGGCGATCGGGCCGTCGAACCTGACGGTCGTCCTGGTGATCGGCATCGCCTATGCGCCGCTGGTGGCGCGCACCGTCCGCGCCGCCGTGCGCGAGCAGAAGCAGCGCGACTATGTCAGCGCCGCCCGGCTTGGCGGCGAAGGCGCGCTCGCCATCATGTTCCTGGAGATATTGCCCAACATCAGGGAGACCATCCTCATCGAGTTCGTCACTCGGCTGGGCTACGCGTTCTTTTCGATCGCGACGCTGAGTTTTCTGGGCCTCGGCATCCAGCCGCCTTCCGCCGATTGGGGGCTAGCCGTCGCCGACGGCTACGGCTTCCTGACCGGCGGTAAATGGTGGGTCGTCGTTTTCAATTCCGGCGCGATCGTTTCACTGGTCATGGCAACGAACCTAATTGCCCAAGGCTTAGGCGCGTTTGAAAATGGTGATGGATGAATGCGAAGCCGTATTGATGGCCTGAGCTTCGGTCTGCTCGCTATACGGACATTGCTACGTCCATTAGCAGAACGGCATTTTTCTCCGCGAGGCCGAAAAATCGGAACGTAGTTCCTTATCTCTATAGATTTTGTCGAATATCGTCTGCCCCGGTTTGGAAATGACCCGATGCGCATGCAGGGTCCGGGAGATTGACGAGTTGGCAAGGCTATCGGTTCTCGGAATATCCGGCGGCGTAAGCACACCATCGCGCACTACCGCGGTGGTCAACGCGCTGGTCAAGGCAGTCGCCTTGCGCGTCCCGGCAGACACCGGCCTGATCGAAATCACCGAGGCGGCGCCTTCGATTTTCGCCGGGCTGTCTCGTCGTGCGCTCGGCGCGTCTGGCGAAGCGATCATCCAGCGTGTCGAGAAGGCCGACCTGCTCGTGGTCGGAACGCCGGTCTATCGGGCGTCCTACACCGGCGCTCTCAAGCACCTGTTCGACCTCGTCGATCATTGTGCACTGACGGGCAAGACCGTGCTTCTCGCGGCAACCGGCGGAAGTCCATACCATGGCCTGGTTCTCGAACATCAGCTCCGGCCATTGTTCGGTTTTTTCGGGGCCGTCACCGTCCCGACCGGCGTCTACGGCGCGCCCGACGATTTCGTCGATGCCAAGATCGTCGGCGCGGCGATTATCGAGCGCATCTCACGGGCCGCTACCGAAGCGGTCTCGTTGCTTAATTCCAGTGATGCAAACACTGCCGTCGTCACGCGCGTCGGTTGAAGCCAATCAAAAGGGGAAACGAACGAAATGACCTCGAATTCCGACAACGTGAAATTCGCCTACTGGGTCCCGAACGTTTCGGGCGGCCTTGTCATCTCCAACATCGAGCAGCGGACCGGCTGGGACATCGATTATAACCGCAAGCTCGCCCAGATCGCCGAGGCCAACGGCTTCGACTACGCGCTGAGCCAAATACGCTTCACGGCCGGCTATGGCGCCGACAACCAGCACGAATCCGTATCGTTCAGCCATGCCTTGCTTGCGGCGACCACAACGCTGAAAGTCATCGCGGCGATCCTGCCCGGCCCATGGAATCCAGCGCTGGCGGCCAAGCAGATAGCCACCATCAACCACCTGACCAATGGCCGTGTCGCCGTCAATGTCGTCAGCGGGTGGTTCCGCGGTGAGTTCGCCGCCATCGGCGAGCTGTGGCTCGACCATGACGAGCGCTATCGCCGTTCGGAGGAATTCATCCGTGCGCTGCGCGGCATCTGGACCGAGGACAATTTCACTCTGAAGGGCGACTTCTATCGCTTTACCAACTACTCGATGAAGCCGAAGCCGATCGATCCGCAGCCGGAGATCTTCCAGGGCGGCTCATCACGCGCGGCGCGCGACATGGCTGCGCGGGTTTCCGACTGGTATTTCACCAACGGCAACACGCCGGAAGAGATCAAGAAGCAGGTTGACGACATCAAGACCAAGGCGAAGGCCAATGGCCACAAGGTCAAGATCGGCGTCAACGCCTTTGCCATCGCTCGCGAAACCGAGGCAGAAGCGCGCACCGTGCTCGACGAGATCATCGCCAAGGCCAATCCGGAGGCGGTTCAGGGTTTCGCCGATCAGGTCAAGAATGCCGGCAAGGCGTCGCCGGAAGGCGTGGGTAACTGGGCGAAATCCTCTTTCGAGGATCTTGTCCAATACAATGACGGCTTCCGCAGCAATCTCATCGGCACGCCGGAACAGATTGCCGAACGCATCCTCAAGCTGAAGGATGCCGGCGCGGATCTGATACTGTTCGGCTTCCTGCATTTCCAGGAAGAGGTGGAGTTCTTCGGCAAGCGCGTCATCCCTCTGGTGCGCGAACTGGAAGCGGCGCGCGACAGGGAGCTCGTCGCCGCGGAATAGGACAGGCGCGGCCTTCAGGCCGCCGCCCGCACGCCTTCAAAATCAGGGACGTTTCATGATTGGTGCTTCGCTGGGAGCCGCCGCATACGAGCGCGCGCCCGAAATTTCCGGCATTCTTGCTGGTGCTGGTCCCGTCGAGGACACGCACCCGGCGCGCCTGTCGGCAAAGGCTGATGCGATCCTGGCGCTGGGCGGGATCAGCATTTCCTTTGGTGGCGTCACGGCACTGCGGGATGTCGACCTCGAGGTCAAAAGCCGCGAGATTCGCGCTGTGATCGGTCCCAATGGCGCCGGCAAATCCTCGCTGATCAACATCATCAGCGGCCTCTATCACGCCGATCAGGGCAAGATCGCGATCGATGGCCAGTCCTTCTTCCGGGTGTCGGCAAGCCGTCTGGCACGGCTCGGCGTCGCGCGCACCTTCCAGAACCTGGCACTGTTCGGTGGGCTTTCAGTGAGCGACAACATCGCGTCGGGCCGCGTCCACACCCGGCGCGCCAGCTTCGTCGAACATATCGCCGGTCTACCGCGCGCCCGGCGCGAAGATGCCGCGATCGCTGAAAAGGTCGACCAGACAATCGCCTTCCTGCATCTCGAGGCCGTCGCCGATCGTCTGGTCGCAACGCTGCCCTACGGCCTGCAGAAGCGGGTCGAACTGGCGCGCGCGCTTGTCGCCGAGCCGAAGATCCTGCTGCTCGACGAGCCGATGGCCGGCATGACGGCGACCGAGAAGGCCGAGATGGCCGGTTTCGTGCGCGCGGCGCGCGACCGGCATAACGTCACCATCATCCTCATCGAACACGACATCGGCGTGGTCATGGGGCTCTCCGACCGCGTCGCCGTGCTCGACTACGGCCGCAAGATCGCTGACGGGACACCGGCCGAGGTCAGGGCCAATCCGGCGGTGATCCGGGCCTATATCGGCACCGCCGAAGGCGAACATGGCGAGGGCATCTGATGAGCTACTATGATTTCCTCTTCGTCATCGAGGTGCTGGTCGGTGGCTTGCTCTCAGGCGTCATGTATTCGCTCGTCGCCATCGGTTTCGTGCTGATCTACAAGACGTCGGGCGTGCTGAACTTCGCGCAAGGGTCGATGGTGCTGTTCGCCGCACTCACCTTTGTCAGCCTTGTCGAACGCGGCATCCCGTTTGCGCTTTCGCTGCTCATTACCCTCGCGGTCATGGTTGCGCTGGGCTTCACCATCGAGCGAACTGTGCTGAGGCCGCTGGTCAATCGCTCGCCGATGACGCTGTTCATGGCCACGCTTGGCCTGTCTTACATCATTGAAGGCGCTGCCCAGTTGGTGTGGGGCACGCAGGTGCACGGGCTCGATCTCGGCATCGACGACACGCCGTTCGAGGTCGGCGGTATCCTGATATCGTCGTTCGATCTTCTTGCTGCAGGCATTGCCGCGGCGATGGTCGCCGGCTTGAGCGCATTCTTCTATTGGACCCGCATCGGCCTGGCGTTTCGCGCCGTCGCAGACGACCAGTTCGCCGCGCTCGCCGTCGGGCTGCGGCTGCCCCGGATCTGGGGGACGGTGTGGACGGCCGCGGGGTTCGTGGCACTGGTCGCGGGGCTCTTGTGGGGCGCGCGCCTCGGCGTCCAGTTCTCGCTGTCGCTGATCGTGCTGAAGGCGCTGCCGGTGCTGGTGCTTGGCGGCTTCGATTCCATCCTCGGCGCCATCGTCGGCGGCCTCATCATCGGCGCCAGCGAGAAGCTCGCCGAGGTCTACCTCGGACCCTTTTTCGGTGGCGGCATCGAAGGCTGGTTCGCCTATGCGCTGGCGCTGGTCGTCCTGCTGGTGCGCCCCTCCGGCCTGTTTGGCCAGAAGACTGTCGAAAGGGTCTGACCGATGGCCGTGCAAGCGCTCGATGCCGCAAGGCTTCCCATCGACTGGCAGAGGTTAGCTCTGCCCGTCGCCCTGATTGCCGTGGCCTACGGCCTGATCCCCGCCTATGCGTCGAGCTATCTCGTCGAGGCGATCCTGCTGCCGTTCCTTGCGCTCAGCCTGGCGGCGGTCGGCCTCAACCTTTTGACCGGCTATTGCGGCCAGCTTTCGCTGGGCTCCTCCGCCTTCATGGCGGTCGGCGCTTTCGCCGCCTACAATTTCAACCTTCGGGTCGAAGGACTGCCGCTGGCTGCAACCATGATCCTGGCCGGGATTTCGGCCGCCGGCATCGGCGTCGTGTTCGGATTGCCGAGCCTGCGCCTGCGCGGCTTCTATCTCGCCGTCTCGACGCTCGCCGCCCAGTTCTTCGTGCAGTGGGCGCTGACCAAGTTCGGCTGGTTCTCCAACGACAACCCTTCCGGGGTGATCTCGGCGCCGCACCTTGCCGTTGCGGGCTTCTCGCTCGACAGGGCGACGGGCCGCTACCTGCTCTCGGTGACCACGGTTATCGTGCTCACGGCGCTCGTCTGGCGCCTGGTCAACAGCGCGACCGGCCGCAATTTCATCGCCGTGCGCGACAACGAAACCGCCGCGCGGGTGATCGGCGTCCCTGTGCTGAAGACCAAGCTGCTCGCGTTCGCCATCTCGTCCTTCATCATCGGCGTCGCCGGGGTGCTGTGGGCCTTCACCTATCTGCGCACCGTCGAGCCGGCCGGCTTCAATCTCGACCGCTCGTTCCAGATCCTGTTCATCATCATCATCGGCGGGCTGGCCTCGATACGCGGCGCCTTTCTGGGAGCGGCGTTCATCGTCATCTTTCCGCTCATCCTGTCGCGGCTTGGCGCCTTCCTGTTTGGCGGACTGTTCGATTCGGGTGTTCTCGACATGAGCCAGCGCATCGTGCTCGGCGCGCTCATCATCATCTTCCTCATCGCGGAACCGAACGGGCTGTCGGCCCTCTTCGACCGCCTGAAACGACGGATCGGCTCAAGGTCCAGCTGAGCGCCGCTCGACATCCTCTCACGGACCACAACCTCAGGAGACGCAATCCATGACCTTCTTCAGTCACCTCAAGAAAGCGGCGATCGCCACGGCCTTCGTCCTCGGCGCGACGGCGGTCCACGCCGACGAGCAGTATTTTCCCCTGCAGAGCTACCGCGTCGGCCCTTATGCCGCCGGCGGCACCGGCTTCTTCGGCGGCTTCATCGACTATCTCAACCTGATCAACATCCGCGACGGCGGCGTCAACGGCGTCAAGCTGACCTGGAGCGAGGGCGAGACGCAGTATGAGGTCGAGAAGGGCGTCGAGGTCTATGAACGATTGAAGAGCAATCCCGGCATCGCCGCCTGGAACCCGCTTTCGGTCGGCATCGCCTATGCCATGATCGACCGCATCACCGATGACAAGGTGCCGCTGATCACCATCAACCACGGCCGCACCGACACCACGGACGGACGCGTGTTCCCCTACGTCTTCCCGCTGCTGCTCAATCCCTACAGCGAGACCTCGGGCATCGTGAACTATATCGCCTCCAAGGAAGGTGGCCTCGACAAGCTCAAGGGCAAGAAGATCGTCGTGCTCTATCACGGCTCGCCCTACGGCAAGGAGACGATCCCGATCTATGAATTGCTGTCGCAGAAATACGGCTTCGAGCTGTCGCAGATCGAGGTTCCGCATCCCGGCAACGAACAGCAGGCGCAGTGGCTGACGATCCGTCGCGAGCATCCCGACTATGTGGTGCTGCGCGGCTGGGGCGTGATGAACCCGGTTGCGCTCAAGACCGCGCAGAAGACCGGCTTCCCGGCCGATCACATCGTCGGCAACGTCTGGTCGAACTCCGAAGAGGACGTGATCCCCGCGGGCGACGCCGCCAAGGGCTATACGGCCATCACCACCCAGGCATCGGGCGAGCAGTATCCGGTGGTCCAGGAGATCGTCAAAACGGTCTACGACGCCGGCAAGGGTAACCTTGAGGACAAGAGCCGGATCGGTTCGGTCTACCATAATCTGGGCATCGTTAACGGCATCCTCAATGTCGAGGCGGTCCGCATCGCGCAGGCCAAGTTCGGCAACCGCACATTGACCGGCGATGAAGTGCGCTGGGGCTTCGAGCATCTCAAGCTCGATCCGGCGCGCGTCGAGGCGCTCGGCGCTAAGGATCTGTTCCATTCCATCAACGTCTCCTGGGACAATCACGAAGGTGACGGCTACGTGACCTTCCAGCAGTGGGACGGCAAGAAGTGGAACGTCGTCTCCGACTGGATTGCGCCCGACTGGAAGCTGCTGCGTCCGATCATCGAGAAGTCGTCCGAAGCTTATGCCAAGGAAAAGGGCATCAAGATCCGCACGGCCGAAGACGCCGAAGCAGTGGTCAGCAACTGAAGTCCAACAACTCGCGGCCGGGCCCCCGGGCGGGCGGGGTTTTCGGGCGGTTTGGGGGGGATGGAGGTGGCGCCCCGGGAATACGGAGCTGTGGGGCAGGGGCGGGGGGGGGGGGTACAACCGCGCCCAACCCCC